>DVIA01000051.1 GCA_018711655.1 Candidatus Pullichristensenella avicola
TGTAGAGAAAATCGTTGTGCATGAGTGCAGCTATGACGAGAACAAGACCCGCAGACAGGACATTGAGATTTATTATTCTTTTGTTGGCAAGGTGGACTTGCCCGAATAACCGCCCGACCTATCCGACACAAGAGCTAAGTGCCGGATAGGAACGGCAAAATTTTTTACACTTCTATTACTTCTTTATCGCACATCAGTAAATTCACCGGGTCTGTATCTCCTTCCGTAGAGATCAGCAGCACCCGGGCGCTTGCATCCAGCCCAAGCGCTTTGCGCGCCGTTTCATCTCCGGCCGCCTCCCACAGCGCGCCCGCGCCGACGGCGCCGCTTTCCCCGGAGACGATGGGGCGATCGCCCGTCAGGGGGCGCGAAAGCAGACGCATGCCGCGCCGGGTGACCTCGTCTGCGCAGGAAAGGTAGGCGCAGGGCAGGTTTTGCAGAATGGCCCAGGCGATGGGACTGGGTTCGCCGCAGGCAAGACCCGCCATGATCGTGGGCATTTCGCCGGTCACGGCGGTGATTTCGCCGTTTGCGGCGCTGCGGAAAAAGCAGTCCGCCGCCGCAGGCTCCACGATAACGATTTTCGGCGGCTCTTGCGGGTGCGCCTGCGCAAAATACGCCGCCACCGCCGCCGCCATGGAGCCGACGCCCGCCTGCAAAAAGATGTGCGTCGGCGGCGCGTCCATCTGCTCGTCCGCTTCCAGCGCCATGGTAAGATACCCCTGCATGATCCACAGCGGTATCTGCGTATAGCCTTCCCAGGCGGTGTCCTGCACAAGCACGCCGCCGGGGCTTTGCGCGGCCTGTTGCGCCGCCAGACGCACGCAGCCGTCGTAATTGCGCGCCTCCACCGTCACTTCCGCCCCGAGCGCGCGGATGTTCGCAACGCGGCTTTCGACTGTGCCCATGGGCATGCGCACCACGGCGCGGCAGCCCAGTTCGCGCGCCGTCCAGGCCACGCCGCGGCCGTGGTTGCCGTCCGTGGCGGTAAAGAGCGTCGCGCCGCGCATGGCCTCGCGGCAGGCTTCGCCGGCAAGGACGTCGCAGGAGAGCGCCGCCTCCGCCATGCCCAGGCGCGCGGCGATGTGGCGGGCGACGGCATAGGAGGCGCCCAGGACCTTGAAGGCGTTGAGACCAAAGCGCGGCGATTCGTCCTTGACCCACAGCCGATGAATGCCCAGGCGCGCGGACAGCGCGCGCAGCTCGACCAGCGGCGTGGGCGCGTAACCGGGAAACGACCGGTGGAAGGCGCGCGACGTTTGCGCCTGCGCGGGAGACATGTCCTCCAGGCGGCTTTCCACGCGGCGCGGCGGCGGCGAAACAAGGCGAATGTTGTTCATGGCGATCCCTCCCTGGGAAAGAGTATAGCATATTTTCCTGCGCGCGCAACGATTCGTGCAGCAAATTGTTTCACAACTTCTGCAAAAATTAACGTAAGTTTTGTATAATGAGGAAAATGAACAGTGCGTTGGGAGGACAAGCTATGCGCAAAACCAAAATTGTCTGCACCATTGGCCCGGCCTGCGACAACGAAGATACGCTTACCCAGATGTGCCTGGCCGGCATGAACGTGGCCCGGCTCAACTTTTCCCATGGAACGCATGAGGAGCATCTTCAGAAGATCGAGCGCATCCGCCGCGTGCGCGAGCAACTCAATCAGCCCATCGCCATCATGCTGGATACCAAGGGGCCGGAGTACCGCACCGGCCGCCTGGCCGAGGGGCGCGTGATGCTCTCCCGAGGCGACCGTTTTACCTTCACCACTGAGGATATCCTCGGCGACCGCACGCGCGTGTCGGTTTCCTACAAGGGCCTGCCTGCGGAAATGGCCGCCGGGGATACGATTCTGGTCAACAACGGCCTGATGGTCTTTGAGGTGACCGACTGCACCGACACCGAAGTCAACTGCACGGTGGTCGCCGGCGGCGAACTGACCGACCGCAAGAGCATGAGCTTTCCTGGCAAGGTGCTCAAACAGCCCTACCTGAGCGAACAGGACAAGGCGGACATCCGCTTCGGGGTGGAAAACGACGTGGATTTCATCGCCTGTTCCTTCGTTTCCCGCCGCGAGGATCTGGAGGCCGTGCACGCCTGGCTGGACGAATTGGGCGCGAAGAACATCGACGTCATCGCCAAGCTGGAGAACCGTTCCGGCGTTGACAACATCGAGGAAATCTGCGAGGCCTGCGACGGCATTATGATCGGCCGCGGCGATATGGGCGTTGAGATCCCCTTTGAGGAACTGCCGCAGATTCAGAAACATCTTATCACCAAATGCCGCATGCTGGGCAAGCGCGTTATTACCGCCACGGAGATGCTCGAAAGCATGATCCACAACGTGCGTCCCACCCGCGCCGAGATTTCCGACGTGGCCAACGCCGTTTACGACGGCACCAGCGCCATCATGCTCTCGGGCGAGACAGCCGCGGGCGAACACCCCGTTTTGGCGGTGGAAACCATGTCGCGCATCGCCAGCCAGACCGAAAGCGGCATCCACTATGAAAAGCGCTTTTTGCAAAGCGAGTTCAAGATCCGCAACATCGTGGACGCCATTTCCCACGCCACCTGCGGCATGTCCATCGACGTGGGGGCCAAGGCCATCGCCGTATGCTCGCTGTCGGGCAAGACCGTGCGCATGGTGTCGCGCTTCCGTTCGCCGGTGGACATCCTGGGCGTTACCACCAACGAAAAGACCTGGCGAAAGCTGGCGCTCTCCTGGGGCGTGACGCCGGTGATGTGCGAGGCCTTCGAGTCTACGGAGGTGCTGTTCTATTCCGCCAAGCGCCTGGCGCGCAAGACCTTCAACCTGCAAAAGGGCGACCGCATCGTCATTACCGCCGGGGCCACCACCGGCCGCAGCGGCAATACCAATCTGATCAAAATCGAAACCATATAGCGGCCGGGGCCGCGCAGCGCCCTCCGCGCGCCGGAAACGGAGCGGAGGGCGCGCCTGTTTTTGGACGGGGGAAATTCATGGCTTCTTAATAATTTCCACAGCCACATGGGCGCGGTTTGTGCTATAATGATGCCAGACCAGACCGCGTTTTGCGGGATACGGAGGATGAACATGAAGCGCTTTGTTTCGGTTTTGATCGCGGTGGCGCTGCTCTTTGCCTGCGCGAGCGCGCAGACCCTGCAGACCGGCGTCAAGGGCGACGAGGTCGAAAAACTGCAGCATCGCCTGTACTACCTGGGCTTTTTGAGCATTTCCCCGGATGGGGATTACGGGCCAAAGACCGTCGAGGCCGTGGCGGGCTTCCAGGCGTTTTTCAACGCGCGCGGCTATGCGCTGCGCACAGACGGCGTGGCGGACGAGGCGACCCAGGCCCTGTTGTTCGACGACGCGGTGGCCGACGCCGTCTATCCCCTCAAGGAGGGCGACAAAAACGGATATGTGCGCCGCGCCCAGCGCCGGTTGATCGACCTGGGCTTCCTCGCCGGCGCGGCCGACGGCAGCTATGGCCAAAATACCGCCGAGGCCGTGCGCGCCTTTCAGCAGATGCTGCTCGACAACGGCGTCGAAGATGTGCGCGCAACCGGGGAGGCGGACGAGACCACGCTGGCCTACCTCTATTCGGAACTGTTGGGCTTTCGCGTGGATACGCCCAAGTTTTACAACGAGCGCAACCCGCTTTCGCTGAGCGAGGGCAATCTCTACGCCGAGGCCGCCGTTTTGATCGACGCCGCCACGGGCGAGACGCTCTTTGCCAAAAACGCCGAAGAAACGATGTACCCGGCCAGCACGACCAAGATCATGACGCTGCTGTTGGCGCTGCAAAATGGCGACCTGGACCGCACTGTGACCGTGCCCTCCTCCGCGGGCAACATTCCCGGGGATTCCTCGCGCATGCCCGTGGCCCCGGGCGAGCACCTGCCCTTTCGCGACCTCCTCTATGGGCTGATGATCCGCTCCGGCAACGACGCCGCCAACGCCATCGCCACGCTGTCGGCGGGCTCGGTGAACGATTTTGTGGAACAGATGAACGCAAAGGCGCAGGAACTGGGCCTTTCGGGCACCCATTACGTCAATCCCCACGGCTACCACGACAAGGAGCACTATACCACCGCCGCGGACATGGCGGCGCTGACGCGTTACGCTTTGCAGGACGCCGGCTTCCGCGAGGTTTTCACCACCCACACCTACGCCCTGTCCGCCACCGATGTGCGCGCCGCGCGCACGCTCACGTCCAGCTACGCCATTTTCGACGAGGATTCGCAGTATTATTATCCGGACGCCATCGGCGGCAAGACGGGCTTTACCTCGGCGGCGGGCTACTGTTTCGTGTGCGCGGCCGAGCGCGGCGGCGTCGAACTGATCGCGGTGGTGTTCAAAAGCGGTTCCACCGGCGCGGATCGCTGGACCGACGCGGCGCGGTTGTTCGAATACGGCTTTGCGGCGCGCGGCGTGTAGGCGGAGGAACGCCATGGAACTGCTCGATCTCTACGACGAAAACCGCCTGCCGACGGGCAAGACCGTGCGGCGCGGCGAGCCCTTCCCGCCAGGGGGATTGCATATGGTGGCGCATGTGTGCGTCTTTGACCGCCAGGGGCGGATGCTCATTCAGAAGCGGCAGGAGTGCAAGGCCGCCTGGCCGGGCAAATGGGACCTGAGCGCGGGCGGCTGCGCACGGGCCGGGGAAACCAGCAGGCAGGCTGCCGAGCGCGAAACGCGGGAGGAACTGGGCCTGGCGATCGACCTGCGGGGCGTGCGGCCTTCGCTGACGGTCAATTTTTCCCGGGGGTTTGACGATCTCTATCTCGTGGAGCGCGAAGTGGAACTGACGCGGCTGCGCCTCCAGCGCGAGGAGGTGCAGGACGTCGCCTGGGCCGGGCGCGGGCAGGTGATGGAAATGCTGGAAAGCGGCGCCTTTGTGCCCTATCGCCGCAGCCTGATGGAGCTTTTGTTCGACATGCGCGGGAAAATGGGCATGCTGCCCGTTCCCTGGCCGGAAAAGTGTTGAAAAGGAGACGGGTGTTTTGAAAGCTGCGCCGGGCGGAGCCGACCGCGGGCGCGAGGCCGAATGGGAAGAGGAAACCGCCTCCGCGTTTTGCAGAGGTGGTTTTGCCGTGCCGGCGGAGGCTGCGCCAGGAGAAACTTTGGCGCAATGCCCAGCGTCGCCGTTTTGAAAATGGGGGATTTGGCCGTCTGCGGCGGGTTCGCGCGCAGGGATGGCGATTTTGAAAACGCAGGCGCGATCGCGCCGCCCGCCGACGCCATATGACGAAACCGCCCCGCGTTGCGCGAGGCGGTTTCGTCGGTTGCGCCGCGATTTTCCGGCGGGGATCAGCCTTCCGCAAACTGGTCCTTGCCTACGCCGCACAGGGGGCAGACAAAGTCGTCGGGCAGGTCCTCCCATTTCGTGCCGGGAGCAATGCCGTTGTCGGGATCGCCGGCGGCTTCGTCGTACACCCAGCCGCATACCGTGCAAGTGTAGATTTTCATGTGCGTTTCCTTTCCGGCCCTCCGGCCTTGCGCATTCTGCAAAATAGATACCCGTTGCGCGCGGAGTTGAAACGTTTGCAGGAAATTTTTGCCGGGTTCTTGACATATGACGAAAACTGCGATAAAATATTCGCAAAGGTGACATATGTCAGAAATGGAGGTTTCAGAGATGAAAATTGCGGTTACCTATAACAATGGAGAGGTTTTCCAGCACTTTGGGCACACGCAGCAGTTCAAGGTCTACGAGACCGAAGGCGGCGAGATCCGCAGCGCGCAGGTGATCGAGGCCGACGGCGCCGGACATGGCGCGCTGGCCGGGCAACTTGGCCAGATGGGCGTGAAAACGCTGATCTGCGGCGGCATCGGCGAGGGCGCGCGCAGGGCGCTTGCGCAAATGGGCGTCGCCCTGTATGCGGGCGCGAGCGGATCGGCAGACGCGGCTGTGGAGGCGCTTCTGGCGGGCACGCTGAAGGCGAACGACGCGGCTACCTGCAATCACCACGGGCATGAGCACGGCCACGATTGCGGCGAACATCACGGCCACGATTGCGGCCATCACGGTCACGACTGCGGCGGCCATCACGGCTGCGGCGGGCGCGGTTAGGAGGCGGCCATGCCCAGGCCGAGCAAGTGCCGCCGGGTATGCGCGCGGCCGCGCTGCACGCATTTTGAACCGCGCGGCGCCGGGGCGGACGCGGAAAGCGTGGTTTTGCAGGTGGACGAGTTCGAAGCGTTGCGCCTGCTGGACTACGAAAACCTTACGCAGGAAGAGTGCGCGCGGCGCATGGACATCGCCCGCACAACGGTGACCGGCATCTACATGCGGGCGCGGCGCAAGGTGGCCACGGCGCTGGCCGAGGGGCGTCCGCTGGTGATACGCGGCGGTTCGTTTGCGATGTGCACAGGCGACGGCTGCGGCTGTTGTCGCCGCAGGGCCGGCTGCGAAGGCGATGACCTCTCGACGCGATCGACCAATGCGAAGGAGGCATTTTAAATGAACGTTGAAATCTACAATCCCGATGGTCTTCCCGAAGAGTTCATTCGCGCGGAAATCGCGCAGGCGGAAAAGGAACAGAACCGCAAGGCGCGCCGCGTTGAATTCTATCGCGCGGACGAGCAGAACGCTCGCGAGGTGTTTTACTGGCATCCGGTCAATTTCCAGCGCATCCGCCGCATCACCGGTTACCTGGTGGGCACCATCGACCGCTGGAACGACGCCAAGCGCGCCGAGGAAAAAGACCGCGTCAAGCACGCCTGCTGACGCCCGCGCAGAACAGGGAGAAACCATAGACGACAAGGAGGCGGAAATATGGAGAGCGGAACCATCATTTGCAACTGCAAGCAGGTCAGCTATGGACAGATTGAGAACGTTGTGCGCGGCGAAAGCAACATCAAGGACGTAGTCAGGGTTTTTGACGACGTTCAGAAGCAGACCAACTGCTCCACGGGCTGCGGCGGTTGCCACGATAAAATCATGGATATCATCGCCGATCTGCTCTATCAGCGCTGAGGCGCTTGTAGAACGCGCGCAGACGAAGGAACGACGGCCGCAGCGGCGCCGTCGGAAGCGGGCGGAGGTTGAAACACTTCTGCGATGGGGTGCGAACAAGGCCCTTTGGGAAGCGGCGCAGTCTGTTTTGAGATGGACTGCGCCGCTTTTTGCGCGGCGCGCGGGCCCTGCCCCTGAAGCGAGCGCGCCTGAAGGGCGATATTGGGCCTGACAGGCCGGCGATTGGATCGCATCCGGAGCGGCTTCGCCATGGGGCGCGCGGACGGGGCGCGACAATGGCTGCGCGCAGACGCCGTTCAAATGGGCGGCGGGATGCTGTTCGGTTCCACGTTTGCGGATGGGAGTGAAGGCGTTGCGGACGCGCGTGACGGCCGCTTCAATGGCTCCGCGCGCCCGGCCGGGGGAAGGGCTTTGGCCATGCGTCCGTGCCACAGATGGGGCGTGACGCTGGATTCGAGATGGTATGCGGTTCCACGTCTGCGGATGGGGAAATGACAAGGTTCGCGATGGCCGCAAGCAGGAGGAGATGTGTTCCGTTCTCGCGGAAGGGGAGGCGGCCGCGCGGGCGCAGAAAAACGAGCGTTACCAGACGTTTCGCTCCCGCGGATGGGGAGACGGCAGAAATTGCCAGTATGACACAACACGGGGTACGTTTCGCCCCCGCGGAAGGAGAAAGGCGAGCCTATAAACGTGACGCGGGGCGCAAGTATAAGCGTTTCGCCCCGCGGAAGGGGAGGCGGCGCGCTTGGAGAAAATGAAGCGCACGCGGGTGAATCGTTTCGTCCCGCGGATGGGAATACGGCACGGGCATGGCCGGGGCCGTTTGGCCTGCGCCGCGGATGGGAGTGAAGGCGTTGCGGACGCGCGTGACGGCCGCTTCAATGGCTCCGCGCGCCCGGCCGGGGGCGTTTTTCCATCTGGATGAGGCGCTGGACGACGCCCGTTTGGCTCCGCGCACCCGGCCGGGAGAAGGGCGTTTGGCCATGTGCCTGTGCCGCGGATGGGGCGTTCGCTGTGGCCGCGGCCAGCCGGCGGGCAGACCGGCAAGCGTTGCTTTGCGGAGGCGGATGTGTTATGATGGCGGTGAGAACACGCAGGGAGGGCGGTAAGGGATATGATGGTATGTTCCGTGGGGCGCCTGCGCGCGGAGGTCTTTCCCGCCGCCGCGGCCGCGCCGATGATCTGCCTGAGTTCGAATGAGGACGAAAGGGAGGCGCTGCGCGCCGAACTGGCGGATGCGCCCGCGCACACGCTCGTATGCGTGACGGGACTGAACTGGGAGCGCGACCTCTCTCCGTGGCCGGCCCCGGCCATCGGCGGGCGCGGGCCTGCTTTCGCGGGCGGGGCGGACGCCTACCTGCGCCTGCTCACGGAGAGGATCCTTCCCGCGGCGGAAGCGGTTTTGCCCGCGCCGCCCCTCTGGCGGGGGATTGCCGGTTACTCGCTGGCGGGGTTGTTCGCGCTGTACGCCCTCTGCCGCACGGATGCGTTTTCCCGCGCCGCCAGCATGTCCGGCTCTTTGTGGTATCCCGGATTGCGCGAGAACATCGCCGCGCATGCCCCGGCGCGTCGCCCGGACTGCCTGTACGTTTCCCTCGGCGATCGCGAGGAGAGGACGCGCAACCCCGTTCTTTCTTCTGTGCGACGGGAAACCGAGGCCGTCGTCGCCCTCTTTCGCGCCTGGGGCGTTCCTACGGCGCTGGAGTTTCCCCCGGGAAATCACTTTCAGGACGTTGCAAAGCGCACGGCGCGCGGCGTTCGCTGGCTGCTGGAAAATTAAAGCGAGGAGGAAAAATATGGGCGTCGTCGTTCGCGATATCGAAGTCAAAAGCGTGCTGACCCGGTCGAATCTTCCTGTGGCGGACAATTCTGTCAACCCCTACGTCGGCTGCGCGCACGGCTGCAAATACTGCTACGCCTCCTTTATGAAGCGCTTTACGAACCACCTCGAGCCGTGGGGCGAATTTGTCGATGTCAAGCACTGGCCGCCCATTCGCAATCCGCAGAGATATGCCGGCAGGGAACTGTTTCTGGGCTCCGTTACCGACCCTTATCAGCCCCTGGAAGCGCGCTATGGCCGCACGCGCGCGCTGCTTTTGCAGATGCAGGGCAGCGGCTGTACGGTGAGCATCGCCACCAAGTCCGATCTTGTTTTGCGCGATCTCGACCTGATCAAAACCTTTCCCAACGCCCGCGTCTGCTGGTCGATCAATACGCTGGACGAGGACTTTCGGCGGGACATGGACAATGCCGTCGCGATCGAGCGGCGTCTGGCGGCCATGAAGGCCTTTCACGACGCCGGCGTGCGCACCACATGCTTTATTTCGCCCATTTTTCCCGGCATCACGGACGTGCAGGCCATCATCCGCCGCGCAAGGGATCGCTGCAACCTCGTCTGGCTGGAAAACCTCAACCTGCGCGGGAGCTACAAAAAGGCGATTTTGGAGTATATTTCGCAAAAGCGGCCGGAATTGACGCCGCTGTACGAGGCCATTTACCAGCGGAGAGATCGCGGCTACTGGATGGCGCTGGACGAGGAAGTGCGCGCCTTCGCCGCGCAGGAGGGCCTGCCTTACCTTCGCGACGACGACTCCGTCCGCCGGCCGTTCGAGGCGCCGCCGCTGCTGGTCAACTACTTTTTTCACGAGGAGATCGTTCCCTCGGCCAGGCGGACGAAGGCGCGAAGCGCCGCCCGATAAAAAGCCGCGCGTCCGGTTCAACAGCCGGGCGCGCGGTGTGTTTTGGGGATCAGGCGCTCACAGGCCCTTGCGGTCGATGCGCGTGACGACGCATTCGTCGTTCGCGCTCTGGCCGAAGGCGTCCTGGCCGTGCTCGATGAAGCGTTCGACCACCAGCAGGTCGGCGCTCTCGGCGTAGAGCCGCATGCCGCCCGTGCGCAGGGCGGGAGAGCGGCGGCGGCGCAGGGACTGTTCGCGGAGCTTCCCGGTCAGGTCGCTGTCCTCGCGGCCCCAGGGGAAGGTCTTGCGGCAGAAGGGGTCGGCCATGCCGGTGAGGCCGGCTTCGTCGCCGTAGTAGAGGCAGGGCATGCCCGGCAGGGCGCACATCAGCGTCCAGGCGGCGACGAGGCGGCGCTTGCCGCGCTCGTACTGCTCCTGGGTCAGTTCCAGGGGGAAGCGGTAGCGGCGTTCGGGCTGCATGTTGCCGCAGTCGGCCAGGACGTTGATGGCGCGCGGCTTGTCATGGCTGCCCAGAAGGTTCATCAGCGAATAGAAGAAGGCGGGGGGCATGCTTTCGCGCATGGCCTCGATGCGCCGCGCCAGGGCAAAGGCGTCGATTTTGAAGGTAAAGAAGTCCAATACGGCCTCGCGCAGGGGATAGTTCATTACGCTGTCGAGCGTATCGCCCGCGCAGTAGCAGCGCGCCTCGCCATAGGCGATCTTGTTGGTGGGGTCCTCCCAGACCTCGCCCAGCAGGGCCGCTTCGCCGTTTGTGCGCTTTACCCGGCGGCGCAATTCGCGCAAAAAGGGCATGGGCAACTCGTCCGCCACGTCCAGCCGCCAGCCGGAGGTGCCGGCCTTGATCCAGTGCGCGGCCACGCCGTCCTCGCCGTTGATGAAAGCGCGGTAGCTCTTGTCCATTTCGTTGACGTTGGGCAAGGTGGTAAAGCCCCACCAGCAGTCGTAATCCTGCGGCCATTTGCGGAAGCGGTACCAGGCGCGATAGGGGCTTTTTTCATCGCGATAGGCGCCTGCGTGCTCGCCGTAGGAACCGTATTTGTTGAAATAGCGGCTGTCCGCGCCGGTATGGGAAAAAACGCCGTCCAGAAGGACGCGGATGCCGCGCTTTTTCGCCGCCGCGCACAGGGAGCGCAGGTCCGCCTCCGTTCCGAAGGAGGGATCGACCTGCATGTAATCGCCCGTATCGTATTTGTGGTTGGAGGGCGAACGGAAGATGGGGTTCAGGTACAGAACCGTCACGCCCAGGCTTTCGATATAGGGAAGCTTTTCCTCAATGCCGCGCAGATTGCCGCCGAAGAAGTCGTTGGCGGAGCGCTCCTTTGCGTCCAGTTCCAGGTTGAGATCCGGCCAGTCGTACCAGTTTTCGTGGTAATAGGCCCAGGGGGCGAGGTTGGCGGGGTCTTTTTCGCCAACGCCGCAGAAACGGTCCACCATGATCTGCATCATCGTGGCTTCGCGCATCCAGGCGGGGCTGTCGCCGGCGGGATCGTAAATGGTGATCTGGTAACTGGGTGGCTCGCTGGCGTAGACCAGGCCGGCGCCGTAGCAGTGATCGCGCGCGTCGCCATAATACAGCGGCGAGGCGTTCTGCCGGCGCAGGGCTTCGTCTACCAGCGCGGAAGAGGCCAGGGCGGCGCGCAGCGCGTCCTGTTGATCGTATTCGAGGATAAAATAGTACCACAAACTGCCGGTATCCTCCGGCAGCGCGGCTTCGCAGGTGAATATATCCTCGCCGGGGCGGAGCGCGGCGGCGTGCGCGCGTTCCACGCGCCGGGAACCGTGCTCGGGAAAGAGCGCGGGATCGGAGGACACGCGCGCCATGGGCACCCGCCATTCGCGGCCGTCCTTCCACAGCCTCAGGGTTGCGGAACGCGCGCCGTCCGCCCGCACCGAGAGGCGCACCGTTTCACCCGCGGGACGCGCGCCCCCGGGAAAGCGGAAGCGCGCGTCGCGGGAATCGTGAAAGATCACAGTTCCAGAGGCTCCAGGCGCCAGATCTTCTGGTTGTATTCCGCGATGGTGCGGTCGGCGGCGAAAATGCCGCTCTTGGCGGTGTTGACAATCGCCATTTTCAGCCACCGCTCGCGGTCAAGATAGGCCTCGCCCACGCGGCGCTGCGTGGAGAGGAAGGAGGGAAGGTCCTTGAGGACGAAGTAAGGATCGGCCATGCCGCCGCCATCGCCGAAGAGCAATGCGTGGTACAACTCCTGGAAAAGCTGATGGTTTTCCGGCGCGAGGGTGCCGTTGATGAGCTGATCCATGGCGCGGCGGATGGAGGGGTTGGTTTCGTAAATCTCGCTGGCGCGGTATTTGGAGTACCCCTCCTCAACTTCCTCGGCGCGCAGGCCGAAGATGAAGATGTTCTCATCGCCCACGGCGTCGTGGATTTCGCAGTTGGCGCCGTCCATGGTGCCTACGGTCACTGCGCCGTTCATCATGAATTTCATGTTGCCTGTGCCGCTGGCTTCCTTGCCGGCGGTGGAAAGCTGTTCAGAAATCTCCGCCGCGGGCATGAGCAGCTCGGCCAGGGACACGCAGTAGTTCTCCAAAAACACCACGTTGATCAGTTTCGAGGCGCGCGGATGCTTTTTGACCAGTTCGCCGATGGCGTTGATTAGCTTGATGATCAATTTGGCGCGGTAATAGCCCGGCGAGGCCTTGGCCCCGAACAGGTAGGTGCGCGGGGTGAACTTGACCTCGGGATGATCGACGATGGTGTTGTAGAACATGAGGATGGTCAGCGCGTTCATCAACTGGCGCTTGTACTCATGCAGGCGCTTGGCCTGGACGTCGAAAACGGTGTCCGGGTCGATGCGCGCGCCCTGGTGCGAAAGCACGAACCGGGAAAGCCGCTCCTTGTTCTGGCGCTTGACCTTTTCGAATTTTTCGCGGAAGGCGGCGTCGCCGGCAAAGGGCATAAGATCGGAAAGCCGCTGCGGTTCGCGCCGCCAGGCCTGGCCGATGGCCTCGTCCAGCAGCGAGGAAAGCGCGGGGTTGGCCTGCATCAGCCAGCGACGGTGGGTGATGCCGTTGGTGATGGAAACGAACTTGCGCGGCTGCAGCATGGCATAGTCGCGGAAGGTCTGCTTGCGCAGGATGTCGGTGTGAATGGCGGAAACGCCGTTGACCGAATGCGAGAAGGCCACGGCCAGGTTCGCCATTTGCGCCTGCCCGTAGGAGAGGATGCACATATGGGCGATACGGTCCCACTGGCCGGGGAAGGCGTCCCACAAATCCTGGCAGAGGCGGCGGTTCATTTCCGTGAGGATCATGTAGATGCGCGGCAACTGCACCCGAAGCATGTCCTCCGGCCAGCGCTCCAGCGCCTCCTGCATGACGGTGTGGTTGGTGTAGGCGAAGGTGCGGTAGCAGATATCCTGGGCAAAATCCCAGTCCAGCTCGTATTCGTCCACCAGAATGCGCATCAGTTCCGGAATGGCGATGGCCGGGTGGGTGTCGTTGATGTGGATGGCGACCTTGTCCGGGAAGATCTTCCAATCGTAGCCGTAGACCTTGATAAAGTCGTTTACGGCATACTGCACAGAGGCCGAGGAGAAGAAATACTGCTGCTTAAGGCGCAGTTCCTTGCCCTCGTAGTTGCTGTCGTTGGGATAGAGCACCTTGGAGATGACCTCGGCAAGCTCGCGTTCTTCCATGGCGCGTATGTACTGGCCGGAGTTGAACGAAGCCATGTCGATCTGCTTTTTGGAGCGGGCCGACCACACGCGAAGCATGTTGACCATGCAGGTATCGTAGCCGACGACGGGGATGTCGTAGGGCACGGCCTCTACGGTCTTGTAATCCAAATGGCGGTATTTGAGGCGGCCGTTTTCGGTGTATTCTTCCAGGCGGCCGCCGAAGTGGACCTCCACCGTCTGGTCCGGGCGGGGGATTTCCCAGATGTTGCCCGATTCCAGCCAGTTGTCGGGCACTTCGGCCTGATAGCCGTCGATGAGCTTCTGGCGGAAAAGGCCGAATTCGTAGCGAATGGTGCAGCCCATGGCGGGCAGTTCCATGGTGGTCAGAGCGTCCAGGAAGCAGGCGGCCAGGCGGCCGAGGCCGCCGTTGCCCAGGCCCGGTTCCGGCTCCAGTTCAAAAATGGCTTCTTCGTCGATGCCCAGTTCCTTGAGCGCCTGGGCATAGTTATCCTCGTTGACGAGGTTGACGATGTTGGAGTGCAGCGCGCGGCCGGTGAGAAACTCGGCGCAGAGGTAATAGACCTTCTTTTTGCGCTCGGCCTTGCGCACGCCCCGCGAAGCGGTGCGGCGGCGCATTACTTCGTCGCGCACAGTGCGCGCCACGGCCTGGTAAAGCTGCTGGGGCGTGGCGTCGCTCAGCCCGCAGCCGAAGTTATTCTCCAACTTTTCGCGTATGGACTGCTTGATCTCTTCAACGCCCATGCGGTCAAATTCCATGGCATAGCCTCCCCATTGAGAAAATACAATCTATTATAGCATGTTTTGAAGGCCGTGTAAAGCAAAGAACGTTAAACGGCGTTCTGGGCGAAAAACGGCGCCTTCCTGCAAATTTATGCGCGCAAAAAGGGAAAATGCGGTTAATTTCGCGCGCCCGGCAGGAGTTTTCCGCCATCTGACGAAATAAACAGGGGGATTAGTCGTTTGGAGGTGGAAAAATGTTACAAATTTCCCGCAGGGCGGCGCAGATCGCCCCTTCCGCGACGCTGGCCATCGACGCGCGCGCCAAGGCGCTCAAGGCCGAGGGCAAGGATGTGATCGGCTTTGGCGTGGGCGAGCCGGATTTTGACACGCCTGCGTATGTGCGCGACGCCGCGCATCAGGCCATCGAAGCGGGCAAAACGCGCTACACGCCGGTGGCGGGCACGCTTTCCCTGCGCAAAAAGATCGCCGAAAAGTTTCTCAGGGACAACGGACTTGTGTATGAACCGAGCGAGATCATCGTCTCCAGCGGCGCCAAGCAGTCGATCTATACGGCGCTGTGCGCGCTGGTGGACGAAGGCGACGAGGTGCTCATTCCCTCGCCATATTGGGTCAGCTACCCCGAAATGGTGAAAATGGCGGGCGGCGTGCCGGTGTTCGTGCCCTGCCGCCACGAGGACGGCTTCCGCGTGCGGCCGGAGGAGATCGCCCGGCGCGTTACGGGCAGAACCAAGGCGCTGCTCCTCAACAGCCCCAGCAACCCCAACGGCTGCGTGTTGCCGCGCAAAACGCTGGAGGAGATCGCCGCCATCGCCGTGGAAAAGGGCTTTTACGTCATTTCCGACGAGATTTACGAAAAACTGGTCTATGATGGATGCGAACATGTGTCCATCGCGTCCCTGGGCGAAAAAATCAAGGCGCAGACCGTGGTGGTCAACGGCGCGAGCAAGGCCTATGCCATGACCGGTTGGCGCATCGGCTACGCCGGCGGACCGGCGCAGATCGTCAAGGCCATGACGGCCTTCCAGAGCCATTCGTCCAGCAACGCCTGCTCCGTTTCGCAATACGCTGTGGAGGCGGCGCTTTCCGGCGGCGAGGAGGAACTGGCGGACATGGTGCGCGCCTTCGACGCGCGCCGCAGGCTGATCTGCCGCCTGATCGACGAAACGCCCGGCCTGGCTGCGGACTTGCCCGAGGGCGCGTTCTATGTGATGATGGACGTGCGCGCGGCGCTGGGCAAGCGCTGCGAGGGCGTGACGATCGAATCTTCGCACGATTTCGCCAGCCTCCTGCTGGAGAAAAAGTGCGTGGCGGTCGTACCGGGCGAGGCCTTCGGCGAAGCGGGCTTCGTGCGCCTTTCCTACGCCGTGGGCGAGGACAAGATCCGCGAAGGCGTGCGCCGCATGGCCGAGTTTATGGCGTCGCTGACCTGACGCGCCGCGTTTGCCGGAGGGCGGGGCATTCTTCCCGGTGCGATGGGCAGACGGCGGCGGATGTGGCAAAGTGGAACTGCGCGCGGCCGCCCGGCCGCGAAAATGAGGTGCGAGGTGGAAAATATGGAACTTGCGAAAATGCGCGAGGTCTGCGCGCGGCAGGAAGAGGTTTTGCGCTTTGAGCGCTTTGATCAGGACGTCGTTTGGGAGTTGGGCCAGTTGATGGTCGAGCAGATGCGCCGGCGCGGGCAGAATCTCTGCGTGGCGATCTGGTCGCTGACCGGCTACACGCTTTTCCAGTATGCCGCCGCGGGAACGACGGTGAACAACCAGAACTGGATGGGGCGCAAATTCAACGCCGTGCGGCTGATGGAGCGCAGTTCGCTGGCTTCGCGCGCCGTGGCGGAAATGACGGGCGAGGGCGTTCCCGAATGCGGGCTGGACACGCGCGAATATGTGTTCTGCGGCGGCGGTTTCCCCATTCGCCTGAAATCGGGCGAACTGGTGGGCGTGGCGCTGGCTTCGGGCCTGCCGGATGTACAGGATCACGGCTTTTTGATTGATTGTCTGCAAAAATACCTGGGCGTGGAAGCCCCGACCATCGAATAGGCGCGAATCGCCGCCCGCCTCCCGGAAGGGTGTGGGCGGCGATCTTTTTTTGGCCGCGAGAGGCGTTTTGCCGGCGGGTGCGCGCCGCCGGGCCGCGGGCGGCAAAGCGGCGGAAAGCCGTCGGGAGGCGGCTTTATAAGATGGCGGCGAATCGGCGCGGTTCCCGGGGCGGACGCCTGTTTGCAATTTGGCCGCGCTGCGGTTTTGAAGCCGTCGGGCAGATGGTTGGGAGCGCTTTCCGGGGAGGAACGCCGTTGCAAACGCGCGCGAACGGCGGTGGAGGGAGTTGCGCGGGCCACCGTGAGGGCGGGGAGCGGGTTCGGCGGCGAAGAGAACTGCGCGGGCCGCCGTGGGGGCGGGGGAGCAGCCCCGGCGGCGAATTTCATGCGACGATTTGGCTGGCCGCGGTTTTGAAGCCGTTGGGCGACGGTTGGGAGCGCTTTCCGGGGAGGA
>DVIA01000052.1 GCA_018711655.1 Candidatus Pullichristensenella avicola
GAACCAGTCGTCCGCGCCGGGAGGGGATGCTGCGATCAGGGGCCGGCGCTTCGGCTGGCGGAACGAACCGCCCATCCGGCACAACGAACTGGCCGTCCGCGCCGGGAGGGGATGCTGCGATCAGGGCCGGTGTTTCGGCTGACAGAACGAACCGCCCATCCGGCAAATGAACCAGTCGTCCGCGCCGGGAGGGGATGCTGCGATCAGGGGCCGGCGTTTCGGCTGACGGAACAAACCGGCCATCCGGCACAATGAAAACCGGCCGTCCGCGCTTTTGACGCGGCCGGCCGGTTTCCTTCGGGAGCGCGTTTTGCGCGCGGTCACAGACAGAGGAGCCGGGGGACGATTTTGCCTGCCTCGATGGCGATTTCGGCGTAATTTCCGTCGCGCAGCGCGCCGGGGTTGATCAGCAGCGCCGCGCCCACATGGCCGCAAAACGCGCGATGGGTGTGTCCGAACAGCGCCGCCTGGCAGGCGCGTTCCTCCGCGCGGTAGCTCAGGCGCGTCAGCGAGGATTTGACCCCGTAGCGGTCGCCGTGGACGAGCAGGAAGTTCGCGCCGCCCAGCGCTTCGACGCGTTCGTCGGGGGCGTCGGAAAACGGCCCGTCGCAATTGCCGCGCACGCACAGGGGCGTCGCGCCGGTGAGGAAGGCGAAGCGCTTCGCGTCGGAAAAGACGTCGCCCAGATGGACAACGGCGTCGAAGCCGCCCCTTGCGTAAACCTCCGCCGCGCGCGAAAGCCGGGTTTCGGCGCGATGGCTGTCAGAGAGCAGCATCACCTTAAACATCTTCGGCCTCCAGCAGCTTCAGCAGCTTTTCCACGGCGCGCGCGCGGTGGGAAACGGCGTTTTTCGCCTCCGGCGCCGCCTCGGCAAGCGTCATATGCAGATCCTCGGAGTAAAACAGCGGATCATAGCCAAAGCCGCCCTCGCCGCGGTATTGACGCAGAATCTCGCCCTCGCAGGTTCCATAGGTCACCAACGGCGCGCGCCCGGGCCGGCAGAGGGCCACGGCCGCAGCGTAGCGCGCCGTGCGCGGTTCGGGCACGTTTTCAAGCTCCCGCAGAAGAAGCTGGTTGTTGGCCTCGTCGTCGCCGTGTACGCCGCAGTAGCGCGCCGAATAGACGCCGGGGCGGCCGCCCAGCGCGTCCACCATCAGGCCGGAATCGTCCGCCAGCGCCGCGCAGCCGGTCAGGCGCATGAGGGCCTCGGCCTTGATCAGCGCGTTTTCTTCAAAGGTCGCGCCGGTTTCCTCTACATCCGTTTCCACGCCCATTTCGCGCATGGAGCGCACATCGAACTTGTCGCCGAGCATGGCGCGCAATTCCCTGACCTTGCCGAAGTTGCCTGTGGCCAGCGCCAGAACCGGCTTTCTGCCGATGACGTCGGCGGCTTCGCCCAGGGCTTCGAGTTGCCCGGCCATCAACCGTTCCACGCCCGCCTGCGCAAGATCGAGCAAGGCGTTTAGTTCGCCGCGGGAATAGGGCCGGCCTTCTCCCGTGCCCTGGATCTCCGCAAAGGCCATGGAGTCGCCCTGGCGGGTCATGACCACGTTGACGTCGGCGTCGGCGCGGCTGTCCAGCGCGTAGTCGAGATCAAGCGTGGGAACGCCGCCCACGACGCCCACGGACACCGCCGCCACCTGGCGGACGACGGGCGAATCGACGAGCGTTTTTTCCGCCAGCAATTTCTTCACCGCCAGGCACAGGGCCACGAAACCGCCGGTGATCGCCGCCGTGCGCGTGCCGCCGTCGGCCTGCAAAACGTCGCAATCAATGGTAACGGTGCGTTCGCCCAGCCGCGTCAGGTCGCAGGCGGCGCGCAGCGAGCGGCCGACGAGCCGGCCGATCTCCACGCCGCGGCCGTCCTTTTTCACGCCGTCGCGCGCCTTGCGCTGGGGCGTGGAGCCGGGCAACATGGCGTATTCCGCCGTTAGCCAGCCGCGGCCAGATCCCCGCAAAAACGGCGGCACGCCCTCCTGTACAGAGGCCGTGCACAACACGCGCGTTCTGCCCGCGCAGATCAGCGCGCTTCCCGCCGCCATTTCAGTAAAGCTGGGGTGGATTTCCAGGGTTCTCAATGCGTTTGCCGCTCTTTGGTTCATATTGGAGCCTCCGTTTACTCAAATTCAAAAATCAACGACGACTGCGTCTGGAGGTAATGATCGACGATGTCCTCGGCGACATTGGCGCAGGCGGGCAGGGCCAGGGTATCCGCGCCGGGATCGTAGGCCTCGCCGTCCACATAGATTTCCACGCCTTCAATGCCCTCGAACTGCGTGCAGGTAAGCACCAGCGCCTTGAGCGCCAGCCGTCCGCCGTCGCTGTTTTCAGCCAGGCGAATGAACTCGCCGGTGAAGTTTATCTTGGCCACGCCGTCCTCCACGCGCACATCGATGACGCCGCAGCCGGCGGGCAGGACGCTTTCCAACGGGCTTGCGCCGCTGGGCCCCTTGCACAGTTCCACCACCGCGGTGGCGATATCCGGCTCGGAATAGACCATGCGCGTCACCGGCACCAGCACGCTTCCGGCCTCGCCGGGGAAGTAGAGCGTCACCGGCCTGGCGTCCTCCAGGGCGATGTCCGCGGAGGCCATTTCAGGATTGAGGTCGGCCCGGGTGAACTGGCCGGAGACGTCTGTGCCGTGCGGCAGCGTTTCCATCTGCTGGCCGTCGATGAGAAATTCCACCTTCTCCACGGTGGGAAATTCCGTCAGCGCCTGTACGATGGCGGTGATCATGTTGCTTTCCGCCGCGGCGTCGGGCAGGGAAAGCGCCTCTTCGCCCAGGTCGATGCGCGCAAGCCCGCCGGCGATGTCCAGGTCGATGGAGATGTTCTCCGGCAGCACCGTGCGCAGCCCCAACCGCGCGGCCTGCATATCGTTGGCGGTGGATTTGACCATCCGCGACAGCGTGGCTTTGGCGATGCCGTCCTCGGCGGGCACGCGGCACATGACGGGCACGAGATAGCCGTAGTTGTCCTGGTAGTAGACCACGGTGTTGACCATGCCGGCCTCCGCCTCAGAGGCGCTTTGCGCTGGCGCGGCGCTTTCTTCGGGCGCGGGCGTTTCCACAAGAAGAAGCGTTTCCTCCGGCGCGGGCGTTTCCGAGGGCGCCGGCGTGGGCGTCCCGGCGCTTTGCGAGGTCTGGCTCGAAGGCCGTTCCCACATTGTCCATGTACATGCCAAGGCGATGGCCGCCACCAGCAGCGCCAGCGCCAGCACATACATCTTTCGCTCTTTCCCGGTGAATTTCATCAAGCACCCTCCTCACGCAAGTCCTTTTCGATTCAATGTATTCCGCGCGCAGGGGGGCTATTCCTCGCCATTGTATCACAAAGCCTCACCTTGCGCAATCCCGGAATTTCCGATATAATAAAAGCGACTGGAGGACGCAAATATGCCGATGGACGGATTGACGCTCTCGTTTGTGACGCGGGAAATGGAGGCGGCGCTCTCGGGCGGGCGCGTAGACAAAATTACCCAGCCTGAACGCGACGAACTGAATATACTGGTGCGCAACCACGGCCGCAACTGGACGCTGCTTCTCTCGGCCAGCGCCGGTTGCGCGCGGGCGCACATTACGCAGGAAAAGAAGGTCAGCCCGCTGGAACCGCCGATGCTGTGCATGCTTCTGCGCAAGCATATCCTCGGCGGGCGCGTGCGCGCCGTGCGCCAGATCCGCGGCGATCGCATCGTGGAAATTGAATTTGAACACCTGGACGAAATGGGCGACAGCGCCCGCAAGACGCTCGTGTGCGAATTTATGGGCCGGCATTCCAACCTCATTTTTGTGGACGCGCAGGGCCGCATCCTCGAATGCGCGCGGCGGGTGACGCAGAATATGTCCTCCGTGCGCGAAGTGCTGCCGGGGCTGCGCTATGAGCGCCCGCCCGAGCACGGCAAAACGCCCTTCGACGCGCCGGAAGAGGAGATCGAACGCGCCCTGCGGGGGGCGAGCGGCCCGCTGCACAAGGCTGTCGCCGGCGCCATAAGCGGGCTGTCCGTGCAGACGGCGCGCGAGATCGCCTTCCGCGCCGCCGGCAACGAGGACGCGCACACGCAGGAGATGGACATGGCCGCCGTGGCCCCCGCCGTGGCCCGCGCCCTTGCCGGGGTGCGGATGGAAACGGCCCCGGCGCTGCTCTTTGCCGATAGCGGCGAGCCGGTGGACGTGGTGGCCTTTCCCTACCTGAGCCGCGCCGCTTTGCGCAGCGAGCGCTTCGAAACCGTTTCCGAGGCAATGGACGCCTTTTATCGCGCCCGCGACCGCGCCGAGCGCATCCAGCAGAAGTCGGCGGCGCTGCACCGCGTCCTAAAAAACAACATCGAGCGCTGCGAGCGCAAACTGGCGCTGCAGAAAGAGGCGCTTCTGGGCAGCGAGCGCATGGAGGAATACCGCGTCAAGGGCGAACTGCTCACCGCCAGTCTGCACCTGGCCAAAAAGGGCATGAAGAGCGTGAACATCCCCAATTATTACGAGGAGGGCGCGCCCGAGATCGAAGTGCAGCTTGATGAAAAGCTTTCCCCGGGCCAGAACGCTCAGCGCTACTTCAAGCTGTATCAGAAGGCGCGCTCGGCCAAGCGCCTGGCCGCCGAGCAGGTGGAAAAGACTACGGAGGAACTGAGTTATCTGGAAGGGCAGATGCTCAACCTCTCCGCCTGCGTGGAGGAGAACGATCTGGCGGAACTGCGCGAGGAACTGGAAAAATACGGCTATGTGCGCAAAAACCACAACCGCCGGCAAATGAAGCAACTGGAACCGTCCAGGCCGATGCGCTTTGATTCGCCCACAGGCATTCCCATCCTCGTGGGCAAGAACAACCTGCAAAACGACAAACTGACCTTCACCGCCGAACCCAACGAGTGGTGGCTGCATGCCAAGGACATGCCCGGCTCGCACGTCATTGTCGCCAGCGCCGATCCGGACGAGGAAACGCTGCACATGGCCGCCCGCCTCGCCGCCCGCTATTCCAAGGGCGCGAGCGCCGGCAAGGTGCCTGTGGACATGACCCGCCGCCGCTATGTGAAAAAGCCCGCCGGGGCCAAGCCCGGTTTCGTCCTCTACACCAATCAGAAAACCGTGCTCGCCGAGCCGTGGGAGGGGTAGCGAGAACGCATTCCACAGACAAAACGCAGGGGGGAGAGAACATGGCGATCGTTTCGCAGGAACAGGTCATGGACGTGATGGCAAAGTGCTATTAGGCGGCCCTGAACGGCTTGCCGGGGGCAAAGAGCTGCGAGGAAATGGCGCAGGAATATCTGGAGCGATACAAGGTTTCGACCATTGCGGCGAAGGAACTGATCAAGCAGCAGCTTCTCAAATGCTCCGCGTCCGGGTTCGTCACCGGGTTCGGCGGTCTTTTGACGCTGCCGGTCACCGTTCCTGCGAATGTCGCCAGCGTCTTGTATGTGCAAATGCGCATGATCGCGGCGCTGGCCGTCCTCGGCGGCTACGACGTGCACAGCGACGAGGTGCAGACGCTCGTCTACCTTTGCCTGGTGGGCTCGTCGCTGACGGACGTAGTCAAATCCACCGGAATCAAGATCGCCAACAAGGTCACGACCAACATGCTCAAAAAGCTGCCGGGGGCGGTGCTGACCAGGATCAATCAAAAGGTCGGCTTCCGCCTGTTGACCAAATTCGGAACCAAGGGCGCGATCAATCTCGTCAAGGCCGTTCCCGTCGCCGGCGCCCTGGTGGGCGCGGGCATCGACTATGGCGGCACGAAACTGATCGCCGACAAGGCCTACAACGCCTTTCTGCTGGGGAAGATCGACTAGGCGCGAACGGATCTTGTGGCGCGTTGTTGCAAAGGCGGCAATTTTGGCGCGCGACGATTGTAAAGCGTGGAAGAATATGGTATAATCAAAACACAGCCTTAACGAAACGGGGGATGGATATGAAGGCGATCATTCTCGCCGCCGGCTATGCCACGCGCATGTACCCGCTGACCAAGGACAGGCCCAAGGCGCTTTTGCCCATCGGCGGCAAGGTCATGCTGGATTATCTCATGGATGAAATTGCCACCATTGGCGAGATCGACACCGCTTACATCGTTACCAACAGCCGCTTTGCCGATCAGTTTGTCGCATGGGCGCAGAAAGCCGCCGGTTGCTACCCGCGCCTTAAGCTGGATGTGCTCGACGACGGCACCGATTCCAACGAAAACCGCCTCGGCGCGTTGGGGGACATTCGTTTCGTGCTCGAGCATCGCCGCGTGGACGACGATCTGCTCGTCGCCGCCTCAGACAACTTTTTCACCTTCCCTCTCCGGGATATGGTGGACGACTTTTATGCGCACGAGCGCGATACGCTGCTCGGCCAGCACCTGGGCTGGGTGGAGGACTTAAAGCGCTTCGCCGTGGCCACGCTGGACGAAAACAACCGCGTCGCCGCTCTGGTGGAAAAACCGCAAGAGCCGCCTACGGACATCGGCATCTTCGCCCTTTACCTCTACAAGCGCGATACTGTGCCCCTCATCCATCGCTATCTCGACGAGGGCAATCCGCCCGACGCTCCCGGCCACTTCCCCGAGTGGCTCTACAAGCGCAAGGAGGTGGGCGTATACCTCTTCGAGGGCGAATGCGTGGATATTGGCACCCCGCAGGCGTACAGGGAGGTCTGCGAGCGCTTCGCCCGGAAATAGAAAACGGCGCGCTCCCGTTCCGCGATGGAGGGAGCGCGCCGCTTTTCATGGCGCCTCCGCGCCGCCGCCCGGCCAACGAAGAAAACCGCCCTCGCAAATGGGCTGCGAGGGCGGTCGTTTGTTTGCGCGGCGCGAAGGCTTTTGCGCGCGACGGCGATGGACCGGGGAATTTTCCCGCGCCGTTGCGCCGGATGCCCCCTGCGCTCAAGTTTCCCGCAGCATCTTCTGCACCGCCCGCAAAAGCGCTTCTATGTCCTCGAACGTCGTCTCATGTCCGACGCTGGCGCGCACCGCGCCGCGTTCGAGCGTTCCGAGGAAGCGGTGCGCGCCGGGGGCGCAGTGCAGCCCGCCGCGCACGGCGATGCCTTCGCGGTCGAGGTAGTCCGCCGCCTCGGCGCTGGTCAGGTCGCCGGCGTTGAAGGAGACGATGCCGGCCCTCGCCGCCTCCTCCGCGGGGGCGTAGACCTCCACGCCGGCGATCTCGCGCAGGCCGTCGTACAGCGCCGTCGTCACTTCGCGTTCTCGCATGAAGATCTGCGCCAGGTTCTGCTTTGCATAGCGCGCTCCTGCGCCCAACCCCGCCAGTCCCGGAAGGTTCAGCGTGCCGGATTCATACCTTTCCGGCCGTTCCGCAGGTTGCAGCATGCTTTCCGAGGAGGAGCCGGTGCCGCCCTCGCGCAGCGGCTGCAATTCCAGGGCCGGGTCGATATACAGCCCGCCCGTGCCCTGCGGCCCCAACAGCCCCTTGTGGCCGGGGAAGGCGTAGAGATGGCAGGAAAGGGCGTTTACATCCACCGGCATCGTTCCCAATGTTTGCGCGCCGTCTATGAGCAAAGGCACGCCCGCCTCCCGCGCCGTCCGCCCGATGGCCGCCACCGGCTGGATGGCTCCGGTGACGTTGGACGCGTGCGTCACGGCGATGAGCCGCGTGTTTTTGCGCAGCGCGGCGCGCACGTCCTCGGGGTCTATAAAGCCGTCCGGGCGCGGCGAGAGCAGCGTAAGTTCAATTTCCTCCCGGCGCAGCTTCTCCGCCAGCACGCGCAAAACGGAATTGTGCTCCAAAAGCGTGGAAACAACATGGTCGCCCGCCCGCAGAACGCCCTTGATGGCCAGGTTGAGAGCGTCCGTACCGTTGAAAGCGAAGGCCACGCAGAAGGGGTCCCGCGCCTCGAGCATGGCGGCGACCGCCTCCCGGGCGGCGAGCGCCGCGCGGGCGGCCTCCAGCGAACGGCGATGCCCCGAGCGGCCCGGATTGGCGTTGAAATCGGTCATGGCGGCGCGCACCGCCTCCAGAACGCACTCCGGTTTGGGATGGCTGGTGGCCGCGTTGTCGAGATAGACGTCCCGTTTCTGCATTTTCCTCACCCTCCGTTGCGAACAGGCGTAGTATATCCTACGGCGAAGAAAGAAGGGAAATGACCATGCAGGAACGCTTCGGCATTGCCGCCTTCCGCTCGCGCCAGCAGGTGCTCAAGCTGGAGGCGGCGCTGAAAAAAGAAGGTCTCCCCGTGCGCGTGATCTCCACGCCGCGCGAGGTGGCGCTGGGCTGCGGCCTTTCGGTGCGCTTTGAAACCCAGGAGGCCTCGCGCGTGCTCGCGGCGGTGAACCGCCTGCGCCCGCAAAATATGATCGGCGTTTACGAGGTGGAAAACGTCGGCGGGCGCACAAAACTGACCGTACTGCGCCGGTAAGCACGGCCGCATGCCGGAACATGCGGCTACGCCCACGCAAAAAGCCGCCCCGAACGACCTGTCCGGGGCGGCCCGTCGTATGTCCTTAGTCCCTGAAATAGTCCACCGCGCCGCGGAAGATGCCGCTGTCCTGATTTCCGGGCACGTTCCTGTACAGCTGCGCGCCGGTGCGCTCTGCGTGGGCCATGCGGCCGAACACGCGGCCGTCGGGCGAGGTGATGCCCTCGATGGCGCACACGGAGCCGTTGGGGTTGCCGTCTATGTCCATGGTCGGTTCGCCCGCGGCGTTCACATATTGCGTGGCGATCTGCCCGGCCTTTGCCAGCGCTTGCACGGTCGCCATATCGGCGATGAAGCGGCCCTCGCCGTGGGAGACGGGCGCGATGTGAATGTCGCCGACGCGCGCGTGCATCAGCCACGGGGAGAGCGTCGAGGCCACGCGCGTGCGCACGATGCGCGACTGGTGGCGGCCGATGACGTTGAACGTCAGCGTCGGCGCGCCTGCGTCCGGCTCGCGGATCTCGCCGTAGGGCACCAGTCCCAGCTTGATGAGCGCCTGGAAGCCGTTGCAGATGCCGCCCATCAACCCGTCGCGTCCCTTGAGCAGCTCCATCACGCCCTCGCGGATGGCGGGGTTGCGGAAGAAGGCGGTGATGAACTTGCCGGAGCCGTCCGGCTCGTCGCCGCCGGAGAAGCCGCCGGGAATAAAGACGATCTGCGCCTGCTTGAGGCTCTGCGCGAACGCCTCCACGGATTCCTGCACGTCTTTGGCTGAGAGGTTGCGCACCACGATGGTTTCCGTTTCCGCCCCGGCCGCCTGGAAGGCGCGCTCGGTGTCGTATTCGCAGTTCGTGCCCGGGAACACGGGGATGAGCACGCGCGGGCGGGCGATCTTCACGGAAGCCTTCGCCGGAGTGTTGCGCTCGAAGCGGAAGGCCTCGACCTTCTCCTCGCCCTGCGCGGCGCGCACGGGGAACACATCCTCCAGCTTCGCGTCGTAGATGCTTTCCAGTCCCTCGCAGTCCACGCGCTCGCCGCGATAAGTCAGCGCGTAGTCCTCCGTCGTCCGGCCCAGAAGATGTTCGGTCTTCGCGCCCTCGGCGTATTCGACCACGAAGCCGCCGTAGCAGCGCTTGAACAGGTCTTTCGCGCCCTCGTCAAAGGCAAAGCCGATGCGGTTGCCCAGACCCATCTTGAACACGGCCTCGGCCGCGCCGCCCATGCCCAGCGCCTGCGCGGAGGCGATCTCGTCCCTGCAAATGCCCTCCGTCACGCGGTCGAACAGGGCGCGCAGGCTCGCGGCGACCGGCAGGCCGTCCTCGCCGTACTCGGGCAGCAGCAGCCCCACCTCCGCGCCGGGGCGCTTGAATTCGTTGGAGATGATGTTCTTTGCGCGGCAGGCGGCCACGGCGAAGGAGACCAGCGTCGGCGGCACATGCATCTGCTCGAAGGAGCCGCTCATGGAGTCCTTGCCGCCGATGGCCGCCGCTTCCAGGTCGAGCTGCGCCATCAGCGCGCCCAGCAGCGCCGCCATGGGCCGTCCCCACTTCTCCGCTTCGCCGGTCATGCGCTGGAAGTACTCCTGGAAGGTCAGGTGCGCCCCGCGCCAGCCCGCGCCGCTGGCCACCAGCTTGGCCATGGACGAGACTACGGACAGGTACGCGCCCGCGTAGGGGCTCTTTTCCATCACGAAGGGGTCGAAGCCGTAGGCCATGACCGAGGCGGTTTTGCTCTCGGCGCCGCGCACGGGAAGCAGCGAGGCCATCGCCTGCGCCGGGGTCCGTTGCCGCTTGCCGCCGAAGGGCATCAGCAGACTCATCGCCCCGTTGGTGGAGTCAAAGCGCTCGCACAGGCCGCGGCGGGAACACATGTTGAGGTCGCCCGCCATCGCCCGCAGGCCGTCCGCGAACGCCGGTTCTTCTTCCAAAAGCGCCTTCTGCGCCTCCACCAGCGCCGTCGCCTGCTTGGGTGCGCCGTTGGAATTCAAAAATTCGCGGGAGACGTCGACGATGACGCGCCCGTTCCAGCGCATCACCAGCCGCTTTTCCTCCGTCACTTTGGCCACCACCGTGGCTTCGAGATTTTCCTCGTGCGCCAGCGCCATGAAGGCTTCCACATCTTCGGGCGCAAGCACCACGGCCATGCGCTCCTGCGATTCGGAGATGGCCAGTTCGGTGCCGTCGAGGCCGTCGTACTTGCGCGGCACGGCGTTTAAGTCGATGGAAAGCCCGTCGGCCAGTTCGCCGATGGCCACGGAAACGCCGCCGGCGCCAAAGTCGTTGCAGCGCTTGATGCGCCTGGCGGCTTCGGGGTTTCGGAACAGCCTTTGCAGCTTGCGCTCCTCGGGGGCGTTGCCCTTCTGCACCTCCGCGCCGCAGGTCTCCAGGGAATGCGCGGTGTGCGACTTGCTGGAGCCGGTCGCGCCGCCGCAGCCGTCGCGGCCGGTGCGTCCGCCCAGCAGCACCACGCAGTCGCCCGGCGCGGGCGTCTCGCGGCGCACATTTTCCGCCGGGGCCGCGCCCACCACCGCGCCGATCTCCATGCGCTTGGCGGCGTAGCCGGGGTGGTAAATTTCATCCACCAGCCCCGTGGCCAGGCCGATCTGGTTGCCGTAGGAGCTGTACCCCGCCGCCGCCGTGGTGGTCAGCATGCGCTGGGGCAGCTTGCCTTCGATGGTGTTTTCCACCGGCTGGGTGGGGTCGGCCGCGCCGGTGACGCGCATGGCCTGATAGACGTAGCCGCGCCCGGAAAGCGGGTCGCGGATGGCGCCGCCGATGCAGGTGGCCGCGCCGCCGAAGGGCTCGATCTCCGTGGGATGGTTGTGCGTTTCGTTTTTGAACAGCAGCAGCCACTTTTCCACGCCCTTGTCCGTCTCTACGTCCAGTTTCACCGTGCAGGCGTTGATCTCCTCGGATTCGTCCAGGTCCGTCAGCGCCCCGGTCAATTTGAGATAGCGCGCGCCCACCGTGGCCATGTCCATCAGCGTCACGGGCCTGGCGCTGCGCTTGAGCGCGGCGCGGATCTCTAGGTAGCGCCCATAGGCCTTCTCCACGCGCGCATCGTCAAAGCGCACGTCGGTAAACTCGGTGAGGAAGGTCGTGTGGCGGCAGTGATCGGACCAGTAGGTGTCGATCATGCGAATTTCCGTCAGCGTGGGGTCGCGGCGCTCAGACTGGAAGTACTTCTGGCAAAACGCCAGATCGGCGTCGTCCATGGCCAGCCCGTACTGGCGGCGGAAGGCGTCCAATTCCGCTTCGTCATAGCCCGTAAAGCCCTCCATGACCGCCACAGTCTCGGGCAGGGCGTAGTCTGCGCGCAGCGTTTCCGGCTTTTCCAGGGAGGCCTCGCGGCGCTCCACGGGGTTGATGACGTGCTTTTTGAGCGTCTCCACGTCCTTGTCGGACAAATTTCCCTTGAGGATGTACACCAGCGCCGTGCGCACCGTGGGGCGCTCGCACTGGGCCATCAGCTGGATACACTGGGCGGCGGAGTCGGCGCGCTGGTCGAACTGTCCCGGCAGGTATTCGGTGGCAAAGACCACGCCTTCGTCCGCGGGCAATTCGCCGTAGACATTATCCAGCTGCGGCTCGGAAAAGACGCTGTCCCGGGCGCGGGCGAACAGCGCCGGGTCCAGCCCCTCCACGTCGTAGCGATTGAACAGGCGCAACCCGGTCAAATTGGTCACGCCGAGGAAGGAGCGCGCGTCCTTCAAAAGCGCGCGGGCCTCGTTGTCAAAACCGGGCTTTTTTTCCACGAACAGGCGGTCAACCATGGTATCCCTCCACTTCCAGCGCCCGCTTGCCGATGTCCGAGCGCATGAACATGCCGTCGAAACGCACCCTGCGGGCGGCGTCGTAGGCGCGGTCGATGGCGGCTTTGAGCGTCTCGCCCGTGGCCGTCACGCCCAGCACGCGGCCGCCGCTGGTGACAAGCTGCCCGTCCTTTGCGGCGGTGCCGCTGTGGAACACCCAGGTGTCCGAAAGCGTATCCGCGCCGCCCAGGTCGATGGTCTTGCCCTTTTCATAGGCTTCGGGGTAGCCGCCCGAGGCGAGGATGACGCAGCAGGCGGCGCCGGTTTTGAAGCGCACGGCCACTTCGGAAAGGCGTTCCTCCTCCACCGCCTGCATGATGGTCAACAGGTCGGCATCCAGAAGCGGCAGCACCACCTGCGTCTCCGGGTCGCCAAAGCGGCAGTTGTATTCGATGACCTTGGGGCCGTCCTTGGTGAGCATGAGGCCGAAATAGAGGCAGCCTTTGAAGGTGCGCCCCTCGGCGTTCATGGCCTGCATCGTCGGCAGGAAAATTTCCCGCATGCAGCGCTCGGCCACGTCCGGGGTATAGAAGGGGTTGGGGGCGATGGTGCCCATGCCGCCGGTGTTGAGGCCGGTATCGCCGTCGTGGGCGCGCTTGTGGTCCATGGACGAGACCATGGGCACCATGGCCTTGCCGTCGGTAAAGGCGAGCACGGACACTTCCGGGCCCTCCAAAAACTCCTCGATGACCACGCGGTCGCCGCTTTTGCCAAAGGCGTGGTCGCACATGGTGTGCCGGATCGCATCTTCGGCCTCCCGCGTGCTTTTGCAGATGAGCACGCCCTTGCCCAGCGCCAGGCCGTCGGCCTTGACCACCAGCGGCGCGGGCGTGCGGCGCACATAGGAAAGCGCCGCCTCGGCGTTGTCGAACACCTCGCACTTGGCCGTGGGGATGCCGTACTTCTGCATCAGGCGCTTGGAAAAGACCTTGCTGGCCTCGATCTCGGCGGCGCGCGCCTCGGGGCCGAAGCAGGGGATGCCGAGCGCGTGCAAACGATCCACGCAGCCCATGGCCAGCGGGTCGTCCGGGGCGACCACGGCAAAGTCGATGCGGTTTTCCGCGGCGAAGCGCGCCACGCCGTCTATGTCCGTGGCCTTGATGTTCACGCACTCCGCGTCCTGCGCAATGCCGCCGTTGCCCGGCAGGGCGTAGATTTTTTCCACGGTGGGGTTCTTTTTCAGCATGCGGATGAGCGCGTGCTCGCGTCCGCCGCCGCCAACGACCATCAGCTTCATCGTCTTTCCTCCCAAGCGTTAGTGGTGGAACAGGCGCACGCCGGTGAAGGCCATGGCCATGCCGTACTTGTCGCAGGTGGCGATCACATGATCGTCGCGAATGGAGCCGCCCGGCTGCGCGACATAGGAAACGCCGCTGCGGTGGGCGCGCTCGATGTTGTCGCCGAAGGGGAAGAAGGCGTCGCTGCCCAGAGACACGCCGGTGACGCCGGCGAGATACGCCTTCTTTTCCTCCGCCGTCAGCGGTTCGGGGCGCACGGCAAAGAAGTTCTGCCAGACCTCCTCGCCCAGCACGTCGCCGCTTTCCTCATTGGAGAGGTAGAGGTCGATGGTGTTGTCGCGCTCAGAGCGGGAAAGGGCGGGACTAAACTGCAAAGCCAGCACCTTGGGATGATGCCGCAGTTGCCAGAGGTCGGCCTTGTTGCCGGCCAGGCGGGTGCAGTGCACGCGGGACTGCTGGCCCGCGCCCACGCCGATGGTCTGCCCTCCCATTCCATAGCACACGGAGTTGGACTGCGTGTACTTGAGGGTGATGAGGGAAATGAGCAGGTCGCGCTTCGCCTCCGCGGGCAGGGTTTTGTTTTTGGTGACGACGTTTTCAAGCAAACTCTCGTTCAGTTCCAGCGCGTTGCGGCCCTGCTCGAAGGTGACGCCAAAGCACATCTTGCGCTCCAGCGCCGCCGGAACGTAGGCTTCGTCGATCTCAATGACGTTGTAGTTGCCCTTGCGCTTGCGGCCAAGAATTTCCAGCGCTTCCGGCTCGTAGCCGGGGGCGATGACGCCGTCGGACACTTCTTTGGAAATGAGCTTTGCCGTGGCCGCGTCGCAGACGTCGCTCAAGGAGATAAAATCGCCATAGGAGGAAAGGCGGTCGGAGCCGCGGGCGCGCGCGTAGGCGCAGGCGAGGGGGGAAAGCTCCGCCTCGGGGTCGATAAAGTACATTTTGCGCAAAACATCGTCCAAAGGCTCGCCCACGGCGGCGCCGGCGGGGCTGACGTGCTTAAAGGACGCGGCGGCGGCCATGCCGGTGGCGCGCTTGAGTTCGCTCACCAACTGCCAGCCGTTGAGCGCGTCGAGGAAGTTGATGTAGCCGGGGCGGCCGAAGAGCACCTTCAGGGGCAGATCGTCCTCCTCCATGAAGATGCGGGCGGGCTTCTGGTTGGGGTTTACGCCGTATTTGAGTTCGATCTCTCGCGCCATGCTTCTCTCCCTTTCAAACCACATTCCCACGGTGCGCGCCGCGGGAATGGAAGTCGTATGCTGTTATTCGTTGGCGTTGACGATGCGCGTGCGGACTTCGCCCGTGCGCAGATCGACGGTGCGCGCCCACAAAGAGCCGCGGTTTTCCCCGTCAAGGGCGTTCCACACCGCTTCGGTCAGGCAGTTCACGCAGCCTTCGGGCAGGGAGACGCGCTCCGGTTCGCCTTCAAAGGAGGGCAGGGGGCTACCGTCGCCCTTGTAGGTGTGGATGAAGCACGCCTCTCCGGCCTCCACGCCGTCGTAGGCGTAGAAGCACTTGAGCGCCGCCTTGCCCTCCGCGTCCGCGGCCTTCAAAACGCTCATTTCCAGCGAAAAATCGCCGTTTTCCAGCGTGGCCATGGCGCTGATGCGGGGGGTGAAGTTGGGTGCGTCCGGCTCGAAGGTGCGCGTTTTCAGCGCCGAGACGAACGTGCCGCCATTTTGCAGCGCTTCATACACGGTGTCGGTCTGGTCGCCGTTGGTGACGATGATCCTGTTCCCCAGCACGCGCACGGGCGCGTAAATGATGAGGGAGGGATCGGACAGTTTCGATGGGTCGAAGGCGCGGGTGCGCAGCCCTTCGCCGTCCTCCACGAACACGCGGTTGCGGCTGTTGACGCTGCGGCCCATGATGAAGTAGGCCAGAAACAGCCGCGCGCCGTCCGGGGTCTTGCCGGCAAGGATGCCGCGCCCGGGGTAGGAAGTCGCGCCCACGGCCTGGGCGATGGTCAGTTTCTGCATCGTTTTTCCTCCAATTCCTTGGCCACCATTTCCGCCGCGCGGGGCAGAAGCTGCCATTCGGCCTGCTCCATCACGCGGCGTTGGAGCGTTTCGGGCGTATCGCCCGGCTCAACCGCGACCGCCTTTTGCAGAAGGATGCGGCCGCCGTCGGGGATCTCGTTGACCAGGTGCACCGTCGCGCCCGTCACCTTCACGCCGTAGGAAAGCGCGGCCTCGTGCACATGCAGGCCGTAAAAGCCCTTTCCGCAGAACGAGGGGATGAGCGACGGGTGGACGTTGAGGATGCGGTCGGGGTAGTTCTGGACAAATTCCCTGGAGAGAATGGCCATGAAACCGGCCAGGATGAGCATCTCCACTTCGTGCGCGCGCAGAATTTCCAGCATGCGCGCCTCGAACGCCTCGCGCGCCTCGCCCTTTGCCCGCTGGCAGACCGCCGAGGGGATGCCGGCCTGTTCCGCACGCTTGAGCGCGTAGGCGTCCGCGCGGTTGGAGAGCACCAGACAGACGTCCACATGCGGAAGCTTTCCCGCGCGGGAGGCGTCGATCAGCGCCTGCAGGTTGGTGCCGCCGCCGGAGACCAGAACCGCCGTTTTTGCGCTCATACCAGTTCCACTCCCTCGCCGCCGGGAACGACTTGACCCAGAATGTAGGCGTTTTCGCCCGCATCGCGCAGCGCGCGCACGGCCCCGTCGGCCTCCGTCTGCGGCACGATGGCGCACATGCCCACGCCCATGTTGAAGGTGTTGAACATATCGCGCTCGGGGATGTTGCCCAATTTGGCCAGTACGCCGAAGATGGGCGGGGTCTGGACGCTCTTTTTTTCGATGCGCGCCGTCAGGCCGGAGGGCAGGGCGCGGGGAATGTTTTCATAAAAGCCGCCGCCGGTGATGTGGCAGACGGAGCGCACGTTCGCCTTCTCCATCAACGCGAGGATGGGCTTTACATAGATGCGCGTGGGGGTGAGAAGCGCCTCGCCCACGCTCGCGCCCAGTTCGTCGCAATGGGCGGAAAGGTCGCGCTTTTCCACGTCGAACACGCGCCGCACCAGCGAAAAACCGTTGGAATGCAGGCCCGAGGAGGGCAGGGCGACGAGGACGTCTCCCGCCTGCACGCGTTCGCGGTCGAGGATCTTTGCGCGATCGACCACGCCGACGCTGAAGCCGGCCAGGTCGTACTCATCCTCGGGGTAGAAGCCGGGCATTTCGGCGGTCTCGCCGCCCACCAGCGCGCAACCGGCCTGCACGCAGCCTTCGCTCACGCCCTTTACGATGTCGGCGATGCGCTCGGGCACATTCTTGCCGCAGGCGATGTAGTCCAGGAAGATCAGGGGCTTTGCGCCGCAACAGACCACGTCGTTGACGCACATGGCCACGCAGTCGATGCCCACGGTGTCGTGCTTGTCCATCAGAAAGGCGATCTTGAGTTTCGTGCCCACGCCGTCCGTGCCGGAGACCAGCACCGGGCGGGAAATGCCCGTCAGGTCCATTTCGAACAGGCCGCCGAAGCCGCCGATGCCCTCGACGACGCCGGGAATGGCCGTGCGGGACACATGCTTTTTCATCAGTTCCACGGCGCGGTAGCCGGCGGTGATGTCCACACCGGCCTGCTTGTAGCTTTCGCTGGCGCTTTTCATCGCTCTGCCTCCGAAATTTTGCGCTCGTACTTGGTCTTGGTGCAGCCCGTCGGCGGCTCTACGGGGTATTGGCCGTCGAAGCAGGCGGTGCAGAAGCCGTGGGAGTTGTCGGCCAGCCGCCTGGCGTTTTCGCAACTCAAAAAGCCCAGCGTGTCCGCGCCGATGATCTTGCAGATTTCCTCGTTGGTGTGCTTGCAGGCGATCAGTTTGTCGCGGCTGTCGATGTCCGTGCCAAAGTAGCAGGGGTTTTTGAACGCCGGGGCGGAGGAGCGCATGTGCACCTCGGTGGCGCCGGCCTCGCGCAAAAGCCGCACGATGCGCGCGCAGGTGGTGCCGCGCACGATGGAGTCGTCCACCAGCACGACGCGCTTGCCCTTCACCGTAGCGGAAACGGGGTTGAGCTTGATGCGCACCAGGTTTTCACGTTCGGACTGCGTGGGCTGGATGAACGTGCGGCCGATGTACTTGCTTTTGATAAAGCCGATGCCGTAGGGAATGCCGCTTTGCCGCGCGTAGCCCAGCGCCGCGTCGAGGCCGCTGTCGGGCACGCCGACGACCACGTCGGCCTGCACGGGGTGCTCCAGCGCCAGAAACGCGCCGGCGCGCGCGCGGGCCACATGGACGCTGGAACCGTCGATGATGGAATCCGGCCGCGCGAAATAGATGTATTCGAACACGCAGGTGGTTTTTTCCGTTTCGCCCACATGCGTGCGGTCGGAGCGCATGCCGTCCTTGTCCACCACGACGATCTCGCCCGGTTCCAGGTCGCGCACCATATGCGCGCCGATGGCGTCCAGGGCGCAGCTTTCCGAGGCAAAGACCACGCTGTTGCCAATCTGTCCGATGCACAGCGGGTGGAAACCGTGGGGGTCGCGCACGGCGATGAGCTTGCTGGGAGACATGATGACCAGCGAATATGCGCCCTTCAGGCGGTTCATCGCCCGGCAGACGGCCTCCTCGATGGAGCCGCAGGCGATGCGCTCGCGGGTGATGGCGTAGGTGATGACCTCGGTATCCGAAGTGGTGTGGAAAATGGAGCCTTCCAGTTCAAAGGCCTCGCGCAGTTCAGAGGCATTGGTCAAAGCGCCGTTGTGCGCCAGCGCCATGCGGCCCTTGACATGGTTGACCACCAGCGGCTGGGCGTTGAGGCGCGGATCGGTGCCCATGGTGCCGTAGCGCACATGCGCAACGGCCATCTGGCCCGTGCCCAGGGAGTGCATTACTTCCGGGGTAAAGATGTCGTTGACCAGGCCCGCGCCCTTGTGGCAGTGGATGACGCCGTCGTCGTTGATGGCGATGCCGCAGCTTTCCTGGCCGCGGTGCTGCAAGGCGTACAGGCCGTAATAGCACAGCGAGGCGACGTCCAGCCCGTCCCGGCTGTAAACGCCGAACACGCCGCATTCTTCGTGCAGTTCGTTTTGCATACGTTTCCCTCTTTTATTCGCCCATCAGGCGGCGCAGGATTTCGTGGTAGGCGTCCTCGACATGGCCAAGGTCGCGGCGGAAGCGGTCTTTGTCCAGCTTTTCGCCGGTGGCGCTGTCCCAGAAGCGGCAGGTGTCCGGAGAAATCTCGTCCGCCAGCACGATGGTGCCGTCCGCCAGGCGGCCGAATTCCAGTTTGAAGTCGATCAGTTCGATGCCCAGATCCTTGAGATAGGCGCTAAGCACCTCGTTGACTTTCAGCGCGTACTGGCTGATGAGGCGCAATTCCTCCTGCGTGCAGTATTCCATGGCGAGGATGTGGTATTCGTTGACCATCGGGTCGCCCAGTTCGTCGTCCTTGTAGCAGAACTCGAGCACGGTCTTTTTCATCTTCGTGCCTTCCTGAAGGCCCAGGCGCTTGGCCAGGGAACCGGCGGCGATGTTGCGCACGATGACCTCGAGCGGCACGATGGAAACGCGCTTGACCACGGTTTGGCGCGGGGACAACTCCTCCACAAAGTGGGTGGGAACGCCGTTTTTCTCCAGGAGCTTCATCAGGTGGTTGGTCACGCGGTTGTTGATCTCGCCCTTGCCGGCGATGGTGCCTTTCTTCAGGCCGTTGAAGGCGGTGGCGTCGTCTTTGTAATCCACGATCAGCAGCGCGGGATCGTTGGTTTCGTATACCTTTTTGGCCTTGCCTTCATACAAAAGCTTCGTCTTTTCCATGGTGTCCTCCGTTATTCCTGTTCAAATTCGGCGCGGATCTGCGCGTCTTTGGCGGTAATTTTCGCCCGGGTGGCCTCGCGGTCGTCCGCCAGGCGCCTGGCCAGGGCCGCGTCCTCCACGGCGATGATCTGCGCGGCCAGCAGCGCGGCGTTCTTGGCCCCGTCGATGGCCACGGTGGCCACCGGCATTCCCGGCGGCATCTGCACGGTGGACAAAAGCGCGTCCAACCCGTCCAGCGTCGAGGACTTGATGGGCACGCCGATCACCGGCAGCGTGGTATTGGCCGCCATGGCGCCCGCCAGATGCGCGGCCTTGCCCGCGGCGGCGATGATGACGCCAAAGCCGCTTTCACGCGCGCAGGCGGCGAAATCCCGCGCCGCTTCCGGCGTGCGATGCGCGGAAAGTACGCGCACGCAGAACGGAATTTCCAGCGCTTTGAGCGTATCGGCGCAGGCGCGCATTACGCCCAGGTCGCTGTCGCTGCCCATTACTACGGCTACCTTGCGCAAAATGATCCCTCCTGTCAGCAGTGTTTACGAACATTGTTTGGGACAAAATTATGATATACGCACTTTCGGCGCTTGTCAACGAACGATATGTTATATACAGCATTAAATATTCGGCAAAAACACGAACAAAAACAAATCCGCCCGCGGAATCGTCCGCGGGCGGGTCGGGAGTTAGTAGTAGATGAAGTTCTGCAGTTCGCGGGCGTTGGTCGTCCAGTCCACGTCGTAGAACATGGATTGTTCGTTGCGCGTTTCCTGCACATAAGTGCCCGTGAGGGGGAGCACCATGGTTTCCGCATCGCCCAAATCGCTGTTGAGCACCCGCTCGGCGATGGCGATGATGTCGTTGAGGGTCATGTTGGTTTCGATGTACTGCTGCAAGGACATGCCCAGCTGCATCAGTTCCATCGCGTTGGTGCCCTGCATTTTTTCCATGATGGCGTTGAGCACCTTGCGCTGGCGGTTGGTGCGCTCCCAGTCGCTGTCGATCTTACGGATACGGGCGTAGGCCAGCGCCTGCCGGCCGTTGAGATGCACGTTTTCGCCGTACTGTTCGAGGATGACGTTCGTGCTTTCCAGGTTGCTCTCGTCCCAGCCGTAAGCCTGCGCGATGGAGTACTGGCTCATGGCGTTGAGGTTGATCTGGTCGCGTTCCGCCTCGGTGATGTCCATTTCAATGCCGCCCAGCGCCTCGACGATCTGCGTAAAGCCGGTGAAGTTGACCAGAACGTAATTCTGGATATTCAGCCCCAGCAATTCGTTGATGGTTTTCATCGCCAATTCCGGCCCGCCAAAGTAGTTGGCGGCGTTGAGGCGGTAGGTGCCGTTGTGGGCGCCGAGGTCGTCGTAGTCCACAGCGATGTCGCGCATCAAGGAGGCGAGCTTGACTTCGGCCGTCTGGGTGTTGATCGAGCAGATGATCATCGTATCCGAACGGCAGCTTTCGTCCTTCGTGCGCTGGTCCACGCCCAGCAGCAGTATGTTGACCCATTCCGAGGGCAGGTCCGGGTTGATGGACAGGTCGGTCACGTCCACCATCTGCTCGCTGCTCAGGCCGGCGATGTTGCTGTCCTCGCTGCCCAGAAGCGCGCTCAGCGCCGTGGAATCGGCTGTGTTGGGATCGGTGGCGTCATTTGCCGCCTGCCCGGACGCGGGAGCGTTCGCGGCGGGGGCGACGGTCTGTTGCGCCTGCTGCGGCTGCGGTTGCGGTTGCGCGTTCGGCTTGGAAGCCCACGGTTGCCAGATGAGCAGTACCACGGCAAGGATCACCACGATCAGAATGGCGATAAAGGCATAGAAACGACCGCTGGTGCGCCTGCCGCGGCGACGAGCCGGACGCCGTTGGCCGGAACCGCCCGAAGGTCTGGCGCCGCCCGAGGGTCTGGCGCTGCCCGAAGGCCGGGCGCCGGCGGCGCGCTGGCCGGAGGGCGCGTTGCGGCGCGCTGCGGAAGCGGCCGGTCGCTGCGGAGGCCGACGATCTGACATGAAATCCATCTCCTTATGCATTTGAATATACGCATTCATTATACACGTCAAATCCCCGGAAATCAACTTGATTTGCCGGGGAAAAAGCCGCGATTGCGACGTTCGGGCGAAAAAAGTGTGGCGCGCGCGTTATTTTCCCGCGACCGACAGCGACGGAAGCAGCAACGTGGGGCTGCCAAAGCCAATGCCGGAAGGCGAGGGGAATTTCAGATCGCCGCCCACAGCCTCTACGCTTTTGAGCAGGTCGAAGAAATTGCCCGCCAGCGTAATCTGGTGAACGGAGCCGACGATCTTGCCGCCTTCGACGCGGTAACCCCGCGCCGGCAGGGAAAAATCGCCGCTGACCGTGTGCGCGCCGGCGTGCCAGCCCTGCAGGTCGGTGATGAGCAAACCATCGCCGAGCCGATTGAGCATATCGCCGGCCGCCAGAGAGGAGGGCTGAATAAAGAGGTTTGCCGGCGCCACGCCCACCGGGGAGGCGTAGCCGGGGCGCGCGGCGTTGGCCGTGGTTTTTACGCCCTGCTTTTTCGCGGTTTTCAAATTGTGCAGAAGCGTTTGCAGCGTGCCGCCGGAGACGATTTCCTTGCGGAAAGCGGGCACGCCCTCGCCGTCGAAGGGCGTGGAGGAGGGAAGGCCGGGCAGGCGCGGATCATCGACGATATTCACGCAGTCGGCGGCGACGCGCTCTCCCTCGCGCCCCGACAGCAGCGAAAGCCCCTTCTGCGCGCGGTCGGCGGAGAACACGCCGCTGAACGCGCCCAACATTCGCGCGGCCACGTCGTTGCGCAAAAGCACGCGATACGCGCCCGATGGCGCGCTTTGGGCGCTCAGGCCGTCTACGGCCTCCTTCGCCGCCTCGCGCGCCGCCTTTTCCGCATCGAGTTTCCCCGGGTCGTTTTCAAAAAAGAGAGAGAAACCGGAACCGACGCGCTCGCCGTCGGCGGCCACGGCCTGCACCGCGCCGCCGATGAGATTCCATTTCCGCGCGGCGCGCAGGCCCAGCGTGTTGACGATTTCAATGCTTCCGGATTCGCTGAATACGGTGGATTCGGCCTCGCGGCGCACGCGCGCGTCGCAGATCGCCACGCGCGCCTCCAGGGATTTGCACAGGCGGATCTTATCCGCCGCGGAGATCTTATCGACTTCGGGATTGTAATTGTCCGTCGCCGCGCAGGGTTTTCCGCCGGCAAAGAGGAACTGCTCGTCCTCGCACTCGATCAGCCGCGCGTTTTCCCGCGCGCCCTCCACCAGCAGTTCAACGGCGTCCTCGTCCAACGCCTGCGAGGAGGCGTAGCCCATTTTGCCGTCCACCAGGCCGCGGAAGCCCAGCCCGCGCGCGTCCGCGGCGGAATAGTCGGTAATTTCGCCGCCGAACACGGTCACGGAAAAGTTCAGTCCGGAGGCGTAATACGCCTCGCAGGCGGAGAAGCCGGCCTCCCGCGCCCTGGAAAAAAGCTTCTGATAGAATTCCTCGCGTTCCATACTAGCGCCCTCCCACGGTGATGTCGGTCACGCGGATCATCGGTTGTCCCACGTTGACGGGAATGCTGCCGCTTGCCGAGCCGCACATGCCCTGCCCCAGTTCCAGGGTCTTGCCCACGCGGTCGATCTTTTTGAGGATGTCCGCGCCCCGGCCGATAAGCGTCGCCCCGCGCACGGGCCGGTCGATCTTTCCACCCTTCACAAGATAGCCCTCGGACACGGCGAAATTGAATTCGCCGGTGATGGGATTGACCGAGCCGCCGCCCATGGCCCGGGCATAGAGGCCGTCGCCCATGGAGGAGAGGATCTCTTCTTCGTCGTCGTTTCCCGCGGCGATGAAGGTGTTGCGCATGCGCGAGGTGGGGGCGCAGGTATAATCCTGCCGCCGGGCGCTGCCGGTGACGGGCATGCCCATGCGCCGACCGTTGAGGCGATCGACCATATAGTTTTTCAAAACGCCGTTTTCGATCAGCACCAGCCGCGTAGTGGGATTGCCTTCGTCGTCGATGTTGAGGGAACCCCATTCGTTGGGCAGGGTGCCGTCGTCGATGGCGGTGACGATGGGGGAGGCGATCTGCTGCCCCAGCTTGCCGGCAAATTCGGAGTTGCCGAAGGCCACCGAAGTCGCCTCCAGCGAATGGCCGCAGGCCTCGTGGAAGATGACGCCGCCAAACCCCTTGTCGATGACCGCGCACATCACCCCGGCCGGACACGGTTCTGCATGCAGCATGGTCACGGCCTGCTTTGCGGCGCGGCGGCCCGCCTCCTCGGGGTCCACGCGGCTGCCAAACAATTCAAAGCCCATCATTGCGCCGGGGTTGTAGCTGCCGGCCTGGCTTTCGCCGCCGGCCGAGGCCACGGCCGATACCGTCAGGCGCGTATAGACGCGCCGATCGGGAATGAACAGGCCCTCGCTGTTGGCGATGATCACGTCCGTTTCCCAGTCGTAGAGCCGCGCCGTCACCTGACGGACCTCGGGGGAAACGGCGCGGGCCGCGGCGTCGGCGGCTTTGACCACCTGCGCCCGGCGCGCGCCGGGCACGTCCATGGGCAGTTGGGCGATGGCGTGGAGGTTGCGGGGGATGGAGCCGGTCAGGCGAACGTCCGCCGCGGGGGCGGTTTCAGCCTCGCCAATGGCGTCCGCCGCGCGCTGCGCCGCGCGCACAAGGCCGGCAAGCGATACGTCGTTGGTGTATACATAGACGCTGGAAAGCCCCCTGTAGACGCGCACGCCCGCCCCGGCGCTGCGGCCGGTGAGCGCCGTTTCGATGGCCGAGGCGTTGAGCGTCAGGCTGCTCGAGCGCGTGTCCTCAAAAAAGATCTCCGCAAAATCGCCGCCCGTTTTCAGGGCCGCGGCGAGCGCCTGTTCGGCAATGGTTCGGGATAGCATGGGCCTGTCCTCCTGTCAGGAAAAGAGTTTTTGCAATTCTTCAAAGCGATCGTGGGTGATGAGCGCGTCGCGCTTGGTGCCGCACAGACGCACGATGTACGTCCAGCGGCCGTAGGGCGTGATGGATTCGATTTGCGCGATGTTTACGATATAGGATTTGTGCGTGCGGTAAAACATATTCGCCGGCAGGCGTTCTTCCAGTTCGCTCAGCCCTTCGCTGGTAACGTAGCGGCCGTCGTTTGCGGTGTAGATGACGGTCTGGCGCTCTTCGCGCTGCACCAGGAGAATATCCTCGACGTCCACAAAGGAAAGCCCGTCGCGGCTTTTGAGCATCAGGCGCGCCGGCGTCCGCCGTTCCCGCGCGCGCGGCGAGGCCTCCCGCGCGGCGGCGCTTTCCCGCAGCCGTTCGCGGATGAGGCGCAGCGTGTTGAGGGCGCGCTCTATGGGAAAGGGCTTTACCAGGTAGTCGAAGGCGTAAACTTCGAAGGCGCTTTTCATGTACTGTTCGTGCGCCGTGGCGAACACGAGCACCGCCTTGGGGTTTTTGTCCTGGATGACGCGCGCGCAGTCGATGCCGGACATGCCGGGCATCTCCACGTCCATCAGCACCACTTCGGGGGTGAATTTTTCATACAGGGCCAGCAATTCTTCGCCGCGCTGCGCCTCGCCCACCAGTTCATAATCCTCGGCGCGCTCGATGAGTTTGCGCATCAAAAGAAGCATGCCCGGGTCGTCGTCGGCGATGAGGATGCGGATCGGCTCCATGCAAAGGCACTCCTTTTCCAAAAATACAGCGGGCGCGCCATAGCGGACGCGCACGCCCAAACCGGGCGCCGGGCCGCGGCTGCGCCGAAGAATCTGTTCCGGGCTTTCGCGCGGACGCGCCCGGGGATGCGTCAGGCGCGATCGCGTCAAAACGCGCCGCGCGGATCGACGATCGACCGGCAAAGCCGGAAAGCTGGCACGCGGGCGGAAAATTCGCCGGCGCAATGCAAAAACCGACGCGCCGGCAGGAGGGCCTGCCGGCAAAAGCGCGGGGGATCGCGGCGCGGGCAACGAAGGCCGGCCGGAAAGACAGGGCCGGAAATTTGAAAACCGGCGGCAACGCGCGGGCGGAAAAGCCAAGCCCCGCGCTACATCCGATGCAAAGGGATTCCGGCGGCAATGCGTGGGCGGAAAAGCCGGCCGTCAGGGCGCGCGGCAACAGGGAATCGGGACGGACCGTGCCCGGACGGCGTCCCTCCACATGCTCCGGCGCCCATCGCGCGCCGCCGCGCGGGGCCTTTACGGCCGATTGCCGCGCGGCCGCAGCGCCAACGGGCGGGCCAGAATCTCCGATGTGATCACGGCGCGGCGCAATTCCGCCGCGGTGAGCATGGGCCGGCGCTCTATGAGCGAGGCGGCGTCCAGCAGAATCGGCCGGGTGGATGGCGCCTGTTTGCGCAACGTCGCCTGCGCCGGGGCGGCCTCCGGGCCATGGGGAAGCGAGCCGCCTACGCAGCCGTCGGCATAGACGGGGCTTTTGCCCTCAAAACTGGGCGCGTCGTTGGCAAGCGCGGCTTTGGGAACCGGCGCTTTTCGGGAAAGCGGTGCGCCGCCGGCCGCGGGGGCCTTGCCGGGCGTTGCGGCCGCCGGCTGCGGCGCGTTCGCGCCTTTGCGGCGATTTTGGGACAGAACTTCGCGCAGTTCAGGCGGGAAGTTTTCCGCCCAGGGCGGCGCGACCGGCTGCGCGCGTTTTTCCGGCGCGTTTCGCGGCGCGCGCGCGGCCGGAGACTGGCCGGGGCGCTTCCGCGCCGTTTTGCGGGCGTTTTTGACCACCGAGCCGATCACGCCGATCAATATAAACAATACAAGAATAGCGTCCAAACGCGTCCCTCCCCTCCGTTATGGGGATGCGTCCGGGGAAGCGGGACGCATCCCCGGACGGTATGCCTTGCAGGCGGGTTATTTTTTGCCGTTGGTCTCGTCGATCGGCTTGGCCACGGTGGCGTCCGCGCCGGCGATGGATTCGCGCATGCGGGTGTCGGAGATGACGTTTTGCATATTGTAGTAATCCATCACGCCCAATTTGCCCTGGCGCAGCGCCTCGGCCATGGCGCGGGGCACCTCGGCCTCGGCCTCGACCACGCGGGCGCGCATCTCCTGCACGGCGGCGATCATTTCCTGTTCGTGGGCAACGGCCATGGCGCGGCGTTCTTCGGCCTTGGCCTGGGCGATGCGGCGGTCGGCCTCTGCCTGGTCGATCTGCAGCTGCGCGCCCACGTTGCGGCCCACGTCCACGTCGGCGATGTCGATGGAAAGGATTTCAAAGGACGTGCCCGCGTCCAGGCCCTTGGCCAGCACCGTGCGGCTGATGAGGTCCGGGTTTTCCAGCACTTCCTTGTGCGTGGGCGAGGAGCCGACGGTGGTGACGATGCCCTCGCCAACGCGGGCGATGATCGTCTCCTCGCCGGCGCCGCCGACCAGGCGGGCGATGTTGGCGCGCACGGTCACGCGGGCCTTGGCGCGCAGTTCGATGCCGTCCTTGGCGATGGCGGCCACCACGGGGGTCTCGATGACCTTGGGGTTGACCGACATCTTCACCGCTTCGAGCACGTCGCGACCGGCCAGGTCGATGGCGCGGCTCTGCTCGAACTCCAGCGGGATCTGCGCCGATTGCGCGGCGATCAGCGAATCCACCACGCGATCGACGCTGCCGCCCGCCAGCAGGTGCGCCTCCAGCTCGTTCATGCTCAGATCGAGGCCGGCCTTGGTGGCCTTGATCATGGGCAGCACGATCTTAAAGGGGTTGACGCGGCGAAAGCGCATGGTGATCAGCGAAATGATGCGCACGCGCACGCCGGACGCGCGCGCCGAAATCCACAGCCCCAAGGGCACAAAGCGCAGGAACAGGATCAGCACCAGAACAATGGCGATGATCGCGACGAAACTGAGGAAAATGTTTATGTTGGTCACGATAAAGTCCTCCCTTCCAGATGGCCGCATCCGGCGGCCTCCCTCAAACTGCGTTCGTTTGCCGTTCGACCCACTGGCAGGGGTCCTCCCCGGCAAGATCCCGCGCGGCGCAGGCGTCGAAGTTCAAGGCAACGCCACGCTCCCGCGCCAGAATGAGCGCGTTGACCACGCGCATGGGGTCGCCGCCCGCCAGCAGATGCGCCGGCATTTGCGCAAAATCCAGCGCCAGACCGGCTTTGCGCGCCACGATGTAGGGGAAAAGCGCCTTTTCCGGCCGAATGCGGCGCGCGCGCAGGGCGCGCAACGCGGCAAGCGGCACCGGCGCGCCCGCAAAGCGCGCGGCCAACCACAAATCCAGCCGCAGCCAGTAGCGCGCATACAGCCACGCCGCGAACAACAGCGCAAACAGCGCCGCAAGCGGCAGCGTTCCGTTTTTCATGGCGACCCACCTTCAAACGTCAGGGTTTTTCCACTTCCCGCACGACGATGCGGTTGCCGTCCACGCGTTCGACCGTCACCGGCCGCGCCGCTTCGACAAAAGCGCCCTCGGAGACCACGCTGAGCTTTACGCCGTCAAATTCGGCGATGCCCGCAGGACGCAGAGGCGTCGCCGTGGCGCCCGTCTTGCCCACGAAATAGCGCAGTTCGTTTTCGCTTTCCGGACGGGTCGCCACTTCCTTGAGCACCAGACGGGAATTTGCCAGCCGCCCCTTGGAGGCCGAGTGGATAAAGATCGACAGCGCGATGCACAGAAGCAGGATGATCGCCAGCGCCATGATCAACGCCTGCAACGGCGTGGGCCGGGCGGCGATCACGCCGCCGACGAGGAGAATGCAGCCAAGAATGCCCGGCGCGCCAAAGCCCGGCAGGTACATTTCCAGCACCACCAGGGCAAACCCGAGCACCAGCATGACGATGGCCGGCAGATAAGAAACAAAATCCATTTCCGCGCCTCCTTTCCAGTGCCTATTATACCTGGAATGCGGCGCAAAGAAAAGGGTTGCGCGCCCAAAGATACAAATTTCCCGTTCAAACGTCGCCGTAGACGCTTCTCGCGCGGCTTTCAGGAGGCGCGAACGGGGAGGAAGAACGCCCGCGGCCGCCCCTCCGCCGCGCGCCGTTCGGCGTTGTCAAAGCGACAAGCAGATCGCCGCGCCGCGCGGGACGCTGCAAGCCGGCGGCAGAAGCGGCTCAACCGGCGGCGCGGGCGCTTCTGACGAAAAAACGCGGCAATCCCGACGCCCGGCGGCGCCGCGCCGGATCGCATCCAACGCCGGCGCACAAATCCCGGCGTTCGAAAACGGTGGGGGAGCGCCGCGACGTTCCCGTCGGCTGAAAAGGCTTTGCAAAGCCGGGCGGGGAAGCGGCATCGGTTCGCGTCCCGGAGGGCCAAGCAACGCTGCCCTCCCCGCCGGCGGGGGAGTTTACAGCCCCAGATGCCTGCGCGCAAAGCGCCTGTCCGCCGGGGCAAGATCGTATCCGGCCACTTCCTCCGGCAGCGCCCAGGCAAGCGCGCGGCATTCCACGGCCTGCGGTTCGCCTGAAACGATCGCGCTTTCGTAAAAAAGAAGCAGCAGGTCGCCGCCGTTGCGGTCGTCCAGGCGCAACGCGTCCAGCACGCGGCCCGTGCGCGTTTCCACATGCAGCTCCTCGCGCAGTTCCCGCTCCAGGGCCGCCTCGGGGCTTTCGCCGGCCTCAATTTTGCCACCGGGGAATTCCCAGAGCATGCCAAAACGCTTGCCTTCCGGCCGCTGGCAGAGCAAAAGGCGCTCGCCCCGGCGCACTACGCCCGCCACCACCGCGATCATCGCGCCGCCTCCTGCGCTTCCAGCCAGGCGAGCGCGTCGGCGTAGACGGTCAGCTTGTCCGTTTCGTTGAGGATCTCGTGGCGCATCCCCGGATAGAGGCGGCTATCCACATGCGCATAGCCGCGAACGCGCATCGCCGCCACGGCCTGCGCAAAGCCCCTGTCCCCGCCGCGGCATGCGTCCTCCGCGCCGGAGATGAAAAGAACGGGCATTTCCGGCGCGCCCGCATGCACGCGCCGGTCGTAGCACTGGATCATCAGCGTATACAGCGCCTCAAAACCGTTGCAGGTGAAGGTAAAGCCGCACAGCGGGTCGGCCTCGTAGGCGGCCACTACGGCTTTGTCCGAGCAGATCCAGGCGCACTTGCTCTGCTCATGGCGGAAGGCGCGGTAAAACGGCCCGAAGGTGAGCGCCTTGAGGAATTTGCTGCGCGATTTTGCGCCGCGCAGCGCCCCGATGCCGCGCGCCAGCAGCCGCCCGAAAGGCGCGCCCGCGTTCCAACCGGGGCTTCCGCAGACGATCAGCCCGGCAAGCTCGCCGTCGAAGCGTCCGGCGTAGACGCGCGCCGCCAGGGAGCCCATGCTGTGGCCGAACAGATAAATGCGTTTGTCCGGGAAACGGCCGCGCAGCCACTCGGTTATCTGGTGCAGATCGTCTACCAGCGCGTTTGCGCCGTCCTTGCCAAAATACCCCAGTTCGCCGCGCTGGAGCGCCTCCGCGCCATGGCCGCGGTGGTCGCTGATGGCGCAGGCAAAGCCGTGCGCGGCAAGGAAATTCATAAACGGCGCATAGCGCTCCTTGTTTTCGCACATACCGTGGGAAAACTGCACCACCGCGCGCGCTTCGCCGTCGGGCAGACAGAGCAGCAGCGGCAACGAGAGACCGTCGCGCGCGGAAACAAGGGAAACCGTTTCCAACTGTGGCATACAATGTTCCTTTCAATCGCGACCGCCAGGCGGTCGGGAGCGTGCGCGCCCCGCGGGCGTGACGCCGGCGGATGAAAGAGCGCAGAAAACTAGACGAAGGTTCGTGCGCGTCCCGCGGGCGTGACGCCGGCATTGCCGGACCGCCGGCGCGGCCCTGGAGCCCCAAACGCCATGGGAGCGGGCGTGGCCTGATTTGCGGCGGCTTTCGCGGCGCGCATTTGCGACGGGAAAGGGCCTGGCAATTCTGCGCATGGCGACGGGCCTTCCGGCCCGCCCGGGCGAGAATGTCCGCCACGGTATAAAAACGCGCGGCACGGCGTTTTGCCGTGCCGCATGGTGGGTTTGCAGATTATTCCTCGACGGGAGCCTCTTCGGTCTCGGCCTCGGCAGTTTCAGCCTCGGCGGTGGGGATCTCCACCGGAACGGCTTCCGGCTCGTCCTCCACGGCGGGGGTGGGCACATCGACGATGGCATACTCGTCCAGATCGTTGCTGGCGGGCATCTGCTCCATGGCCTCGTCCTCGAGCACCTCGCGGATGGAGAGGGAAATGCGCTTGGCTTCGGTGTTGACGTCCAGCACCTTCACGCGCACGATATCGCCGACGTTGACAGCGTCTTCGACCTTGGCGATACGGGTAAGAGCGCACTGGGAAATGTGCACCAGGCCGTCCAGGCCGGGCTCCAGTTCCACAAAGGCGCCGAAGGTGGTGATGCGCACGACTTTGCCCTCGACGATGGAGCCGACCGGGTACTTCTCGCCGGCCACGGTCCACGGACGCGGGCGGGTCGCCTTATAGGACAGGGAGATGCGCTCGCGCGCGGGATCCACGTTGAGAATCTTCACGTCGATCTCGTCGCCGACTTTGACCACGTCCGAGGGATGCTGCACGCGGCCCCAGCTCAGGTCGGTCACATGCACCAGGCCGTCCACGCCGCCGATGTCCACAAAAGCGCCAAAGTCCGCCAGACGGCGCACAATGCCCTTGACCACGCTGCCGACTTCCAGGGCGTCCCAAATGGCCTTTTTCTTTTCGGCTTCTTCGGCGATCAGCACCTTTTTGCGGGAAGCGACGATGCGCTTTTTGGCCTTGTCCACTTCGATGATCTGCAGGGTCAGTTCCTGGCCCACGAACTCCTCGATCTTCTCAACATAGCGCAGGGAAAGCTGGGAGGCGGGGATGAAGCAGCGAATGCCCATAACGTCGGCCAGCAGGCCGCCCTTGACGGCTTCCTTGCCGGTGCCGGTGACGTATTCGCCGGACTCATACTTGGCCATGATCTCATCCCAGATCTTGCGGTTGACGATGTTGCGCTGCGAGAGCAGCACGTTGCCTTCGCCGTCGTTGACCTTGACGACCTCGACTTCGATCTCGTCGCCAACCTTTACGTCGGTCGAGGAGAGGTCAGCCTTTTTAATCAAACCGTCCGCCTTGTAGCCGACGTTGACGCAAACCTCGTCATTGGTGATCTGCACCACGGTGCCCGTGATGGTTTGTCCGGGGCGAAGCTGCACCATTGACTTTTCCACATCCGCCATGAAATCGGATTCCGTGGCGGAAGTTTCGGCCTGCTGCTCTTCGGACGGAGTGACCTGCTTCTCGATGTCGTTCATTCTTGCTGCTACCTCCTTAATTGTGCGATCCGGCGTAGAGGCGCCGGCTGTAATCCCAACCAGGTCTGCCGGATGGAACCAGGTATTTTCGATTTCGCGCGCGTCCTCGATGAAATATGCGCGCGAACAAACGCCGCCAACCAGTTCAAACAGCTTGCGGCTGTTGGAACTTTCCCGGCCGCCGACCACCAGCATCGCGTCGGCCTTTTGCGCCAGGCGCACGGCCTCCTGCTGGCGTTCGCGGGTTGCGGGGCAGATGGTTTTGCGAATCTGCGGCTGGCGCACGCGCGCGCGAATGGCCGCGCACACGCGTTCAAACCGCTCTTCGATGAAGGTGGTTTGCGAAACCACCAGCGCGCCTTCCATCTGCGGCAGGGCCAGGGCGGCCGCTTCGTCGGCCACGGCCCAACTCTGCGCGCTTGTCCAGCCGCGGATGCCCTCCACCTCCGGGTGGCGTTCCTCGCCCACGACGATCAGCGGCAATCCCGCCGCTTCCGCCTCGCGGGCCATGTCGTGTATGCGGGCGACGAACGGGCAGGTGGCGTCGCAGATCTCGCCGGCGCGGCGCTGCAAGCGGGCAAGCGTCCCGCGGCCGACGCCGTGCGAGCGCACCACGGCGCGCGCGCCCAGGGGAATATCTTCCGGCGTTTCGGCGCTTACCACGCCCAACGCGGCCAGTTCATCGACCACGCGGGGGTTGTGGATGACCGGCCCCAACGTATAGGCCGGGGCGGCCGAGCGCGCGGCTTCCACCGCGCGGCGAACGCCGAAACAGAAACCGGCGCGCCGGGCTATGATCGTCCGCAAAACGCGGATTCCCCCTCCCCGCATATACACTTCGAAAATACGCTAACTTATACGATTCGCGCGGAGACGAACAATTCCTGCAAACTTAAAACTTTTCTTCAAAATTTAACATAAAATCGCGAAAAAGCAGGCATATCGCGCGAGGGCCTTTACGCGGTTCCGGGGGAAAGGGACGCGCAAAACCGAGGGGAACGCGCCCCGCGCCGCGAGCGGCCGGGGAGGGAAGCGGCGCAGGCAAAGTCCCGGTCGCGCTCATTGCGCACGCGCCGCTTTTGCGCGTACGGGCGGGTTCATCAGACGACGCGGCCCGCTTTGCGCCGATGAAACATCCGCGGGCAAGGCCGGAAGCGCGCTGGGCGACGCGGCCGGTTCTGGCGCGTTCCCGGCGCGCCGAAAAGGAGCGCGTGCAATCCAACAATTCGTCTGGCGCTCTTTGCGAAAGCCGCGGGGGGCGCGTCGTCGGGCCCTTTGTTTTTGGCAAAGCGCGCTCTTCGCGCGTGCCGCAGGGCGAATGCGTCCGGGCC
>DVIA01000053.1 GCA_018711655.1 Candidatus Pullichristensenella avicola
CTTATCTCGCAACGCTCCACCCACGTCCCCTCCGGGCTTCTCCCCCTGCCGGCGGGGCTACGGCGGGCGCCGCCCGCACCCGCTCAAGGGCCATCGGCCCTTGAGAATCCCCTTTGCTGCCGCGTTCAGGCCGAAGTTTCGCGCGCTTTCCCCAACCCACAAAGACGGCAGGCTCCTAAGCCTGAGCCTGCCGTCGTCGCTTTGCCCCTCCACACCATCCCTAAACGCAACAAAGCGGCCCCGCCCCCTAAGCGTGGGGCGGGGCCGCGTCGCTCATTCGCGGCAGCTACTGGCCGCCGGCACTGCCGGCCCGCGGTAGCTTCTGGCTGCCGGCACTGCCGGCCCGCGGCAGCTACTGGCCGCCGGCACTGCCGGCCCGAGAGAGGAGGTCGGAGATGCGGGCGATAGCTTTTTTGATGTTTTCAACGGAAGCGGCGTAGGAACAGCGGAAGAAACCGTTGCCCAGAGCGCCGAAGGCGTCGCCTGGTACGACGGCGATCTTCTCCTCCCAGAGCAGTTTTTCGCAGAATGCCTGGGAATCCATGCCGCCAGGGGTGGCGGGGAAGGCGTAGAAAGCGCCCATCGGCTCGTGGCAGGAGAGCCCGGCTGCGCGCAGACCGCTGACGATCAGGCGACGGCGGCGGTCGTAGCTTTCCACCATGCGGCGCACGTCGGCATAGTCGTTCTGCTCGCCGGCGGTGAGCGCCTCCAGGGCCGCGTATTGGCCGGGCGTAGACGCGCACAGCATGGTATACTGATGAATTTTGCACATCACGGCCATGATCTCGCGCGGGCCGCAGGCAAAGCCCATGCGCCAGCCGGTCATGGCGAAGGCCTTGGAAAAGCCGTTGAGCGTGACCGTGCGTTCCCACATGCCGGGGATGGACGCGAAGCTGACATGCCTGCCTTCATAGGTCAGTTCGGCGTAGATCTCGTCGGAGATGACCACGATATCCGTGCCGCGCAGGGCGTCCGCCAGCTTTTCCAGGTCGCCGCGGCCCATTACGCCGCCGGTAGGGTTGTTGGGATAGGGCAGGATCAGCGCCTTGGTTCGGGGGGTAATGGCGGCGCGCAGGGCTTCGGGCGTAATGCGGAAGCCGTTTTCCGCCGCGGTGGGCACGGTTACGCACACGCCGCCGGCGAAGCGTATGTTGGGCATATAGCTGACGTAGCTGGGGTCGGGCACCAGCACTTCGTCGCCCGGCTCTACCACGGCGCGCAGGGCCAGGTCGATGCCCTCGCTGGCGCCAACGGTGACGAGGATTTCGTTGGCGGGATCGTATTCCACGTCGAAGCGGCGCAGCATGTAGCGGTTGATGGCGCGGCGCAACTCGATCAGACCCCAGTTGCTGGTGTAATGCGTATGCCCGCGGCGCAGGGAATAAATCGCCGCGTCGGTATAGCTCCAGGGGGTGTTAAAATCCGGCTCGCCAACGCTGAGGGAAATGACGTCCTGCATTTCGCTGACGATATCGAAAAATTTGCGTATGCCCGAGGGCGGCACCTCGGCCACACGGCGGCAGAGTACCTTTTCGTAATTCACGGCGTGACCTTGAGCCTCCTGTCCTCGCGTTTTTCGTCGGTGATGACGCCCTCGTTTTTGTAGCGCTTGAGCACGAAATGCGTGGCCGTCGAGAGCACGCCTTCGATGGTCGAGAGTTTTTCCGCCACGAACAGGGCCAGCTTTTTCAGGCTTGGCGCTTTGAGCATCACCAGAAGATCGTAACCGCCGGACATGAGGTAGACGTTGCGCACTTCCTCAAAGCGATAGATCTGCTCGGCAATGGCGTCGAAGCCGTGATCGCGCTGCGGGGTGACGCGCACCTCGATCAGCGCTTCCACCTCGCCGGATTCCACCTTGTCCCAGTTGATCAGGGCGGGGTATTTCAAAATAACGCGCCGCTGCTCCATATCCGAAATGGCGGCGGCGACTTCTTCCTCGGCGCGGCCCAGCATGACGGCGATCTCCGAAACCGGCGTGCGCGCGTCGTCGGTGAGCACTTCCAGAATGCGCAGTTCAAGAGTATCCATGGCCTAACCTCCTTTGCGGGCTGTGGGTTAAGAATCAGTATAGCCGAAGGCGACGCGCAAGTCAAGCTTCGGTGGAACGGACGGGGACAAAACCGCCCCTTGCCGCGCAGACCGCCCGGGAAGGGCGCGACCGAAAACAGCGGGCGATCAGGAAGGGGAGGAACAGTCCAGCCGCGCCGCAGACAGGGCGGCCGACATGGAACGCGGCGCGCAAAGGGCGTTTTCCGCGCCCCAGGGGAGGAAGCCGCCGCCAAAGATGTAGGCGCCATTTTGCACATGGAACGGCGGGCATGAGATATGGGCGCTTTTTGCGCAAGAACGCCCGAACGACGCCCGCGCCTGGCCGCGGATGGCGCTTCCGCCGACGGCGTGCGCTCTCAGCGGCGGCATACCTCCGTCCGCGCCGGGGGAGGGTTTCCGCCGGCGGCGAACAAAAACGGCAGCGCGCCTCATGCCGCGCCGGGGGAGCGCCTTTGCCAGCGGGGAACAAAGGCGGTGCGCCTCCGATCGCGCCGGGAGCGCTTTGTAGATGGCGAACAAAGGCGGCATACCTCCGGCCGCACCGGGAGAGGGCTCCTGTCAGCGGGGAACAAAAACGGCAGCGCGCCTCATGCCGCGCCGGGGAGCGCTTTGCCGGCAGGGAACAAAAGCGGCGGCGCGACGCCTAACCGCGCCGGGGGGTGGCGATTTTTTGATAAAAGCGCAGCAGCGCCTGCGCCGCGTCCTCCAGGGCGTAACCGCCGGCGCGCAGCGCGTCCGCACCCGTCTGCGAGGAACGCGCCCGTTCCGCTTCGGGCAGGGCGGCCAGCGCCTGCGCCCAGGCGTCCGCGCCCGCCTCCAGGGGCATGTAGCGCACCAATGGCGTCAACGCCGCCTCGCGGGTGACACGGTCGCTGACCAGCGTCGGCAGCCCCGCGCACTGCCATTCCAAGAGCACCGTGGGGAAGCCTTCGAACAGCGAGGGCAGGGCCATGACGTCCATGGCGCAGAGATAGGTTTCCGGGTCGGGCACGCTGCCGGCGAAGAGCACGCGATCGCCCAGCGGCGCGGCCTGGGCGCGCGTTTGCGCCTCCAGATAGCCGTCGCCGACCAGCAGCAGCCGCGCCTCCGGCCGCAGATCGAGCAGGCGCGCGAAGGCCTCCAGCAGAAAGGCGTGGTTTTTCTGGCCGTTGAAGCGGCCCACATGGCCGACGAGCAGCTCGCCCGCGCCGACGCCCAGGGCCTCGCGCGTTCGCGCGCGCCTTTCCGGGTCGAACCGGAAGCGGGCCAGGTCCACGGCGTTGGGCAGCACCGTAAAGGGACGGTTGCCGAACAGCCATTTGCCCGCGTCGCGCCCGCAGGCGGCGGCGGCCGTATAGCTTCTGTAAAACAGCGGGCGAAGGCGCCTGTCCTGGCGCAGATGGTTGCAGGTGGTGTTGTGGCTGTGGGCTACGCGCGCGCGGCAGCCGCCCAGAAACGCCGCGAGCATTTCCAGAAACAGCGAAGAGGAATTGCCGTGCGCGTGCACAACGTCGTAGCCCTCGCGCCGCACCAGATCGGCGAGCGCGCGCACATAGGCGCGGGAGGCGCGCTGCGGCGGAAGCGCGAAGGCGCGCGCGCCGGCGGCTTCGATCTGTGGAAGCAGCGAGGCTTCCGCTTCGCCGGGGGAGGCAAAATCCACCGCCACGCCCGCCGCGCGCAGGCCCGGAAGGCGTTGCAGGGCGAACATGGTGATGCCGTTGCGCGTTACCGGCACGGTAAACACATGCAAAACGCGCATCAGTCGCGCGCCTCCAGCGCCGAGAGATGGCGGTCGTGCCGGCCGGTTTTTTGCGCTTCGTAGAGCTTGGCGTCCACCAGGAAGCGGTACATGAAGCTGTACATGAAGTGATAGATCAGCCCCGGCGCGCCGTCGAGGAAGCCGAGCTGGAAGATATAGCGGAAAACAAAAATACACAACACGCGGAAAAAGCGCGGCAGGCGGTAATAGAGGCCGTTTTTGAGCTTGCGCGTGCGGCGGATGCCGGCGTTTTCCAGCCCGGCGTCGCCCTCGTTTCTGCCCAGCACGTCCATGACCTCGCGCGTGGCGTACCAGTTGAGCTTGTTGGCGAAGTGGTCGATGGATTTAAAATCGTAGTGGTCGAAGCGGGCGCGGATGCGCACCTCGCGGCCCTGGGTGAGCATGGTATGCTCGTCGATGAAGCGATCTTCGATGCGGCCGCAGCCGAAGCGGAAGATCATCAGCTTGCGCTTTTTCGCGCCGCCGAAGCGCAGCCGCCGGCCGAGCATGTAAAAATTGGCCTCCATGGTGATGCCGCACACGCCGCTTTCCCGCCCCTGGGCGAGAATGGGGGCGCATTCGGCCTTCACGGCCCCGGTCATGCGCTCGTCGGCGTCCACGCGCAGCACCCACTCGGTTTGCACGCCGGCGTTGTCCAGCGCCCAGTTGAACTGGCGGGCATGGCTGGTAAAGGGGTGAACAAGCACGTCCGCGCCGGCGGCGCGGGCGATCTCCACGGTGCGGTCCGTGCTGCCCGAATCCACCACCACCACGCGCGAGGCAAAGCCGCGCAGCGAGGCAAGGCAGTCCGGCAGGTTCTTTTCCTCGTTTTTGGTCAGCACGATGGCGGTGAGGTCAGCCATGGTTTTCCTCCGTTCTGGCCACGCACTCCTCCAGAGAGAGCGTGCCGGGCGCGTAGCCGTGCGCGGCCATATCCTCGCGGTAATAGAAGCCTCCGAAGGCGCGGCGCGCCGGGCCCGAACCGCCCAGCGCCTTCACCAGGGGATCGAGGGCGCGCAGGCATGGCAGGCGCCTGCCGTGCGCGGCGGCCACGGCGCGGGCGATGTCCGCGGTGGAGGCCACGCAGGTCTGGGGGTGGAACGTGCCGCCTTCGCCGGCGTCGATGAGGCGGCGGATCAGTTCGGCAAGATCGTCGATGTAGACCACGCCGCGGCGGTTGGCCAGAGCGGGGAAGAAGGGCGCGCGGCGGGCGATGGCGGCCAACTGGTTGTAGTTGCCCTTGCAGCCCCGGCCAAAGACCATCATCGGCCGCAGGATGGCTACGCGGAAACGCCCGTCCTCCAGCGCGCGCAGGCCGTGTTCGGCCTCCAGCTTGCTGCGGCCGTAAGCGCCCTCCGGCGAGGGCGAGGTTTCCGGGCCGATTTCGCGGTTCTGCCCGGCCGGGGCGGCCGCGCCAAAGACGATGGCGCTGGAGAGGAAAACAAACTGCCTTACGCCCATTTCCCGCGCCCGCCGGCCGCAGGCCACGGCCAGATCGCGATTGACGGCTTCGTAAACGGGGCGCAGTTCCGGCTTGGGGGAGACGTGGGCCACGCCCGCTACATGCACCACGCAATCGAACGGGGAAAAATCAAACGCCTTCCAGGCGTCGCCGTGCATGTCCAGCGCCAGCGTTTCATACGCGCCGTCAAATTCTGCAAGCCGCCGCTCCACCGCCGTGCCGATGAAGCTGTTTCGGCCCGCAACGAGCACCTTACGCACTTTTCTTGCCCCCTGTTCCGCCCTCGCGCACGCCGTCTGCCCGCAGCACCGACCATATGGTGCCGAAAAAACAGCGCGCGTCCATTTTCAGCGAGAGGTTTTCCACATATTCGCGGTCGAACTGGACTTTTACGGGAATGGGCAGTTCGTCCCGGCCGTTGATCTGCGCCCAGCCGGTGATGCCCGGCCGCACGGCGTTGACCCCGGCCGCCTCCCGCGCGGCGATGAGGTCGTATTGGTTGTAGAGCGCCGGCCGCGGGCCGACGATGGACATATCCCCCTTTAGAACGTTGAAAAACTGGGGAAGCTCGTCCAGGCTTGAACGGCGCAAAAAAGCGCCCACAGGCGTTATATAACGCCCGGGATCGCGCAACAGGTGGGTGGCGGTATCGCGCGGGGTGTCTATGCGCATGGTGCGGAATTTATAAATGGTAAAGATGCGCCCGCCGCGGCCCACGCGGCGCTGCCGGAACAGCGCCGGCCCCGCAGAGGTGCACTTCACCGCCGCCGCCGTCAAAAGATATACCGGCGACAGACATATCAGCGCCGCCGCCGAAAGCACGACGTCCGCCCCCCGCTTTATGTATGGATAGACGCGCATCACGCAAGCGGCAGGCTGTCGATCAGCGCCACGCGGCGCGCGTGCCTTCCGCCCTCATGCGGCGTGGTCAGGAAGGTGTCCACCAGCAGTTTGGCCGTATCCTCGCCGACCACGCGCGCGCCCACGGCGATCATGTTGGCGTCGTTGTGGAGGCGGCTCATCTTCGCGGTGAGCACGTCTGTGCAGTTGACGCAGCGGATGCCGCTGAGGCGATTGGCCGCGAGCGAAATGCCAAACCCCGTGCCGCATACCAGAACGCCGCGCTCGCATTCGCCGCTTTTGACCATTTGCGCCGCCTTGCGGCCGAAAACGGGATAATCGCAGCTTTCCTTGCTCGGGCAGCCGCAATCGACCACCTCGTGGCCCTGCGCGCGCAGGTACTGGGCGAGCATCTGCCGGTAGTCGTAACCGGCGTGGTCGCTGGCAATGGCGATCTTCATATTGTATAGGCTTCCTTTCCTGTGGTTTGCACGCCTATTATAGCACATTTCTCCACACAGGAAAAGGGCTGATTTTTGCAGGAAAAAATTCATAATAAGAAAATTTTTGCAGGAATGCAGCGCATTGCTTTGCAGCATGAAATTTGTTAAATTTTGAAGTTTTGGGCAAATTCCCGCCCAAATCCCCCAAAAGTGGCCTTGACAGGCAAAAAATCTTTTGATATTATATATCATTGCGGTATTGTGGACGAAAATCCCCTTTTTGCGCTTTCGGGCGACAAAATGTGGGTTTTTTGCCTGAAATTGGTTAAATTGCCGCAAAACCGCGCTGGCGGCTCGTGAAAAATTCGCAAAGATTTTACACGTCTGTCTGCCGATTTTTTAGAAAGTCTGGGGTGATTTTTGGATGGTTCATCCGGTGCAGATGGGCAAGCGCACGCGCATGAGCTTCGCCCGCATTGAGGAAGCGCTGGCCGTGCCCGACCTGATCGAGGTGCAGAAGAATTCCTACCGAAACTTCCTCAAAGAGGGGCTTCGCGAAGTTCTGGCCGACGTCTCCCCCATCACGGACTACTCCGAGAGCCTGATCCTGGAGTTTACCGACTACTCGCTCGACGACAAGCCCAAGTACACCGTCGAAAAGTGCAAGGAGCGCGACACCACCTACGCCGCGCCCCTGAAAGTCACCGTGCGCCTGACCAACCGGGACACCCATGAGATCAAGGAAAGCGAGGTTTTCATGGGCGATTTCCCGCTCATGACCGAGCACGGCACCTTCATCATCAACGGCGCCGAGCGCGTCATCGTTTCCCAGCTGGTGCGCTCGCCGGGCGTGTACTTTGCCCGCGCCATCGACAAGACCGGCGCTTTCCTCTATTCGGCGCAGATGATCCCCAACCGCGGCGCCTGGATCGAGTACGAAACCGACGCCAACGGCGTGGTCTACGCCCGCCTCGACCGCGCCCGCAAATTGCCGGTGACGGTGCTTCTGCGCGCCCTGGGCGTGGAGACGGACGAGGAGATCATCCACCTCTTTGGCGACGACGAGCGCGTTTCCGCCACCCTCACGCGCGACGCCCCCGCCGTCAACGACAAGGGCGAGATGCGCTATAAGAGCCGCAAGGATCAGGCGCTGATCGAAATTTACAACAAACTGCGCCCGGGCGAGCCGCCGTCGGTGGATTCGGCCACGAGCCTGCTCAATTCCCTGCTGTTCGACCCCAAGCGCTACGATCTGGCGCATGTGGGCCGCTATAAGTTCAACAAAAAACTGGCCCTGGCCGATCGCGCCGCGGGCAAGACGCTGGCCGAGGAGGTCAAAAGCCCCTATACGGGCGAGATCTTCGCCGAGGCGGGCCAGACGCTTACCCGCGAGATGGCCGAGCGCGCCCAGAACGCCGGCGTAAACGAGATCGTGGTGCTTGTCGAGGGCCGCGAAGTGCGCGTGGTGGGCAACAACTTCGCCTACCTCAAGCCCTTCCTGGCCGATTACGATCCCGACCTGTACGCGCAGTACGACGAGGAGGAAGCCCGCTTTACCGAGCGCGTGCATGTGCCCACGCTGGTGGAGCTTTTAAACCGCGTGCGCGAGGATGGATTGCCCCTGAACCAGGCCCTGAAGGAGGCTGCGCACCGCCTGGTGCCCAAGCATGTGCTGGTGGACGATATCATTTCCTCCGTCAGCTATCAGTTCGGCCTGTTCCACGGAATCGGCGACGTGGACGATATCGACCATCTGGGCAACCGCCGCCTGCGCTCTGTGGGCGAGCTTCTGCAAAACCAGATCCGCGTCGGCCTTTCCCGGTTGGAGCGCGTGGTCAAGGAGCGCATGGCCATCCAGGACCTGGACAAGGTGCGCCCGCAGGACCTGATCAACATCCGCCCGGTTTCGGCGGCGATCAAGGAATTCTTTGGCAGCAGCCAGCTTTCCCAGTTCATGGATCAGCCCAACCCGCTGGCGGAACTGACGCACAAGCGCCGCCTTTCCGCCCTCGGCCCCGGCGGCCTCAACCGCGACCGCGCTTCCTTCGCCGTGCGCGACGTGCACTATTCGCACTACGGCCGCATCTGCCCCATCGAGACGCCTGAAGGCCCGAACATCGGCCTGATCGGCTCTCTGGCCACTTATGCGCGCATCAACGAATACGGCTTTATCGAGGCGCCCTATCGCAAGATCGACAAGGCCACCGGCGTGGTCACCGACATCATCGAATACATGACCGCCGACGAAGAGGACCACTACGTCATCGCCCAGGCCAACGAGCCCATCGCCGAGGACGGCACGCTCAAAAACGAGCGCGTCACCGTGCGCAAGCGCGACGAGATCGTCGAGGTGGAGCGCGCCCAGGTGGACTACATCGACGTAAGCCCCCGGCAGCTGATCTCCGTGGCCACGGGCATGATCCCCTTCCTGGAGAACGACGACGCCAACCGCGCCCTGATGGGTTCGAACATGCAGCGCCAGGCCGTGCCGCTGCTCAGGCCCGAGGCCCCCATCGTCGGCACGGGCATCGAGTACAAGGCCGCCTGCGATTCGGGCGTGGTGCTGCTCGCGCGCGAGGACGGCGTGGCCACCCGCGTCACCGCCGATGAGATCGTCATCCGCGCCACGGACGGCGAGGAGCATCGCTACCACCTGTCCAAGTTCGCCCGCTCCAACCAGGGCACCTGCATCAACCAGCACCCCGTGGTCAAGGAGGGCGAGATCGTCAAAAAGGGCCAGGTCATCGCCGACGGCCCCTCCACCGATCAGGGCGAGATCTCTCTGGGCCGCAATGTGCTGATCGCCTTTATGACCTGGGAGGGCTACAACTACGAGGACGCCGTGCTCATCAGCGAACGGCTGGTGAAAGACGACGTGTATACCTCCATCCACATCGAGGAATACGAATCCGAGGCCCGCGATACCAAGCTCGGCCCGGAGGAGATCACCCGCGATATCCCCGGCGTGGGCGAGGACGCCCTGCGCGACCTTGACGAGCGCGGCATCATCCGCATCGGCGCCGAAGTGCGCGCCAACGATATCCTCGTGGGCAAGGTGACCCCCAAGGGCGAGACCGAACTGACCGCGGAGGAGCGCCTTTTGCGCGCCATTTTCGGCGACAAGGCCCGCGAAGTGCGCGACACCTCCCTGCGCGTGCCGCACGGCGAGTTCGGCATCGTTGTGGATATCAAGATCTTCACCCGCGAGAACCGCGACGAACTGTCTCCCGGCGTCAACCAGATGGTGCGCGTCTACATCGCCCAGAAGCGCAAGATCTCCGTGGGCGACAAGATGGCCGGCCGCCACGGCAACAAGGGCGTGGTCAGCCGCATTCTGCCCGAGGAGGACATGCCCTTCCTGCCCGATGGAACGCCCCTGGACATCGTTTTGAACCCCCTGGGCGTGCCCAGCCGCATGAACATCGGCCAGGTGCTGGAAGTGCACCTCGGCCTGGCGGCCAAGGCGCTGGGCTGGCATGTGGCCACCCCGGTGTTCGACGGCGCCAACGAGGCCGACATTCAGGAGCAACTGGAAAAGGCGTCGCTATTGCCGGAGGAGCCGCTCTTTGACGAAAACGGCCGCCCGGCGATCCAGTTCTCCAAGTGCGGCATCAATATAGAAGGCAAGTTGCAGCTCTACGACGGACGCACCGGCGATCCGTTCGACAACAAGGTGACGGTGGGCTACATGTATATGCTCAAACTGCACCACCTGGTGGACGACAAGATCCACGCCCGCTCGACCGGCCCCTACTCGCTGGTGACGCAGCAGCCCCTGGGCGGCAAGGCGCAGTTCGGCGGACAGCGCTTCGGCGAAATGGAAGTGTGGGCGCTGGAAGCCTATGGCGCCAGCCACGTTCTGCAGGAGATCCTCACCGTGAAATCGGACGACACCGTCGGCCGCGTCAAGACCTACGAGGCCATCGTCAAGGGCGAGAACATTCCCGAGCCGGGCGTTCCCGAGTCCTTCCGCGTGTTGATCAAGGAACTGCAGTCGCTGGCGCTGGACATCAAGGTCCTTTCCCCCGACAAGCAGGAGATCGAGCTCAAGGACCTGGAGGAGGACATCTTCGGGCACGACAGCGAGTTCAAGGACGAACTTGTGCCCGCCATTCCCCCCGAGGCCTTCGCCGAGGAGGACGCCGCCGAGGCCGAGGACTTCGACTTCGACGACCTCGAACTGGGCGACGACGACCTGGGCCTGGACGACGACTTCTAATATCGAAGGGAGCGAGGCTGCTTGTTTGAACTTACGAATCTTGACTCCATTCAGATCGGACTGGCCTCCCCGGAGAAGATCCGCCAGTGGTCGCACGGCGAGGTCCTCAAGGCCGAAACCATCAATTACCGCACGCTCAAGCCCGAGCGCGACGGCCTGTACTGCGAGCGCATTTTCGGCCCCACCAAGGACTGGGAATGCAACTGCGGCAAATACAAGCGCACCCGCTTCAAGGGCGTGGTGTGCGACAAGTGCGGCGTAGAGGTGACCAAGGCCAAGGTGCGCCGCGAGCGCATGGGCCATATCGAACTGGCCGCGCCCGTGAGCCATATCTGGTATTTCAAGGGCATTCCCAGCCGCATGGGCACGCTGCTCAACATCAGCCCCCGGGCGCTGGAGCAGGTTCTGTACTTTGCCAGCTATATCGTTCTGGACCCCGGCACGTTCGAGGGCCTGGAAAAATACAAGCTGCTTTCCGAGGCCGAGTATCAGATGAAAAAACAGCAGGCCCAGGAAAACGGCTGGGAGTTCCGCGTCGGCATCGGCGCCGAGGCCGTGCGCGAAATGCTGCGCGAGATCGACCTGGACGCCCTCGCTGAAGAACTGCGCGGCGAACTCAGAGACCTTTCCGAGCGCGAAACCCGGCGCGACAGCGAGGGCCAGAAGCGCCAGCGCATCATCAAGCGCCTGGAAGTGGTGGAGGCCTTCCGCGTCAGCGGCAACAAACCCGAATGGATGATCCTCGACGTGGTGCCGGTCATTCCCCCGGATCTGCGCCCCATGGTGCAGCTCGACGGCGGCCGCTTCGCTACGTCGGATTTGAACGACCTCTATCGCCGCGTCATCAACCGCAACAACCGCTTAAAGCGCATGCTGGAAATGGGCGCGCCGGACATCATCGTCCGCAATGAAAAGCGCATGCTGCAGGAATCTGTGGACGCGCTGATCGACAACGGCCGCCGCGGCCGCCCCGTGACCGGCGCGGGCGGGCGGCAACTCAAGAGCCTGTCCGACCTGCTGCGCGGCAAGCAGGGCCGCTTCCGCCAGAACCTTCTGGGCAAGCGCGTGGACTATTCGGGCCGCTCGGTTATCGTCGTCGGCCCGACGCTCAAGCTCTACCAGTGCGGTCTGCCCAAGGAGATGGCGCTGGAACTGTTCAAGCCCTTCGTTATCGAGCGGCTGGTCAACCAGGGCATGGCCGTGAACGTCAAGACCGCCAAGCGCGCCGTGGAGCGCCTGCGCCCCGAGGTGTGGGACGTTCTGGAAAGCGTCATCAAGGATCATCCCGTGATGCTCAACCGCGCCCCGACGCTGCACCGCCTGGGCATTCAGGCCTTCGAGCCGATCCTGGTCGAGGGCAAGGCGCTGAAGCTGCACCCCCTGTGCTGCACCGCCTTCAACGCCGACTTCGACGGCGACCAGATGGCCGTGCATGTGCCGCTTTCCATGGAGGCGCAGGCCGAGGCCCGTTTCCTGATGCTTTCGGCCAACAATATCCTGAAGCCGCAGGATGGCAAGCCCGTCGTCTCTCCGACGCAGGATATGGTTCTGGGCTGCTACTACCTGACCATCATCCGCCCCGGCGCCAAGGGCGAGGGCAAGTTCTTCGCCGACGTGGACGAGGCGCTGATGGCCTACGCCACGGGCGAACTGTCCCTGCAGGCCAAGTGCCACATTCGCCTCACGCGCGAGCGGGACGGCGTGGAATACAAAAAGATCGTCGAAACCACCATCGGCCGCGTGATCTTCAACCAGGCCATTCCCCAGGATTTGGGCACCAAGCCGCGCAAGAGCGTGGACGACCTGTTCCTCCTCGAAGTGGACGAGGTCGTGGGCAAAAAGCAGCTGGGCCGCATCGTAGACGACTGCTACCGCGCCCACGGCGTGACCATTACCGCGCAGATGCTGGACGACATCAAGGCCCTGGGCTTCAAGTACTCCACGCGCGGCGCGCTGACCGTTTCCGTGGCCGATATCATCGTGCCGCCGGAGAAGGCGACCATCCTCCACGACGCAGAGGACGAAGTGCACAACATCGAGCGCGCCTTCCGCCGCGGCCGCATGTCCGAAAACGAGCGCTACTCCTCGGTCATCCGCATCTGGGAGCAGGCCACCAACGACGTCACCAAGAAGGTTATGGACGCGCTGGACGAGTTCAACCCCATCAACATGATGGCCACCTCCGGCGCCCGCGGTTCCATCAACCAGATCCGCCAGCTGGCCGGCATGCGCGGCCTGATGGCTTCGCCTTCGGGCAAGATCATCGAGTTGCCCATCCGCGCCAACTTCCGCGAGGGCCTTTCGGTGCTGGAGTTCTTCCTTTCCTCGCACGGTTCGCGCAAGTCGCTGGCCGACACGGCCCTGCGTACCGCCGACTCGGGCTACATGACCCGCCGCCTGGTGGACGTGTCGCAGGAAAACATCGTGCGCGAGGTGGACTGCTTCGCCGCGCGCGGCGAGAAGGTTCGCGGGCTGAAGGTTTCCGATATCCGCGACGGCGAGGACGTCATTGAGTCCCTCAACGACCGCATTCGCGGCCGCGTGGCTGCCGAGGACGTCATCGACCCGGGCACCGGCGAGGTCATCGTCGCCACCAACGAACTGATCGACCACGATATCGCCAACCGCATTTGCGCGGCCGGCATCCAGGAGGTCACCGTGCGCAGCGTGCTGACCTGCCAGTCGCCTGCGGGCGTGTGCGCGCGCTGCTACGGCGCCAACATGACCAACGGCAAGCTTGTGGACGTGGGCGAGGCCGTGGGCATCATTGCCGCGCAGTCCATTGGCGAGCCGGGCACGCAGCTGACCATGCGTACCTTCCACACCGGCGGCGTGGCCACCGGCGACGATATCACCCAGGGTCTTCCCCGCGTCGAGGAACTGTTCGAAGCCCGCAAGCCCAAGCGCGAGGCGACGCTGGCCGAGATCAGCGGCACGGTGCACATCTCCCAGGACGTCAAGAAGCGCCGCAAATTGACCATCGTCTCCAACGAGGGCGAGGCCGAGACCAAGGAATACCCCATCAATTACGGCGCCAAGCTCAAGGTGGAGGACGGCGACGTGGTGGAGGCCGGCGACGAACTGATCGAAGGCTCCATCAACCCGCATGACCTGTTGCGCATTCTCGGCGTCAAGGCCGTGCAGGACTATCTGGTCAAGGAAGTGCAGTCCGTCTACCGCCGTCAGGGCGTGGAGATCGCAGACAAGCACATCGAGGTCATCGTGCGCCAGATGCTGCGCAAGGTAAAAGTCGAGGAAGCCAACGATACCAACCTCCTGCCCGGCGCGCTGGTGGATATCTTCCGCTTCGATCGCGAGAACCGCAAGACGCTGGAAGAAGGCGGACGCCCGGCAACGGCCAAGCGCACCCTGCTTGGCATCACCAAAGCCGCGTTGGCCACGGATTCGTTCCTGTCGGCGGCGTCGTTCCAGGAGACCACGCGCGTGCTCACCGAGGCCGCCATCAAGGGCAAGGTGGATCCGCTGCTGGGCCTGAAGGAAAACGTCATCATCGGCAAACAGATTCCCGCCGGCACCGGCATGAAGCGCTATCGCGACATCGACATCCACGAGGCATACTAACGCCCCGGCAGTGCCGGGAGCCAGAAGCTGCCGCGAATGAGCGACGCGGCCCCGCCCCACGCTTAGGGGGCGGGGCCGCTATGTTGCGTTAAGGGATGGTGAGGAGGGGCAAGGCGACGACGGCAGGCTCAGGAGCAGGAGCCTGCCGGCAGTGCCGGGAGCCAGAAGCTGCCGCGAATGAGCGACGCGGCCCCGCCCCACGCTTAGGGGGCGGGGCCGCTTTGTTGCGTTAAGGGATGGTGAGGAGGGGCAAAGCAACGACGGCAGGCTCAGGCATAGGAGCCTGCCGTCTTTGTGGGTTGGGGGAAGCGCGCGAAACTTCGGGCTGAACGCGGCAGCAAAGGGGATTCTCAAGGGCTGATGGCCCTTGAGCGGGTGCGGGCAGGGCCCGCCGTAGCCCCGCCGATGGGGGGAGAAGCCC
>DVIA01000054.1 GCA_018711655.1 Candidatus Pullichristensenella avicola
CATGCAGCGCCGCCTTTGCCGATATGGGAAGCGCCGACTGGCTGGTTTCTATTGCCACCATAAGTGCATGCAATCCCATTGAATGCAAGGAAAAAACGGCATATTAAGCTATTTTACAGGCATGGGGATCCTGCATCCGCATACTTTTGCGCGCATGCAGCGCCGCCTTTGCCGATACGGGAAGCGCCAGATGGCTGGTTTCTATTGCTGCCATAAGTGTATGAAATACCATAAAGTACATAGAAAAAGTATCTTATAAGCTATTTTGCGAGCGGAGAACCCTGCATCCGTATACTTTTGCGCGCATGCGGCGCCGCCGCCAACCTACCTGGAAAAAGCAGCCTCATAGGACACACGGCGCGCAACGCGCCATCACGCGACGCGCAAGCGCGCTCCTCTCGTATCTCCGCCAAGGCAAGCGTCGGGCGGGCGATTCATCCCCGTTTTCACCTGTTTCCGGAAACGGTCACGCCCCCTGCGGCGTTTTGCCGCTGGCAAACGCTTCCGACCTCATCTCTACCTGGAAAAAGCAGCCTCATAGGGCACACGGCGCGCAACGCGCCATCACGCGACGCGCAAGCGCGCTCCTCTCGTATCTCCACCAAGGCAAGCGCCGGGCGGGCGATTCACCCCCGTTTTCGCCTCCGTCCGGCGTTTCCGGAAGTGGTCACGCCCCCTGCGGCGAATGGCTGCGCACGAAGGCGGGCAGATCCTCGTGCGGGCGCAGACGGCCAAAATCGCTGTTGAGGAGCAAGGCGCGGCGCACGCATTCGCGCCCGTAGCGCCGGCGCAGCGCCAACAGCGTCCGATCCAGCGCCAGCGCGCGGTCGCGGGCGTCCTCCCACATGGAGAGTTGGCCGGACGCGCCCTGCATGGACAGGCCGCTTACGCACACGCCCAAACTGCGCACGCGTCGCGTCCAGTTCCAATGTTGGAAAAAGAGGCGCCGCGCCGCGCCCTCGATTTCTCCGGACAGGGCCGTGGGCGCGGGCAGCGTCTGCTGTACGGAAATGGTTTTCAGGGCATCGTCGCGAATGGAAACGGTTACCACGCGCCCCTCCAGCCCGTGACGCAGCAGGCGTTCGGCCACGCATGGGCAAAGCACGGCGAGCAACTCCCGCGCGTCGGCGTCGCTGACCAGATCGCGCGCGGGCGTGATGCTGTTGCCGATGGATTTGATCTCCGTCACCGCGCCCCAGGGGGCGACCGGCGCGCTTTCCAGGCCGTTGGCGTAGCGCCACAGCGTTTCGCCATGCTTGCCGAGCATGGCCCGCAACGTTTGCGGTTGGCGGGCGGCGATGTCGCCAATGGTGCGAATGTTGCGCGAAAGCAGCTTGCGCCGCGTGGCCGGCCCTACATACAAAAGCGCGTCCGCCGGCAGCGGCCAGACGACGTCGCGGAAGTTTTCCGGCGTCACGCAGGTGGTGGCGTCCGGCTTTTTCAAATCGCTGGCCAGCTTGGCGAACACCTTGTTAAACGACACCCCAACCGATACCGTCAGCCCCAGTTCCCGGCGGATGCGCGCGCGCAATTCGTCGGCTGCCGCGCGTCCGTCCACGCCCAGGTCGCTTATGTCCAGCCAGGCTTCGTCCAGCCCGAACGGCTCCACGCGGTCGCTGTATTCGCGGTAGATTTCCCGCGCCCTCGCCGCCAGGCGCAGACAGGCGGAAAAGTCCACGCCTACCGTGATCAAATCCGGGCATTTTTCCTTCGCCTGCCAGATGGCCTCCGCCGTTTTTACCCCCGCCGCTTTGGCCTTTTCATTTTTGGAAAGCACGATGCCGTGACGCTCGCGCGGGTCGCCGCATACCGCCATGGGCACTTCGCGCAGGGACGGGTTCTGCAAACAGGCCACGCTGGCATAAAAATTGTTGAGATCGCTGTGCAAAATGGTGCGCATACGCGTCGCCTCCCGTAAACGAACATATGTTCTATATCGCTATTATAGCACATCTGTTCGAAAAAGCAAGCGAACACGCGATGAAAAAAATTTGCCAAAACTTGGCAGCGCCAAAGCGCCGGGAGGCGGAACCGGTGCGCGCGGCGCTGCGTCTAAGGAACAGACCCGCAAAAAACGGAGGGATGACCATGAAAAAGAGAGGATGGATACATCTGCTGGCGCTGGCGCTGTGCCTGGCGCTGCTGGTTCCGGCGTTGGCCGACGGCGCGAGCGGCTGGGTTGCGGACGGACAAGCCGGCAGCCTGACCGCGCCGACCGCGGCCCCGGACGCCGAAGCGGCGCTCGCGGGCGGCAAAGGCGGCGTAGGCGCCTATCTGGACGGCCTGGGCGGCCTGTATCTGACCGGATATGACGGCACGATGAGCGCCAACTACGCGGCGCAGATCGTCCATGTGGACGAAAACGAAGTGCTTTATCTTGCCGGCGAGGCGATCGACGACCTCGGCGGCACGCTGATGCGGCTGGACCTTTCGGACTTCAGCGAAACGGCGATCGCCGACGGGGTGTATCGCGCCTGCGCGGTGTCTGCGGATACGGTATATTACATATCCGCCATCGACCGCGCGCAGCTGATGCGCGCCGACGTGCGCAACGCCGTCGTCGAAGCGGCGGCCACGGCCTCGGCGAACATGACCGCGCTCGCCCTGCTGCCCGAAGGGCTGGTCGCCCAGCTTGAAGGGGAAGCGGGCACGCTTTTGTACAACGAGCGCGCCGGCGGCTTCGCCCCCTGCGCATACCAGATTCCCGCGGACGCGGCGTATGCCGACGGCATCTACCTGCGCCTGAGAGACGAGGGCATGCTGAGCATGCAGGCGCTGGACACGGGAGAGGTGGAGTTTATCGACTTTGGCGTCGAGGACTTCGCCTACCTGGACGGCACGGTCTACTACATCAGCGCCGTGGCCGGCCAGCGCCGGCTCAAGGCCTTTGACCCCGCGCAGATGTCCTGGCGCATGGTCGCCACGCCGGCGGGGAACGTGACGCAGCTCGCCGCCAGCGCGCAGGCGCTGTTCCTGCTGGACGAGGGCACGGGCGAGGTGTTCCGCCTTGCGGAGGACGGCCTGGAGGCGTTCGACCGCTGCGACCTGGAGGGCCTGGCTTCGGAGGGCTACGCGCTTTCCGGTTTGCGCCTGGAGGCGCTCAGCGGCCTGGTCAACCTTTACGGCGTATTTGCGCCCGAGGACCTGGAGGCCGAAAGCGGAACCGGCCAGACGACGCCCACCTTCACCTTTGGCGACGCGCCCGTGGAAACCGAGGACCCGCGCGATGAAACGCGGCTGATCGCATCTTGGACGGTGATGGGCGAGGATACGACGGTAGACGTGCTCAAGCCCCAGGAGGCCTACGGCACGCTTTCGCGCGGCAGCCGTGGCGAGGCCGTGCGCAAACTGCAATCGCGCCTGATCGAGCTGGGCTACCTCGACGACGACGCCGACGGCATTTTCGGCCCGAACACGCAGTACGCCGTGCGCCTTTTGCAAACCGACCTGGCCGGGCGCGGCTTTACGGTCAACGGCGTGGCGTCGGCGCAGCTGCAGGACGTGCTCTTCAACGAGAACCTGCCCGCCTACGATCCCTACAAGGCGCTTTCGCGCGGCAATACCGGCCTGCGCGTCACCATTTTGCAGGATCGCCTGCGCGAATTGGGCTTCCTGGCCGACGGCGCGGACGGCATTTACGGCGAGCGCACGCAGGAGGCCGTGACCATCTTCCAGCAGGAAAACGGCCTTTCCGCCACAGGCGCGGCCTCGCGCGAAACGCTGCAGCGGCTCTACGCCTCCGGCGCGCGCGCCTGCCAGAGCTATATCTACATGGAAAAGGGAGACACGGGCGAGCGCGTGCGTCAACTCAACGAGCGCCTCAAGGCCCTGTACTACTATGAGGGCACGCCCGGCAGCGCCTTTAACAATGCCACCGTGGCCGCCATTCGCCGCTTCCAGGCCGAGGTCGGCCTGACGCAGACCGGCGTGGCCACGGCGACGCTGCAAAGCCGCCTTTTTGCCAACAGCGCGCCTGAATACAGCGGCTACATTACCCTGCAGCGCGGCGATTCCAGCGATCGCGTGTCCGACCTGCAGCGCCGCCTGCGCGATCTGGGCTATTATCAGGCCAATATCACCGGAAACTTCGGCTCTGTGACCAAGGCCGCGGTGGAGTTGTTCCAGTATATCGCGGGGCTGGACGTCACCGGCGTGGCAACGGTGGAAACGCAGCGGTTGCTGTTCTCCCCTGATGCGCCCGTGTACGTTGCGCCCACGCCCACGCCGGTTCCCACCGCTACGCCCACGCCCGCGCCGGGCGAGGTGGGCATTCCCACAATCGGCATTTCGCCCATTGCCTCCGTTTCCGGCGGCGTTTACTACCTCGATCCGGCGGTCGGCCGCGTCAACTTCACCTGGAGCGCCGACGGCGATGTGGCGGCCTATTATGTGCGCATTGCCGACAGCGCCGGGAACACGCTGCTTTCCCAGCAGGTGACCAATACCTCCGGCAATCTTGCCACCGCATCGCTGGCGCGGGATACGCTCTACACCATTTCCGTAGGCGCGATTCCTGAAAACGGCACCGTGGACAATGCGCGCTGGGCGCATGTGCAGTTTGCGCTCCAGGGCGCGGCCACGCCTACGCCCACGGTCGTGCCGACCGATGTGCCGGTCGGCGAAGTGAGCGCGCCGCAGATTGCGGTCAGCCCCGTCAGCTATGAGGACGGCGGCGTGCAGTATCTGGATAGCGACGCCACGTTCACCTGGTCTGCGGAGGGCGACGTCGCGGGTTACCGCGTGATCATGCGCGACGCGAACACGACTTACGTCGATCAGCAGACGGTGGAGACGTCGCTGACGGTGCCGCTTGGCAATCTGGGTGCGGACCGGGTTTACGAGATCGTCGTCACCGCCATCCCCGAGAACGGTACCGAGGCGGACGGCCAGACAGCCAGCCTGCGTTTCGCGCGCGCGCCGGAACCGGTCGGCGAAGTGAGCGCGCCGCAGATCGCGGTCAGCCCCGTCAGCTATGAGGACGGCGGCGTGCAGTATCTGGACGGCGACGCCACGTTCACCTGGTCTGCGGAGGGCGACGTCGCGGGTTACCGCGTGATCATGCGCGACGCGAACACGACTTACGTCGATCAGCAGACGGCGGAGACGTCGCTGACGGTGCCGCTTGGCAATCTGGGCGCGGACCGGGTTTACGAGATCGTCGTCACCGCCATTCCCGAGAACGGTACCGAGGCGGACGGCCAGACAGCCAGCCTGCGTTTCGCGCGCGCGCCGGA
>DVIA01000004.1 GCA_018711655.1 Candidatus Pullichristensenella avicola
CCGCCCTGGCGCTGGCTGTGGCGCTTTGCTGGTTTGCATGGATGCGGCGGCAATTTGCCTTTGGGAGCGGCGGCATCATGGAACAAGTCCATCAGACGGTTCTCTCCCATCTGGATTTCGACGGCAAAGGACAAATTCTGGATGTGGGCTGCGGCTCTGGCGCGCTGTCCATCCGCGCCGCCCTTGTCTGGCCACAGGCGCGGGTGCTGGGCATTGACGCCTGGCCGCCAGCCTACAATTACAGCCAGCGCATGTGTGAGAAAAACGCGGAAAGCGAAGGCGTGGCCGTCCGCTGCCGTTTCCAGCGCGGCGACGCCAACAAACTGGACTTTCCGGGCGAGTGCTTCGACGCGGTGGTCAGCAACTACGTTTATCACAACATCACCGGAGCGGACAAGCAGGCGCTGCTGCTGGAGACGCTGCGCGTGCTGAAAAAGGGCGGCGTGTTCGCTTTAAACGACGAGATGAAACCCCGTATGTACGGGGATATGGAGGCGTTTGCGCAAAAGCTGCGGGCCATGGGATATGAGGAGGTCCGCTTGGTTGATACCGCGCGGGAAATTTTCGGCCATCGCCGGGCGGCGCTGATGATGCTGGGCGCTTCCCGATTGCTGGTGGGGCGCAAGTAGGTGAAATGACGCTATGGATTTTGTTCCGGCATGCGCCCTGTTTTTTGGGCGCGGAGCGTCAGGGTCTAAACGAAAAATTTTCCGGTATTTCCTCTTGACAACCGGGCGTCCCAGACTTATAATAACACTGCTACATAACAGCGTTATTTGGAGGACGCCATGGAAGAGAGATCACCGGCGACGATGGAGCGGATCCAGCAGGCCGCATTGGAGGAGTTTTCTGAGAAAGGGTTCCTCGGCGCTTCTTTGCGGCAGATTGTCAAGAACGCAGGCGTGACCACAGGGGCGTTTTACGGCTATTTTTCCAGCAAGGAGGCGCTGTTCGCCTCGCTGGTGGAGCCGCACGCCGCCAAACTGATGGGCCGCTTCATGGAGGCGCAGACCGGCTTTGCCGAACTGCCGGAGGAAGAACAGCCCAAGCACATGGGCGAGGCCTCCGGCGATTACGTGGACTGGATGGTGGACTACATCTGCCAGCACCGCGCGCCGGTAAAGCTGCTGCTCTGCCGGGCGGAGGGGACTTCCTACGAGCATTTTGCCCACAACATGGTAGAGATCGAAGTGGAATATACCCTCAAATACATGGAGGTGCTTCGCCGCCTGGGGAAGGACATCCCCGACCTGAGCCCCTCTCTCTGCCACATCATCGCCAGCGGGATGTTCAACGGACTCTTCGAGATTGTGGTGCACGATATGCCCCGCGAGCAGGCGCGCCTGTATGTGGCGCAGTTTCGCGCGTTCTATACGGCCGGTTGGTTGAAATTGATGGGACAGTAGTCCCGTCTTTTTCACATAGAAGTTAGTCATATCTAACATAAAAGGAGGACAATACCATGAAACAGCGCAAAAAGGGCGACGTGGCGATCCTGCTGGACTACGCGGGAGACCACAAACGCCTGACGTTTCTGGGGCTGGGTCTGTCGGCGGTGTCCATGCTGATGAGCCTCGCGCCGTATATCTGCATCTGGCTGGCGGCGCGCGACCTCATCGCCGTGGCGCCAAACTGGACGGCGGCGCACAGCGTGGCGCGCTACGGCTGGCTGGCCTTTGCCTTTGCCATGGGCGGCATCGCCATTTACTTCGCGGGGCTGATGTGCACGCACCTGGCAGCGTTCCGCACGGCGGCCAACATCCGCAAGCGGGGCGTGGCGCACATGATGCAAGCGCCGCTGGGGTATTTCGACGCAAACGCCTCCGGCCTCATCCGCGGGCGGCTGGACGCGGCGGCGGCGGACACCGAAACGCTGCTGGCGCACAATCTGGCTGACATCGTGGGCACCATCGTGCTTTTCGTCGCCATGCTGGTTTTGATGTTCGTATTCGACTGGCGGATGGGCGCAGCCTGCGTGCTGGCGGCGGTGATCTCGGTGGTCGCCATGTTCTCGATGATGGGCGGCAAAAACGCGAAGATCATGGCCGAATATCAGGCGGCGCTGGACCGCATCAGCAAGGCGGGCACGGAGTACGTGCGCGGCATCCCCGTGGTGAAGATCTTCCAGCAGACGGTGTATTCCTTCAAGGCGTTCAAGGAGGCCATCGAGGAGTACAGCGCCAAGGCGGAATACTGGCAGTCGGACGTCTGCCGCGTGCCGCAGTCCGTCAACCTGACGTTTACCGAGGGCGCGTTTATCTTTCTGGTTCCCGCGGCGCTGTTCCTCGCGCCCGGGGCGCTGGCGGGCGGCGGCTTTGCCGGTTTTGTGACCAACTTCGCCTTTTACGCGGTGTTCTCCGCCATCATCTCCACGGCGCTGGCGCGCATCATGTTCGCCACCTCCGGCATGATGCTGGCGCACACGGCGCTGGGCCGCATCGGGCAGGTGATGGACGCCCCGACCCTGCGAGCGCCCGCCCGTCCGCAAATGCCGCGCGGCAACAAGGTGGCGTTCAAGGATGTGAGCTTTGCCTACGACGGCGCGGACATGCCCGCCCTCTCGCACGTCTCGTTCACCGTCGAGCCGGGGCAGACGGTGGCGCTGGTCGGCCCCTCGGGCGGCGGCAAGACCACGGCCGCCAGCCTCATCCCCCGCTTCTGGGACGCCACTTCCGGCGCGGTGGAGGTCGGCGGCGTAGACGTAAAGCAGATCGACCCCCATGCGCTGATGGAACAGGTGGCCTTCGTGTTCCAGAACAGCCGTCTGTTCAAGGCCTCCATCCTGGAAAACGTCCGCGCCGCGCGCCCGGAGGCCACGCGCGAGCAGGTGCTGGCGGCGCTGAAGGCCGCCCAGTGCCAGGACATACTGGACAAGTTGCCGCGGGGCGTCGATACGCGGCTCGGCACGGAAGGGACGTACCTTTCCGGCGGCGAACAGCAGCGCGTGGCGCTGGCGCGGGCGATTTTGAAGGACGCGCCCATCGTGGTGCTGGACGAGGCCACCGCCTTTGCCGACCCGGAGAACGAGGCGCTGATCCAGAAGGCCTTCGCCGCGCTGACGAAGGGGCGCACGGTCATCATGATCGCCCACCGGCTCTCGACCGTGGTGGGCGCGGACAAAATCATCGTGCTGCGGGAGGGGCGCGCCGTGGAGCAGGGCACGCACGAACATCTCCTGGCGGCAAACGGCCTCTACGCCCGCATGTGGGCCGACTACAACCGCGCGGTGCAGTGGAAGATCAGCAGCGAGAAGGAGGCGGAGTAAATGTTCGGCAAGAACTTCCAGCGCAAGTACGCCCTCACCGATCAGGGCGTGCGCAACACCAAAAAGGGCGCGTTCTGGACGGTGATCGTCAATCTGGTGGTCATGGGCGGCGTCAGCGTGCTGTACCTGCTGATGTCCGGCTTCATGGACACCTTGACGGGCGGCGCGCCCCTGCCCGGCGCGTGGCTGCCCATCGCGCTTACGGTGCTGTTCGCCATTTTGTCCTTTGTCACGCATTTGCAGCAGTACCGCGCCACCTACGGCCTCGTGTACGGGGAGGTCAAGGCCACGCGCCTGCGGCTGGCGGAGCGGCTGCGCAAACTGCCGCTGGGCTACTTCGGCAAGCGCGACCTCGCCGACCTCACCGAGACGCTCATGGGCGACGTCAACCGCATGGAACACGTCTGGAGCCACGTGCTGGGCTACCTCTACGGCGCGTACATCTCCACAGCCATCATCGCCATCTGCCTGCTTGTCTACGACTGGCGGCTGGCCATCGCCTGCCTGTGGGGCGTGCCGGTGGCCTTCGGCCTGCTCTTTGGCAGCCGCAAATTCGCCAGCCGCGCCGCCGAGCGCACGAAAGCGGCCGGCATCCGCGTCTCCGACGGCATACAGGAGGCGCTGGAGAACGTGCGCGAGATCCGCGCCACCAATCAGGAGGCGCGGTACCTCGCCGGGCTGGATCGGAAAATCGACGAGCATGAGAAGGTCATGATCCGCGGCGAACTGGGCACGGGCGTGTTTGTCAACGCCGCCAGCGTCATCATGCGGCTGGGCGTGGCCACCACCATCCTCGTGGGCGCGCAGTCCATCCTCGCCGGGCGCATCGACTTCATGCTGCTGTTCCTCTTTTTGCTGGTCATCACCCGCGTCTACGCGCCCTTTGACCAGAGCCTTGCCCTCATCGCCGAGATGTTCGTCTCCCAGGTCTCCGCCGACCGCATGAACGAAATTTACGAGACGCCCACCGCGGAGGGCGCGGAGACCTTTGCGCCGAAGGGACACGACATCGTCTTTGACCACGTCAGCTTTGCCTACGACCAAAAGGACGTGCTGCGCGACGTGAGCTTCACCGCCAGAGAGGGCGAGGTGACGGCGCTGGTCGGCCCCTCCGGCTCCGGCAAAAGCACCTGCGCGCGTCTCGCCGCCCGGCTGTGGGATGTGAGCAAGGGTTCGATCAGGGTCGGCGGCGTGGACATATCCACCATCGACCCGGAGGTACTGCTGCGCGACTATTCGATGGTCTTTCAGGACGTGGTGCTCTTTGACGACACGGTGATGGAGAACATCCGCCTCGGCAGGCGCGGGGCGAGCGACGAAGAAGTGCGCGCCGCCGCCCGGGCCGCCAACTGCGAGGAATTCGTGCGCAGGCTGCCCATGGGCTACGACACGCCCATCGGCGAAAACGGCGCGCGGCTCTCCGGCGGCGAGCGCCAGCGCATCTCCATCGCCCGCGCGCTTTTGAAGGACGCGCCCATCGTGCTGCTGGACGAGGCCACCGCCTCTCTGGACGTGGAGAATGAAACGAAGGTGCAGGAGGCGCTCTCCCGCCTGCTGGCGGGCAAGACGGTGCTGGTCATCGCCCACCGCATGCGCACCGTGGAGGCGGCGGACAAGATCGTCGTCCTCGCCGAGGGCAAGGTGGCGGAGCAAGGCTCCCCCGCTGAACTGATGGCAAAGCGCGGCCTGTTTTACCACATGGTGGAACTGCAGCGGCAGAGCGCCGGCTGGAAGCTGGGGTGAGATAGCCCCCTCGCCATAGCCGCGGTCACGGGCTTCCTGACAGAATTTGTGCTTCAGGAAGCCCGTGACCACTTTTTTGGCTGAACGACGTTGATGCGATGTTGGTTCCTGATGCGCGCCGCGACGCGGTTCGGCGGGCGCGTGGATCGGCCCGCTTCTGCGCGCGCCCGTCATCCGCGCAGGCTGTGGCGGAAGGCCGAGGGCGTCATGCCCATGGCGTTTTTGAACACCGTGGCAAAATAGGTGGCGGAATGAAACCCGCAGGCGGCGGCGATCTCCTCAATGCTCTTATCCGTGGAGGCGAGCAGGGCGCGGGCGCGCTGGATGCGCTCGCGCTTGACGTATTCGCCGAATGTGCAGCCCAGCAGCGACTTGAAGATCTGGCAGATATAGCACCTGCTGAGATACGCTTCGCGCGCGATGCGCTCCAGCGTCAGTTCCTCGGTGAGATGGCCCTGCACATAGGCGCAGACGCGCTCGATGTGCGTGCGCCGCGCGTGGTTCTGGCGCAGTTCATCCGCGTAGGCGTCGAGTATGGCGTCTCCCGCCGCCTGCAGCGCGCCGGCGCTGCGCCCGACGCCGGCGTGGGCATGGAGACGGTTGTCATAACAGCAGCGGCTGAAAGAGATGCCCAGCTGAAACAGCAGATAGTCGTACAGGCTGCGGTTGAGCGACGTGAGCAGTATGATCGCCGTCTCATCCGGGAGTGAGCCGCCTTCGCGTGATGTGAGATGATCCACACGCAGGGCAAAGAGCGCCTTTGCCACCGGTGCTCCCTCCTGCACCAACGTCTCGCACAGCTGCGAGTGATCGTATAAAAGTTCCCATTCATCCCGCTGAAGGGGCGGCTGCGCATGGCGTTCCATATTTGTTCCTCCTGAAAAAACGAAATATCTTTAAGATTTTTTCGCCGGATGTGAGGTCACAAGATCGCAGATGTGTGATATACTCTTTCCCGGTCGTTAGCGTAGACTAACCAACGTTTCTATTCTAACACCATCATGCGCCATCATCAAGCACGAAACCGTAAAGGAACGTGCCGGAAAGGAGAACGCGATGCGAAAGATCGCTATTTATGGAAAGGGCGGCATTGGCAAGTCGACAACGACTTCCAACCTCTCCGCCGCCCTGGCGGAAAAGGGCTACCGGGTGATGCAGGTCGGCTGCGACCCCAAGGCGGATTCCACCAAGGGACTGATGGGAGGCAGGCGCATCCCCACAGTGCTGGAGCAGCTGCGCCTCAAGGGCGACGAACTGCGTCTGGAGGATATCGTGTTCGAGGGCTATGGCGGCGTGCTCTGCGTGGAATCGGGCGGGCCGACGCCGGGCGTGGGCTGCGCGGGGCGGGGCATTATTTCCGCCTTTGAAAAGCTGGCGGAGCTGCGCGCCTTTGAGGTGTACCGGCCGGATATCGTCATCTATGACGTGCTCGGCGACGTGGTTTGCGGCGGTTTCGCCATGCCCATCCGCGAAGGCTACGCTCGCGAGGTGTTCATCGTCTCCTCTGGGGAGATGATGGCGCTCTATGCGGCCAGTAACATCGCTCAGGCCATCCGCGGCTTCGGCAAGCGCGGCTATGCGCGGCTGTGTGGAATCATCCTCAACGCCCGCAGTATCGAGGGCGAACGGGAGATCGTCCGCAGGGCGGCGGCGGAAATCGGCACCGGTGTGGTCGCCTACATCCCCCGCAGCGGCGACATACAGCGCGCCGAGGCCGGCGGCGGCACGGTGTTTGAATGCCTGGAGGATTCACCCATGCGCGCGGTCTACGAAGACCTTGCCGGCCGCGTGCTCGACTTGACCCATGATGAGAAAGGAGAACAACAGGTATGCTGAAGAAAGTTTTGTCCATTGTCCTCAGCGCACTGATCTGCGCGGCCATGTGCGTGTGCGGCGTCGCCGAAGAATCTGCACAGGTCACGCTATACTACCCGAGCTATCTTCAGGAAAGTGAGGGCGAGGCGCTGGTGCTCGACCAGATGCCCGAGCGCATCGTCTGCCTTTCCAATGCGGCTCTGCAGATTCTCGTTCGCTGCGGCATCCAGCCCGTGGCGGTCACGGAGCCGACCGCGTCGGTCGAGTATCCGGACTGGGTATACGACCTGCCCGTCATTTCCACGAGCATGTCCAGCCTGGATACCGAGGCCATCATTGCCATGGAGCCCGATTTGCTGATTGTTGGCAGCTACCAGAAGGAAACCTACGGCCAACAGTTTGCCGATGCGGGCATTCCCGTTTACTACACCAGCGAAGGCCCCTCCATCGCCTATGGCGAGGCCCGCGAGGAAGCCATTACGCTGGCGCGCTCCTTCGGCTCCGAGGAATTGGCAGCGGAGGTCGAGGCGGAATTTGAGGCTGTCGAAGCGCGCGCCGCGGCCTACACCGCTTCGCACGACAGCCAGACGATGATGATCTTCTTCTACACGCCCGGCACCTATTTCCAGACCTCCGAGGGTTATCTAGGCAGTATGCTTTCCATGTTGCCGTTTGAGAACCTGGCCGACACCGTGGTCGACCCTGCCTCGCGCACCCTGCCCACGGACATCGAGACCTGCCTGACGCTCGACCCCGAGGTCATCTTCGCCATTTCGCCCACCGCAGCGACGGCGGACGTCATTCAAGCGCTTTACGAAGAAACCTTCGCACAGGAACCCGCCCTCTGGGAGCAGTTCAGCGCCGTCGCCAATGACAATGTCATCTACCTCTCCAGCGAATACGTTACCTCCAAGGGCATACAGGTCATCGACAGCCTGAACGCGCTCATCGACCTGCTGGAGGCGCGCTACCCTGCGGACACGACCGCTGCAGCGGGCGAAAGCGAGACCGAACCCGCGGGCGTGACCATCGAATATCCCGCCAATATGCAGCAGCGCGGCTATACCGAGCCCGTCGTGCTGGAAACAATGCCTCAGCGCGTGGCCTGCCTGTCCTCCTCGCCGGTGCTGGCGCTCTACGAGATGGGCGTGCCCATGATCGCCATCCCCACCAGCAGCGTCGTCGAGTGGCCCGAGGACCTTGCCGCCACGGCGGAACAGCTGCAGTTGTCCCACAACACCAATTTTGACGTCGAGACCGTCATCGCCCTCGAGCCCGATCTGGTCATCATGGGCTACACCTCGCAGGAGACCTACGGAAACGTCGTGAGCGACGCGGGCATCCCCGTCTACTACGTCGACGCCGGACACACCGTGCCCTACGATTCCATCAAAATGCAGACCGAAGCGCTGGTCAACGCCTTCGGCGCGGACAGCGAGGCGGGCGCGACCATGCTCCAGCGCTTTGACGATCTGGAGGCGCGGCTGGAGGACGTGCGCGCGCAGCTGGAGGGCAAGACGGTGATGGTGCTGCAGTCCTCGCCGCCCGCCCACTACATCCAGACCAGCGACGGCACGCTCGGCTCCATGGCGGAGATGATCGGCCTGACCAACGTCTATGAAAACGACGCCTCCTCCATGGTGCAGCTCGACTACGAGACCGCCCTTTCCTACAATCCCGACCTCGTGCTCTGCGTGGGCATGAGCGAGACGGGCGAGGGCCACCGGGAATTGATGGAGGCGGACTTCGCCAACAACCCCGAATACTGGAACAGCATTCCCGCCATCGCCAATGGCGACGTGCTCTACCTGCCGGTGCGCTTCGTCTCCAGCGCGGGCATTAACGTGGTGGATAACATCGGCGATCTTGCCGACCTGGTGCTTTCGCACTTCGCGCAATGAGGCGGCCCATGAACAGGACATCGCAAAAGCGCGGCTTCAACGCCCTGAAAGTGGGCAGCATCTGGCTGTTCCTGCTGCTCCTGATGGCGGCGCTGTCGCTGGTGGCGGTCTCCGTCGGCAGCGCGGGATACTCCCTCGGGGAGATCCTGCGCGCCGTGTTCAGCGGCGAGGAGAGCACCATCAAGGTCATCATCTTCAACCTGCGCCTGCCGCGGCTGCTGCTGGCGCTGCTCATCGGCGCTTCGCTGTCGGCCTCGGGCGCGCTGCTGCAATCCGTGATGCGCAATCCGCTCGCCGATCCGGGCACCATCGGCGTGTCCGCCGGCGCGGGCACGGCGGCGACCACCATTTTGTTGCTCTTCCCGCACCTGACCAACTCCGTGCCCATCTTCGCCTTTGGTGGCGCGGCACTCGCCTGCGCGCTCATCTACATGCTGGCGTGGAAGGGCGGCGTCGATCCCGTGCGCATCATCCTCTCGGGCGTGGCCATCAACTCGGTGCTCAGCGCCTACAACTCGCTCTTGCAGTTGCTCAACTCCGACAGCCTGGAAGGCGTGCTGGCCTTCATGAACGGCAGTCTCTCTGGCCGGTCGTGGCAGCAGGTGAAGCTGCTCGCCGTCTACGCCGGCATCGGCCTGGTGCTCGCCTTTGCCTGCATCAAGAGCGCCAACACGCTGCAGCTGGGCGACGAGATGGCCAAGAGCTTGGGCGTCAAGGTCAGCCTGAGCCGCGTCTGCCTCTCGGCGGTGTCGGCGTTCCTGGCGGCGGCAACGGTGGCGGTGGCAGGCATGATCGGCTTTGTCGGCCTGGTTGTGCCGCATATATCGCGCATACTCGTCGGCTCGGACTACAAGGCCATGCTGCCCACCAGCGTGCTGCTCGGCGCGGACATACTGCTCATCGCCGACACGGTGGGGCGCACCATCGTCCCCGGCATGGAGATCCCCGTGGGCATCGTCATGGCGGTGACGGGCGGGCCGTTCTTCCTCTACATGTTGCGAAAGAAGGGAAGCGTTCGTGGAAATCAGGGCTGAAAAACTGGAGATCGCCTACGGCGACTACACCGCCGTGGCCAACATGGATCTGCGCGTGGAAAAGGGCAGGATAACCAGCATCATCGGCCCCAATGGTTCGGGCAAGTCCACCGTGCTCAAGGGCCTTACGCGCCTTCTGGACTACAAGCGCGGCGCGGTCTACCTCGACAGCCGCAGCCTCAAAGACTTCACCCCTAAGGAGCTGGCCTGCCACATCGGCGTGCTGCCGCAGATGCACAGCGCGCCGCCGGACTTTCAGGTGCGCGAGCTGGTGGGCTACGGTCGCGTTCCGCACCAGAAGTGGTACGCGCGCCACAGCGAGGAGGACGAGAAGATCATCGACTGGGCCATGCGCGCCACTGGCGTCTGGTCGCTTCGGGAGAAGTCGATCCACGAGTGCTCGGGCGGCGAATCGCAGCGCGTGTGGATCGCCACGGTACTCACCCAGCAGCCGGAGATCCTCTTTCTGGATGAGCCGACTACCTATCTGGATATCTCCCACCAGATGGAGATGATGCGCCTCATCAAGCGCCTGAACCGCGAAAACGGCATCGGCGTAGTGATGGTGCTGCACGACCTCAGCCACGCGCTGGAGGTCAGCGACTGGATCGTCGTCATCAAGGACGGCGAAAAGTACGACGAGGGCAAGCCCTGCGACGTCATCACCCCAAAGATGATGCGCGAGGTATACGACGTCGAATGCGACATCGTGCGCCTTCCCGGGCGGGAAAAACCCGTCATCGCCTACCGCGAAATATGCTGATATTTATCAAGAAAGGAAACAACCCCATGAAAAAGCTGCTTTGTACGCTTCTGTGCGCCCTGCTCGCCCTCGCCGCTTTGCCGGTACTTGCCGAGGAGGCGCCCGTCTTCCTGCTGCGCCAGTCGGATTACATGAAGTCGCTGGGCTATGAGGACGTCGCCCTCGACCATGTGCCCGAGCGCGTCGCCTGCATGACCACCTACCCCTTCCGCACGCTCTACGAATTGGGCGTGAACTTCGTCGCCGTGGCGGAGACCAGCACGTTTGAATATCCCGAAGAGATCAAGCCGCTGGTTGTGCCCGCCGTCATGAGCAGCACGTTCGACCTCGAGGGCATCGTGGCGCTGGAGCCGGATCTCGTATTGCTGCCCGACAGCGCCATGGCCACCCACGGCGCGACGCTGCAGGAGATGGGCATTCCCGTGTTCGCCGTGCCCACCAAGGAGCCGGGCCAGGACGTGTACACCACCGTCAAGAACCAGACCGAGGCGTATATAGAAGCCTTTGCCCGGGACGACGCGGCGCTCGCCGCCGCCGGGGACATGCGCGCCCGCTTTGCGGCGCTGGATGCGCGCATCGCCGAGGCCAAGGAGCGGTATGCGGGCAAGACCTTCTTCGGCGCGACCTGCGTCAGCGGCACGGATTTCTACCTGCAGGCGCAGACGTCCACGGTTAGCTCAATGATGCAACTGCTGGGCTTTACCAACATCTACGCTGAATCCATGGGCGACACCAACGCCCCTGCCAGCCTCGAGACCTTCGCCGACGTAGAGAGCGATTTGTTCGTGTTCACCTCGCAGGGCACGACCACCGTCGAGGACGCTGAAGCCTTCTGCACCGAGTGCATGGCAACGAACCAGGCGTTGTGGGACACCGTCCCCGCCGTCAGCCGCGGCGACGTGCTCTACCTGCCCTCGGGCTACGTCGTCACTGCCGGTCTCAACATCATCGACAACCTCGGCGGCCTCATCGACCTGCTGGACGCGCACTACGCGGCCTGACGGAGGACATAAATGGATGGAAAGCAACTGCTCGCGCAGATGAAGCGCCTGAGCGAAGCGGAGACGATCAAGGACGTGCGCCCGCTAACGGCGGCGATGTTCCCCGGCACGCACTGCCCGCTGATGGGCGCGGCAATGGCTGTGCGCGGCATATCCGACGCGATGATGCTCATCATCGGCACCGACGAATGCACCTACTACACCAAACACTTCAGCATCCACGCCGACAACTTTGGCGGGCTGGACGGCCGCTGCGTCAGCGTGGCGCTGGACGGGCACGACGTGACCTTTGGCTGCGCAAAGAAGGTCGAAGAAGCCTTCGACGAGATGATGGCGGAATATCATCCGCGGGCGGTGTTCCTCGTCACCACCTGCGTTGTGGAAATCATCGGCGACGACATCGACGCCCTCGCCAGTTCACTTTCTGAGCGCTATGACCTGCCGGTGATGGCCGTGCACACCGAGCACTTCAAGTGCGAGAACCACCTGCCCGGCGTCGAGCGCACCATGACCGCGTGCTTTGACGTCATGCAGCCCCAGGTCTGCGACGGCAGCGCCAACCTGCTCGGTCAGCGGTTGGGCGACTTTCAGGAGACCGAGCTGTGCGGCGTGCTGCGCGAAGCCGGCGTGCGCGTCGGCCTGCGCCTGCCCTGCGGCTGCAATGTGGAGGACATCCGCAAAGCGCCTGCCGCGAAGGTCAACATCGTCGTGGACGACACTGCGCTGCCGCTGGCGCGCAGGATGCAGCGGGCGTTCGGCACGCCCTATGTGCTGTTTGACAAGTATGTGTCCCCCGCGCGCATCGCCGCCTGCTATCAGACGCTCTTTGACGCGCTGGGGCTGCCGCTGCCCGCCCGCCTTGAAAATCTGCGCGCCGGGGCGGAAGCCGCCTGCGAACAGGCGCGGCGCGAGCTGCGCGGCGTGAGCTACATCTACGGCAACACGCCCTTCCGCTGCTATGAGTTCAACCGCTTCATGGCTGAGGTGGGCATGGTTCCGCAGATCATCCAGACCAACGCCGTCAAGCCCGAGGACGAAGCCGACCGCGAGGCCATACTCGCCCTCTGCGACCCCTATGTGACCAAGACGGCCAACATCGCCCCCTTGCAGTACATCTACGACGCGCTTCACCCGATGCTCTACCTGGGGCACGAGTACGCCGCCCGGCTGCGCGCCAAGGGCATCGCGCTGGTGCGCACGGACGGCGCGGGCAACATGCTCGGCTATGAGGTAACTTCGTTCGTCGTGCGCGCGCTCTACGCCGCCGCCAAGGAAGCGCGCGCGCTGCGGGAAGGGGGCGCAGCATGAGCCTTTGCCGCTATCTGCCCACGCCCTCCGACCGCATGGGCATCCTCTGGAGCCTTTTGTGCATTGAGGGCAGCGTCGTGCTGGAATACGGTCCCGCGGGCACCACGCATTACAGCGTCAGCCTCTTCGGAAGCCTCGGTGTGGATCAGCAGAACCGCCTGTTCACCACCCACATGAGCGAGGACGACGTGGTCATGGGCGACGTCTCGCGGCTGGAGCGCGCGCTCGTGGAGATCGACGAAGGCTACGCGCCGCGCGTGATATTCGTGGTCGCCTCGTCCGTCTCCGCCGTCATCGGAACCGACCTGCGCGGCGTGTGCGCCTACATGCAGGAAAAGGTGCGCGCCCGGCTGATCGCCTTTGAGCAGGGCGGCTTCCGCGGCGATTACAGCGTCGGCCTGCGCGAGGCATACCGGCTGATCGCCCAACATGCCATAGCGCCCACCGATGAGCGCATTGAAGGCACGTACAACCTGCTCGGCCTGTCCGCCGGCGCTTACCGCGCCCGCAGCGACTTGAATGAGATCCGCCGGCTGATGCGCGAGGGCTTCGGCATGGAGATGCGCGCCTGCCTCTTAATGGATACGGACATGGAAACCATCGAGGACTGCGGCAAGGCGGAGATCAACCTCGTCCTGCGCGGCGAGGCGCTGCCGGCAGCGGAAATTCTCAAAAAAACCTGCCATACACACTGCGTCGCGGGCACGCCCTACGGCTATGCCGGCACGCTGGACTGGCTCCATCGCGTGGGCGAGGCGCTGGGGCGCGAGCCGGACGGCGCGCTGGTGCGGGAACTCGAGGCGCGCCATGCCGAGGCCGTGCAGATGCGCATGTACGGCATGATGCTGCGGCGCGACCGCCCCGCGGCGACGATCTACGGCGAATACGAATTGGTGCGCGGCATGGCGGGGCTGCTGGAGGAGGCGGGCATACCGGCGGTCAACCAGCTCAGCGCCCACAGCCTGCACGCCCTGCCGGAACACGACCCCGCCGTGCGCCACCTGCCGGTGGAGAAGGAGCGCATAGAGCTGATGCGCGGCTTGCGCCGCCAGCTCGTGCTCGCCGACGAGGTCTCCCACGCGCTGCTGGATGCAGACAACACCTTTGTCTGCGTCAGCCTGCCGCTCGTCAACGGCGCGCAGGTGGCCACGCACATGCCCATCGCCGGGCCGCGCGGCGCAGACTATATGCTGGAACACATCGGAGCGTATCTGGACACACTGTCCTGAGAAAGGAAGAGACCATGAAAGTACAGATCGTTTACAGCAGCCTGTCCGGCTGCACCCGCCGCCTGGCGGAAGGCATTTTCGACGCCATGACCGTCGATACCAAAGAGATCTACGACCTCGCGGTAGGCACGCCCGAACTGGACGGCGACGCCGTGCTGCTGGGCTACTGGGTGGACAAGGGCGGCCCCGACGCCGCCATGAAAGCGTTCATGGAAACGGTCGAAAATAAAAACGTGGGCGTGTTCTGCACGCTGGCCTACTGGGCGGACTCCGCCCACGCGCACAACGCCCTCGCCGCCGGCGTGGCGCTGGTCAAGGAAAAGAACCGCGTGCTCGGCGGCTATGTGTGCAACGGCGCCATGTCGCAGGCAATGATCGACCGCTTCCGCGCCAACGGCACGAGCGGCCCCCACAGCGCCTCACCCGCCAACGAAGCGCGCTGGGCGCTGATGAAGGATCATCCCACCGCCGCCGAGATCGCGCTGGCCGCCGAGCGCTTCAACGAGCGCCTGCACCTTTTGCAGACGCTGACCGCGCAGGGGCTTGAGTATCCCGCCATCCATATCTGAACGCCGTCATAACGTCCTGCAAACGCCCCGTGGGAATGATCCTTCTCATTCCTGCGGGGCGTTTTTCATGAAGAAAAGCGCTTATACTTTCGAGATGGGGCGCTTTTCCCGCGTCCCAATTCCTCGTATCCGTCCACAATGTAAAAATTCCACGCCCATCTTGACAAAGGAAACCGGATGGGTGTAAAATCAAAACGCCGTTATGAAACAACGTTATGAATGGGGGACGACTCCTTGGCAAAACAGATCAAAGGCGTCTATGAAGCGATACTGGACTGTGCAAAGCAGGAGTTCTTGGAAAAGGGCTATAAGGATGCGTCTCTGCGCACCATCGCGCGCGAAGCGAACACCAGTACCGGCTCCATCTATACGCGCTTTCGGGATAAGGAAGGGCTGTTCAAGGCGGTCGTGGAGCCGGCCGTGGAAGAAATGCGGCGCATGTTCCTGCAAATCCAGGAGCGCTTCCATTCCTTTGACGAGCAGACGCAGCGTGACGAGATGGGCCGCTATACCGCGCGCCATCAGATGGAAATGCTCGACTACATCTATGACCATTTCGACGAATTCCGCCTGCTGCTCAGCGGCGCGCACGGGACGCACTTCGCCCACTTTCTCGACGAACTGGTGGATATCGAGGTCGAATACACCTACAAGTACATGGAAGTGATTGGCTGCGAAAGCGTGAAGCAGGGCGTGGTCACGGAGGACTTCATCCACATGATCGTCACCGCCTATTTCAACGGCATGTTTGAGGTCGTGCGCCACGGCATGCCCAAGGAGGCTGCCGTCCGCTATATCGGCATGCTCAACCGCTATCACATGGCAGGCTTTGACACCATCTTTAACGCCCAATGCCCCTAGTGTAAACAGGTCGTTTTCCGCGGGACGGCCTTTTTTGCAAGTCATACTGTTAGTCATAACAAACTCAAGGAGGGATCTCAATGCAGAAACAAAGCCCCATGCTGCGCCTCTGGCAGCTGGGTGCACGCCATCACAGCGGCCTTGTGCGGGCGATCGTCTCCGCTTCGCTGGGCGTGCTGGGCGGCATGCTGCCCTATTTCACGGCGGCGCAAATCATCATCGGCCTGCTCTCCGGGCGGACGGGATACGGCTTTTATGCCGCATGGTGTCTTGTCGCGCTGGCGGGCTTTTGCCTGCGCGCCCTGCTCTACGCGCTGGCGCTGTCCATGTCCCATAAAGCGACGTTTTCCATCCTCAAGGAGATCCGCGAGCGCATCCTGCAAAAGCTGCCGAAGATGCCCCTGGGCACGGTCGTGGACACGCCGAGCGGCGAGATGAAACAGGTCATCGTCGATCAGGTGGAGTCCATGGAGCGGCCGCTGGCGCACCTGTTGCCGGAAATGACCTCCAACCTGCTGGCGCCTGTGTGCATACTGCTCTATCTGTTCTTCCTCGACTGGCGCATGGCGCTGCTCTCCATCGTCTCCATCCCCGTGGGCATGGCCCTGATGATGGGGGTGATGAAGAACTACGGCAAGCAGTACGAGGGGTCGGTAAAGGTCACGCAGGCGATGAACGCCACCATCGTCGAATATATCGGCGGCATCGAGGTCATCAAGGCGTTCAATCAGGGAAAAAACTCCTATGCAAAATTCGCCCAGCGCGTGCGCGCCAACGCCGCCTACTTCTACAACTGGATGAAAAGCTGCCAGCTGCCCATCTCCTTTTCCAAGGCAATCTCCCCGACGACGCTCATCACCATCCTGCCCGTGGGCTGGCTCCTTTACCAGGGCGGCAGCCTGTCCGTGGAGACGTTCATCACCGTCATCATCCTCTCCCTGGGTATTGCCGGCCCGCTGCTGGCGGCAATGGACTTCGTGGACAGCCTCGCTAAGGTGGGCACCATCGTGGGAGAGGTAGACGCCATCCTGAACGGCGAGGAACAAATCCACGCCACCCGGCCGGTTTCGCTGCCCAACCGGGACATCGCTGTCGAGCACGTTTCCTTCGGCTATCACGAGGACGCGGAGGTCCTCCACGACGTCAGCCTCAGCATCCCCTCGGGCAGCATGGTCGCCTTCGTCGGGCCCAGCGGCGGCGGAAAATCGACCATCGCAAAACTCATCGGCGGCTTCTGGGATGTAAAGAAGGGGCGCATCACCCTCGGCGGACGCGACCTCAGGGACATCCCCCTCGCCCAGATCTACTCCAAGGTGGCCTTCGTTTCGCAGGACAATTACCTCTTTGACGATACCGTGCGCGAGAACATCCGCATGGGCCGGCTGGACGCCAGCGACGCCGAAGTGGAGGCCGTGGCGCGCGCCGCGGGCTGCGACGCCTTTATCCGCGCCCTGGAAAACGGCTACGACACGAAGGTGGGCGGCGGCGGGGCGCACCTCTCCGGCGGCGAACGGCAGCGCATTGCCATCGCCCGCGCTATGCTGAAGAACGCGCCCATCGTCATCCTCGACGAGGCCACCGCCTACATCGACCCCGAGAACGAGGCCGTCATCCAGCGCGCCGTGGCGAAATTGGTGGAGGACAAGACGGTGATCGTTATCGCCCACCGCCTTTCCACCATCACCGACGCCGACCGCATCTTCGTCATCGACGGCGGCCGTGTGGCGGCAAGCGGTACGCACGAGCAGCTTTTGAGGGACAGCGAACTGTACAGGGAAATGTGGCGCGCCCACATCGGCGCAAAGGATGGTGACGCAGCATGATCGGCGTTTTGAAAAAGATCTGGCGCTTCGCCGGCAAAGAACAGGCGAACATCGGTAAATCCATCTTCTGGGGATTCTTCTACGCCGTATTCCATATGTTGCAGGTGGCGGCCATCTACTTCGTGGTGCTCGCGCTCACCGGCGGCGAGCAAACGAGCCGCGCAGCGTGGTTGTCCCTGCTTCTGTTGGCCGTCAGCATTGTAGGCCGTGCGCTCGTCAACCGCTTCACGCAGTTGCAGCAGACCCACGCAGGCTACTTCATGGTGGCCGACCGCCGCGTAGCCATCGGCGACAAATTGAAGCGCGTGCCCATGGGCGATTTCAGCGACAGGAGCCTAGGTGAGATCACCGGCGTGACCACCACCGTGCTCGACGTGGTGGAAACGGTGGGGCCGGTGGTTCTGGTAAACATCCTCAGCGGCTTTATCAACGCCGTGGTGTTTATGCTCTGCGTTTTTGCCTTTGACTGGCGAGTGGGTCTGCTGGCGCTCGCCGGTACGCTCCTCTATCTCGCCATTACTGCGGCGATGGAAAAGCGCTCCGCCGCCGTTACGCCGCGCAGACAGGAATCCGAGGCGCGGTTGGTGGAGGCAGTGCTGGAGCAGCTGCAGGGCATGAGCGTCATCAAGTCCTTCAACCTCGCGGGCAAGGGCGACCGGCGGCTGCAGGAGGCGCTTGAATACAACCGCCAGAGCAATCTGGCCATTGAGAAGCTTTTCACGCCCTACAACATCGCGCAGAGCCTGAGCCTGAACCTCTTTTCCGTGCTCATCATGGGCGCGGCGGCGCTCTTTTTCCTGAACGGCGCCATGCCGCTGGCGGACGCGCTGATGACGGTCGTCATCGCCTTCATGGTCTTTGCGCAGATCCAGTCCGCGGGCAGCGCCATGTCGAGCCTGCGGCTGGTAGGCGCTTCCATCGACCACTCCGACCAGATCAACGCCCTGCCGGAAATGGATGAAAAGGGCAGCAACGTGCGTCCGCGCAGCCACGATATCGCCTTTGACCATGTGAACTTCTCCTACGACCGCAGGCCCATCCTGCGGGACGTCTCCCTGACCATCCCGGATAAGACGACCACCGCCATCATCGGGCCCAGCGGCAGCGGCAAGACGACGCTTTGCAACCTCATCGCCCGATTCTGGGATGTGGACGTCGGCGCCATCCGCGTCGGCGGCACGGACGTGCGCGACTACACGCTGGAATCGCTGATGGAACAGGTGAGCATGGTCTTTCAGCGCGTATACCTCTTCGCGGATACCATCGAAAACAACATCCGCTTCGGCCGCCCGCAGGCCACGCATGAAGAAGTGGTCGCCGCGGCGAAAAAAGCCTGTTGCCACGATTTCATCATGGCCCTGCCGGATGGCTATGACACCGTCATTGGCGAAGGCGGAGCCACGCTCTCAGGCGGCGAGAAGCAGCGCATTTCCATCGCCCGCGCAATGCTCAAGGACGCTCCCATCATCATCTTCGACGAGGCCACCGCCAACGTCGATCCAGAAAACGAAGACAAGCTACAGCAAGCCATGGAAGCGCTCACGCAGGATAAGACCATTCTGATGATCGCGCACCGTCTCAAGACCGTGCGTAAGGCTGACCAGATCCTCGTTCTGGACAAGGGCCGGATCGTGCAGCGCGGCACGCACACAGAGCTGGCCGAACGCCCCGGCCTTTACCGCGACTTCCTCGACGCGCGCAAGGAAGCTGCCGGCTGGAAGCTGGCATAAGGGCAGCAAAGCTCGAAGCGGCGGAGGTCAAAGCGCCCCCGCCGCCTTCATCCAGCAAACATGCTATGCCCTTTAACGCGCAGCGCCTTGCCCGCGCTGCTGCCCCGTGCTACAATATTGGCGGAAAGGGAGGTGCGCAGGATGGACTATACGAACGCCATGATGGTCTGGGATGCGGTCTCCGTGCGCATCACGGATGT
>DVIA01000055.1 GCA_018711655.1 Candidatus Pullichristensenella avicola
CTTGGTGGCCTGGCGCTGGGAATCGGAGAAGTACGCCGGCACGGTGATGACGGCCTTATCGACCTTTTCGCCGAGGTAGCTCTCGGCGTCGGCCTTGAGCTTCTGCAAAATCATTGCCGAGATCTCCGGCGGGGTGTAGGACTTGCCGTCCACATCGACTTTATAGTCGCTGCCCATCTGACGCTTGATGGAGATGATGGTGCGGTCCGGGTTGGTGACAGCCTGCCGCTTGGCGACCTGGCCGACGAGGCGCTCGCCATTTTTGGCGAAGGCCACGACCGAAGGCGTGGTGCGCGCGCCCTCCGCGTTGGCGATAACCGTCGGCTCGCCGCCCTCCATGACGGCGACGCAGGAATTGGTGGTGCCAAGGTCGATACCGATAATCTTGCTCATAAATAATCCCTCCTGATGGATGCGAAAATGCTTGTGGTGTTGTTTGTGTTATTCCTCAACGGAGACTTTGACCATCGCATAACGGATGATCCTGTCCTTGACCCGGTAGCCCTTCTGGAACACCTCGATGACCTTGCCCGGGTCGTCGCTCGCCTCTTTCATCACCGCGTGGTGCAGTTCGGGGTCGAAGGCCTCGCCCTGCGCGGGAATTTCTTCCAGCCCGAATTTCTTCAGGCTTTCCAGAAGCTGGTTGAGCGTCATTTTAACGCCCTCAAGCAGCGGGCTTTCCTCGCCGGCGGCAATGGCGCGTTCGAGGTTGTCGATTGCCGGCAACAGCGCAGCGATGACTTCCCGCGCGCCGTCGGCATATCCGTCCGCGCGCGCCGTCTGGTTGTGGCGGCGGAAGTTCTGGAAGTCCGCCTGCGAGCGGCGCAGCTGGTCGAGATACTCGTCGCGCTGCTGAACCGCGGTTTCCAACGCCGCGCGCCACTCGTCTATGGAAGCCTCTTTCTCCTCCGGCTGTTCCCCGGCCGTCTCCCCGGTGTTTTGGGGCTGTTCGGCGGTCTGGGGGGCTTCCTCCTCCGTCACCGGAGTTTCGGGGGTTTTGTCCTTCTTTTTCATGCCGTCCTCCTATTGATTGTCCGATAGCAACTGGCTGATCGCCCGGCCCATAAAGCCCAACACCGTTACCACGCGGCCATAATTCATGCGCGTGGGGCCGATGATGCCCAACGTGCCGGTGGACTGATCGCCCATCCGATAGCTGGCGGTGAGCACCGAGCAGTCCGCCAGCTCGGGAACGCCGTTTTCCGGGCCGATGCGAATGGTGATTTCCATATCGCCGCCCTCGCCCATCACCTTGCGCAGCGTATCGCGCGATTCGAGCACCGCCAGGAAGTTCTTGGCCTTGTCTACGTCCGAATACTCGGGGTAGTTGAGCAGGTTGGCGCTGCCGCCCACATACACATCCCGGTCGTCCACGGCGGCAATGTTTTCTTCGATCACCTGCATGGTTTCGGCCAGCAATTTGCGCTCGTTGCCCATGCCGCGGATGATCTCGGCGAAAATCTGCCGCACGGACTCGATCGGCTGGCCCGCCAGGTGCTCTGTGAGCATGCGGGAAATGCCGTAGAGGTGATCGGCGCTCAGTCCTTCGGGGATGCTGATGATCGCATCCTTGACGATGCCGGCGCTGGTAACGATGATGAGCATCGCCGTGCCTGACGAGACGGGGACGATCTGCACATGCCGGATGCGCAACGAGCCGATGTGCGGCGCGACCACCACGGAGGTGTACTTCGTCGCGTCTGAAAGCACGCGCGCGGCGCGGCGGATGACGGTTTCCACCTGCTTGGAGCGCGTCTGCATGTGCTGGGCGATCTTCTGCCGCTCCTCCTTGGAAAGCTGGCCGGCCTTGAGCAGTTTGTCCACATACAGCCGGTATGCTTTATAGGATGGAACGCGGCCTGCGGAGGTATGCGGCTGGGCAAGGTAACCCAGTTCCTCCAGATCGCTCATTTCGTTGCGGATGGTCGCGGGCGAAAAGCCCACGCCCGCCTTGCGCGAGATCGTGCGCGAGCCGACGGGCATGGCCGTGGTGATGTAGTCGTCGATGATGGCCTGCAAAATGAGGAATTTTCTCTCGTCCAGACCCATGACCACGCCTCCCTTCGATCCGCTGTTAGCACTCAACGGTGGAGAGTGCTAACGCATGGTCATAATGTACCATTCTCCGGCGATTTTGTCAATAGCGCCATATGCAAGGAATTGTAAAATTTTTGATAACAATTTCAATGATTATACATGATTTTGGAATAATATTTATCCATCTCGGCGTCACATGCGCATTTTCGCCGCCGCTGCGCGCGCATTTTTGCATGTTCATACATTCTTCCCATTTCCGCAGTCTTTTTTTCGTCGCGATTTCCCGCCTTGCCCGGCGCGCTTGAGCGCCGCATGTAAAATTCCCGATACCCCTTGAACCACTTCCCTTCATATGCTATAATACATTTTGCATGACCACGCGGATGCCGGTCCCGCCGGAGGGCCGACAGTCCGGTGACAAAGAGGTGAAAACCATGAAGGAAAAGATCCATCCGAATTACGGCAAGGCGATCGTTCGCTGCGTTTGCGGCGAAACGTTTGAAACGGGTTCCGTGAAAAAGGAAATGCGCGTGGATATCTGCTCCAAGTGCCATCCCTTCTACACCGGAAAACAGAAACTGGTGGACAGCGGCGGACGCGTCGATCGTTTCAAGAAGCGTTACGGAATGTAGCCATTCAAAAGCGCCGGGAGAGGTTTATCCTCCTCCGGCGTTTTCCTATGCTTTGGAGAGGTTATGCTGGCGATCGCATGGCGCGCGCAGGCGGCGCGCAGACTGGAAAAAGCCGGAAGCCCGGACCCCGCGGCGGACGCGCGCCTTTTGTGCTGGGGCGACAGCCTGCGGGAAATCTCCCCGCAGGAGGAAGCGCGGCTGGAGGCGCTGCTCAAGCGCCGTCTGGCGGGCGAACCGGTGCAATATGTGCTCAACCGCGCCTGGTTCATGGGGCTGGAATTTTACGTCGATGCGCGCGTGCTCATTCCCCGGCAGGACACGGAAACGCTCTGCGAGGCGGCGCTCGCCTTCCTGCGCGGCCTGCAATCGCCCTGCGCGCTGGATCTGTGCGCCGGCAGCGGCGCCATCGGGCTGAGTTTGGCCCGCCTGTGTCCCCCGGCGCGCGTAACGCTTGCGGACGTGAGCGCCGACGCCTGCGCCGTAATGGCCGTCAACCGCGAGCGCCTGGGCGTCGCGGCGGAGATCGCGCAGGGCGACCTGTTCGCGCCCGTGGCGGGGCGCAGGTTCGACCTCATCGCCTGCAATCCCCCCTATATTCGCACAGGGGAACTGGAGGGCCTGCAGGCCGAGGTACAAAAAGAGCCGCGCCTGGCGCTCGACGGCGGCCTGGACGGGCTTGCTTTCTACCGCCGCATCGCCGCGGAGTATCGAAAATACCTCGCCCCGGGCGGAGCGCTGTTTCTGGAGATCGGTTGGGATGAGGCGCAGGCCGTGCGCGACCTGCTCGGCGGCGGCGAAGTGCTGCGCGACCTGGGCGGACGCGATCGCGCGATCGTCATACGGGAGTGATTGATATTTATGGAAAGAAACCAGGCCGAACAGGCGCGCATACTGGCCCAATTGGAGAGCGTTGAAGCGCGCTATGAAGAATTGTCCATCCGCATCACGCTGCCGGAGGTCATCGCCGATACGCAGTTGTTCGCCAAACTGATGCGCGAGCACAGCGAACTGGCCGAACTCAACGAAATCGCCAGGAACTGCCGCGCGCTGGCCGCGCAGATCGACGAGGCGAACGAACTGTTGCAGGACCCCGACATGGCGGATATGGCGCGCGAGGAACTGGAGCGGCTCGAACCGCAGCTGCGCGAAGCGCTGCACGCGGCCCGCGTCGCCATGTTGCCCAAAGACCCGGACGACCGCAAAAACGCCGTGCTCGAAGTGCGCGCCGGCGCGGGCGGCGACGAGGCCGGGCTGTTCGGCGCCGAGCTTTTGCGCATGTACCAGCACTACGCCGACCGGCAGGGCTGGAAATGGGAACTGATCGAGGACGGTTCCACGGAACTGGGCGGCATCAAGGAAAGCGTCGCCCTCATTTCCGGCAAAAACGTCTTTGAAAAATTGAAATTTGAAAGCGGCGTGCATCGCGTGCAGCGCGTGCCCGTTACGGAAAGCTCCGGGCGCATCCACACCTCCACGGCCACCGTGGCGGTGCTGCCCGAGGCCGAGGATGTGGAACTGGAGATCAACCCCGCCGATCTGCGCATCGACACCTACCGCGCTTCCGGCGCGGGCGGGCAGCACGTCAACCGCACCGATTCCGCCGTGCGCATCACCCATATTCCCACGGGGCTGGTGGTGACCTCGCAGGATCAGCGCTCGCAGATTCAGAACCGCGAAAAGGCCATGCGCGTGCTCAAATCGCGCCTGTACGACATGGAGCGCGAAAAGCAGGAGGGCGAATACGCCGACCGCCGCCGCCTGCAGGTGGGCACGGGCGATCGCTCCGAGCGCATCCGCACCTACAATTTCCCGCAGGGGCGCGTCACCGATCATCGCATCGGCCTGACGCTTTACCGCTTGAACGACGTTTTGGAAGGCGACCTTGACGAGATTATTACAGCGCTGACGTTGGCTGAACAGGCGGCGCTGATGGAGAAACAGCAATGAAAACGGAGCTTCTCGCCCCCACGCCCGAGGCGCTTTCGCGCGCGGGCGAATGGTTGCGCGCCGGAGAAGTGGTCGGCTTCCCCACCGAGACCGTCTACGGCCTGGGCGCGAACGCGCTGGACGCCGCGGCGGTGGAAAAAATCTTCGCCGCCAAGGGCCGCCCGGGCGACAATCCCCTGATTGTCCACATTTGCGCGGCGGAGGAACTTGCGCCCCTCATCGCCGCAGAGCCGGGCCCGCAGGCGCGCGCCCTGATGGACGCCTTCTGGCCCGGGCCGCTGACGCTGATCTTCCCCAAGAGCGAAAAGGTGCCCGCGCGGGTGACGGCGGGCCTTGATACCGTGGCCGTGCGCATGCCCTCGCATCCGGTGGCGCGGGCGCTGATCGAGGCGGCGGGCGTGCCCATCGCCGCGCCCAGCGCCAACCGCTCCGGCCGCCCCAGCCCCACCACGGCGGCAGACGTGTTGGAGGATATGAACGGCCGCGTGCCGCTCATCCTCGACGGCGGGCCGTGCCAGGTGGGCGTGGAATCGACCGTGGTGGATCTGACGGGCGGCGTGCCGCGCGTGCTTCGCCCCGGCGGCGTCACCCGCGCGCAGATCGCAGCCGTGGCCAGCGCTTGCGAGATCGACCATGCCGTGCTCAACCCCCTCGGCGCAGGGGAAAAGCCGCGCTCGCCGGGCATGAAGTACAAACACTATGCGCCGCAGGGCGAAGTGACGGTGTTTCGCGGCGCGCATGCCGTAGAAAATATTCTCCGTCGCTACGACGCTTCGCAGGACGCCCTGATCCTCTGCCTGGAAAACGACCTTCCCCGCTTTGGCGCGCGGCGCTGCCTTTCCCTGGGCCCGGACGCCGAAAGCATGGCGGCGCGGCTGTTCCTGGCGTTGCGCGAGGCCGACCGAATGGGCGCAAAAACCATTCTCTGCGAAGCCGTCGAGCCGGTGGGCGTCGGCCTGGCGGTGATGAACCGCCTGCTGCGCGCCGCGGCCTTCCGCGTCGTAGATAACGAGGGCTGACGGCCCGGAGGGCGAACGGGAACGGACATACGCGCCAACGCGCGCAGCCCCTTTCCTTCGATCGCTGCGGCAATTCCGCCTCCTTGCGCCCCGCTGCAAACAGCGAAGGCGCGCCGCCAGCGCGCTGGCCCCTTCCCTTCATTTCGACAACCGCGGCAGCGCCCTCTGCGCTCCCTCGCCGCAAATAGCAGACGCGCGCAGGCCTTTCCCTCATTGCCTTCGTTTATCTACCGGCTGTGGTCCGCCCATCGGAGCGCCCGCAGCCCCGTCTCCTTCTTCGATAACCGCGGCCGACCTGCCTCCCTGCGTTCCCCCGCCGCAAGCTGCAGGCGCAGACCTGTTCACCGTTGCGGAGGGAAGGGCAAAGCGAAAAACGCCCTTCAAAGGCGCATCATTCCCCTGGGCGCGCCCCGCCCGCGGCACACAATCGCGCCAAAGCGCGTTCACTGAAGGTCCCGTCACAAGCAAAACAGCCGTCTGCGCTTTGTATCCGCCATGCGCAGGCGGGCATTCGGGCGGACGCGCCTCAAAACACAAGCCCGCCGCGCGCTCCTTTGGAACAAGAAGCGCGCGATGCCTGTATCTTGCGCCATTTGCTTCTCCCTCGAAGGCGCAGCGATCGCCTCCTCCCTCAGAATGCGAACGAACGCGCGCGCCCCTGCTTCGCCTCAGGAAACCGGAGCCTCCGCGCGATCGTCTCGAGCAAAATCAGCATCCGGCAAAGCGCGAAAAGCTTTCGGGAATGCTTTGCCGCCAGGGCCTTGCGCCCGCAATCGGCAATCTGCAAAGCGCAAAAATTGCCCCGGAGAGATCTCCGGGGCAATTTGCGGTTTTGGGGCGACGGCTTTTCAGCATCCGCAAGCGCGGGCGTCCGTTTTCATTTTCAACCGCGCCTCAGCGCAGCGTGAATTCCATCGAAACCGAAGCGTCCACGCTCACCAGCGCCGCCTGCACCAGCGTGCCCGCGCCGCTTTCCATTGCGGCGGCGTCGGCAACGGCGAAATTGCGCATGCTGTCGTAGGTGTAAACGCCGGTTTCGGCAATGGTATCAATGGAAACGACGCCCATGCCTGCGGCCGCAGCCAGCACTTCCGCCTTGCGGCGCGCGTCCTCTACGGCCATGGTCAGGGCCTGTTCCTGGGCCTCGGCGCTGTCCTGCACGGTAAACTGCACGTTGTCCAGCGTGTTGGCGCCGGCGGCGAAGGCCGCGTCGATGAGCGCGCCCACGTTTTCCATGTCGGATGTGCGCACGGAGAGGGAATTGTTGGCCGTATAGCCAACGAGGATCTCCGCGCCGTCGGAATAATCGTAATTGGCATAGATGTTGATCGAATCGGTGCTGATATCCGCCTCCTGCACGCCGGCGTCGAGAAGCGCCTGCCGCACGGCGGCGATCTTGTCGTTGACGGCGGACTGGGCCTTGAGCACATCGTCGGAAACTTCGCGCACGCCCACGGTCACAATGGCAAGGTCGCTTTCAACCAGCACGACGCCGCTGCCGCTTACGGTCAGTTTGGTGGCGCCGTCCTCCTCGGCGAGCGCGGCGGCCGTTCCTACGGCCAGTACGGCAAAGCACATAAGCATTGCAAGAAGTTTTTTCATGTGGATTCCCTCCCTGTCTTGATTCTTTGCCCGCTTTGGGGCGCAACAGGCCCACGCGGGGGCGCTGCCCTCCGCGGACGCTGTGTGCTTCTGTTTTGTCAAAAGGAGAAAAGAAGGAGCTTTGCCCCGACGGCCTCAGTCGTGCCGGCGGCGATTGTACAGGAACACGCCGACCCAGATCAGGGCAATCAGCAACACGGCGATGCCTGCATAGGGCGCGATCACGGCCAGGGATACGCCCATATCGCCAAAGAAAGCGCCAATGGCCTCCAAAGAGCGCGTCAGCCCCTGGCGGGCCGCGCCGTCGCCGCCGCCGGTGATGGCGGTTGCCTCCAACTGCGCGCCCTCGGCCAGAGCGATGTCCACCCGCGCGTAGTCGAGCTGGTTTTCAAAGCCGCGCAGCTTCCCCTCCAGGGTGTCAATCTGCGCATAGACCTCGTCCAGCCGGGCGTTCAATTCCGCCAGTTCGGCGGCGTCGGCCGCCTCGGCAATAAGCGCGTTGAGGCGCTCTCTTTCCAGGCGCAGCGTTTCCAGGCGGCCCTGGGCGTCGTAGTAATTGGTAGAAATATCCTCGTTGCTGACCGAGCGATAGGTCACCTCGCCCACGAAGTCCAGCGCCTCCAAAAAGGCGTCCAGTTCCGCGGCGGGGATGTCCACCGCCATAACGGCGCTGCGCGCTCCGCTTTGCCCGCTGACGGCGTCGCTGACCACATTGCCGCCATATTCTTCGACCAGATTGAGAATCGACGTATGCGTGGCGTCAAAATTCTCGGCGCGCATTTCGCGCGTTGCGCTGCGGGCGAGCAGACGCTCGCGCTGCGCGCCGCTCAGTTCCGCGCCGGTGGCGGAGGCTTCGCCCCCGTTCTGCGCGTCGCCCTCGATAACAGCGTCGCTTTCCGGCAGCGCGGACGTCTCCCGCGCGTCGGAGCCGTCGGTCGAGCCGTCCGCCTCGACGAGCGCATGGCGCGCCAGGGTCGGATCGACGGCGTCGTAGGCCGCGGGAGCGGGAAGCTCCGCATCCCGCGCGGCGATCCCGTCGTAATACTGCGCGCGCGGCGCGCTGGGTTCGATATGTATATCCGCCGCCGGCGCGGACAGATCGGCGTCGAAATCGAGCACGCCCGTGGCGCGGAACACCGCCGTGGTGCCGGCCAGCAGCACAAAGGCCGCCGCAACGGCGGACAGCGCCCGCGTGAAAACGCGCCCTTTGCGGCGCTTTGCCTCGCGCTTGACCGCGGCGCGCCAAGCCGCCTGCGCCGGCAGCGGCACGCACAGATCGTCGTTCAAATGGGAAAGCGCGGCATGCACCGCCTCGGCGCGCGCAAGCGCGTCCGCACAGGCGGGGCAATTTTGCGCATGAAACCGGAACGCTTCCCGTTCGTTCTGCGCAAGCTCGCCGTCGAGCCAGGCGTCCAGGCATTGCAAAAACTCCTTGCAGTCCATGCGCGCACACTCCTTTCCATAAGTTCGTCTTTTAGACGTCCGGGCGGTCAAAAAGTTCCCGCTCCTGCAAAAGAATTTCCCGAAGCCGCGCGCGCCCCCGGCTGATTCGGGACTTGACGGTGCCGACGTTGGCGCCGAGAATATCGGCGATCTCGTCGTATGCGCAGCCCTGTATATCGCGCAACACCACGGCCGAGCGCATGTCCTCGGGCAGTTGGGCGATGGCCCGCTCCAGCGCGCGGCGCTGTTCAGCGCGCATGGCGTGATGCTCAGGCGTATCCATATCGTCGGTGGGCGCCCAGCCCGCCTCGAGCTTCTCGTCCAGCGAAGAGACCTTGCGGCGCTTGCTGCGGCGCAATTCGTCCAGACAGGTGTTCATCGTAATGCGATACACCCATGTGGAAAAGGACGACTGCCCCTTGAACCCGGAAATGGAACGGAAAATGCGCAGCATAGCCTCCTGAAGGCAGTCCTGCGCGTCCTCATGGTGCCCGCACATGCGCAGCGCCACCGCGTACATGCGGCTTTCCTGCGCGGCCATGAGTTGGGAAAACGCCTGACCGTCGCCCTTTGCGGCGCGCTCGATCAAGCCTCTTTCGTCCGTCTGCACGCAGGCACCTCCTTCCACGTCTTTCAGGCCTATTATACACGAAAATCGAATTTTTGCCTAGGGGTTGATTTTTGCGCGCCGGTGGTGTATAATGGGAACCGCGATTGCGCCGGGCGCACGGCGGTTTCCGGCCGCGCCCCGAAACGCCTTTTGCCTGCGCCGCGTAAGGCGCAAAGCATGTGCCGGTGTGATGGAATGGCAGACGTGACGGACTCAAAATCCGTTGGTGGCGACACCGTGTGGGTTCAAGTCCCACCACCGGCACCAGTTTTCGGCCCGGAAGGCCGGCCTCTGCGGTTGAATCCGCGTTGAATGCCCGTGGAAGCGTATCGAAGTGGTCGTAACGAGCCGCACTCGAAATGCGGTTGTCCGAGAGGGCACGTGGGTTCGAATCCCACCGCTTCCGCCAGACTGAGCCCGGACGCAGTTTGCGTTCCGGGCTCGGCTTTTCCTTTGCCTCGCCGCTCGCGTTTATCGCGGGCGTCTTTTGGTCTGTGCTTTTTACACGACATCAGCGGCGAACAAGTCGCGCGCCGCAGGTTTTCCATTTCAGGCGCTTTTCATGGGTGTGTCAACGCTTCGGGGTGCAATTGACAGTTCGGGTTCTGCGGCGTGCTTTGCCTTTCATGCACGTCCGCGGCGGAAAATCTCCATCAGCGCTCCAAGAAAAGAACCCTGCTTTTGATCCGGCGCGCATCAAAACTATGCCCTTTACCGTTCTGTTCAAACCCCTCGGAATCCAGACAGCGATTCATTTCCGTCCCGGCCGGCGCCGGGCAGAGAGGCGCACAGAGGCCGTTTTGTCGCGGCGGAAGGCCGAAGCGCGGCGGACGATCGCTTCACCTCAAACGCCTAGCCGATGGCGAATGTCGTTGAGCCATTCGCCATTATACTTGAAATACCTAGGCCCAGCAATGGAATACCGCTTGCCCGTCAGGAGTTTTGCAAGGGCGGTCAGCGACATGGTTTCTCCGTTATATTCCACGCTTCTATCGCCAACGACTCTCGCCGTTATGCCAGGGTTATCGCAAAACTCTATTGTTGCCCCAACGGGAATTCCACACTTCTCGAAGGAAAAATTGGCGGCCCGCTCACTGCTGTCTGTATCGATCTGCTGCGCCTCCCGTTCCGCGCGCCGCTCCTCCGCGCTGGGCGCGATTTTCCTGAGTTTGTCCGAACAGCCGTGGATTTGCGCAATGGCCTCCAGAATGGAGTACGCGTCCTCCGGGGACATGGCGTAAAACTCGCGCGATCGCCGCTTGCCGTTAAAGCGCTCAACCGATCGCAAATTGGGATTGAGCTTGTCGATAATGGAATGGATTTTTACGTCTGAAAGCCGCGAAGATACCTCGTATGTCGCGTACACTCGAAAGGCGTACGGAATGCACTCGCTCCGATTCAACTGTTTCAGACGCGTGTCGATGTCATCCGCATAGCCGATTTTTACATAATCCGGAAATGACGGATTCATGAGAATGTAGATGGTTCCATTTTTCTCCACAGGCTTGCCCCCCAATAAAGGAAAACGATTCAGGCAACCCGACCGCTGCGGCGGCGCAGCTCGGTCGCTATTGCGCTTTGAAGGTTCTTCCTGGATTATACGACAAAAGCTTTTTTCATGCAATAGCCGGAACGCACGGAACCTCACGGGGCTTCCAGCATGAAATTCGCATTTTCGTAGATTTGTCAAACATATTGGACAGCGAATTTCGAGGGAGAAAGCCAGTTCAGCGGCCTCATGGAGCGTTGGTGGTGGTGGATGGCGAGCCGCTTTGTAAAGTCGTCCAGGGAATTAACGCTGCGGCAGGAACAGAAACGTTTCTGGTCCCCCGGTGGCTTCGCTCCGCTTTGCCGTTGTGGCGCGGGGTATATGGACGGATGCGTTTGTGGCGGACACCCATCTCAGCCATCTCAGCGGCTGTGTTCCCGAATAAGGAAGGGCATCTCTGTCTGCCGGTGAGGAAGCGGTTGGTGAACTCCGGGCCATTGTCGGTCTGGACGCACGCCACCTCGATACCCCGACGGGCGTAACCCTTGAACATTTTTTTGAGGAAATCAGCGGAAGAGTAGCTGCCTCGCCCGGAACAGGCGGCCAGGAAGCGCAGGCGGGCGAACTCGTCTATGGCGGTATACTGAAACAGGCGCATCTCCGGATTGGCGATGCAGCGGCGGAGCGCCACTTTCACATCCACCTGGATACGCTGGCCGTGACAGGTCATTTGCCGGCAGGGTCTGGGCTTGCAGGCCGGCTTTTTCTCCGCCTGCAGGAACAGGCCCAGCTTCCTCATGACCCGGAACAGGCTCTCCGGGCGGCGGGTGTAGCCCCGCTGCCGCAGACGACGTCACAATTCCACCATACCAAGGCGAGGGTTTCTGCGGCGCATGTCCCGGTTCAGTTTCATCTCTGCCTTTGTGTGTTGGTCGGGGCGGTGCGGCCGTCGAGACTGGCAGGCCAGGGACGCCACGGTCCCATCCCAGCGGGATTTTCGAAAGCAACTATGGAACCGGCTCCTGTTGTATTTCCGGCTAGCCTTGGCCGCTCCATATTTCTGCGCATACTTCATCAGGGATTGCCCGTATGCCATCTCCTGTGTTATACTCTTTCCCATGAAGGATACGCCCTCTCTCATACAGTTGTTGTCTGCAACTCCAACGATAACCGATAAGGCTTTATCCTTCATCCCTTTTTGTTCATCTGTCCAATATGTATTGTACCCCTGTAAAGACGCGCTCAGGAAATTTGAATTTTCCCCTTGACAATGCTCGCGAGATGCGGTATAATAAACTTCGTTCCGATTCCTGCAATGTATTTGCAAGGGCGGACGGGCAGGTTTGGCGCTTTGCTTTGTTGGCAGAGAGGACATGCCGGCCGATGCATATAACGCTTGATCCGATGCGAAGCGGGCCGTGAATGTGACGCGGCGGACAAAACGCTAAAATCGGTTCACATAGATCCTTGGTGCTTTGGCTCAGTTGGTAGAGCACATTGTCCGGAATAACCAATTATTTCGCTGGACAAATATTTGGTCGCATGGCTCAGTTGGTAGAGCACATCGTTCACATCGATGGGGTCACAGGTTCGAGTCCTGTTGCGACCACCAACCTCCCCGATCAGCAATGGTCGGGGTCTTTTCTATCTTTCTTTGGAGGGATGTTCCATGCTGCGTATTGAACTGCGCACCTCCGCCAGTCCGGCCTTTGCGCCTGCTATGACGCTCTACGCCACCAGCTTCCCGGAGCATGAACAACGTCTGGAGCCGTCCCAGCCCCGTATCATTTTGGCCTGCTTTATGGCGGGGAGCATTTTGCCGGCCTGATCCTGTATTGGGACGCGGGCGAATATTTCTACGTCGGGTATCTCTGCATTGTCCCGGAAAGGCGAGGTCAAGGTTTGGGTACAGAGGCAATCGAACTGCTCGCGGGAGAGGACAAGCCTGTTATCCTCGAAATCGACCAGCCGGTGGATGAAATATCCCGCCGCCGTCAGGCATTCTATAAACGCGCGGGCTTTGCCACCAACTCGCACGCGCACGTTCATCCGCTCTACTGTCCTGAAAACCCGGGCCACGCCCTCGTGGTCATGGCCCGTCCCCACCCGCTTACGAAGGGCGAATACGCCGCCTTCGCCGCGTATCTTTCCGATGTTGTGATGAAGGACTGCCCGAAACCTTGAAAGGAAGTGGCCCCTGTGCGGATCAACGCATATCAATGGCAGCTCTATCTTCGAGCAGGTGGGCAGGAAACGGTAGAACGCTTTGCATTTGGTCTACATGGCGATGGAAAACAAATGCGGGAACTGGTGATTTCCTTGTTCAAAGCATACTGCCCCGATACTTTCCTGGTGCAGACGATCGAGGAGAGCATCACTGCATTTGCAGAAGCGCATGCAAACGCGGAGGACGCATTTGTGGAGAAAGATGTATCCGGCGCGTATGCATATGAAGAAGAGGCTGCGGCGCTGTGGGAGGAGATCGCGGCGGAATATGCGGGCGCCTGTCAAAGACAGGCTACAGACAGGCGGATATTTGAGCTTTTTGCCAATGACATCGTGTACATCAGCATGATGTTGACGGCACAGGATCCAGATGCATTCATTCCGTATTTTTTCCCCTGCTGCTATCATGTACTGACAGCCCTTGCGGACGTATTTGACATACAGCTGCCGCCGACGCCAGGGCGAAGGGACTATGTCGGCAGATTTCGTCATTATTTTGAGCTTTGCCGTGTGCTGCAAGCAGTGAGAAAGGAAATGATGTGGAGCAGCGAGGAGTTTTGTGCATTCCTCTATGATTACGGGCCAAAATCGGCAGGCGGGCTGAACTGGCTGTGGCAGGAACTGCCGCCGCCGCATGCTGCCTATGTTATCGGGGCGAGCCCGGAGGATCCTGCTTTTCGAAAGACGGATGCAGACGTTGGAGAAAAGGAGGTGTTTTGCTGGCAGGGGAGCCCCGACACGCAGCCGGGCGACATCATCCTCTTGTACCATTGGGCGCCCGTAAGCAGGTTTGCTTCTGTTTGGCGTGCAAGCGCGCCGGGATTCGTCGATCCGTTTTTTGACCAGTATCGCTGCGTATACATTGGGCATCCCATATCTATCCCCGGCCCGAGCTTTCGGACGCTCAGGGAAGATGCGCTGTTTTGCAATCACTTTCTGACCAAAACACGCATGCTGCGCATGGATGGCCAGGAGATAACGCCCAGCGAATATGCGCGCATACTGATGTTGATCCATCAAGCCGGGGGCGATGTCTCGCGCTTGCCCGTGTTGGAGAACTGTTTTGAGAGCAGCAGCTCACCGGAGCAGATCGAAAGGGAGCGGGATGTGGAACTTTGCCTGCTGGAACCGCTTCTGGAACGCTTGGGCTGGAGCCGGGAGCAATACGTCCGTCAAATGCCGCTGCGCATGGGAAGAAGCTTTACCGTCTATCCAGACTATGTCATATTGCCAGAGTTTACACCGGGACATGAAAGGGGGCAGTGGGTCGTCGAGGCCAAAAAGAGCATTCCGACCGCTAAGCAGCTGGAGACGGACTGTGCGCAGGCATCTTCCTATGCTCTGCGCCTGAACGCACATGGATTTATGCTCGTCGCACAGGAAGGCGTATGGACAGCGACAAAAGAGGATGATTTTGAGAATATGGCACATTATAGTTGGGAAGACCTGCGAGAAGACGATATTTTTGCAAAGCTATACGCGACGGCGGGCAACCGAAGAAGGCGGAAAAATGCGCGCCGGTAAGCCCCAAAGTGTTTTATTAAAATCTTTACCTTTGAAAGGAAGTGACCTCCATGGCCAAATTCATTCCCCGCGAAAAGCTGGGCAAGAAAGCTCGAAAGGCGCTGGACTCACATCGGCGTGTCAGATGGTTATTTTCGCCAACCACCCGCAAAGTCGAAAGTAAGAAAATTTATAATCGCAATCGCAAGCCTCATACCTGGATTATCATAACCGGTATGGGGCTTGCATCATTTTTAGATTTGCCACGAGACCTTTAGCATATACTGCCGGGCGGTTAAAACAATAACCTACATATCTGTCAGCCTAGGAAAGAATCATTTCAAGTTTGCGATTGTTCTTTTTGCCAGAACTTTTATCTGTTCGCTTCGCGAACCCCCCATTTTCACTTCGTGAATTTGGATCCTGCTTAGCGATTTATTGTGATATACTTATTGTGAAATGTGTTATGGGAGGAGGGGTGCGGATGCGGATAGCGATCGTTGACGATGAGCGTCAGGACTGCGCCACGCTGAGCGAAATGTTGGCGGAACGCCTTTCACAGACAGCTTTTATCGACGTATACGATTCGGGCAATCATTTTCTGGATTCGGAAGTTCACTATGACCTGGTCTTTCTGGATATCGTCATGGATGGGCTGGACGGGATTGAGACGGCCCGCCGTCTGCGTGAGCGGGACATGGGCTGTCTGATCGTTTTTTTGACGAGTTCGAGCGAATATGCGTGGGATGCCTTCCCGGTACATCCGTTTGACTATCTGCTCAAACCCATAGACAAGGCGCGACTGGCGCGGGTGCTGGACGAGGCCGAACGTGCCGTGCAGCGCAGGGAACGGACGCTCTCGCTCAAGGTTGGGCGACAGGTGGAATTGGTGAATGTTTCTGCGGTGAGCTATGTCAACGCCCGGGATCACTATGTGTATCACCAGCGAGGAATTCTTCGATTACATGATTGATTCCGGGGCGCTGTTTGTCTGGTTCTTCCACTACATGCCCGTTGGCAACGCCGCCGCACCGGATCTTTTGCCCACGCCCGAGCAGCGGGAAACCGTCTACCGCCGCATCCGCGAATACCGCAAAACCAAGGCCCTCTTCTCCATGGACTTCCAGAACGACGCCGAATACGTCGGCGGCTGCATCGCCGGCGGGCGCAGGTATCTGCACATCAACGCCAAGGGCGATGTGGAGCCCTGCGTGTTCATCCACTACTCCAACTGCAATATCCACGATGTGACCCTGCTGCAGGCGCTCAAGAGCCCGCTGTTCATGGCCTACCACGACGGCCAGCCCTTCAATGAAAACATGCTGCGCCCCTGCCCGATGCTGGAGAATCCGGAAAAACTGCGCGCCATGGTGAAAGAGACCGGCGCGGCCAGCACCGACTATGAAAGCCAGGAGGACGTCGACCATCTCTGCGGCAAAACCGTGCCCTATGCCGAAAAATGGACGCCCAAGGCAGACAGGCTTTGGAATGAATGCCTCGCCTGCAAGGGCTGCAAGAACGGAGAGGGCTGCCAGTGAACGCTGAAATCATTCCCGGCTATAAAATTTTCACGGATGCAACCGCGGATTTCCCTGCCGGCATGCCGGCGGGGATGCCGCGCGTTGCAATCATCCCCATGGAAGTGATGGCCGGTGATGATAGCTTCCTGTATGGGCCGGGTGGGAATCTGACGGTTGAGCAGTTTTATGCCATGCAGCGTGGGGGTAAGTTCGCCACAACTTCGCAGATCAACCCGGCAGCATACAGGATGTCTTTCGAATCCGCGCTGAAAGAGGGCTTCGACGTCCTGTATCTCGGCTTCTCCTCGGGCATGTCCGGCTGCTTTGGCAACGCGCGCCTGTGCATGGACGATCTGCGCGAGGCGTATCCGGATCGAAAGCTGATCTGTCTGGATACGCTCGCCGCTTCGATCGGGGAAGCCCTGCTCGTGGCCGAAGCCGCGCGCCGGTAGCAGGAGGGGATGATGTTGGAGGATCTGGCCGCATGGGTGGAAGCGCACAGGCTCCAGGCCTGTCACTGGTTTACAGTGGACTGCTTCGACCATTTGCGGCATGGCGGCAGAATTTCCGCTGCCGCCGCCACCGTGGGCAACGTGCTGAATATCAAACCTCTTCTGCATGTGGACGGCGAGGGCGTACTGGGCGTCGTAAAAAAGCCCCGCGGCAGGAATAAGGCGATTCGCGAACTGATTGCACGCATGCAGGAAAGTTGGCAGTCGGAGATCAGCCCGATGGTCATTGTCGGCCACGGCGATGATGAAAGCGCTGCCCTGAAGCTGAAGGACGCCATCGCCTCGCAATTTCCGCAGGCGCAAGTTCACATAGCGGATATCGGCCCCGTTATCGGCGCGCATACCGGCCCCGGCATGCTGGCGCTGACGTATTGGGGAAGCAATCGTTAGCGCCGGGCGGTTCTACGCCCGACGTAAAATCGCCACGCTTGGAAAATTCCACGCTTAAGCGCGTTTACAATAAAACCTCGATGAGCGCTGCGAAGCAGCGGGAAAACAACAGGAAGTGACTCAACGCTGCTTTGAATAAATACCCGCTCAAAACCAAAGGGGAAAACAATACTATGCGCAAGGATGCAAAACTGTCCCAGAAAATCGTCGGCGTGATCTTGTTTATCTCGCTGGTACTTTCCATCATTTATTCCCTTGCTCACTTTATACAGGCGCCGGAAACAGCGCCTGAAGGGGAGATCGGCCTCAAAGTAAAGAGCGACTATCTGCTGATGCTCACCCAATGCGTGCTCGGCGTCGTTGTTATGCTCCTGCCATCGGCGGTCAACCGCAAATGGAACGTGCCGATTCCGCGAAACATCTATATCGCTTACTATATTTTCCTCTTCTGCGCCATTTTTCTGGGCGAGGTATTCGACTTTTACTACTTAACGGTCTGAAGAACCGGGGCGTAGAGGACATATTCATCGCCTGCACGGACAATTTGACGGGATTTGACGCGGCCATTCACGCCATCTTCCCTCAGACCGGGATTCAGAACTGCATCCTCCACCCGCTTCGCAATTCCAGCAGGGATGTGTCCTATAAGGATATAAAAGCCCTCATGGCTGATCTGAAGGCGGTCCATGCCGCCATAGACGAGCAGGCAGCTTTGAATGCCCTGGACACCTTTGAAGAGCGCTGGGACAGGAAATACCCGAGAATCTCTCAGTCCTGGCGGGCGAACTGGGCCAATCTGGGCACATATTTCAAGTACCCTCAGGAGGTGCGCAGGCTGATCTACACCACCAACGCCATAGAGGGCTTCAACCGCCAGCTGCGCAAGGTGACCAAGGTCAAATCGGTGTTTCCCACGGACGACAGCCTGTTGAAAATGCTGTATCTGGCGATGATGGACATCACGAAAAAGTGGACGGGACGGCGGCAGGACTGGAGCCTGATCCACGCGCAGCTGTCCATCTATTTTGCCGGACGCATGCCCGAATAACACCGCCGGGGCCGGACGTCAAGGGTCTGCGCGCCGCTACGCGGCGCTCCGATGAACGGCGGCCTTGCCGCCGCCCTTGACATCCATCCCCGCCGGCGTTATACTGCACACAAGCGGCAGTCGGATAGATCCGCTGCCGCGCACATTGAATTCTGCTCTGTTCTCGCCTCGTTGGGAGTTTACACAGAATTTGGGATTGAGCCGAAAATTTATTTCTCAAGCTCAAAAATCACCGGCGTTTTTCTACGCGGTATGAGAAGAAAGCCGTCTGCTTTCATGCGGTTGTTTCCCTCGCTTGCATTTTACTTTGGTTAATTTGATGGTTTTAAAACTGGCTCTAGATCGATATATAAGCTCAATATAATACTCCTCTGGTACTTAAGCTCTCGTATTCTGTTCCTGCCTGTGGACAAGAACTGCAGGCAGCGTTAAGATGAGCGCCAGCTCACCGCTGCCCCTGTTGCAGAATGTAAAGCTTTTTTCCACCATATCAGCAGTTTATGCACTGGGAATTGTTTCCGCAAACTTGGCAATCTCAAATTTACAGAAAAAAAATTTCCGGTTCGTGTAACTTTTTCCGATCTTTTCCGTTTTACTAGTGAAAAGGTAAGCTGCAGCACCTGAAATGATTTGAAGAGAGGGAAGAAACATGAAACGGGCAATTGCGATATTATTAACATTTCTGCTGGTTCTTTCCAGTGCGGGCGCGCTGGCTTCGGAAAGTTACTATATTGGCACCATGCGCGTTGTGAACTGCGAGGAGTGGGTATCATTGCGAGTGGAGCCAAGTATTAGTTCTGATTATGTGGATACTGTTCCGTTGGGGGCAGTCGTATATGCTTACTACTATAACGAAGAATTTACGCGCTGCTACTACTACGGGTGGGGATACATCAAAAACGAGTATCTTACAATCGAAGAAGCCTATAATCCCACAGGACTGGGCAGTGTTGAACGAGCTTTTGGTGAATCAGGCTTCTGGGAGCTTTATCCGGATTATGAAGCCTTTGATTTGCCGTATGCAAACACGACACATACAGGTGGATGGATAGAAGCCCAATATCTGTTTTCTACTGGAAGTCGTCAATATACCGTAGTCAACTGTGAATCCTTCGTTTCGCTACGGCAGGAAGCAGATGATTCGACAGATCGAATATTGAAGGTGCCTCTGGGTGCGACTGTCTATGTCAATGGCCTCTGGCACGGCTGGGCGTTGAGTGAATATCAAGGACGCTACGGCTGGATCAAGACGCAGTATCTTGAGCTTTCCGATCCTTACTATACCGATTCAAACGAGGGCGATTACAATTCTTCTTATGAAGATGAAGGCGATTCCTGCGATGATCCCGGCTACTATCTTGGCGGTATGTATGTGGTCAACTGTGAGGAATGGATTTCCCTTCGGGAATATGCAAGCACAAGTTCCGCTCGCCTCGATCAAATCCCTCTGGGAACATTTCTGGAAGCGTATCAGGTGGACGATCGATTTGCACGCGTTAACTATAACGGCATGACGGGCTATGTGCTGTTGGAGTATTTGAGCTATGACCCGCCCATGGCAACACAGCGCCCATCCACATCTTCCGGCTCGTCTAATTCTTCCTCGACGCAGCAATATGGGGCGTGGAGCGACTGGCAGGATGCGCCTGTATCGCCTTCGAACACGCGACAGGTCGAAACCCGCACTGTTTACGGCTACTACTACTTCGCCTGTCCCAACTGCGGAAATCATGTGCATGTATGGGATTACGGCGATCCCACCTGGTGCGGTGGCTGTGGCTACTCCGGATCGATTCAAAGCGGTTGGGTGTCGGTGTTTACTGCCAACGCCTATGACTACAATAACCCCGCCGCCTCGCTGAACGACTGGCAGGGAACGGGAAGGTATTATTACGACGATCCCAGCTACGGCAGGCTCTTCGCTTGGATCGACAGCGGCAACCCCGCACCGAATGGCAAGACTCAGTACCGCTATCGGGACATCGCATAACGTATGCCTCTGAGCGTATCCTTGGCCTGATGACTATGCGTTTTTAATTACGGCTGCATCCGAATCCATTGCATACTGTTCATATTTTGAGCGTAAGGAAAGGAGAATTCAATCATGTTTACGACTTATGGCCATCGAAAACTGTTGTATGTACTGACCGCAGTGCTGTTGATCTTCGTCATCATGCTGGCGCTGACCGGCTGTGAAAGGCGTGGAATCTGTGAAAACTGCCAACAGGAGGAGGTTCTGAGTGAATATATTTGCACGGGAGGAGGGGGTAGACGAGGTGACGAAGGGAAAACAGTTTACTTGTGTGATTATTGTAGGCAGTACTATAAATTCATGGGATATTGACGCCCAAGCTGATCCACAACGAATCGCTTAAAAGGAGGATTTGAACATGAAAAGGTGTCTCGTGCTGTTTCTGATTCTGGCAATGCTCCTGCCTGTGCTGCCCGCACAGGCGATGGGAGCGTACCTGGGGCGCTTGCAGGTGATCAACTGCAACGAATGGGTGTCCTTGCGCGAATACCCCAACAAGAATTCCAACCGGCTGACCACGGTTCCGTTGGGCGCATATGTCGACGGTTATTACTACAACAGTGAATTTGTCGAGTGCTACTACAACGGCCAATGGGGCTACATCCTCTCCACCTACCTGAGCAACGGCAACAGCTCTAGTTCTGCTGCCAGCTTTGACAGCAACTATCTGGGCAAGAAGATGGTCATCAATTGCAATGAGTTCGTCACCCTGCGTTCCGGGCCTTCCACATCGGCCAGCGCCGTTACTCGCGTGGCCAAAGGTGAAGAAGTGGACTGCTATTACTACAACGACACCTTTACTTACTGCTACTACAACGGGCTGAGCGGCTACATTCTCTCCAAGTACCTGGGGACGTCCGGGAGTTATGGTGGAGGTTATACACCAAGCTATGGCTACTGCAACGGCGAATACATGGGGCACCTCCGGGTAATCAATTGTCAGGAATGGGTCTCCCTGCGCCAGTATGCAAGCAAGGATTCCGCCCGACTGGCCACAGTTCCGCTGGGTGCCTATGTCGAAGCCTATTATTACGACAGTGAGTTTGCTTATTGCTATTACAATGGCCGGTGGGGATATATCCTCTCCACTTATCTGAGTAGTACGGACGGCTCTAGCTCTGCTGCCAGCTTCGGAAGCAATTACCTGGGCAAGAGGACGGTCATCAACTGCAATGAATTCGTCACCCTGCGTTCGCGGCCTTCCACATCGGCCAGCGCCGTCACCCGCGTAGCCAAGGGCGAAGAAGTGGATTGCTACTACTACAATGGTACTTTCACCTATTGCTACTACAACGGCATGAGCGGTTATATCCTCACAAATTATCTCGGATAGAATGGAGAATGGGCATGAAGAAATGGTTTTGTTTCCTGTTGGTAGCTTTTTTGATTCATGGTGGTGTGCTGGCAGAGGAGATGCATACTGGCTTGGATGGATATATCCGCCTCGATGAAGACTTTTACTGCCTCGAGCGCGACGGCCTTTACCGATTTGAGGGCACCTGCCGTCAGCAATTGTGTACTGTCGAACTGAATGTGAGAGGCGGGCTTGTATGCGATGGTGAAACGGCACACGCGCTCAGTCCGCAAGGTGAGATCATCCGCATGGATCTGCAAAGCGGCGAAGTAACGTTGGCGGAGCATACTACAGCGGATATGAAGATGGATCGGATTGTCGCGTATATCGACGGCTGGTATTACCTGCTGGGCAATTTTAGCGAGATGAGCTTTTACACGCTCTATGCTCTACGCGATGGGGAACTTCTGCCTATTGTGGACGGCGCGGGCACCGCTTTCCAATGGGGAGAGAATGTGATCGTAGGGGAATATACCTACGATATGGACAGTGGCTGGCTATGTGCCGTTTCCATAAAGGATCAAAGACCGACCGTGCAGGAGATCAGCGCAACTGCCTACTCAGCGGCGGTATCAAGTGACGAGCTTTACTACTGGGAAGGCGTTGCTTCTGTCGATGAAGGTATAGAAGATGTGGTGCTCATTCGCCTTTCGGCAGATGGACGCGAGGTGCTTGCGCAGGCTGGAACGGATCAGTTCTACATCCGCCCTTTCTTTGGAGACTTTGCATGCCTGATTCTGAATGATTCCAGTGACGTCATGGTGTTTTCTCTGCATGATGGAAGCGCACGGCGCGTGACCAGAGGCTCCCGTGACTTCAGCACGTGGAACTACTATATGGAATGGCTCGCCGATCCGGTTACCGGCACAGTGTTCAGTTACGATCCAAACTCCGGAACGCTGTATATGGAATGTGATGGCAGCAACTGGGAAACGAGCGCCGAATACTCCTGTGATCTTCCCGCAAATAATTCAGTAGCGCGCAATGGCGAAAACAAGGTGCTTGATATCTATGGCGGCGTTCTCATCTATCGTAACGATGCGGATGATGCCCGTCTCTATTGGACGATGTAATTCAGCAGAAGGAGCAAATGTTCGATGAAAAAATGGAAAACCACCAAGCGCCGCATGGCCGCTGCGTTGGCGGCAATCCTAATTCTTGCTGCCATGCCAGTTGCCCGCGCGGTGGAGCTGCGCGCCAGCTTGTGGCTGACCGATCCGTCCGCCGATGTATTGTACAATGTAGATCAGTCATTGGAGCTTCTTTCGGGCATATCGGTGGCCCCGGGTGAGGAATTCTCCCTTTGCAGCGCCGTCTCTTCCGCCAGTTTCGGCATGGCGGAAGATGGCAGCGGGCAGACCGTGTACGGCGGTGGATTGGACAGAGTGGCAACTGTTCTTGGCTGAGCGCTGTGCTCCGGCGGCTATGAGATTCTTGAAAGTCATTCCTTCAGCGAAGCGTTTGCCGGCGGCTATCTGGCTGAAGGCGAAGAAAGCATGCGCATTGACCTGAAAAACGACTTCGATCTGCGTTTTGTGAATTCGTTTGATCAGCATACGACCATCTATTGTTCGTGAGAGGAGAACGTGCTCCATTGCACACTGGTGCTTGGGGAGGTCATTTCTTCTGCACCACCAGAAACTGCGGCGGAAACGACGATACTGATTCCAAACGTCAATGAATTTCTCAGCCTGCGGGCTGAGCCTTCCACCTCTGCTGCTGTGCTAGAGAAGGTGTTGCCGGGCACGCGGATGGAAATGCTGGGCGCATCAGGCGGATTCTACTACGTTCGTGTGGAAGGAAGTGGAAGCGTGGGCTATGTACATTCCGGTTATGTGAAGATTCTGGGGGTTGAAGACGAACGCTGGCCCTACAGTTATGAACAGATGGTGGCGGATGTAGAGGATATGGTCGAAAATTCCGAAGGCCGTCTCATCTGCGAAGAGTTGTCGCTTAGTCTGGATGGACGAAGCATTCCCATATTGCGCTTTGGCGACATACAAGCGCAAAACCATGTGCTCATCCAGGCAGGCATTCACGGCCGCGAATACATCACCAGCCGCCTGGTTGTCGATCTACTCGACGATCTGTTGGTTAGCTGCCCGGATGGCATGGATGATGTGATGTTCCACATCTTTCCCATGGTAAACCCAGACGGTGTGGTCATCTCACAACTGGGCCCGGATGCAATCAATGATCGCACCTTGGCCGAAGCTGTGCGCGCAATGTTGGCCGGCGAAAACGCCAACCACAGCATGTGGAAGTCAAACGCTCGAGGCACCGATCTGAACCGAAATTTTCCTGAAGAATGGGAGTCCCTGACCGGGCGTGAACCCGGCAGCTCCCCTATCGCGGCGACACGCCGTTGAGCGAGCCAGAGTCGCAAGCCCTTGCAGAGTATTTGAAACGCTACGATTTCAAGGCTACTGTCAGCTATCATTCATATGGCAGTGTCATCTACTGGGAGGGAGCGTATACTCCGGAACTGAATGGGCTCAATTATTCTCTGGCGATGCTGTTTTCGCAAAAATGTGGCTATGCACTGGGCACAAACGAGGCAACCAGCGTCGAGCGCGGCGGCTTCAAGGATTGGGCGCTCGGAACCTGCGGCATCCCCAGCGTGACCATCGAAATCGGCGCGGTGGACTGCTTCGGCAGCCCGGATGAATACACAGGCATTCTCATCAACCACAAGGGAAGCTGGCAAATGCTTGCAGATTGGGTTGTGAGCAACGCCTGAGAAATACATCTGGAACGCAAAACAGAAGGGAGAAAAACTATGCATGGATTGAGTAAGCTGGCGACGGTGCTTGGTTGGATACTGCTCCTAGTGGGCGTCGCCGTGTTCGTCATCATGATCGCCGGGGGGATCAGCGGCGAGGAAATGGACGCCGCCTATGGCATCGGCCAAGGCCTTGGTCTCATCTCCTATCTGGAGCCCGCCGAGCAACTTTGGTTAATGCTGGGGCATCATCGCTTCACGCTTCTGATCGTCGGTCTGGCGCTGATTGTCGTCGGCAGGGTTACGGCGCGTAAACAATGAGCGCCCCATTGCAGAATAGGTAGACGGAAAGCCGGCCGTTTCGCGCTTAAGAGAATACGTCGACAACGTTGTGAAGGGAAGAACGGCTTCCAATTCCCCTCTGCCGCGCATATAATTTTCGATTTGTCATGATCTGGGCTGACCCAAAAGTGATTGTCCCAGCTCCGTTCACGTCAGGCATTGACATATTTATGTGTTTTTTGATATGATATGGTTAAATATACGATTATCAGGGGAGTGGCGGGATGGGAGCGTATACTAATGAAGAATTGGAGCGGATCATCTATCGGTTTAAGGACATGGTCTACCGGGTAGCTATGACGCATACGAGAAATGCATCAGAAGTGGATGATATATTTCAAGAGGTATTTCTTCGACTGGTGAGACAGAAAAAACCGTTCGACGATGATGCCCACTTGAAGGCATGGCTTTTGCGCGTAACGATCAACTGTGCCTGCGATCTGCATCGCGCGCCATGGACAAAGCGTACGGTCAGTTATGAAGATGAACTGGAGAAGAATAGAAAAGGAGGAAATGCTTTTTTTGAGCCTGTAATGTGGCTTGCAGACGATGGCCCGGATGATTTTATGCGGGAAGTAACACTTGAAGCAGTCAGGGCATTGCCGCAAAGACTCCGCAGCGTGATTTTTCTGTTCTACTACGAAGGAATGAACATCGCTGAGATTGCAGACATGCTGAACATTCAACCAAACGCAGTAAAAACACGACTTTCGCGAGCGCGAGGAAAATTAAAAAAAGCATTGGGAGCATCACTGTATGTGTGATAAAGACATGAAGAACAATAAAGCAATAAAATTTGGCGCGGAGTTGAGCGATATGCATGCTCCGGAAGAATTGGTGCAAAAAACGTTGGCCGCTATGCATGCAGAAAATGAACGGTTAGCAAGGGCGGATGGCATTGGAAGCTCTAGGGAAGAGTCCCGAAGATATCCATGTTTTCGGCGGGGTATCTAGCGATGAAGCTTATGACGTTCTGCGTGCAGCAGCAGCGGGTGAACCTAGCTTTATGATAGGCGGTTGGGGCGTAGATGCGCGCATTGTTGCAACAAAAACACTTGAAGCCGCAGGTAGGCATTTTCTGGGATTGGAACAAGAACAATATCAAATCGCCGAGGCGCTGATTATTACTAAGGAAAACGTGAATACCTATTATCCGGAAGAGGGATAGGTTGTTTCTGCGCTGCGGCGGATTCCATCGCCGGAACTTCGCCGCAGCACAAATTATTCTCAGGAACATTGACAATGCCGCAGAAAAAGGCTAATATTTCCATATGGTTATTAATGGAAATACGGGTAGGTGACCGATTTGAAGTACTTTTGTAAGCATAATGAGGTCAGAGGAAATATAAGCCAATTGGAAATCAAGCGTGCAAATTTGGCCAGAGTTTTTTCGCTGATTGAAAAGAAGCATGGCTTATCTCGCACCTCAATTGCCAAGGAAGTACACTTAACAAAGGCAACGGTTTCTTCGCTTGTGGATGAACTCTGCGAAAAGGGTTTAGTGATGCAGATTGGAATGGGAGAATCCGTTACGGGAAGAAAACCCATTCTCCTGGAGATCAACCCTGATGGAGCCATGTTTCCAGTGCTCGTTCTCCGACCTACGGGGATACGCTATATGCTATACAATCTGTGCTTTGAACAATTGGAAACGGTTTTTAGGCCGTTTCCGGCCGGATTCCGAGAGGACGGAGAAAGCGCCTCGGATAAGATTGCAAGCATTGCACTGGAACTTTTGCACAAGGACGCCCAAAAAATCAACTGGGATAAGGTGCCCACAGTCTGCCTGTGTTATCCCGGATCATTTCGCTGGGACAGAAACCTATTCTCTTCGTCTGTATTGCAAACGCGTACAAAGGCTGAATTTGTGCAAAAGATTTATGCAAACATCAAAGGGAAGCCGTTGTTTTTGGAAAATGAATCTACATGCGTCGCTTATGCAGAGATGTGCGCCCGTTATGGCCAGAATGAAGATATGGTATTTATCAATATTAGCGATGGCATTGGCCATGAGAGGATCGAGAAAGGCAGAATGCGTTGCAAGGATGATGAAACGCCTTTAGAGTTCGGACACATCACTATTAATATGAACGGCCGTGAGTGCCTGTGCGGCAATCGGGGCTGTGTAGAGCGTTACGTCAGTTGCAGCGCAATTGTTAAGGACGTTGTTGACAAGATTCGCGAGGGCGAAAAATCTATGGTGACAGATTTGGTAGGGGGAGACTTGGACGCTGTGAGCATTGACACCCTTCGCCTCGCCAGCGAGGCAAACGATCAATTGGTAAATAGCGTTTTGAGGGAGGCGTCACGTTGCTTGGCATACGCTATTAACAATCTAACGTGTGTGCAAAACACAGGGGAGATTGTCCTTGGTGGCGGCATTGAACGGGTGGGCGAGCGATTTTTGAACTTTGTCAGGGAATCCATCGCTTGTATTGGCTGCCGAAACAAGATGGATCGCGTCCAGGTTTCCTATACGGTTCTGAAGGAGAATGCCGATAGCGAAGGAATTGTTCGCCAGTATGTAGACTCCTATATGCCGTAGAATAGAAAAACACACATATGTATGCCGAAATTGTGTAATTGACAAAGAAATAAGGAGGACAATATGAGGGTATTAGCGGTTGGCTGCCATCCGGACGACCTTGAAATCAATGCATTTGGCACATTGATCCGATGCATACAAAGAGGCGACGATGTGTTCATTTGCGGTGTGACAAACGGAAGTGGCGGATCGATGACGTTGTCTCCGGAAGAAATATCAAAAGTACGCATTGAAGAAGCGCGGCGAGCGGCGCAGTTGATTGGCGCAAAGGAATACATCAATTTAGGCGTGGAAGATTTACAGGTGGATGCAAGAGATACACGCCTGATTGATCAGATGATAGATGTGATCCGCATGACCAAGCCGGATATGATCATTACCCAACATCCCGACGACTATCAGAGGGATCACAGCGAAGTTTCCGACTTGGTGTTTAATGCGAGCTTTATGGCAACCGTTCCGAACCATAAAACAGAATACCCTTGCCATTCTGTTATTGCGCCGTTATTTTTTATGGAACCATCTTCTGGAAACTTCTTTCACCCTACAGACTATGTAGGCATAAGCGATGTGATAGAAACAAAAATGGAAGCGTTGGCCTGTCATGCATCTCAGATAGAATGGTTGATGGCACATGTTGGTAAGGATTTGCTTGCAACAACTCGCGCAACGGCCATATATAGGGGAAAGCTCTGCCAGGCTCCATATGCAGAAGCCTTCAAACGCTCTGATCATGCATTGCGTATGACTTCTTACCGTATGCTGCCGGAAGGAAAATAGGGACGCCTTGAGACCTCCTACGCGCTCGACCTGCTCGCCAAACAATTCTACTTCCAGTATGTGCATGCGTTTCATCGGCTTCCCCCCCACGTCTGGGGGAAGCCTTCTTTTGTCCTTAGACAAGGCGCAGACCATCAGCGCGCGCCACGCCGATGGAATGGCGTACTCATCGGGCGCGCTGCGCTGGCAGTGCGCCGTCCCCCACCCCGGCGGGCAGACCTTGCATCTCGAATTTATCCGCCCATCCTGTTTTCCCCCACCCCGGCGGGCGGGCCGGGAAATGGCCCGCGCCTTTGGCGGCGCTCTGCATTGTTCGCCTGCGCGGCGGGGGCCAGAACGCGCGGGCAGCCTTCGCGGCCATGTGTAAACCAGGTCTGCAAGGCTATTCCATCATCACACGCCACGCCGATGGAATGGCGTACTCATCGGGCGCGCTGCGCTGGCAGTGCGCCGTCCCCCCCCCGGCGGGCGGAGCTTGCATCTCGAATTTATCCGCCCATCCTGTTTTCCGCTGTCCCCACCCCGGCGGGCGGGCCGGGAAATGGCCCGCGCCTTTGGCGGCGCTCTGCATCGTTCGCCTGCGCGGCGGGGCCAGAACGCGCGGGCGGCATTGAGCGCGGCGACGCTTTGTGGTATAATCGCTTTGGCAGGTGATGGTTATGCGTTTGCTGTGGGAGTATCTGCGCTTGCACCGCAAGGGCGCGGCGCTGTATGCGGTCTTTGTCGCGATCTTTGCGATGGTGTTCTCGCTTTACCGGCTGCCGGTGGAGGCGATTTTGTACGCAGGCGGTTTGTGTCTGTTGGCGTTTGCCGTGCTGGCGGGCGTCGATTTCGGGCGTTTTCGGGCCAGGCACGCGCATCTGCAGGCCCTCGTCCGGCGCGTCGGTTTGGGCGTGGAGGACATGCCCGTCCCCGCCGATTGCATCGAGGCGGACTATCAGGCGGCGCTGCGCGCCCTCTGGGACGAACGCGCCCGCGCGGTTTCGCGCGCCGACGCGGCCATGAGCGACATGCGCGATTACTACACGCTCTGGGCGCACCAGATCAAAACCCCCATCGCCGCCATGCACCTGCTGGTAGCGGAAAACGGCGAGGCGGCGCGCGAACTGTTCAAAATCGAACAGTATGTGGACATGCTGCTTTCCTACATCCGCCTGGAAAGCGACGTGAACGATCTTGTTCTGCGCCCCTGCGACCTTGACGCCATCCTGCGCACGGCAGCGCGCAAATACGCCCGCTTTTTCATCCATCAGGGGCTGCGGCTGGAAATACAGTCCACGCGCCGGCAGGTGCTGACGGACGAAAAGTGGTTTGCCTTTTGCGTGGAGCAAATCCTCTCCAACGCCGTCAAATACACGCCCTCCGGCACGATTTCCATGTATGTGGAGAACGATTTCCTGGTCATCGCCGACACGGGCATCGGCATCGCCCCGGAGGACCTGCCGCGCGTGTTCGAGCGCGGCTATACCGGCTACAACGGCCGCACGGACCGCAAGTCCTCCGGCATCGGCCTGTATCTGACGCGGCGGGTGCTGGCCATGCTCGGGCATTCGATACACATCGACGCCCGCCCCGGCGGCGGCACGCGCGTGCACATCTCCCTAAAGCGCCCCGAGCTTTCGGAATGACCTTCGCGGTAGAGCGTCCACAGCGGGCGCTCTGCGCGTTTTTGGAACAAAACGCCTTTTCCGCGCGTCTGAAAGGGCGTTTCCCGGCCCAACCTTACAAAACTGTAAGTTTGCCGGCCAAAATGTAAGGTAAAGTTATGGCAGCGGCGCTTTGGGCGCGGTATACTGTGTACATCTTCTCAAGGAGGTTTCCCACATGACCATTCTTCGGGCGAACAATTTGAAAAAGGTGTATACAACGCGCTTTGGCGCGCATCATGTACAGGCGCTGGCCAACGTTTCCTTTTCCGTGGAGCAGGGCGAGTACGTCGCCATCATGGGCGAGAGCGGCTCGGGCAAGACGACGCTGCTCAACATACTGGCGGCGCTGGACAAGCCCACCAGCGGCGAGGTCTGGCTGGGCGAGCGCAAGCTGACCGACATCCCGGAAAAGGAGCTGGCCGCCTTCCGCCGCGACAACCTCGGCTTTGTGTTTCAGGAGTTCAACCTGCTGGACACCTTCTGCGTGCGCGACAATATCTACCTGCCGCTGGTGCTCAAGCGCATGTCCGCCGACGACATGTCGCTGCTCATCAAGCCGCTGGCGCGCAAGCTGGGCATCGACAAATTGCTGGCCAAGTACCCTTACGAAATTTCCGGCGGCGAAAAGCAGCGCACGGCGGTGGCGCGGGCGCTGATCACCTCCCCGCAGCTTCTGCTGGCCGACGAGCCGACCGGCGCGCTCGATTCCCGCTCCACAGACCAGCTTCTCAACCTCTTTGGCGAGATCAACCGCGAGGGGCAGACCATCCTCATGGTCACACACTCGGTCAAGGCCGCCAGCCACGCGGGCAGGGTGTTGTTTCTGCGCGACGGCGTGGTGTTCCACCAACTCTACCGCGGCGGCGCGGCCGAGCACGAGTTCTACCAGCGCATACTCGACGCCATGAACGCCCTTTCCAGCCCCGAGCCGCAGGGCGAATTTGCCGGCATGGAGGTTTCCTACCATGCGTAAGCTCTTCTACGCGCATCTGGCGCTTGACAACATCCGCAAAAACGCGCGGACGTATATCCCCTACATCCTCTCCTGTGTATTCACCGTGGCCATGACCTACATCCTCTACATGCTGCCGGAGGACCCCGGCCTCACGGGTACGCGCGGCGAGATCACCATCCGCTCGACGCTGGTGTTGGGCAGCTTCGTGGTGACCATCTTCGCGGTCATCTTCCTCTTTTACACCTCGAGCTTCCTCACCAAGCGGCGGCGCAAGGAGTTCGGCCTGCTCAACGTGCTGGGCATGGAGAAAAAGCATCTGGCGAAGATGATGTTCTTTGAGACGCTGTTCGTGGGGCTGTTCAGCGCGGCCGTTGGTCTTTTGCTGGGCGTGGCGCTCTCCAAACTGGTGCTCCTGTTTTTGCTGAAGCTCTTGGACTTCGACGTGGCCTTCGGGCTGACGTTCTCCCTGAAGGCGGCGCTGATCACGCTTTTCATCTTCGCGGCCATCTTCCTGCTCATCCTGCTCAACAACATCCGCCTGGTGCACTTTGCCAGCCCCGTGGAACTTCTGCGCGGCGACAAGGTGGGCGAGCGCGAGCCAAAGGCCAAGTGGCTGCTGGTGCTCATCGGCGTCCTGACGCTGGGCGCGGGTTATTTGATGGCCGTGACCATCCAGAACCCTCTGGAAGCGCTGATGTTCTTTTTCGTGGCCGTGGTGCTGGTCATCATCGGCACCTACTGCCTGTTCACCGCCGGCAGCATCGCCGTTCTGAAACTGCTGAAACGGAACCGGCACTACTACTATCAGCCGGAGCATTTCATCTCCGTTTCCGGCATGATGTACCGCATGAAGCAGAACGCGGTCGGCCTGGGCAACATCTGCATCCTCTCGACGATGGTGCTGGTGATGCTCTCTGCCACCTCGACGATGTTCCTCGGCACGCAGAGCAGCCTCATGGGGCGCTATCCGCGCGAGATCGCCGTGCAGGACAGCGACCTGGCGCGACGGGGCGACGTCAACGCCGTCATCGACGACTGGCTGGCGGACAACGGCTGGACGGCGGAAAACCGCATCGACTATGTGAAGGAGGAGTTCTCCGGCCTGCTGCGCGACGGAACAATGATCTTCGATTATACCTCGGACTTCAATTCCGGCGAACTGGTGACACTCAGCTGCGTGTCTCTGGAGGACTTCAACCGCCTCACGGGGCGCAACGACGTACTGGAACCCGACCAAATTTACCTGTTCCCCTACGACGGCGACAGCATCGAACTGCTGGGCATGGAGTTTGAGACGCTCGACCCCGGCGACGTGGACCTGATGGCCACCTTCACCGGCAGCTATTACGGCCTCTACGGGGACATCCTCACCCTCGTAACGCCCGACATGGCCACGCTGGAGGAACTGGACCGGCGGCAGCGGGAGGTGTACGACAGCGCGGCCTCGCAGATCATCCATCAGGTGGGCTTCGACATCGCCGAGCCGGTGGACTTTGAAACCATCTTCTATCAGGACGATCTGATGTCGCGCCTTTCCGAGGACGCGGGGGTCAAGGGCGTGCGCATCTATGTGCGCGAGCAGGAGCGCGACTACATTTACAGCATGAACGGCGGGCTGTTCTTCCTCGGCGTGTTCCTCGGGCTGTTGTTCATCATGGCCACAGTGCTGATCATGTACTACAAGCAGCTTTCCGAGGGCTATGACGACAAGCGCAACTTCTCCATCATGCGCAAGGTCGGTCTGGAAAAGGCGGAGATCCGCCGCTCGGTGCGCTCGCAGGTACTGATCATGTTCTACCTGCCGCTGGTCACCGCCTGCGTACACATCGCCTTTGCCTTCCCCTTCATCATGCGGCTTTTGCCGCTGGTGGGCATCAACGACGTGGGGCTGTTCGCGCTCTGTACGCTTACGAGCGTGGCGGCGTTCGCGCTCATCTACGCCGCCTGCTATGGCCTCACCGCCCGCACCTACTACCGCATCGTCGGTTCCGACGACTGACAGACTTGAAAGGAGGCGCTTGTATGCGTTGGCTCGCCATTGCTCTGGCTTTCGTTTGCGTCGCCCTCATCGCCCTGGGGCTGGGCGGCTGCCGCTTTTCCAAGGATGGCGTACTCTCCGCCTACGAGAGCGTGGTGCAGTTCGCCGGGCAGTTCGCCCTCACCCCCGCCATACAGCTTCAGGGCGTGCGCGCCTTCGGCGAAGACCATTACACGGGCGATTACCGCGCCGAATACGCAAACTTCAGCGGCACGGAGTACCTCTTCGGCGGCACCTCCACCGTGGGGCGCGATGTGCAGGTGACGTTTTCCCTCGACGCGGAGAGCGGCGGCGGCACGCTGTTCCTCATGTCCGGCAAGAACATGCTTGAAGTGCTGCTTGACGCGCAGGGGGAATTTGAGCGGACGCTGACGCTGCCCGCGGGCAGCAGCTATATAGGTTTCACCGGCAAGGGGCTGACAGGCGCGCTGAAAATGCGGCTCACGCCCTGTGCCGAAAGCAAAGCGGGATGAGGGGAAATCCCCCTTGGGGAGGCGGTCGCCTCCCCATTTTTGTATATGGTGTTGATTTTGGGGCAGTTCCGTGCTACAGTTATTCTATCACAAGTAGTTTTCGTTAAGATTCCGAAAGGAATGATCTCCTTGAACGAGCCTTTTGTTCCCCGCTTTGGCGCGGATGAGCGCGCGGCCATGGCGTTGACCAGCTATCTGATGCACAAGCACTATTGTGAAAACGACGTCGAGGGCCTGCTTTCCTGGTTCGACGACCGCTTTTTGTGGTTGGGCACCGGTGAAAACGAATACGCCGCCGGCGCAGAAGCTGTCAAGGCCATTTTTCGCCAGTTTGTCGGCAAGGTGCCCAAATGCAACATCACCGACGAACACTATGACGCCATCACCATCGCCCCGGGCGTGTTCCTCTGCACCGGCAGGCTGTGGATCGCCACCGACCCTTCCACCAATGTCTATCTGCGCGTGCACCAGCGCGTCGCCATGGCCTATCGCGCGGTAGAGGGCGAACTGCGCTGCTGCCACATTCATATCTCCAACCCCTATATTGAAATGGTGGAAGGCGACGTGGGCTTCCCCACCAAGGTGGCGCGCCAGACTTACGAATACCTGCAACAGTGTGTGGAAGAGCAGAAAAAGCAGATCGCCGAACAGACGGCGGAATTGCGCAGCATCTACGATACCGTATCCTGCGGCATCATTCGCCTGATGCGCAAGGGCGGCGTTTACCATCTGCTCACCTTCAACCGCACGCTTGAGGATATTCTCGGAACGACGGAGGACGAAGTGCGCGCGCTCGACTGGTCGCGCGGCTTCTACGATGGCATCATCCCCGAGGACGCCAGGCGGATGGCGCTCTCGCTCGACGCGCTTGAAGCGCCGGGCGATGTGACGCACGTCGACTTCCAACTCGACAGCCGCGACGGACGGCGCCTCTGCCTCACGGGTACGAATACGTTCATCAGCGAAGACGAGCGCGGACAGATCATACAGTGCATCGCCTTTGACGTTACCCGCCGCGTGGAATTGGAGGAGACGCTCAAGCGCCTCAGCTATGTGGACACGCTCACGGGGCTCTTCAACCGCAACAGCTTCAACGCCGAACTGCGCCGCCGCCACAGCGACCCCGGCTCGCGGCTGGGCGTGGCATGCTTCGACATCAACGGCCTCAAGGGTACCAACGACCGGGAAGGCCACAGCGCCGGCGATCTGCTTATCCACCGCACGGCGGCGCACATCCGCCGCGTGTTCGACGGCAAGGCCTACCGCACCGGCGGCGACGAGTTTGTGGTCATCGACGCCAGCAGCGGCGAAGACGCCTTTTTCAAGGGCGTTGAGGCCGTGCGCGAGGCCATGCGGAAAGACGGGCTGCACATTTCCGCCGGAGCTTCGTGGCGCGGTGGAAACTGCGACATTAAAGAGCAGTTCGACGAGGCCGACCGCCGCATGTACGAGGACAAAAAGCGCTTCTATCCCGACGGCCGGCGCGACCGCCGCGCCCGCTGAAACGACTTTGGGATGGTATGGGAACGCGCCCAGCGCGCCGGCATAGACTGAAGGAGATATGCCCCGGCGAAAGGAGCTGGCCTGCCATGTCCAACTGCATGCGCTGTCCCTTGGGACGCCGCCTATACTGTGTCGGCTGCCCGTGTTGCCCTGCACGGGCCTGCCATGTCCCCGCTCCGCCCTGTGGCGGGAAAGTCGGGCCAACGGGGCCGACCGGGGCCACAGGGCCTGTAGGGCGGATCGGCCCGACAGGGCCGCGCGGAGCCATGGGCGAAACCGGGCCTGCCGGCGCAACAGGCCCTACCGGCGCACAGGGAGATGTCGGGCCGCGCGGGCTGCCAGGGGCTACAGGCCCGACCGGTCCTGCCGGTGGGCCGCGCGGCCCGGAGGGAGCGGAAGGCCCGACCGGTCCCACCGGCCCTGCAGGAGCTATAGGGCCGATCGGAGCCACAGGCCCGACCGGAGCGACGGGTATGACCGGACCCATGGGACCTGTTGGAACACAGGGCGCTCAGGGGGCGCAAGGGCCGACCGGACCGTCAGGGAGCCCGGGAGCGACGGGGCCGACCGGACCGACCGGGGCCACAGGGCCTTCGGGCGCGACTGGCGCGACGGGGCCGATCGGGCCGACGGGGGCTTCGGGCCAAATCGGTCCGACCGGAGCGACAGGCCCGACCGGGGCCACAGGGCCTGCGGGTGCGACTGGCGCGACGGGTCCTGTTGGACCGATGGGACCCGCAGGCGAGGTTGGTCCGACCGGCGCGACGGGTCCTGCCGGGCCAGCGGGGGCTGCGGGCGAAGTTGGCCCGACCGGCGCGACGGGTCCTGCGGGTGAAATTGGTCCGACCGGCGCGACAGGTCCTGCCGGTGTCGCCCCGCCGGATGCCTTTGCCTCCTTCATCGACTACGAGGACCTCTTTGCGAGCGGCGATCGGATCACGCTTTTCCCTTCGGTGCCTGATCCCACTGGCAATATCACCGAATCCACTCTGACGCAGGTCTCTCTCACGGCCGGATATTACCTGGTCACCTACAGCGTCTCCGCCATCCTGCGCGACCCCAATTATATCCAGGTGACGCCCTTTTACAATGGCGCAGCGCATCTGGAGACCGGCGTTTATTTCGCTACCACCGCCAACGGCAGTTCGGCTGTCGGCGCATCGAGTTTCATCCTTTACGCGCCCGAAGCGACTGCGTTCAGCCTCACGTACAATGGCCCCGAGGATGCTCGCGAAGGTACAGTGACCCTCACGTTTCTCAAGTTGCGCGTCCCCGCCTGATGCGGGGACATTTTCTTTGCTTTGGACGTGAGTTTACCGAACTTGTCTTGCGCCTCGCGCAAAAATACGTTATATTGTTCATAATATCGGCATCCGGGTATATATAGAGAAAAGCGAAGGAAAAAGAAGGACGGAAAATGCTGGAGATTCGCGATCTGAACAAGCGATTCGACGACGCCGACGTGTTGCGCGGCGTATCGCTGACCATTGAAACAGGCGAGTTCGTCACGCTGCTGGGCCCGTCCGGCTGCGGCAAGACCACCACGCTGCGCATCGTCGCCGGATTGACCGAGCCGGACGCGGGGCGCGTGCTGCTCGACGGCCGGGACATCACCGCCCTGCCGCCGGAAAAGCGCGACGTCAACACCGTATTTCAAAGCTACGCCCTTTTTCCGCACATGAACGTGGGCAAAAACATCGCCTACGGCCTGCGCGTGCGCGGCGTAAACAAGGCGGAGCGCGAGCGCCGCGTGCGGGCGATGCTGCGCCTGGTGGCGCTGGAGGGTTTTGAAAAGCGCATGCCTTCGCAGCTTTCGGGCGGCCAGCGGCAGCGCATCGCCATCGCCCGCGCGCTGGTTCTGCAACCGAAGCTTCTTTTGCTGGACGAGCCGCTGGGCGCGCTCGACCTCAAACTGCGCCAGCAGATGCAGCGGGAACTGAAGGACATTCAAAAGCGCTCGGGCATCGCCTTCCTCTATGTCACGCACGATCAGGAGGAGGCGCTCAACCTTTCCGACCGCATCGCCATCATGCGCGACGGCCTCATCGAGCAGATCGGCGCGCCCGAGGACGTCTATGAGCGCCCGCAGACGCGCTTCGCCGCCGAGTTCATCGGCCAGTCGAACTTCCTGCCCTGCAAGGTCGCAGAAACGCCCTGCGGCGCGCCGATGCTCGAGCGCGATGGGCTGCGCTTCCCCGGCCGCGCGGGGTATCCCGAATTGCGCCCGGGCGACGCAGTCGAGGTTTGTCTGCGCATCGAGCGCGTGCGCCTCTCCCGCGCGCCCATCGGCCCCTGCGCCCTGCCGGGGGTGCTCAAATCCCGCCATTACGCGGGCGGCTCCATTCGCGAAACCGCGGTGCTGCCGGACGGTCTGGAAGTATTCGCCATCCAGCAATCCTCGGGCGAGGAACGGCTGGAGGAGGGCGAACCTGTATATGTATGCTGGGACCCGAACGAGGCGGCGCTGGTGCGATGAAAACAAACGTGCGAAAAAAACGAAATGGCGCGGCGTTGCTGGTGGCGCCGATGGCCATCTGGACGGTCCTCTTCGTGGCGGCGACGCTGGGATACATCCTCTACCTGAGCTTCACCACGCGCGCGCAAAGCGGCCTGGGCGTAACGGCGCAGTTTACGCTGGACAACTATCTGCGCATCCTCAACCCCAGCTATCTCAAGGTGCTGGGAAACAGCCTGAAACTGGCGGCGATCACCACGGCCGTCTGTCTGCTTGCGGGCTACCCCTTCGGCTATCTGATGGCCAAGGCGCCGCCCAAACGCCGCACGATCCTGATGCTTCTGGTGATCGTTCCCTTCTGGACGAACGCCCTGGTGCGCGTCTACGGCTGGCGCATCCTTCTCATGGGCGACGGGCCGGTCAACGCCTTTTTGCAGACGCTGGGGCTGATCGACAAGCCGCTCAAACTGCTCAACACCTTCGGCGCGGTGGTGCTGGGCATGGTCTACGCGTTGCTTCCCTTCATGATCCTGCCCACCTACGCCTCCGTGGAAAAGATGGACTGGGCGCTGGTGGAGGCCAGCCGCGATATGGGCGCTTCGCCCCTGCGCGCCTTTCTTACCGTCACCCTGCCCCTGACCGCGCCGGGCGTGCTGGCGGGCTGCGTGTTGACGTTCGTTCCCTCCATCGGCCTGTTTTTCATGAGCGACCTGCTCGGCGGGGCCAACGACGTTTTCCTCGGCAACCTGATCAACGATCAGCTCTTAAAAAGCCGCGACTGGCCCTTCGCCGCGGCGCTGTCGGTGATCATGATGCTTCTGACCAGCGCGTTTCTCTGGCTTTACCGCCGCGCCGGCGGCAAGGCTGAGGACATCGCGGCGCTGTAAGGGGGTGCTTGCATGAAAAAGAACGGCTGGCGCTCCCGCCTCTATCTCGCTTTGGTGCTTCTTTTGATGTATCTGCCCATCGTCGTCACGGCGGTGTATTCCTTCAACGCCAACCAGAGCCGCTTTACCTTCCAGTTTACCGGCTTTTCCCTGCAACACTATGCCGCGCTGTTTGCCGACGCCAGCGGGCTGCTGGACGCGCTGTGGCAAAGCCTGCAGCTGGCGCTGTACAGTTGCCTGATCTCCGCCGTACTGGGCACGCTGGGCGCGGTGGGCATGGCGCAGCGCAAGTTCCGCTTTGGCGGCGCGCTGGAAGGGCTGGCGCTTTTGCCGGCCATGACGCCGGAGATCATCATGGCCATGGGTTTCCTGGCGCTCTTTACCGCCGCGGGGTTGCCCCTGGGCATGTTGACCCTGGTGCTGGCGCATGTGACCTTCTGCGTGCCCTATATCTACATCGTCGTCAAGGGGCGTCTGGCGGGCATGGACCCGGATCTGCCCAACGCCGCCCGCGACCTGGGCGCTTCCCCGGCGCGCGCGTTTTGCACGGTGACCCTGCCGCTGATCTTTCCCGGCGTGCTTTCAGGAACGCTGCTTGCCTTTGCCATGAGCATGGACGATTTTGTCATCAGCTTTTTCGTCACCGGTCCGGGCACGACCACGCTTCCGGTGAAGATCTATTCCTCGGTGCGCATGGGCGTGAGTTTGCAGGTCAACGCGCTTTCCACGCTGATGTTGACCGCCATTTTCCTGCTGACGGCGCTGTTGCGCATCGCGCGCCGGCGTCGCGCCGTTCAAACGAGTTAGGATTCTTTGGAAGGAGGCTTCCCTTTATGAAAAAACTTTTCGCGCTGCTTTTGGTGTTGCTCCTTGCCGCCGCGCCCGCGCTGGCCGAGGGCAGCATCAACATCTACACCTGGGACGGCTATTTCAACCCCGAGACCCTTGCCGCCTTTACCGAGGAAACGGGCATCGAGGTCAACCTTTCCCCCTTCGCCTCCAACGAGGACATGCTGGTGGTGATGCAATCCAGCGCGGCGTACGATATCGTGCTGGCCAGCGACTACGCCCTCAACATCCTCCGCAAGGCCGATCTTCTGCAGCCCCTGGACATGGAGGCCCTCACCAATTACGAAAATCTCGATCCCGCCTACCTCAACCAGTACTACGATCCCGACGGAACCTACAGCATTCCCTACGCGCCCGGCTCGCCGGTGCTTGTCTACAACCCCGAACTGGTCGAGGGCGAAATCACGTCCTTTGCCGATCTGTTTGACGAGCAATTCGCCGGTTCCGTGTGCCTGCTGGACAGCGCCCGCGTGATGATCGGCTATGTCAACATCATGCTCGGCCACGACTTTAACACCACCAACGACGAGGAACTGGCCGAAGCCGCAGAAAAGCTCAAGGAGATCAAGCCCAACGTGCTGGCGCTGGACTCCAACCTTGCCTATCAGTATCTGCTTTCGGGCGAGGCCAAGGCGGCGTTCCTGTTCACTTCGCAGGCCGTGGTGTGCGAACAGGCCATGCCGGGCGCGTTTGAATATGTGTTCCCCTCCGAAGGCATCGGCTTTGGCATCGACGCCATGGTCATTCCCGCCAGCGCTGAAAACCCCGAAGGCGCCAACGCCTTTATGAACTACCTGATGCGCCCCGAAGTCGCCGCCACCATCCAGCCGTGGACGATGTATTTGAACGTCAACGCCGCGGCGGCGGAACTTCTGCCGGAGGGCAGCCTCGATTACGCCGCCCTCAACATTCCCGAGGACCTGTTTGCCACCAAGCAGTTTGCCGTGGATCTGGGCGACTATGAAGGCGTTTATCAGGACATCTGGTCGGAATTCAAGCTGTCCTGAGGCGCGATTTTCAAAACCTTAAAACACCTCGAACCAACATCTTTCCCGCGCGGCGTTGACCGGAGCCGCGCGGGAATGTTATAATGGAATATAAATATTATATAAATGCGAGGTGTTGCCATTGCTGAGCGCCATCGGGAGCAAACTCAAGGAGGCTGTTTCGTCCGTAGCGCCGATCGTATTGATCGTGCTTGCGCTTGCCCTGACCGTCACCCCCCTGAGCGGCCCGACGTTGCTTTTGTTCATGCTAAGCGCGATACTGCTTGTTTTGGGCATGGCGCTGTTCACCCTGGGTTCGGAAATCGCCATGACGCCCATGGGCGAAATGGTCGGCGCGCGCCTATCGGAAAAGCGCAGCCTTCCCTTCCTTATCGGCGCGGGGTTTTTGATGGGCGCGGTCATCACCATTGCCGAACCGGATTTGACGGTTCTTGCCGCGCAGGCCCCGGCCTTTCCCACAACAACGCTGATCCTCTGCGTAGCGGCGGGGGTGGGCGTATTCCTGGTGCTGGGGCTTTTGCGCATCGTCTTTGCCCGGCGGCTGAATTGGATGCTGCTGATCCTCTACGCCGCCGTATTTCTGCTCGCCGTCTTTGCCGACAACGATTTTCTGCCGGTGGCCTTCGATTCCGGCGGCGTCACCACCGGCCCGATTACCGTGCCCTTCATCCTTGCCCTGGGCGTAGGCGTGGCGGCGGTGCGCGGCGGCCAGCGTTCCGAGGAGGACAGCTTTGGCCTGGTGGCGCTTTGTTCCATCGGGCCGATCATGGCGGTCATGGTGCTGGCGATGTTCTTTGACCCCGCTTCCAGCCAATACGCGGCGCAGACCCCAGAACTGACAACGGCCTGGAAAGACGTGCTGCCCGAGCTTGGCGTCGCCCTTGCGCACTATCTGCGCGAGGTGGCCGTCGCGCTGTTTCCCATTCTGCTGGCCTTCGGCGTCTTTCAGGTTTTCTGGCTGAAGCTGCCTGCGCGCAGGCTGTTGCGCATGGCCGCCGGCATCGTCTATACGCTTCTGGGCCTGTGCCTGTTCCTGGCGGCGGTCAACACGGGGTTTTTGCCCGTGGGTTACGCCCTGGGCGGGCAATTGGCGTCGCTTTCCGACAACTGGGTGCTGGCGCCGCTGGCGATGCTGATGGGCTTTTTCATCGTGCGCGCGGAGCCGGCGGTGCATGTGCTCAATGAACAGGTTTCGGAAATTACCGACGGCGTCATCAGCCGCCGCGCCATGATGACCACGCTTTCCCTGGGCGTAGCGGCCTCGCTGGGGCTCGCCATGGCGCGCATCCTTACCGGGCTTTCCATTTGGTATTGCCTTTTGCCGGGCTATGCGCTGGCGCTGGGCATGTCGTTTTTCGTGCCGCCGGTGTTTACCGCCATCGCCTTCGACTCGGGCGGCGTGGCTTCCGGGCCAATGACGGCCACCTTTCTGCTGCCCTTTGCCCTCGGCGCCGTGGACGCGCTGGGCGGCAACCCCATGGCGGACGCCTTTGGGCTGGTGGCAATGGTGGCAATGACGCCCCTGATCGCCATTCAGGCGCTGGCGCTGGTCTACGCTTTGCGAACGCGGCGCGCCGGTTCGGTCGCCGCCATCCGCCCCGAGGTGGAGATTATCGACTTCGATTAGAGGTGCCTATGGAGAAATTGGTTTTGATCCTCGCCGTCGCCGGCCACGAGCTGGGCGAGCGCATGCGCGCCGCGCTGGAAGGCGCGAACTGCGCCGTCTGCTTCCAGATGCAGGGCCACGGCACGGCCAAGGCGGCCTGGCTGGAGTACCTGGGGCTTTCCGATACGCGCCGGGCCGTGCTGCTCGCCCCCTGCGCCGAAAGCGCTGTCGCCGCGGCGTTTTCCGCCCTGCAAGCGGCGCTGGGAGAGGCGCGTTACTTCGCCGTTTCCATCCCCTTTTCCAGCATTGCCGGGCGCGACGCCTATGAACTGCTTGCCCAAGGAGGAAGTGCGCATGGAAAAACAGTTTGATCTCATCGTCGCCATTGTCGGCCGCGGCTTTTCCGATCTGGTGATGGACGCGGCGCGCGCCGCAGGGGCCAGCGGCGGCACCATTCTGCACGGGCGCGGCACGGGCGTTCATGAAGCCGCGCAGTTCTTTGGCATCGCCATCCAGCCGGAAAAGGAGATCGTGCTCATCCTTGCCCGCAGCGAGGAGCGCCGCGCCATCATGGCCGCCATCGCCGAGGGCGCGGGCCTGAACACGCAGGGCCGGGGGCTGACGTTCTCTCTGCCGGTAGACCAGGTTTCCGGCATCGTCCACCTTCTCTCGCCCACGCAACCGTAGTTCGCCGCAAAAGACCGCGCAAAGCAAGCCGCCCGCGCTCGTCGCAGGCGGCTTGTTTGAAAAAGGCCTCCGGCCGCGCCACGGCCGGCGAAAACGCATTCTCACGTTCCCGCATGCGGCCGCGTCCGGCCGCCACGGGCGATGAAGCTCAGCCCCGCCCGGCGCGTGCAAAGCCTCGCTGACGTTTGATGCCGCGCTCTCCGCCGTTGCCTGCCCCCGCCTGGTGCGCGCAAAGCCTCGCTTCGCCCGCCCGGAAGCGCCGCGCAGCGGCAAAGGCGCCGGCTCTCTTCTGCAGAACCCCCTGCCTGTCCGCGCAAGGCGTCCGGCGAAGGGCCTGCTCCATTGGGGCTTACCTTTGCCCAAGCAGGGCGACGACGCGACGCGCCACATTGATCTCTTCGTTGGCGGGGATCACCCAGACTTCGACGGGCGAGCCGTCGCGGGAGATCCTGCGTTCCTGGCCGCCCGTGTTTTTCGACGCGTCCATTTCCAGGCCCAGATGCGCCAGCGCCTGGCAGACGCGCGCGCGCACCATGGCGGAATTTTCGCCAATGCCGCCGGTGAACACCAGCGCGTCCAGCCCGCCCAGCACTGCATGGAGCGCGCCCGCGCCGGAGACAATGGCGTGCAGATACATCTCCACCGCCAGGCGCGCGCGCTCGTTGCCCTGGGCGATGGCGGCCTCGAGGTCGCGCATATCGCCGCTGACGCCGCTCACGCCCAGCAGGCCTCCGTTTTTGGTGATGCCGCGGGTGATCTCCCCGGCGTCAAGGCCCTCGCCGAGCAGGAAGGGGAAAATATAGGGGTCGATGTCGCCGGCACGCGAGGAATGCGGCAGCCCGCTCTGCAGGGAAAAGCCGCAGGTGCTGTCCACGCTTTTGCCGTCAAAAATGGCGCACAACGAGCCGCTGCCGCCCAGATGACAGGAAATCACGCGCCGCGCCCGGCCTTCGGTGAGGGCGGCGACGCGCTCAGCCACATAGCCGTGGGAAGCGCCATGGTAGCCGTAGCGGCGGACGCCGTATTTTTCGTACCATTCATAGGGCACGGAATAGATCTGCCGCTCAAGCGGCACGGTTTTGTGAAAATCCGTTTCAAAGGCGCCGACCATGCGCGCCGAAGGCAGCAGGCGCTGAAAGACCCGAATGGCCTCGATGTAAGGCAGGTTGTGCGCCGGGGCGATGCGCGCGCCGCGCGCCAGATCGTCCATGACCTCTTCGGTCAATTCGTGATCGCCGAGGAACTTCTGGGCGATCACCGTTTTAAATCCCACGGCCTCCACTTCGCCAATGTCCCCCACCACGCCGTTTTCGCCGGTCAATTCGCGCAAAAACAGGTCGATGCCATCCGTATACCCGGGCACCGCCAGCCCCTCGAGGCGCTTTTTTGCGCCCGTTTGCAGGTTGATATAGGTAAAAATGGCGCTGTCGGGGCTGCCCACGCGCTCTACGCGCGCATCGCAAAGGGCCGTTTCGTTCGCCATGTCGAACAGTTTGAATTTCAGAGACGTGCTTCCCGCGTTGCTGATCAGTACTTTCATGCGCATTCTCCCCAGCGTTTTTTTCAATTATACGAAATGCGCGGGGCGATGTCAACGCGCGGCCGGGCGGCGCGCACACGTTTTTTAACATTCGCGCGCCGTTTCGGCAGTTTTGTTGCGTTTTTGCTCCATATCTTAACATTTGCTTTTCAAAAACGGCCATTGACGCGGCGCGCCCCTGCTCCTACAATAGAATCAGAAGATTCGTATGCAAAGGAGGAGGCATATGCGCAATTATGACGTGGCGATCATCGGCGCGGGCGTAACGGGCTGCGCGGTGGCGCGGCATTTGTCGCGCTATCGTCTGAAAATTGTCCTGATCGACGCCGCCGAGGATGTGGCCATGGGCGCTTCGCGCGCCAATTCCGCCATTGTCCACGCAGGTTATGACTGCCCCGCAGACACGCTGATGGCAAAGATGAACGTTCGCGGCAACGCGCTGTACGAGCGTTGGTGCGCGGAACTGGACGTGCCTTTCGAACGCGTCGGTTCGCTGGTGGCGGCGTTCAATCCCGATGAAAAGCTGGAACTGCGCTGGCTGTACGAACGCGGCCTGCAAAACGGCGTTCCGGATATGGAAATGCTCACCGGCGACCAGGCGCGCGCGCTGGAGCCGATGCTCTCCAACAGGGCCATCGCCGCGCTGCACGCCAAAACGGCGGGCATCACCTGCCCCTACGAAATGACCATCGCCTGCGCGGAAAACGCCGTGGAAAACGGCGTGGAACTGCTGCTGGGCCGGCCGGTGAAGTGGATCGTTTCCGAGCCGAACAGCATGGTCGTGCGCTGCGGCAATGAATGCATCAGCGCCAAGCGCATCGTCAACGCCGCCGGCATCCACGCCGACGACGTGGCGCGCATGATTGGAGACGATTCCTTTGATATCCGCCCCCGCAAGGGCGAATACATGCTCTTTGACCGCACCGAGCGCCGGCCGAACAAGGTGATCTTCCACACCCCCACCAAGCTTGGCAAGGGCGTGCTGGTCGCGCCCACGGTGGACGGCAACGTCTTTGCCGGCCCCACCGCCGTAAACGTCAACGACAAGGAGGACACCTCGGTAGACGCCAACCTTTCCGAAGTGCTGGCCACGCTGGCGCTGGAGGCGACCCCCACGCTGAACCTGCGCAATACCATTCGCGCCTTCGCCGGTCTGCGCGCGCAGCCGTCCTCGGGCGATTTTATCATCACCTCTTCGGAGAAAGACGCGCGCATGATCCATGCGGCGGGCATCTGCTCGCCAGGGCTGACCAGCGCGCCCGCCATCGCCGAGCAGGTGGAGGAAGAACTGCGCATCACCGGGCTGACGATGAGCGAAAAGGCGCTGTTCAACCCCTACCGCAAGCACATTCCGGTGTTCCGCACCATGACCGAAACGCAGCGCCAGCGCGCCATCGCCGAAAATCCGCTCTACGGGCGGGTGATCTGCCGCTGCGAAAACGTCACCGAGGCAGAGATCGTCGAGGCCGTGCGCCGCGGCGCGCGCACCGTAGACGGGGTCAAGCGCCGCACGCGCGCGGGCATGGGCCGCTGCCAGGGCGGTTTTTGTACGCCGCGCGTGATGGAGATCATCGCTCGCGAGGCGGCGATCCCCGAAGAAAAAATCACCAAATCCGGCGGCGATTCCTATATGGTCGCCGGCAAAACGCGCGGGGAGGTGTGACCATGGAGCGCAAGATCGACATCGTCATCATCGGCGGCGGCCCCGCGGGCCTGGCGGCGGCGCTTTCGGCGCGCGAACGCGCCCCGGAAGCGAGCGTGCTCATCCTCGAACGCGACCGCGCCCTGGGCGGCATTTTGCAGCAGTGCATTCACAACGGCTTTGGCCTGCATTACTTCGGCGAGGAACTGACCGGGCCGGAGTATGTAGACCGCTTTATCCGCCGCCTGGAGGGCAAAAACATCGAAGTCTGGCTGGATACGATGGTGCTGGAGATCGGCGAAGGCCGCCGCGTGGTCTGCGTCAGCGCCGAGCGCGGCCTGGTGGCGCTCAACGCCGGCGCAGTGGTGCTGGCCATGGGCTGCCGCGAACGTCCGCGCGGCGCGCTCATTCCCGGAACGCGTCCGGCGGGCGTGTATACGGCCGGCACGGCGCAGCGCCTGAACAACATCGACGGGTATCTGCCGGGAAAGCGCATCGTCATTCTCGGCTCGGGCGACATCGGCCTGATCATGGCCCGGCGCATGACCTGGGAGGGCGCGAAGGTGGAACTGGTGGCGGAGATCATGCCCTATTCCAGCGGCCTTAAGCGCAACATCGTGCAGTGTTTGGAGGACAACGACATACCGCTTCTGTTCAACCACACGGTCACGCGCGTGCATGGGCGCGAGCGCGTGGAGGGCGTGACCGTCAGCGAGGTCGATCCTGCAACCCGCCTGCCCATCCGCGGCACGGCGCGCTTCGTGCCCTGCGACACGCTTCTGTTGTCGGTCGGCCTGATCCCTGAAAACGAGTTGTCCCGCGGCGCGGGCGTGGAAATTGACGCCGTTACCGGCGGCGCAGTCGTAGACGAGCGGCGCCAGACCTCGGTCGGGGGCATATTCGCCTGCGGCAACGTACTGCATGTGCACGATCTGGTGGACAACGTATCTGTCGAGGCCGCCATCGCCGGCCAGGCCGCGGCCGAATATGCGCTGGCGGGCGAAAAAACGGCCCCGCAGCGCGCGGTGCAGGCCGGGCGCGGCGTGCGCTATGTGGTCCCGCAACGCATTCGCGCCGGGGCAAGCGGCAATCTGGACCTCTATTTCCGCGTGGATAACGTCTACCGCGGCGCGACGCTGGAGGTGCTCTGCGGCGAGGACGTCATCCTGCGGCGCAAGCGCCCCATTGTCACGCCCGGCGAAATGGAAAAGATCGCCATCGACCTTGCCGCCGTGACCGCGGATGTAACCGTGCGCCTCGCGGCGGACGCTTAGGAGGTGCGGGCATGGAAAACCGTGAATTGACCTGCATCGTCTGCCCCATGGGCTGCCGCGTGACGGTGGAATTGGATGGCGGCGAAATGCGCTTTTCGGGCAACCAGTGCAAGCGCGGCGAAGCTTATTGCCGCCAGGAAGTCTCCTGTCCGATGCGCACCGTGACCTCGCTGGTGGCCGTTGAAGGCGCGGAGCATCCGCTTTGCCCGGTCAAGACCGCCGCGCCTGTTCCGCGCGAGAAGATTCCCGAGGTTCTCGCCAAACTGCGCTGCGCGCGCGTACACGCGCCCATCGCCATCGGCGACGTACTCGTTCGCGATATCGCCGGCACAGGCGTAGACCTCGTCGCCACGGACGCGCGTCCTCTGCGCGCGGAAACCTGAGAAACGGACAGATTGCAAACGGCGTCGGACAGACATCTCCGGCGCCGTTTGCCATTGAAACGCAGCCCGCGACAACCGGATGCAGGCCGCGCCTCGATCGCCCGAAAACCGGCGCGGCCAAAGCGCAAACGCGCCGCCCTCAGGCCATCCTTTTGCCGGCACAGCAAACCCCTCCCGCCGCGCCCATCCCGCGCCGCAGGCCGCTTCCCCGCACGCGCCCGCGCCTGACTTTCTGGATAGCGCAAAAACTGATCTTCACCCTCCGCGCGCCGGCGTTTTGCGGCGCGCTTTTCCATTTGCCGGAAATGGGTTGACGCTTTCCCGCATGCGCCCGATTTCCCAGGTTCCATTGCAGGCGGCGCGAACATAAAAAACCGCCCCCACAGAATCGTGGAGGCGGACGGTTTCGGGTTCCTGCGCGCGACCCCGTTCAGCGTTGGACGCGTCCGGAACCGTCGCCGCGCACGAGGCGCTCGACCTCGGCGACGGTGGAAAGGTTGAAATCCATCTCGATGGAATGCTTCAGGCAGGAGGCCGCCGCCGCGTACTCAATGGTGCGCTGCGGATCGAAGCCGTTCATCTTGCCGTAGAGCAGGCCCGCGCTGAAGGAATCGCCGCCGCCGACGCGATCGACGATATGAATGGCGTAATTGCGCGAGAAATACGCCTCGCCGCCAGTGTAGAGCAGCGCCGCCCATTCGTTGTCCGAAGCGCTGATGCTCTTGCGCAGCGTGATGGCCACTTCCTTGACGCCATAGCGCTGGCAGATCTGCCGGGCCACGTCCACATAGCCCTCGCGGCTGAGCCGTCCGGCCACGACGTCGCTGCCCGCAGCGCGAATGCCCAGCACCTTGTCGGCATCCTCTTCATTGGCCACGACCAGGTCAAATTCCGGCATCACCGTTTCCATACAGGCGCGGGCTTCCGCCTCGCTCCACATATTTTTGCGGTAGTTGAGGTCGCAGCTTACGGCCACGCCGCGTTTTTTCGCCTCGCGAACGGCGTGGCGGAACACTTCCGGCATCGTGGGGCTCAGCGCCGGGGTAATACCGGTGCTGTGCAGGCGCTCGGCGCCGTCAAAAATGGCGTCCCAGTCAAAATCCTCGGCGCGCGCGGTGGCAATGGAGGAATACTTGCGATCGTAAACCACCTTGCCCGGGCGCTGCGACGCGCCCTTTTCCACATAGAAAACGCCCATGCGCTCGCCGCCAAAGGCGACGTGGCGCACGCCCACGCCGTATTTGCGCAGCGTGGCCAAGCCGGCGCGGGCAATGTCGTTGTCGGGAAGGCGGGTGACGAACTCGGTTTCCATGCCCATCATGGCCAGGGAAACGCAGACATTGGCCTCCGCGCCGGTGTAGTTGACGTCAAACTGGCTGCATTGTATGAAGCGCTGGTAACCCGGCGGGCCGAGGCGCACCATAAAATCGCCAAAACCAATCAATTTGCCCATGGCGTCATTTCCCTCCGCGAATGTAATTCGCCAGACCGCGCACCACGAGCTGCCCTGCAACGGCGCCCTGATCTTCCACGCCGGCGGCGCGGGCGGCGAACACAGCCGCCTTGCCGAACTTGGGCGTCATATCGCGCGTGGCGATCACGCCCTCGTCCGCGCCGCGCACGGCGGCCTCCGCCACCGAAACAAGCGTCGCGCCGGGCTGCGCCGCAGCCTGGGCGGCGGCGTCCGCGGCCGGGCCGATGGCGTCGAGCACCGTGCGGTCTCCGCGCTGGCACTTGCCGCGCTTCTGGATGCCGGCGGCGTAGCCTTCCAGGAAACCGGCAAATTCCGCCGGGCCGATCGCCTCGCAGCCGGAAAGGCGCTTGCCGCCCTCCATGACGCCGCTGGACATGAGCGTTCCCATGGTCGAGGGCACGACGCTGCTCATCTTCATGCCGGCCTTGGCAAGGCGCTTGCCCAGGTCGGCCTCGTCGATGTCGGCAATCAGGCCGGGCAGCGCGCCAAAGCCCTTTTTCATCGTCAGGCCCAGATCGCCGTCGCCCATATTGGCGTCCATTGCGCAAAGGCGCTCGGCATTTTCGGCCATGATCGCGGCCACGCTGTCAAACAGCGCGGTCAGTTCCGCCATTGTGATCTTCTCCATGTTCGCACCTCACATCTGGGTATAGAAGGGCGTGTGCGCCGGGGCGTCGAGCAGGGCCTTGAGTTCGTCGTCCAACTGCATGACGCTGATGGACGCGCCGGCCATTTCCATGGAAGTTGCGTACTCGCCCACGAACGTGCGGTAAATCTTCACGCCGCGCGCTTCCAACTGCCTGGAAACGCTTCCGGAAAGGATGTAAAGCTCCTCCTGCGAGGTCGCGCCCAGGCCGTTGATGAGCAGGGCGACTTCCCCGCCCTCGGCGACGGGCATGTCCTTGAGGATCTCGCCGACGGATTCCTCCGCCAACGCGTCCGCAGTCTTGATCGGCCCGTTCCACACGCCGGGTTCGCCATGGATGCCCATGCCCATGGCCATTTCACCCTCTTCGAGGGTGAAGTTGGGCTTGCCGACTTCGGGAATGACGCAGGGCGTGAGCGCGAAGCCCACCGTGCGCGTGCGGTCCTTGGCCTTCTGGGCCACGGCAAGCACCTCGTCGAGCGATTTCAGTTGCGCGGCGGCGGCGCCGGCGCACTTGTAAAGGAAGAAGATGCCGGCCACGCCGCGGCGGGTATCCACCGAGGCGGAGGAGAGCACATCGTCCGCGCCGACGATGGAGCGCGTTTCGATGTCCTCCAGTTCGCACATCTCCGCGGCCATGTCGAAGTTCATGATATCGCCGGTGTAGTTGCCGTACAGATAGAGCACGCCGGCGCCATTTTCCACTTCCTTGGTGACGTTGAAAATCTGCTCGGCCGACGGGGACTGGAACACGCCGCCCACGCCGCAGCCGTCGAGCATGCCCTCGCCCACATAGCCCAGGAACAGGGGAAGATGCCCCGTGCCGCCGCCGGTGATGATGGCGACCTTGCCGGGATGCTTTTTGGCAATGCAGTAGCAGCGCAGGTCGTCGGCGGTGCATTTGACGCAATCCGCATGCGCGGCGTAGATGCCCCGGAGCATATCGTCGGTATAGTTCTCCGGCGCGTTCATGATCTTTTTCATGACGTTTCCTCCTTGATTGATCTCAGTTGCGTTTGAGCAGATGGATGGCGAAGCCGCCGATCTCCTCCTCCAGATACACGGCGATGAGCCGGCCCTGCGCGTCTACGTTCTTAAACTCTTCGCGCAGGCGCACGCCGCGCGCGCGCAGGTTGGCTGCGGCGCGTTCGACGCTGTAGGTGCCAATGGCGATATGGCCCTTTTCGCCGGGGAACGCCTCCTTGCAGCATTCCACCGCCGTACCGGCGAAATCAGACCTGCCGCCGGGAAGGTAAGGCAGATCAAAGATTTCGGCCAGGCGGCGGGCGTTGGCTTCGCCGTCGTCGCGGCCGCCGTTGATGCCGACGTGCATGATCTGGAAGCCCAGCGAGGCGCGCACCGCCTCGCGGCACAGGGCGGTGATCCCCGCCCATTCCCCGGCCTGCACCAGCGCGGCCGGGGCCATGCAGCTTCCGCCCACCGCGGCCACGCGCTCGCAGGAAAGGTAAGCGGGTATGTTGGCCAGGGTGATGCCCGAAGTGGGCACGAAGCGGACGTCCCGGTAAGGACCGCACAGTTCGCGGATGGTCTTTACCCCGCCAAGCTGCTCGGATGGGAAGAACTTGAACAGGCGGAGGCCCGCCTCGCGGCCCGCCTCGATCTCGGTGGGCGTCACGCAACCGGGCAGCACCGGTATGCCGGCCGCCTGGCAGTGGGATACCACCTTGGGATTGAACCCCGGCGTGACGATGTAATCCGCGCCTGCGGCGAGGGCGTCGTCCACCTGCGCGCAGGTAAGCACCGTGCCCGCGCCGGCGAGCATGGCGGGATCCTCGGCCTTGATGCGCCGCAGCGATTCCAGGGCCGTATCGTTGCGCAGCGTGACCTCCAGAATGGGAATACCGCCCGCGCGCAGCGCTTTTGCAAGCGGCGCGGCCAGTTCCGGCCGGGGAATGTTGATTACCGGCACGATGCCCACTTCGGCGATGGCGTCAAAACAGTTGCGCTGAACCTCGTTTTCCATACGTCTTTTCCCCTCCGCGCCTTAGATGTACTTGGCGACGGCCTTGCGCAGTTCGGCGACGTCCTCCTCGCTCAGATCCAGCAGCGGCCGGCGCATGTGCCCGCCGGGAATGCCGCGCATGGTGAGTATGTTCTTGAAAATGGACATATCCGCGCCGCTCTTCATCAGCCACACCAGGTCGTTGGCCTTGTCCTGCGCGGCGCGCGCGCCGGCCAGGTCGCCGGCGAGGTACTTCTTATACACTTCCACAAATGGCTCCGGGAAGGGGCCGGAGCAGCCGGACACCGTGCCGTCGCACCCCATCACCAGGGCGGAGAGGAAGAGGTGGTCCGCGCCGAATACGACGGAGAACTTGCCGCCGTTGACGCGCTGATACTTGAGCAGCTGGGTCATGTCCGCAAGGCTGAACTTGATGCCGACCATGTTCGGGCACTCGGCGCAGACCTGTTCAAGCGCCTCGCAGCTCAGGCCGTTGTGCGCAAGCTGGGGAATGGCGTAGGCGTAAACGGAGAAATCCGGCGACACGCTTTTGCAAATGGCCTTGTAATACTCGGCCATGGCGCGGTCGTCCACGTTAAAGTAGGTGGGCGTCACCACGCCGATGCCGTCCGCGCCGATGGCTTCGGCATGGCGGGCCAGGCGGATGGTCTCCTCCTGCGTCATGGCGCCCACATGCACAAACACCGTCACGCGGCCGGCCGCGGTTTTGACCACGGTTTCGGCAATGGCCTTGCGCTCCTCCTCGCTGCAGAGGAACATTTCGCCCGTGGTTCCGCAGGGGTAGAGGCAGTTTACGCCCTTTTCGATGAGAAACTCGGTCTGCGCGCGCATCGCTTCCAGGTCCAGCTTACCCTGCTCGTCAAACGGCGTCGTCATGGCCGTAATCACACCGTAAAGCTTCTTCATGCAAAACATCCTTTCCGCGCACGACGGCAAGGCCCGATGCCGTTCGTGCCTTATAGATTGTGTTCGTTTGTTCAGCAATCCTAAATCCCGCTCATTTTACATTTTATAACAATCCCGGCGCTTTGTCAATACGAATGCGGCGTGGAATTCGCCGTTTGCGGCGCCTGCGCCGGCCAAAAATATCTGTCTGGAAAATTTGTAGTTGTTTTGTATCGCTGAACGGTTTATAATGGAACTTGCACATGCAAAGGCAAAGCGGCGTCCTTGTGCGGCCATGGCGCAAACGACGCCCACGATCAAACGATGAGGAAGGACTTGTATTTGTATGAAATCAACGTCGGAACACGATGCCTGCGCCGCAAGCGGCGCGCTGGTCAACTCTGTTCTCAAGGCCATCGGCATCCTTGAATGCTTCACGCCCGTGCAGCGCGAGCTGACCCTTTCGCAGATCAGCCGCCATCTCGGCCTGCCCAAGAGCACGGCGCTGAACCTGATCCGCACGCTGGAAAGCCGCGGATACCTGTTGTATTCGCACAATTCGCAGACCTACCAGCTCGGCTACAACGTCATGACCCTCAGCTACAACCTGCGCACCTCCATGCCGGTTATCCAGTATGCGCTGCCGTTTCTGGAAGAGTTGCAGGTCAAAACCGGGGAAAACATCTACCTGACCAGCCATGTGGACGGCCAGGTGCTCTATCTGGAGGGCGTCTATCCCAGCATCCGCATCGGCAACTACTCGGTGGCCGGCAAGCGGCTGCCGCTGCACTGCACCGGCTGCGGCAAGGCGATGCTCGCCTACTTGCCCGATGACGAATTCGAGGCCGTCCTCAAGCGCTGGGGGCTTCCGGCCATCACGCCGCATACCATTACCACGCGCGCGCGCATCGAACAGGAGTGCGCCGCCATTCGCGCGCGCGGCTACGCCACCGACCGCGAGGAAGAAACCCTCGGCGTCAAATGCGTGGCCGTCGCCATTCGCGACGGCAGCGGCTACCCCTGCGGCGCGGTCAGCATTTCCGGAACGACCATCAGCATGCGCGACGAGCTTTTGGAGGATTACGCCAAAATGATCGCCAGGGTTTGCAGCGTTCTGATCGCCAACGCCCATCAACTCCCCGCCGCGCAGCTGCGCGCCCAGGCCCTCGAAGCCTCGCGCATCGGCGCAGCGTCAGATTTGTGATATACGCGTAAAAGTTTTAACCGCTTCAGCCCTTGACATTTCCCGCCACAAATGTTAATATCTATATAGCCGTTCAGCATCCATGAATCTAATTCATAATTTACGCGAAACGCCGCCGGGCGCGAAAAGCGTCCCGCGGCGGCGTCCGCGAAAAGGGGTGACTTGCCGCTATGAAACGATCATTTGATGGCGTCAAAAAATTGAATGCCGGCATGATCATGGGCATTCTCTTTACGCTCTACAGCGTCTATTACCTCATCGAATCGTTCAAGTACCCATACTATAACCAGTACGGCGTGGGCCCGGGTTTCTTCCCCCGCTGGGTGGCGATCCTTGCCGTCATCGCGGGCATCGCGTATACGCTTTTGTCGATCTTCAAAGACAAAATCGCGCTGGGCGACGCTTTCCCCGGCGGCAAGGAATTGTTCAACGTGTTTTCCACGGTGGTGGCCATTCTGGCGTTCATCCTCATCGTGCATTACACGGGCTTCTGCATCGCCAGCACGTTGCTTCTGTTTATACTGTTCATCCGCTCCTATCCGTGGTGGAAGGCGCTGCTCTATGCCGTGATTGCGACGGCCATCGTCTTTGGCATTTTCAAAATCGGCTTCAGCGTGCCCGTACCGGTAAACGGCTGGGGCTTCTGATAGGAGGGAACGTCGATGTTGGAATCTTTGCTGGATCTGGTCGAGGGCTTGAGCATTGCCGTTACCCCGACCAACATTCTTTACTGCTTTATCGGCTGCATGGTGGGCATGCTGGTGGGCGTGTTGCCGGGCATCGGCCCCAGTGAGGCGACGGCCCTGCTGATCCCGCTCAGCTACGGGCTGGATTCGGTCACCGCCATCATCATGCTGTGCGGCATCTACTACGGCGGCATGTACGGCGGAACGATCACTTCCGTATTGATCAACACGCCCGGCGAAGCCGCCTCGGTCATCACCTGTATGGACGGCTACCCATTGGCAAAGCAGGGCAGAGCCGGAGTTGCGCTAAAAGTCGCCGCGCTGGGTTCCTTCGTCGGCGGCATCATCTCCACGCTGGGCCTGGCGCTGCTCGGCCCGATGGTGGCGGACTTTGCCTTGAGCTTCGGCCCCAGCGAGCAGTTCGCGCTTCTGGTGTTCGGCATGTCGATGGTCATCGGCCTGATGGGCAAATCGCTCATTCGCGGCCTGGTGGCGGTGTGCATCGGCCTTTCCCTGGCCATGGTGGGCATGGACCCGGTTTCCGGCACCATCCGTTACGCCTACGGCCTGAACGAACTGGTCAGCGGCATGGACGTTGTCACGCTCTCGATGGGTCTTTTCGGCCTGAGCGAGATCCTGGTGGGCATGGAAAACCTGAATATCACCGGCAAAGCCACGGCCGTCAATTCCTCCAAGCTCAAGCCGGAAGAGGTGCGGCCCACGGTCATGGCCATCATCCGCGGCAGCTTCCTGGGCTTCTTCATGGGCCTGATTCCCGGCACCAGTTCGGCCGTCCCGGCGCTGATCTCCTACTCGATGGAGAAGAACCTCTCCAAGCATCCTGAAAAGTTCGGCACCGGCATGCCCGAAGGCGTGGCCGGCCCGGAAACGGCCAACAACTCCTATGTTGGCGGCGCCATGATCCCGCTGTTCACGCTGGGCATTCCCTGCTCGCCGACCATCGCCATTTTGATGGGCGCGTTCATGATGCACGGCATGACCCCCGGCCCGACGTTGTTTATCACCAACCCGGACGTCATCTGGGGCACCATCGCCAGCATGTTCGTGGGCAACGTCATTCTGTTGATTCTCAACATGCCGCTCGCCGGCGCGTGGGCAAAACTCGCCAGCATCCCCAACAAGCTGCTCTACCCCATCGTATTGATCGTGGCCATGATGGGCGCCTATACGGTGGACAACAACGTCTTTGGCATCATCGTAATGCTCGTTTCCGGCGTGATCGGCTATGTGCTTAAAAAGCTGGATATCCCGCTGGCGCCGACCATCCTCGTCTTTGTGCTTGCGGACATGATCGAGCAGAACCTGTTGCAGTCCATCCGCATCAATAGCGGCCTGGGCGGCCTGGTGAAGAGCCCCATTGCCCTGGGCCTGTTGATCGCGGCCGTGGTGGTCATCACCGTCAGCCTGGTGGCGGAGTTCCGCAACAAGAAGAGCGACCTGCTCACGCACGACGAATGACCCTGAACCCTGTTTGGATTTGCGCCCGCGCCCGCGGGCACAAAAATAGAAGGAGGAGACTTTCATGAAAAAGGTGCTTTCTGTACTGATGGTTCTGACCATGCTGCTGGTGCCCTTCGCCTATGCTGAGGACGCGGCCGCGAATTATCCCGAGCGCGAGATCCACATCATCGTTCCCTACGACGCGGGCGGAGCTTCCGATATGACCTCCCGCATCATCGCCACCGGCATTGAGGACGCGCTGGGCGCGACCGTGCTGGTCGAGAACCGTTCCGGCGGCTCCGGCAGCGTCGGCATGACCTATGCCCGCAATTCCGCGCCCGACGGCTACACCGTGTGCTACATTCCCGTTGAGGTCGTCATGCAGGAGATCCTCGGCATTTCCGACATCGTTCCTGAGGACTTCGCTTTCATCGGCCGCATGACCGAGGTTCCCGCCGCCCTGACCGTCAATTCCAGCGACGATCGCTTCAACAGCGTGGAGGACTTTATCAACTACGCGCTTGAGCATCCGGGCGAGGTCACCATCGGCAACTCCGGCACGGGCTCCATCTGGCACATTGCCGCCACGATGATCGAGGAAGCCACCGGCACGCAGTTCAACCACATCCCCTACGACGGCGCTGCCTCTGCCGTGACCTCCCTGATGGGCGGCCACATTGACGCCGTCACCGTCAACCCCGGCGAGGTCCAGGCTGGCGTCGAGGCCGGCAAGCTCAAGGTGCTCGCCCTCATGACCGAGGAGCGCGACAGCGTTTCCTTCGCCGACATCCCCACCCTCAAGGAGTGCGGCATTGACGTCGTCATCGGCGGCTGGGGCGCCCTGGCTGTTCCGAAGGACACCCCGCAGGCCATCGTCGATAAGCTCAGCGCCGCCCTCGAAGAGGCCGCCGCTACCCAGGAGTTCCAGGACTTCATCGCCGAGCGCGGCATGATCGTCCATTACATGAACGCCGCCGACACCACCGCCTTCGTCGAGGAGCAGAGCGTGTTCTTCAACGATGTGCTCAGCACCATGACGCTCGACTAATCCCGAACGTCACCTTGCGCGGCGCACCCCTCGTCGGGTGCGCCGCGTTCTAAACGCCGCTTTTGTTGGAAAGGAATCCGCCATGCAATACCCCCTCGGCTCCTACATCATCGCCTTTATCTTCCCCGCCTTCGTGCTGCTGATGGCGCTTTGCTATCTCGTCGGCCGCCCCAAGCCGGAGAACAAGCTGATCGGCTTTCGCACGGTGCGCACGCTGTCCAGCCCCGCCGCCTGGAAGCGCGGCCAATACCTTTTCGGGCGGCAGCTGCTCATCGGCAGCCTTGTCGCCGGCCTGTTCGGCTACGGTTTTTTGACCGTTTCCAGTACCTTCCTCAAAGTCGTGCTCATCCTTATGCAGATCCTCGCCGTGACCCTATTCGGCATGTTCACAGAGTTTATCCTGCGCAAGGAATTGCGCCGCTAAGGCCGTTTCGCCGCAAAAAAGCGCTTCCCGCTCCACAAGGGAGAGGAAGCGCTTTTTTCTTCCGACCCGCTCGCGCCAACAAGGCCGCCAAACGCGCCCGATGCGCGCCGGTCGCCCCGTGTTTCGTCGAAGAAGCGGCCTCCTGCATCGAGGTCCCGCGCCGCGCTTCCGCCCGCGCCCGGCCGGCGATCCCCTGCACGCATGCAAACGCGCGCTTGCACCGCCGGCCCGGCTTGCGGCATAGCCCATGCCGGCCGTGAGCGAACGCAAACGCGCGTCAGGTTTTCTTCTATCCTTGTTGCAACGCCCTGGGCGCCGCGCCCCCTACGTTTCTTTCTGCGCCGGCGCGCAAACAACGTCCTCCACCGTATCTCCCATGACGGCGAGCACATAGGGCTGCCCCTTGCCGGCGCGAGTCTCGATGGCGATCTCCTCGGTGTTGAAGGTCGTCTGCGCTCCGCCCTTCTGGAACACCGTAAAGGCATAGGGCATGCGCACCGCCAGGGCGGCGACGACGGCCTCGCCGTTCGCGCCGTTTTTGAGGAAAGTAATGGCCTTGAGGCCCTTGCCGCCGCGCGCCTGCCGGTCGAAATCGAGCAACAGGCAGCGCTTCATATAGCCGCGGTCGGTGATCAGCAGCGCCTCGCCCTCGCCACTGTGGGCGAGGCAGGCAACTACGGCGTCGCCCGGAGCGAGCTGTATGCCCTTGACGCCCGCCGCCGTGCGGCCAAGCACGCTCACATCCGCCACTGCAAAGCAGATGGCCATGCCCTGCCTGGTCACCGCCAGCAGATCGCCTTCCTGGCCGGGCGCGACCACCGCCGCCAGACGGTCGCCGGCGCGCAGCGTCAGGGCAGCATAGCGCGCCTTGCGCACATTGAGTTCGGCGACGGCCAGCCGCTTGACAAGGCCGCCCGCAGTCATCAGCACGATCTCCCCCGCCCAGTCGCGGCCCGGCGCAAGCGCATCGACGAGGCGCTCGTCCGTTTCCAGGCCCGCCAGCAGGCCGCCCAGCGGCAGCCCGCGATCGCGCGGACGGCACTCGGGAATCTGCGCCACGCCCACGGCGTAGCAATTGCCGGCGTCTGTGAGGAAAAGCAGCTTTTCGTCGGTCATGACCTCAAAGCGCGCGCGCGGCGTTTCCATGCCCTCCAGCGCCTTTTCCGAATTTCTGCGCGCAAAGCGCTTGACAAAGCCGGCGCGGGTGATGAGCACCGTAGCCTCGTCCGCCACCGGCGCCTCTTCCTCGATGACAATGTCGTCAAAGGAATCCACCAGTTTGGTGCGGCGCGCATCGGCGTACTGGTTGCCGATCTGCTCAAGCTCCTTTTGAATGACGTTCATCAGTTTTTTCTCACTGGCGAGGATGCCCTTCAAGTGGGCGATGCGCTTTTCGAGGTCCGCATATTCCTTGCGCAGGGTGAGGATCTCCAGATTGGTCAACCTCTGCAGGCGCATATCGAGGATCGCCTGCGCCTGTATCTCGGTAAGGCTGAAGCGCGCCGCCAACTTTTCGCGGGCCTCGCGAGGCGTTTTGCTGCCGCGGATGAGGGCGATGACCTCATCCAGGTTGTCCACGGCGACGATAAGCCCTTCCAGTATGTGCGCGCGGGCCTCGGCCTGTTCCAGTTCATGGCGGGTGCGGCGGGCGACGACGTCCTTCTGGTGGCGGATATAGTGGCCGATGAGCGCCTTGAGGCCGAGTTGCACCGGCTTTCCGTCGGCGATGGCCACCATATTGACGCCGACGGTGACCTGCAGATCGGAATACTTGTAAAGGACGTTGAGCACCTTCTGCGGATCGACGTCGCGCTTGAGTTCGATCACCGCGCGCATGCCCTGGCGGTCGGATTCGTCGCGAATATCGTTGATGCCGGAAAGCAGCGACTTTTTCTCTTCGCTGAGGCGCAATATCTTTTCCAGCATCGCCGATTTGTTGACCTGATAGGGAACCTCGCGAATGACCAGCAGCGTTTTGCCGTTGGCGGCCGGCTCGATCTCCACCTTCGCGCGCAGTTTGAGCCTGCCGCGGCCGGTGCGGTAGGCTTCGAGAAGTTCGTCGTCTCTGGCCAGTACGCCGCCGGTTGGGAAATCCGGCGCGGGAATAAAGCGCATCAGTTCCTCGGTGGTAATATCCGGGTTTTCAATCTGCGCCACGGTCGCGGCGACGGCTTCGCCGAGGTTATGCGGCGGGATATTGGTCGCCAGGCCCACGGCGATGCCGTTGGCGCCGTTGACCAGCAGGTTGGGAAAGCGGCCGGGCAACACGTCCGGCTCCTTTTGCGTATCGTCAAAATTGAGGTGGAAGCCCACGGTGTCCTTGTCGATGTCCTGCAAAAGCACTTGGGCAAGCTCGGTCATGCGCGCCTCGGTATAGCGCATCGCCGCCGGGCTGTCGCCGTCGATCGAGCCGAAGTTGCCATGGCCGTCCACCAGCGGCGCGCGCATCGCGAAAGGCTGCGCCATGCGCGCCAGGGCGTCGTAGACGCTGATATCGCCATGGGGGTGAAATTTGCCCAGGCAGTCGCCGACGATGCGGGCGCACTTGCGGTGCGGCTTGTCGGCGGTATTGCCCAGTTCGTGCATGGTATAAAGAATGCGCCGCTGCACGGGCTTTAAGCCGTCCTCCACGCGCGGCAGGGCGCGCTCGAGAATGACATATTCCGAGTAGGGCATCATCGAATCGTGCATGACCTCTTCCATGGACTTTTGCACGATCTGCTCGGAAAAGATGATTTTATCGTCCTTTTTCCTTCCCGCCATGCCTTACTCTCCCTCCCGAACCGGCTCAAAATCGTCCACATGGTTGAAGTTGGCGTATTCCTGAATGTATTCGCGGCGCGGCTCCACCTTGTCGCCCATCAGCACGGTGACGCGGCGTTCGGCTTCGGCAAGGTCCTCGATGGTCACCTGTACCATTTTCCGGCCGTTGGGGTTCATGGTGGTCTCCCAAAGCTGCTCGGGGTTCATCTCGCCCAGGCCCTTATAGCGCTGCACCGTATAGCCGCGGCCGAGCTTTTTCGTCGCGCGCGCCAGCTCCTTGTCGTCGAAGCAGTAGATGTGCTCCGCGCCTTTTTTGGCGCAGTACAGCGGCGGCATGCCGATGTAGACGTGGCCGTCGGTCACCAGTTCGCGCATATAGCGGAAGAAGAAGGTAAGCAGTATGGCGCGGATATGCGCGCCGTCCTGGTCGGCGTCCGAAAGGATGATGACGCGGTTGTACTTCAGGTGCGAAATATCGAAATCCTCGCCGATGCCGGTGCCCAGCGCCGTGATGATGGAGCGGAACTCCTCGTTGGCCAGCACCTGGTCGATGCGCTTCTTTTCCGCGTTGAGGGGCTTGCCGCGCAGGGGCAGGATGGCCTGAAAGCGCCGGTCGCGGCCCTGCTTGGCGCTGCCGCCGGCGGAATCGCCCTCGACGATGAACAGTTCGTTCTCCCTCCAGTTGCGGCCGGTGCAACTGGAAAGCTTGCCCACCAGCGGCGCGGCCTCAAGCTGGTTTTTCTGCCTGGCCACGTCGCGGGCCTTGCGCGCCGCCTCGCGCACCCTGGCGGCCTTGACCGCCTTTTCGACGATGCGCTGGGCGACCTCCTGGTTTTTCAGATCGTCCAGATACATGGACAGCTGTTCCAGGCAGATGGCCTCGACGATGGGGCGCACCTCGGTGTTGCCCAGCCGGCCCTTGGTCTGGCCCTCGAACTGGGGTTTCTGCACGCCGGCATAGACCACGGCGGTCATGCCCTCGCGAAAATCCTCGCCGGAAAGGTTGTTGTCCTTTTCCTTGAGCAGGCCCACGCGGCGGGCGTAATCGTTGAAGGCCTTGGTGACGGCGGCTTTGAAGCCGGTTTCGTGCGTGCCGCCCTCGCCGGTGGGCACGTTGTTGACGAAGGAATAGATGTTTTCCGTGTAGGAATCCGTATACTGGATGGCAACGCGCAGGAGCGTGCCGTCCCGCCGCCCTTCAAAGGTGATCGGCTCGGTGAGGGTGTTCTTGTCCGTGTTCAAATAGCGAACAAAGTCGGCCAGGCCGCCCTCGTAGCAATATTCGCGGCGCCGGCGCGCCTCGTCCTTTTCGCGCTCGTCCATGAACACAAAGCGCACGCCGCGGTTGAGATAGGCCAGTTCCCGCACGCGGCGGCGCACGGTATCGCCATTGAAGCGCGTATCCTCAAACACGCGCGGATCGGGCTTGAAGCACACCTGCGTGCCGCGCTTGCGGGTGTTTCCCACCTTCTCCAGCGGCGCGACCGCGTGGCCGGAAACGATCTTGCCGGTCTTTCTATCCTCATAGGACTCGAAGCGGATGAAATAATGGCTGTAATCGCGAAACACGTCCACCGTCACCCACTCGGAGAGGGCGTTGACCACCGATGCGCCCACGCCGTGCAGGCCGCCGGAATAGGCGTAGTTCTTGTTGTTGAACTTGCCGCCGGCGTGCAGTTGCGTATAGACGACCTCCACGCCCGACACGCCCAGTTGCGGGTGAATGTCCACAGGGATGCCACGACCATTGTCCGTCACCTCGCAGGAGCCGTCCTTTTTCAGCGTCACGGCAATCTCCGTAGCGTAGCCGTTGGAGGCCTCGTCGATGGCGTTATCGACGATCTCCCAAATAAGGTGATGCAGGCCGCGCGAGCCGGTAGAGCCGATGTACATGCCCGGACGCATGCGCACCGCGTCGAGGCCTTCGAGCACCTGGATGTCGGTGGCGGAATAGGTTTTTGCCATGGTTTCCCTCCCAATCAGTCTGCCTATATTATACAGCATGGACGTTAACGGGATATGAACCCCGCGCGAAAGGACGCGGGGCCAGTCTGTGGTGCTCGCTTTATCACCTCAACCAATATGAACCCCGCGCGAAAGGACGTGGGGCCTCCCCTTTGGCATACCGGCGCCGGCCTCCATATACCCCCGCGCAAAAGGGGCGGACAGAGACAGGGCGAAACCCGCAAAGGCAAAACCGCCTTCTCCAACGATGGGAGAAGGCGGTTTGCGCCTGCCGTGGAGGAAAGCCCGCGGCGGCTTGCGCTTTTGCGGATTTCCCCGCCCGCAGGGCTGCGCGCCTGTTTTGCGGCCTGGAGCGCTCTGGCCGCCCATCCGCTTTGTCAACAAAGCGCGGCCCCGCGCGAAAGGGCGCGGGGCCGCGCAGGAAAGCCTGCCATTACACGGGCATGACGTGGTTTTCCTTGTCCAGCAGGGAATTGTCCAGCTTGAGCTGCTGGGCCTGCCGATACTCGAAGAACTTGGTGGCCACCTGCGGGAACAGCGCGTAGGTGAGCACGTCCTCGTCCTGGGTGATGTACTGGCCGATCTCCTTGCGGTACTTTTCCAGTTCCGGCGCGATGTCGTCGGCGGGGCGATGGGTGATGACCTTGGCGTCGCCGATGACCTTGCGGCGAACTTCCTCGTTCACCGGGGCCGGCAAGCGGCCGTACTCGCCGCGCATCAGGGCCTGAGACTCCTTCGGGTTGAGCTTGTAGCGCTCGCCGCAAAGGACGTTCATCACGGCCTGCGTGCCGACGATCTGGCTGGTCGGGGTGACCAGCGGCGGATAGCCAAAGTCCTCGCGCACGCGCGGCACCTCGGCAAGCACCTCGTAGAACTTGTCGGAAGCGTTGGCCTGCTTGAGCTGGCTGATGAGGTTGGAAAGCATGCCGCCCGGCACCTGATACAGCAGCGTATTGATGTCCACGGACAGCACCTTGGGATCGAGGAAGCCCTCTGCCTTGAGCTTGTCGGCGACCTTGCGGAAGTGCACCGCCGCCTGGGACATGAGGCTCAGATCCAGCCCGGTATCGTACTCCGTGCCCTGCAGGGTGGCGACCAGGGGCTCGGTGGCCGGCTGCGAGGTGCCGTTGCCCAGCGGGGACAGCGCGGTATCGACGATGTCCACGCCGGCCTCAATGGCCTTGAGCAGGGTCATGTCGCCCGTGCCGGAGGTGTTGTGGGTGTGCAGGTGGATGGGGATCTTCACGCTCTCCTTGAGGCGCTTGACCAGCTTGTAGGCCTCGTAGGGCAGAAGCAGGTTGGCCATGTCCTTGATGCAGATGGTGTCCGCGCCGGTGGCCTCGATCTCCTGCGCCAGCTTGACAAAGTAGTCCTCGGTATGCACGGGGCTGACGGTGTAGCTCATGGCCACTTCGCAGATGCCGCCGTATTTCTTGGTGGCCTTGATGGCCGTTTCCAGGTTGCGCACGTCGTTGAGGGCGTCGAAAATGCGGATGATGTCGATGCCGTTCTTGATCGACAGGCGCACAAACTCGTCCACCACGTCGTCGGCATAGTGCTTGTAGCCGAGGATATTCTGGCCGCGGAAGAGCATCTGCAGCTTGGTGTTGGGCAGGGCCTTGCGCAGTTTGCGCAGGCGCTCCCACGGGTCCTCGTTCAAAAAGCGCAGGCAGCTGTCAAACGTGGCGCCGCCCCAGCACTCCAAAGAATAATAGCCGATCTTGTCAAGGATTTCGCAGGCGGGCAGCATGTCCTCCGTACGCATACGGGTCGCCGCCTGCGACTGGTGCGCGTCGCGAAGAATGGTATCGGTAATCAAAACCTTCGCCATGGTCTTTACCTCCTTGTAGTGTTAATACCCCGCGCGGAGCGGAACGAATCAGCCAAACAGGGCGATGAATACGCCCGCCGCCACCGCCGAGCCGATGACGCCGGCCACGTTCGGGCCCATGGCGTGCATCAGCAGGAAGTTGCCGGGGTTCTCGCGCTGCGCTTCCTTCTGGGAGACGCGCGCGGCCATCGGCACGGCGGAAACGCCCGCGGAGCCGATGAGCGGATTGATCTTGCCGCCGGTGAGCTTGCACATCAGTTTGCCCAGCAGCACGCCGCCGGCGGTACCGCCCATAAAGGCGATGACGCCCAGCAGGAGAATGAAGAGCGTATCGGCCGTGAGGAAGGTGGAACCCTTCGTCGTCGCGCCGACGGTGACGCCCAGGAAGATGGTGACGATGTTCATCAGTTCGTTCTGCGCGGTCTTGGACAGGCGCTCGGTGACGCCGGAAACGCGCAAAAGGTTGCCGAACATCAGCATGCCGATCAACGGGGCCGCCGAGGGCAGAAGCAGCGAGACGATGAGCGTCACGGCGATGGGGAAGATCACCAGTTCGCGCTTGCTGACCGGGCGCAGCTGCTGCATGACGATGGAGCGCTCCTTCTTGGTGGTCAACGCGCGCATGATGGGCGGCTGGATGACCGGCACCAGCGCCATGTAGCTGTACGCAGCCACGGCGATCGCGCCGAGCAGGTGCGGCGCCAGGTGGGTGGTGACGAAGATGGCCGTCGGGCCGTCCGCGCCGCCGATGATGCCGATGGAGCTGGCCTCCGCCGAGGTAAAGCCGAGCAGACGAGCGAGAATGAAGGCGATGAAGATGCCCAGCTGCGCCGCCGCGCCCAGAAGCAGAGACTTCGGGTTGGCAATCAGGGGAGCAAAGTCGGTCATCGCGCCCACGCCCATGAAGATCAGCGGCGGGTAGATGCCCAGTTTCACGCCCTGATAGAGGTAGTAGAACAATCCGCCGTTGGCATTGGCCACCTGATACAGGTCGCGGAAATAGCGCGTGCAGGTGGGCAGCGCCGCGTCAAACCCGGCGGCCAGCGCCGCGGATTCGCTGGTGAACACCTGGTCGCCGACCTCCCAGAACATCTTGGAGACCAGGGTCACTTCCTTGCCGTAGGGCGCGGCGTACTTCTGCGCTTCCTGAAGCGTGGCAAAATAGTTGAACGAAGGCTCGTCCATGAGGCCGCCCAGGGGCAGGTTGGCCAGCAGCATGCCGAAGGCGATGGGCAGAAGCAAAAGCGGCTCAAAGCCCTTGGCGATGGCCAGGTAGAGAAGCACGCAGGCAACGGCGATCATCACATACTGTTGCCAGTCGCCATTGGCCAGGCCGGTGGACTCCCAGATGGCCACCATGCCGCTGACAAAGTCGATCTGCGTCGCCCCCGCGTCCCCCTCCTGCGTTTCGATAACGCGCTTGGTGCCGCCGGCAAAATCCGTATCGCCATTGGCGGCGGCCAGGTCGCGCTCAAGGGTATCCGCTTCGGGCGCGGGCGTATCCAGAGTCTCCTCCACAGAAGCGGCAGCCTCAGCCGCGCCGTCCACAGGCGCCTGCGCGGCGTTCTCCGCATAACCCCAGACGAACAGTACGCAGAACATCAGCAGCAGGCACACGAATGCGCGCGTGCGCTTGACTTTCTTAAACATGTATAAACCTCCCGGTTGCTGATCAGGCGTTGGAAAATGGCGCGCCAGGGCGCGCCGGCGCGGCCGACAAACCGCCCGGCGCGCAAAGAACGCGTCAGTTCAGGGTCAGCAACACGTCGCCGGAATTGACCGTCGTGCCCTTGGCGACCGCCACGGAAGCGACCACGCCGTCGCGGGCGGCGAGGATCTCGTTTTCCATCTTCATGGCTTCGAGGATGAGCAGTACGTCGCCCTTCTTCACGGCCTGGCCAGCGCTGACGCGCACATCGAGGATGTTGCCAGGCATCGGGGACTTGACCGGTTCTCCGCCGGCGGCGGCAGCGGGCGCGGCGGCAGGCGCCGGAGCGGGCGCGGGCGCCGGGGCGGGCGCAGCGGCAGGCGCCGGGGCGGGAGCCGGAGCGGCGACGGGCGCCGGAGCCGGGGCGGGAGCCGGAGCGGCGACGGGCGCCGGAGCGGCAACAGGCGCGGGCGCAAACACGGGCGCGCCGCCGATCTCTTCAACTTCGACCTGGTAGGCCTGACCGTTTACGGTGATAGAGAACTTGCGCATAACTTGTTCCTCCTAAAATCTTCTAAATCATGGTTCTTAAACGAAATCAGAAACGGTAGACCTGCTCGGCGCGCGCGGCGCGCTTCCAGGCAGGCGAGCGGCGGATCGAGCGGATGGCCAGCGGCTTGCCGCTTGCGTCCATCGCGGCGACGGCCGCGGCGATGACGGCGACCACCTGCGGGTCAATGCCCGCAAACGCCGCCGGCGCGGGGGCCGGAGCCGGCGCGGGGGCCGGAGCCGCGGGAACGTCCGTTGCTTCGGCCTGCTTTTTGTGGTCGCTCAGGACCACAGCCAGCAGATAAACGAAGGCAATGAGGATGAACAGGCCGAGAAAGACGATGACCAGGCCAATGCCCATCACAGAAAGGGATTCGCCCCAAATGTTCATGCTGACCCTCCTCTGCTTACAGCGGCATATTGCCGTGCTTCTTGGCCGGCTTGGCCTCGCGCTTGCCGCTGAGCATCTCCACGGCGGCGCAGAGCATCTGGCGGGTCGCCGCCGGCTCGATCACGTCGTCCACATAACCCAGTTTGGCGGCGTTGACCGCGTCGGCCACGTCGTCCATATAGCGCTGTTCCAGTTCGGCGCGCTTGGCATAGGGATCGTCCGCGTCCTTCATCTCGTCCGCGTAGAGAAGCTGCGCGGCGATGGGCGCGGTCACGGCGGAAAAGACGCTGCCCGGCCAGGCGTAGACCACATCGGCCGCGGCGCGGGAGGCCATGGCCGCATAGCTCATGCCGATGGCCTGGCCCGTGACCAGCGCGATGCGCGGCGTGGAGGCCTCGCTCAGCGCGAACAGAAGCTGCGCGCCGGCGCGGGAAAGCTCGCCCTGCGGGGCGGTGGAAATCTTCATGCCCGTCGAATCCACCACGGTGATAACGGGAATGGAGAAGCAATCGCAGAAGGAGGCGAACCGCGCCGCCTTCTTGCAGCCGTATACGGTCAGCCTACCCTCGTCCTTGGAGGGCTGGTTGGCGATGAAGCCCACGGTCGTCCCGCCGAGCTTGCCAAGCGCGGTGACCATGGAAGGCGCGAATTCCTCGCCCAGTTCGACAATATCGCCCAGGTCGGCGACGGCGCGCAGCACCTCGCGCACGTCGGAAACGGTGTCGATCGTCTCAAACTGCGCAAGTTCGCGGTTGGCGTCGTCCATGGGCAGGTCTACGGCCTCGTCGAGGTTGTTGGCCGGCAGCATGGCGGCGATCTTGCGCGCCAGGGCGATGGCTTCCTCGTCGCTGTCGGCGGTCAGCTGGGCCATGCCCGAGCGCACGGACGCGTCCGTGCCGCCGATGGCCTCCAGGTCCATCTGCTTGCCGGCGACCGCGGAAACGACCTGCGGGCCGTTGACGAACAGGCGGCCATTCTTGCTCATGATGACAAAGTCGCTCATGCCGGCAATGGCCGAGGCGATGCCGCCGCACTGGCCCAGCACCAGGGCGATCTGCGGCACCACGCCCGAAAGCGCGCTCACGCGGCCGGCCATCATGGCATAGGCGTTCATGGCGTCCAGGCCTTCGTCCAGGCGCGCGCCGGCGGTGTCAAGAATGGCGATCAGCGGCGCGCCGGTCTTTTCGGCCATATCCATGACCTTCAACGCCTTTCTGGCGTGCTGCGCGCCGACCGAGCCGCCCTTGACGGTGAAATCCTGCGCGTAGACGAAAACGGGTTTTTCGTCGATCAGGCCGTAGCCCGTGACCACGCCGGCGTCCTGGTTGAGCACGTCCAGTTCGACAAAACTCGACGCGTCCAGAAGCAGCGCCACGCGCTCGCGCGCCAGGAGCTTTCCGGCCTTCTTCTGCTTGGCGCAAAGGTCGGGATCGCCCTTGAGGATCGACAGTTTGCGCTCACGAACGACGGGCAAATTGCGTTCCACACTCATACTTTTCCCTCCAGAACTTTATTGGATATACGTCCATAAACTCAATCACACCCAACTTAACTCTTTCTCCATGTTCCCCCTTTTTCCTGCCGTTTCCTGCGTTAATTTTTCGCCGTATTTCGCCGCGCCGTTCGGAAGTGATCATCTTTCCGTCACAATGTTGTCGTTTGAGTATTGGCGCGCATTCTGCTATAATGAATCTGTATAAAAGGAAATTTACGGCTTTGGCAGGTGAAATCCATGCGCGAAACAGAACGAATCCGCCTCCAACTCTTTGCCCGCAGGGGCGGCCGCAATTACATGATGCGTTCGCAAAAGCGCCCCAGCTACAACAGCACGCCCCGGCCCCGGCCGGCGCGAAGGCGCCGCACGCACTACGGCTACCTGGTGTTGACGCTATTGGTGGCCATTCTGCTGTGGCCGGTGGGCCTGTTTTTGATCTGGAACCGCCGCCTGCGCTGCGGCGTGGGCGGAAAGCTGCTTTGGAGCGTGGCCACGTTGCTGGTCTTTTCCGGCCTGGTGCTGGCGCTTTTGACCATGCCGACCACCAACCCCGGCATGCAGCGGTTCCAGGATGACGCCAACGACTTTATCACCATGGTGCGCGCCGACGCGCAGATCGCCTGGGAGACCTTCTCGGAGCGTGCCGGCGACGCCATGGGCAACATGCGCACCGTAGGCTGCTCGGCGGGCAACTTCCTTCTGACGAAGGCGGCCGACGGCATCGACGAAGGCGTGCGCCTCGCAGGCGACGTGCGCGCCTGGGCCGAAGGCCTGCTGGGCGGCGCGCGCGATGACGCGCAGGAGGTTCCCCGCGAGGACGCGGAAACCGGCGCGGAGGCAGACGCCTCGCCCACGCCGTCTGCGCAGGCGACCTCCGCCCCTGAAGCTTCCACGCGTCCCATCGGCCCTGTTGACGATGCGCAGGCCGAACCGGCGCGCCTGGCCGCTTCCGGTCTTTCTCTGGTCCAGTCGGCGCTGCGCGGGGACGATGCGGAGCAAGGCGCCTCGCCCGAAGCCACGGCCTACCCCACGCCGACGCCGCGCGCGAGCGCCGCACAAGCGCCCGAGGAAAACGCCGATGCTCCTGAGAACGACGCCGACGCGCCCGAGGAAAGCGCCGACGCCGAACCCTCCGCAACCCCGGAGGCCGCGGCGGCAACGCCGCAGCCCGCGCCCGCCGTCGCGCCGGCTCCCGCCGGCGGAGAGGACGCGGCGGTCGAGCCCAAGCCCGCGGGCGAGTTTACCGTCTACCACACGGCCGGGGGAAGCTGGTATCACACCACGCAGAACTGCTCCGGCATGCGCAACGCGCAGGCGTACACGTTGGCCGAATCCGTAGCCGAAGGCTTTGAGCCCTGTTCCCGCTGCGACGCCCCGGCCGCCGCGCTCGTGGAAAACGCCGACGTGGTCTGGGCCGATGAAGCGGCCGTGTACCACGTCAGCGACGAATGCCCCGACTTTGACGGCGAGGCTACGCTGATGTCGCGCGAGGACGCCGATCAGGCGGTCTATGCCCCCTGCGAACGCTGCGGCGCGGCGGACACCGTCGTGCCCGTTCTCACGCCTTCCGCAGCGCCGGAGGAGGCGGAGGAACCGTCCGACGCCGCGGCTGCGTCTACCGATGCCGCCGCGGACGAGGCCGAGCGCATGGAACTTGCCCGGGACGTCGTCGTCTACTTCTTTGACGGCTCTGTGGGTTACCACGCCGAAAGCGACTGCTATGGCATGACCGGCGCGCCCGAACGCACGCTTTACGAGGCCATCGAAATGGGCAAGCGCGCCTGCAGCCGATGCAATCCCCCGACCCTGGACGATCTTGAATAACGCGCCCTTGCCAATCGCCGCGGAGCATGCCTCCGCGGCATTTTTCGCCCTTTACGAGGCCATTGAAATGGGCAAGGCCTGCAGCCGGTGCAATCCCCCGACCCTGGACGATCTTGAATAACACGCCCTTGCGCAACCGCCGCGGAGCATACCTCCGCGGTATTTTTCGCCCAAATTCCAAAGCGGCCCGCCGCATGCCCCCTCTCGCCAAATCGCGCAAACCCATATCTGGCGCGTCCGCCCACGCCCCGACACACCTGGTTTCCCGCCTTCTGCCTTTGCTCTGTCCGCCCCGCCGCCCACAACATAAAAAGCCCCGCCATGCGCAGTCTGGCGCGCCCATACCCGGCCCGCCTGTCCTCGTCCGCCGCGCTGCGTATGGCTGTTGTTCTGTGCGGCTTGAAATATCGCCTACCTCCGCCCGCCGTGGTCGCGTCGCGCTGCTGGATGGGGAACCCCTCTTCGCCCTGCTCGCCTGTCCCCTTCTGCTGCCGTCCCGCCGTTCCCCTTCGCCCCACCGTCTGCATCCCCGCCATGCGCAGTCTGGCGCGCCCGTTCCCTTCCATCCTGTCCGCCGCAACGGAAGCATTCCCAGCGCTTTTCTGCCCTGCTCGTTCGCATGAAAAATGGGAAAACACAAAATTCACACGCAAAATGCTTGACAATGCCCCTGCAATTTGATATAATACCGCTTGTCGGTCGGGTGCGACGCGCTCGATTGGCGCTTAGCCGAATGGTGTAACGGTAACACTAACGACTCTGACTCGTTCATTCTAGGTTCGAATCCTAGTTCGGCTGCCATAAGCCTCCATGGTCAAGCGGTTAAGACGTCGCCCTCTCACGGCGAAAACTGGGGTTCGAGTCCCCATGGAGGTGCCACCAAAGGACTCCGATGTTGATACAATGTCGGAGTTCTTTTATTTTGCAGTTTTTGGGTGTTGGAGATGCGAATATGGGCTTATATGTCCGAAAATCAGCCCAATTCAGGCTTTGTTATGCAAGATTAGTTTGGTTCCTGGCAAAACCCAATTTCATCCCTTCTCCCCTTCCGCGTAGCAGGTCGCTTTTTAGACTACTCGACCGCCGTTTTCCCCGTCAAAAAATGAATACCCCTGATATATCGTTACACCGTGTACGCTTTTAATCGTAACACTGTGTACGCTTTATATCGTTACACGGTGTTACGATTTGATTTTGCCATGCTCGCCAAGGCCCAGAGGATAAGTTATCAGCAACAGCATTGTCATAAGGATAAAATAGGGGATTTAAAGTGGCGTCACTTTAAATCCCCCGTCCGCTATTTGTAGCGGCGCGCTTTTACTGCAGCAGTTCCGCTTCCAGATCCTGCAGCATGATATCCAGCGCCGTAATGCCACCCTCGGCAGTGTACCACACGGCAGGATGGGCCAGATAGACGATGTTGCCGTTTTTGTAGGCATCCGTGGTCATAACCAGCTCGTTTTCCATGATTTCCTGCGCGAGCTTCGCGCCTTCGGTTTGAATCGCCGCGTCGCGATCCATCACAAAGATGTATTCCGGCGCTTTTTCCACGATGAATTCAAACGAAGCCTCATTGCCATGCGTCGCCGTAATGAAATATCTTCTCCATGTATTGGCGCATTCAGCGAAGAAGCCGCGTGCTGCAATGCCTCCTCCGACGCGAAAACCGGCCGTCCGGTCTTGAAAATATATTCGAAATGTTATATAATAGGCTTGTTATATTATACCTGCCCAGAGGGGCGATGGAGGAGGAATGGGGATGCGCAATGTGTTCAGGCGGTTCACGCGGGCGCTTGCATGGCTGGTTGCGCTGTGCATCTGCGCAGGCGCGGGCGGCGAGGCATGGATGCATGCCGCCGCGGAGGGCATGTACGAGGATTACTACGGCTACGGAATGGGGCGCAACCTCGGCTGGATGTATGTGGTCAACTGCGAGGAGTGGGTGTCCCTGCGCGAGCATCCGGATACCGGTTCCCGGCGGCTGGCGAAGATACCGCTGGGGACCCGGTTGGAGGTCTATCAGGTCAACGAGGAGTTTGGCGAGTGCGTCTATCAGGGGTATACGGGCTATGTGCTGCTCTCCTACCTCAGCAGCCGGGAGCCCGTGGCCGAGTCCGCGTCCCCGTCCGATTTTACCGACGGGGAGCTGTTTGAGATGTGGAACGCATGGGTGGATGGCAGTCGGCGCGTGGACATGGGTTTGCCGCTGGGCGGCAGCGTCGATCCCCGCGTCGACAGCGTTGACGGCGTGGATATTGGGCAGCACGCGCATTGGTTTATGACCACGGTGGGCGAGTTCACCACGGAGGGCATCCTTCGCGGGATGGCCGACCTGTACGGCGCCTATGGCTACATGGATGCGCACGGCGATGTGCCGTTTCTGGCCTCTCGGCTGGACGAGGCCGGCGCGTCGCTGGAGCTTTTGCATAGCGACCTCTACTCATGGGAGTATGTGGATGGCGGCGACTGGACCTATGATTCCCCGTTTTCGACCACTTACGAGTTCTACCTGTTCAAGCTGATGGCGCCGGAGCACGACTACACCTTTCTGGTCTACATGTACTCGATGAGCGACAACGGGGAGGCGTACGATCTGGAGATCGTGGGCTGGGAGTCGGCGGGCGTAATGTAGCCGCGCCGGGAGAGACCCAGGGCCCGGGACAGTGGGGTGTTTGCCGTCGCAAATGAAATCTGAACGGGATCCAGGCAAACCCGAAAGCCATCTTGCAAAAGGAGCGTCCGACAGCGATATGGAATGGGGTTTTGCAAAATCTTGCCTGTTTTAATGCGGAAGTATATTTGCCGAAATTCCGCATATAGAATTGAAAACACCGTTGATGCCCCCCGGGGTGAACATCAGCGGTGTATATTGTTGCTCTTTATGCTATGCAGAATTTGGGCATATCGCGGGCATTTAGTGTGATTGATGCTGTTATTTCTATTGTGCTTGTCTTGTTCCTATGTATCCAGATCGTAGAAAAATGTATGGGCAGATTTATCTTTGATCTACTGAATTTGATGGGTGTTGAATGATATGCCGTCTTATTCACCCTCCATTTTACCCCGGGGTAAAAAACGGTGGAATTTTCCTCTGAATTTTACCCCCTCTCCCTTTTCGCCAGATTGTATCACTTTCTGGTAAGGGAGCCAAAACCCCTGCGGAGATATATCCCTCCGCAGGGGTTTTCTTTGCCGCGCGGGCAATGAACGCGGCGGCGTTTGGCCCGCGTCGCCGCGCATTCGTTTCGATGCGCAAAACAGCGTCGCGGTTCGCAGATGCGACGATCTCGGAACCGCGACGTTTATCATTCCCCCCTGCGCTTCAGTTCAGAACCATGCGGTCGTTGACAACGCCGCCTCCGCTGGCCTGCGTAAACAGGCTGAGCAAATGCTCGACGGTAAGGTTTTTCTTCTCTTCCCCGGAGACGTCGATGAGTATATTTCCCTCGTGCATCATGATCAGGCGGTTGCCATGGGCGATGGCGTCGCGCATGTTGTGCGTGATCATCAGCGTTGTCAGATGGTTCTTTTCAACGATCTGATCCGTCAGTTCGAGCACCTTTGCCGCCGTCTTGGGGTCGAGCGCCGCCGTGTGCTCGTCAAGGAGCAACAGCCTGGGGCGATTCATCGTCGCCATCAGCAGCGTGATGGCCTGCCGCTGGCCGCCCGAGAGCAGGCCCACCTTGGTGGAAAGGCGGTTTTCCAGGCCGAGTTCCAGCGAAGAGAGCAACTGGCGGTACGTTTCGCGATCCGACCGCTTGACGCCGCGCACGAAACGGCGTCTTTCGCCGCGCTTGGAGGCGATGGCCAGGTTTTCTGCGATCTCCATATCGGGCGCGGTGCCCTTCATGGGGTCCTGAAACACCCTGCCGAGAAATTTCGCGCGCTTGTACTCCGGCATGCGCGTCACATCCACGCCGTCGATCTCAATGGAACCGAAATCCGGCTTCCACACGCCGGCGATGGCGTTGAGCAGGGTGGACTTGCCCGCGCCGTTGCCGCCGATCACGGTGACGAATTCGCCGTCTTTGATCTCCAGATTCAGGCCGTTGAGCGCCGTCTTGGCGTTGACGGTGCCGGCGTTGAACGTCTTTTGCAGGTTCGTAATCCTAAGCATCCGCCCCGCCTCCCTTCGCCGTTTCCTGCGGCCGCAGGGGCCTGCGCCTGGTGAAATACTCGCCCTTTAAGTACGGCACCGCGAGGAAGATGGTCACGATGATCGCCGAGAGCATCTTCAGATAGTCCGTCTTGAGGCCCATGAGGATGACCAGGTTGTAGATGATGTAGTAAATCACGCCGCCGCCCAGCACGCCGATGAGGCTGACTACGAAATTGGGCTTGATCTTCAAGGACACGGACAGGCCGATGAAGATGGCGGCAAGGCCGATGACGATGGCTCCGCGGCCGTCGTTGATGTTTGCAGAACCCTTGTACTGCGCGAGCATCGCCCCGGCGAGGGCGACGATGCCGTTGGCAATGGCAAGGCCGGCGACCTGGTTCAGTTTCACATTGACCCCCTGCGCCCTGCTCATATCGGGATTGTCGCCCGTGGACTTGAGGGTGAGGCCGATCTGCGTGTAAAAGAACTGCCACAGGCAGAGGATGACCGCCGTGACCAGAATCAGCATCGCCAGGATGGAGGACGGGTTGTCGCTCATATGTACCCACAGGGCGTTGGCCCTCGGATCGACCGCAATCAGCGATTTGCCGCCGAGAATGCACAAATTCACGGAATAGAGCATAAGCTGCGTGAGGATGCCGGCCAAAATGGAAGGGATACCCAGCGCCGTATGCAGAAGGCCGGTGACCATGCCGGCCAGCGCGCCCGCGACAAGCGCCGCGAGCACGCCGGCCCATACAGGCGCGCCCCTGCCCAGGAGCACCGCGCACACGCATGCGCCCGTGCAGATCGAGCCGTCTACCGTCAGATCCGCAATATCCAGTATCTTATAGGAAATGTAGACGCCGATGCCCATCAGGCCCCAGATCAGCCCTTCCGCAATGGCGCCAGGCAGTGCGTAGAGGAAAGCCATATCGTATTTCTTCCAATCTCAGTTTTCTTCCCGCGTTCAGTTGGCGGGGATTTCGATGCCCAGCTGCGTGCAGAGTTCCTCGTTGTAAGTGACGGCGGGCGTCAGGGTCATGATCTCAATATCCGCGGGAGAAACGCCGTTGAGGAGAATGTCCGCGGCCATCCGGCCGGTCTCGTAGCCAAGCTGGTAATAGTCGATGGCAAGGCTGGCATAGCAGATGGCCCCGCCATAGCTGGTATAAACGGGAACGTTCTTCTCGTTGCAGATCGTGCCGACGATGGTGTCATTGGCGGCGACGGTGTTGTCCGAGGGGATGTACACAGCCTTGCATTCGTTGGCCATGGACGTGGTCACGGCCTGCAACTCGGTCGTTTCAGAGAATGTATAGGCCTTGACGGCGATGCCCTTTTCCTCGAACAGCGCCTTGACGGCCTCGTACTGGATCAGGGAGTTGGACTCGTTGGTGCAGTAGAGCACGCCCACCTGATCGCCCTGGGCAAGGCCCAATGTGTCGATCATCATCTGCGCCTGCTCCGCAAAGGGAACGGCGTCCGAGGTGCCGGTCACATTGGCGGGGATGTTGCCGGCGAAGGTATCGGCGTAGTCCGTGACGGAGGTGCCCAGGATCGGGGTCTCGGTCGTCATATTGGCGGCGGCCAGCAGCGCGGGCGTGCCGTTGGCCATGATCAGATCGACGCGCTTGGCGTTGAAGGCGTTGACCACGGTGGTGCAAAGGCTGGCGTCGCCTGCGACCTGCGTATCAATATCCACCGTGTGGCCGGCCGCTTCCATCGCTTCCGTCAGCGCGGCGCTGAAGCCCTGCGTGGCCTGATCCAGCGAATCGTGCACCATCAGCTGGCAGATGCCGACAGAATAGCTTTCCGCAAAGGCGCCGCAGCACAGGGCGAGCGTCAGCGCGATGGTCATCAGCAAAGTGATCGTCTTTTTCATGGTTCTGACCTCCAGCAAAGTATCTATTTCTTCATCCGCGAAGGATGAAAAAAGCGTGAAAAAAATCCCCGTATCCAAATACAGGGACGAATTGCTCGTGTTACCACACTGTTTCGCATCCGCCTTGCGGCACATGCCTCATCGGGCTTCGCGCCCGTCGCGCCCGGTTCTACGCCGAAGCGGCCCGACGAGGCTGAAAAGTCCTGGCGATGTAACGGTCGCACCCGTTGTGCCTACTGTCGTTTCAACACACCGCTCGCAGAATGAACTTCCCTGAGATATTACGGCGCCTCGCAGCGACCGGCGCCTCTCTGAAGATTTTCTCCCAGCTACTCTTTCTGCTCAAACGCATTTCCCGCTATGCAAACTTCAACGCGAAAAAGGCTTCCCGCGCCGGCCTTATCAAAGGCATGGTTATTATACATCGTTCGGAAAAGGATTGCAAATTCAACATTTGCATATTATAATAAGAAAAACTTATGGAATGCGCAGGTGGGCTCCGATGAACCTGAATCAGTTGCGGTATTTTGTATCCGTCGCGGACACGGGAAGCTTTACCAAGGCGGCCACGCTTCAGTATATTTCGCAAACGGCGATCACCCAACAGATACGCGCGCTCGAAGAAAACGTCGGGGCAAAGCTGTTGGATCGCAACAGCCGCCCCGTTTCCCTGACGCCCGAAGGAAAGGTGTTTCTCAAGGAGGCGCGGGAGATCCTCGGGCGCGTGGACATGGCGCTGACGCGCATCCGCGAAGCCTCGACCGGGCTGGAGGGCGAACTGCGCCTGGGATACACCAAGGGCTACGAGCACAGCGACCTTCCCAGGCATCTGCGCGGCTTTCATCAGGAGTACCCCAACGTGCTCGTCTCCTGTTATCGCTGCGATACCGATATGCTGGCCTCCGGCCTGCTCAACGGGGAATACGACGTCATTTTCACCTGGGACAGCACCAATATTCGCGAAGAAGAAGCGGTTCAACTGCAGGTGGTCGAGCATGTGCCGCTTTGCGTCGCGCTTTATGCGGACCACCCGCTCGCCCGGCGAAGCGAACTTACGCGCAGGGATCTCAAGCAGGAAAACATCCTCTACATGTCTCCTTCGGGCACCGGCAATTCCTTTGGCGACGCCTTCTATATCAGCCTCTATCAGCGGGCGGGCTATCAGCCCAACATCATCCTGCGTTCAAACGATATGGAAAGCATCCTGATGATGGTGGCGGCGGAAGAGGGCATCTCCATCGTGCCGAAATACTCTCACCCCTGGGACATCGGCACGGAGAACGTCGTGTTCGTTCCCCTTTCCGGCAAGGAGGAAACCGAAGAGATTCTGATCGCCTGGCGAAGAGACAACGAAAACCCCGCCCTGCAACGCTTCCTTCAGAAGCTCCCACACGTCTGAAGCGCTCTCCGCCTCTCGCCGCGCCTTCTTTGCGCTTCCATCATCCCGCGAAAGGGCGAAAAAGCTCGCTGCGCCTGGGCGCAGCATGCCCTGCCTTCAGCACGCCGCGCTGAAACGGAGCGCATCCGGACGGTCGCGCCCGGGAAATCAACGCCGCCCCCTCTACCCAGACGAGCCCCCTCCGCCGTCGGCCTCCACGCGAACATGGCCGTCTACCATCTAAAACAACACAACTCTCAAACCTCCTTGCGTGCTTGCAACTGTTCAATGATGTTGGGTTACCATCTAAAACAACACAACTCTCAAACAGCGGTGCCCCTGCGCTGCGACTCAAAGTTGTTGGGTTACCATCTAAAACAACACAACTCTCAAACCCACAGAAAACACCCTTTTGTCAATCCCTCGTTGGGTTACCATCTAAAACAACACAACTCTCAAACTGTTAAGCGGCACAAGCTGGCTGCTTTTTAGTTGGGTTACCATCTAAAACAACACAACTCTCAAACGCCATAATCAACGGCGGCGACAAGTGGACGGTTGGGTTACCATCTAAAACAACACAACTCTCAAACAAAACTCGCTATGAATGGACGCAGCAGCAGGTTGGGTTACCATCTAAAACAACACAACTCTCAAACCTATGTATTTATATCATTGTCAATATAAAAGTTGGGTTACCATCTAAAACAACACAACTCTCAAACGGCAGTAACGTAGAGTATGCGCCTTATGTAGTTGGGTTACCATCTAAAACAACACAACTCTCAAACCTTTCTCCACCGTAGTGTATGCGCTAGTTAGTTGGGTTACCATCTAAAACAACACAACTCTCAAACCCCGCACGAATACGTCCCAGAGTATTTCATGTTGGGTTACCATCTAAAACAACACAACTCTCAAACGCACAGAAGCGCGCGGAAGCGGACGCAGCGGTTGGGTTACCATCTAAAACAACACAACTCTCAAACTTTTCGCAGGGCGACATAGACGGCGGATTAGTTGGGTTACCATCTAAAACAACACAACTCTCAAACTTGTACGGACCCATGCGTAGACACCGAAACGTTGGGTTACCATCTAAAACAACACAACTCTCAAACCGCGACCTGGGAGAACACCGGGAGGGCAAAGTTGGGTTACCATCTAAAACAACACAACTCTCAAACCTGTATTTCCCGGATGTCGGATATGGCTACGTTGGGTTACCATCTAAAACAACACAACTCTCAAACTGATGCTCGGCGAGACGGAGGAATACAAACGTTGGGTTACCATCTAAAACAACACAACTCTCAAACTGCCCTGAAACACCTGCCCTCGCAGCCACGGGTTGGGTTACCATCTAAAACAACACAACTCTCAAACGAGGCCCTGTTGATGGAGTGGAACGAGCGAGTTGGGTTACCATCTAAAACAACACAACTCTCAAACAGCCAGACGATTGCTGTTCGCCGCTGTCGTGTTGGGTTACCATCTAAAACAACACAACTCTCAAACCGTCTGTAGGCGTTCATTCCGCCTCTCCACGTTGGGTTACCATCTAAAACAACACAACTCTCAAACTGGACAAACAGGGACTGTAAAAGGAGGGATGTTGGGTTACCATCTAAAACAACACAACTCTCAAACCTCATCTATATCATAGCTGAACTCAGAAAAGTTGGGTTACCATCTAAAACAACACAACTCTCAAACGTAGCGCCTAGCCATGAATTTGGTTAGAGGGTTGGGTTACCATCTAAAACAACACAACTCTCAAACATAGAGCGCGTCTACATCCGCGGGGCCAAAGTTGGGTTACCATCTAAAACAACACAACTCTCAAACTTTCTGGCGCTCGGGCCGGGAAACGCCGATGTTGGGTTACCATCTAAAACAACACAACTCTCAAACGCATATATCGACCTATTTTGCAATAGGTCGGGTTGGGTTACCATCTAAAACAACACAACTCTCAAACTTATGGTGACTGTCTGCCGGGGAAGTTCTTGTTGGGTTACCATCTAAAACAACACAACTCTCAAACACTGTGCGGGGGTGTGGGGCGCGCTGTGCGGTTGGGTTACCATCTAAAACAACACAACTCTCAAACTATCTCGAATTCGCCGGAGAATTTGCGCCAGTTGGGTTACCATCTAAAACAACACAACTCTCAAACGATGGAACAGCACGTCGTCCCGAATCTGGCGTTGGGTTACCATCTAAAACAACACAACTCTCAAACATATTGGCAATCGTAATCACCGCACGCAAAGTTGGGTTACCATCTAAAACAACACAACTCTCAAACTCTGGTTTCATTCGGAATCCAATCGCGTCGGTTGGGTTACCATCTAAAACAACACAACTCTCAAACAGTTTATTCCATACGGCGGGTCGGTGAGCAGTTGGGTTACCATCTAAAACAACACAACTCTCAAACTTTCTGGCGGTCGGGCCGGGGAACGCCGATGTTGGGTTACCATCTAAAACAACACAACTCTCAAACGTCGATCTTACGCAACTCTACACCCTCATTGTTGGGTTACCATCTAAAACAACACAACTCTCAAACGAATGACGTGCATTGAGTATCTTGGATTTCGTTGGGTTACCATCTAAAACAACACAACTCTCAAACTCACCGGCGAATCCCTCTACGCGAAACTCTGTTGGGTTACCATCTAAAACAACACAACTCTCAAACTTTAGCATTTTTCTAGTCAGCATGCACTATGTTGGGTTACCATCTAAAACAACACAACTCTCAAACGAAGCCGTTATATGCCTTCGAGGCCGTGTCGTTGGGTTACCATCTAAAACAACACAACTCTCAAACTGGGGGTGAGTTCGAACATGGAAGAGCCGCGTTGGGTTACCATCTAAAACAACACAACTCTCAAACCGTGACCACATCGCCGGGAAAGAACCTACCGTTGGGTTACCATCTAAAACAACACAACTCTCAAACCTCAAATTGAGAGATAGCGCCACAACTCAACGCTGTGCTGTTTTAGTGGTCATCTTTATTTTACTCGATCTCCTGCCCGGAATCAAGCGTCAATTCGCACAAATCGGCGTCGAAGAGGCGGATATCCTCGTCAGAAAGCGGTCCTTCTATCCTGGATTCCATCATCAGCAGCGATATCTTGCGATAGCGCGCCATGGCGTAGAGGTTTGTAAGTTCTTCTGCAGAAAAATATGCGCGAGCGTTGACAAGTACAAAGCACTGATTCTTTGCCAGGTTATGAACAAGCGCTATGCGTTCATACAACGCCTCGCAAACGGGCAGGTCGCTCAGATCCACGCGGAAGTTCATGGCCTTGAGCAAATCCAGAAGGTTCTCGCTTTGCTCGAAGGCAACGGGATAGTCTGCCAACGCTGCCAATTGGCCAAGATACATCTGTACCGCCCGCGCGAATTGAAACGTTTCCTCGGGCATCGCTTCTTGCGCTTCCTTCAATAGCGCCGCTATTGCTTTGTTCAGGAGACGTTTTTCCAGCGTCTGCGGGTGGATATAGTCAAAAATCACTTGCAGATGTTCAGCAGGATCAAGGCATACATCGTCGCACGAGAGCACGAACGCGCCTTCGCCGCCCTCGCTTTGCCGTGTCAATTCTGTAACCAGCTTTCGAAAGGCCCCTGGCGCCTCGACTGCGAGCACTTGAACGCGGTTTTCCCGAAAGAAAATAGGCTCGGAAAAGATTGGATGCGTAAGTTTCACAAAAACACCGTCCTTTCATCACTGTCTACGATCTCCGAGCAGGCCTCCCCCACAACGAATTCCATGCGTGCGAACTGCTTCTCCGTAACTACAAGCATCTGCACCAGGCCCTCGGGCGGTTTGTTCTGGCGAACATTTTCCATGATCGCCCCTGCAACGGACATGTTGAGCGCCAGTTTGCAGTACACGGATTCCTGCATCATCACAAAGCCACTCTTGACCAAATGTTTGCGAAACTGCGCATATTCGCGTCGTTGCTCGCTCGTCTGCACCGGCAGATCAAAAAAAACGATGACTCTCATAAATCTATAGCTCATATTCGATCAAGCGCAGTTCGTCCATTCCACCGCTCTGCAAAGCGCGGAACACGCTGGCACAGTACAGACGCAGCGCGTAGAGCAGCACATGTTGCCTGTCGTCGAAAAAAACCTGCGCGTGCAGAAGGCGAACGAGGGTGTGCTTCTGCTCTTTGTCAAAGGTTTCGGGCTGCATCTCCATCACCGCGTTGTCGATCAGCGGCCGCAAAGGCTCCATCAGGTCGCAGCCAAGGTTGAACGCATTGTATACATTGTCGTGGAAAACACCAACCTGCGTCAAATAGCCTGCCGCAGCGATCTCTCGGTTAATTGCGGAAAGAATAAGACCATAGCCGTAATTCAACGCTGCATTTTCCGGAACGGGCAAGGCCCGGGAGAATTCCTTGCCAAACAGCGCGTTGAAATACACCTTTGCGGCATGGCCCTCCCGGTTGCTGGCATCGCCAAGTTGGACTTCCTCGAGATAACGCGTCAGGAGTTCTTCCTGCGGCCTTTTCCAGCGGCGAAGCACATCGCGCTGGCGGCGGATCTTCGCACGGACGATTTCCGTCCAGACCGCCGCTTTTGCCGCATTTGTCCAGTGCATTTGCTGACGAATGCGGGCGGTAGAGTCGTGGCTGCCGCTGGAGGGCAGCAATTCCCCGCAGGGGTTGCGCTGCCGGTCGCAGAAGATCACCTTTGCCTTGTGCGCAAGCAATTCGCAAAGTGCGTAGGCGGTAATGGAGACGGCCGTGCTCTCCAGGATCAAAACGCCAATCTCGCTGATGTGTACCCGGCGCGTCTCCTCCAGCATGCGCACCACGATATAGTCCATCTTGAAATCCACCTTGGCGTTGCTGGAAACGACCACCACCCGCCAACTCAAAACGAATCTCCCAGAAGGTCGATCTGCTTTTCGAACACCCCCGTAACGGACTGGTGGATGAGAAGCAGGGAGTGCCCTGCATACCCGCTGATGTTCTTTGATGTCAGCAATATACCGATGCCCGCTTTGCCACAAAGCAGCTTGAGATCTGCACTGCTGGCATCGGTGCTGAAAAGATTGAGTATCTGCATGAGCACCCGGCATTGATCAGAAGCTTTCAACTCTTCAAAGCGCCGCGCATGCGTCTTCAACGTATTCAGCGGCGTTTCATACTTAACGCTGTACGGCGCCCTGCTGAGCTTTTCCATCAGTAGTTGATACAACGCGATGTTGTTCTGCGCATCTATGCCGTCGAAGGCCGTGATCTCGATATCCCTCCCCTCGGCTTTGCAGCGTTCCAGATACTTGGAAATCCGCTTGATGTATTGCGCATGCTCCGGAGACACAACCAACGGATTGGCATTTTTGTAGATAATCTGACTGCCCGTCCTCCCGGAAATGTTCATGCGGAAACCGTCGAAAGAGACAAGCGCGTCGATTTTGATTTTCGGAATCAGCACCTTTGGCGCTTCGAAGCCGAGTATCTCTTCGCAATAGCGCAGCGGCTCGCGTTCGTAAAGCTGTTTGTACATGATGTAAACCGCCTCCAGCGAACGCACGCGCTTTTTCTTCTCCGTATGCTCTATGAGCGCGAAATACGCGCCAGCGCGTTTATTGTAGCCGCCGTATTTCTGCACAGTCATGCGCGGGTCGCCCAGCTTGATGGGCGTTTGTCCCTTTCCCTTGGCGACGATCTGCTGATCGAACAGACCGCCGGTAGCTTCCCGGGCAAAACGCGTAACCAGTATGTTGTTCTTGCGCATCATTCGACGCACGGTGAGGATGCTACCCTCCTCCCCCGCCTTCCATGCTGTTTCGCCGCGACGAATGACGTCGTAGTCAAAGACACGGTTCATGCTGTAGGTCTGCCCGGAGCGCACGAAGCGCAACGGGTCGCTGGTGAATTTTGTGTGGAATACATTGCCGACAACGATGTTCAGGTAGGCATCCTTGGCGTGGTGGAAGTCGTTGACATCGCGGCACTTGACGAAAAGCGGGTCCTGCTGGGCGTCCATATTTTTGCACATGCTTGCCTGCGCCTGTCTGCCGTCCGGCAACAGGCGCTGTGCCTGACGAAATGCGGAGACGTTGCCGGCCTTGACGTAGACGACGCGGTCGTCCCCATAGCGCCGCTTGAGAAGCTCGGCAACGATCTTCGCCGACTGGCTGGTTTCCACCAGCTGTCGCGCAATAAACCCGGCGCGTTCACTGTCGGTGAACGGCGTATTGCGTGTCAGGCGACGATACTTCTCCTCGCTGATGAAGCCGCGTCGCTTCAATTCCGCCCAGAAAAAGCGCATTTTCTTTCGCACGTCCTCGGCAAGCGGATAGCGATCTTTCTTTACAGCGTTCATTTCACGCTTGACCAGTACGCGATTGTCGAAACTGTCATCCTTGACTGTGCTTTGGGGATAAATGTGGTCGATGTCGTAGTCTGTGGCCAGTCGCGCAAGATCAATACTCTCACCGCTGTACATACACTTGCCCATCTGTGTAAAATACAGATAGAGTCTCGCGCTGCGCAAGGAAGCTTCGGCGCAGTCCTGCAACTGCGCGTATACCTCCGCGGTCTCCTTTTTGCAGGTCTTATAGAGCGCCTCCAACCGATTCTTTCGCGGCTGCGTGCGTTCCTTCTTGCCCTCGCCGCGTGTTACTTCAACAAATACGCGCTTGGGCGGTCCGCCCATGAGCTTCTCGATTTCGCTGATGATGGCAAGGCATTGGTGTATGGCGCGACGGATGCCCGGAGAAGCATAGCTCTCTTCAAGGATCTCCGCAAGCGTGGTTTCTTTGGCGCCCAGATGCTCAGCGCGATATTGCTCCAATGCATCAATGAAGCCATACTCCTCAGAAAGCAATTCATTGAGATTGCAGTTGGTGCGCCAAAGCGCCTCGTCGATAGAGATCATTTCACCTGTTTCCGGGTCGGTATGCAATATTTCACGCAAAAACGTTTCCGAAAGGTTGCCCCAACCCGCAAACTTCTCCCGGTTGCGAAGGATATATGCCCGTTCTTCCGCAGACAGCCGTTCGCCATATGTATCCGTCAGCCAACGCTCCAACAGTTTCCGGTCCTCGCCGAAAAGCACAATGCGACGGATAATATCCTCGACCATATGTTCCATGTTCCCACGCGCGAGAAACCTGTGAAAAACCTGATAGCCCGTCATGGAAATGCGGAACTGCTCATCCATACCACTCAATTCGTCGTCCTTTTGCAACAGACCGTTGCTGAGCAGGTAGTTGCGCAGCTGCTTGTTCCGTGTGCAGGCATTTTGGAGCAGACACTCGTTGTAGATTCGTTGTTTTGTTTCCACAGAAATGGGATGGCCATTGATGCGCAGCTTATTGATCATATTCAAAGCCACAAAACGGCTGTAAAGAAGTGAATCACGCGGCAAAACGGGCTGGCCGATGTAACTGCACTTGGCCGTCATGCGCTCAATAAAGCGCTGGGCGCTTTGGGCGCGATCCACGACGCTGTCAAAATTCCATGGGTATATTTTTTCTTTCGTGCGCACCACCCAACTGTGCTCAGAACGCGTGTCCAGCGGCCCCACATAGTATGGAATGCGAAAACGAAAGATGGCCATGATCCTTTCTTTTGCGCTGAGGCCGCTATCGTCCGCCTCGTTTAGAAAAGACAGGTAGCGCGACGCGCGTTCAAGGATGACGCTCAGTTCCTGTTCATGCAGTTGATGTGGAATGACGCCATTGTCCGTAGTTGTCTGCTTTGGCAAAAAGGCGCCGGCCTCCATCTCGCCAAGAATGCGCTCTGCCTCCTCCTGTGCGATGGCGCTCATTTCTTCGCGCAACGCGCCTATCTGCTTTTTTGCATAAACACGGAATTTTTCATAACTGCAACGATGCTCCTTCGCTCCGTGACCGCTGTAGGCTACATAGTTGTCAAGCTCTTTCCTGGACTGCCGAAACATGTCCCTGTATGCCTGCGGAAAGGGGCGCAAAAGGCTCTGCAACCGATCGAGGTCGCGCCCATGTTGTTCATACGTCTTGACCTTGCCACAGGAAAGAAAACGTTCGCCATTCTTCAGTTCGTCCAGTACGCTCCAGTCGTAAAGTCGCTTGACGTGGTAGACCAGCGGCATAGCCTCGCCGAGCAGTTCCGCAAGCTCGGCTTCGATGTCATCAAAGCCATCCTTGAAAGAAAATTTCTTATCTTCTTCGAATTCCAAGCCGCAAAGGGCGGCGGCGCTAACTTTTCTGCCCGAGAGCAGATCGAGAATTGCTGCAGCCTGCTTGTTCTTGGCGATATTTCCGGCGGCCGTGCAAAGCGCCTCCCGCTTGCGGGAAACGCTCAGGGAGTGATCTGTCAACGCGCGGACAAATGCCGGCTCATCCTCAATATCCAGGGATAAATCATATTCGTCGCGCAGGTATTCGTGGAGCAACGCCATACAACTGGCGAAGGTCACATCCTCAAGCGCCACATCTCCAAAAAGAAAGTGGCCGCGTTTTTTAAGGATGTGATGCACGGCGAGATAGACAAGTCGCACGTCAAAAACTTTGTCATCGAGCATCAGCGCCCTGCGAAGGTGATAGATCGTGGGAAATTCGCGGTGATAGTCGCGGTCGCAGTAATCTCGATCCGCGAACAGCGTATAGCGGCCCAAGGGCGCATTGTCAAAGCCGGAGCGCTTGTCCTCTACGCAGAACTTGCTTTCCTCCATTCGTTGAAAAAACGCAGGGTCAACAGACGCAATGGCCTTTGCGAAGATATCTCGCAACATCGCCAATCGCTGTCCTCTGCGCTCCAAGCGACGTCTGGCGACGCGGAAACTGCGACGCTCCTCCGCCTTCTGCGCTTCGGGAAACAGCCGCGTGCCCCATAGCGCCTTGCCGTTCTTCTTGAGAATTTCGTACCGGTCGTTCACCACTGCCCAACCGACAGAATCCGTTCCGATGTCGAATCCGGCGAAGTATTCCATGCTTTTCCTCCTTTTGTATTGACAAAGCGCTCCATTCGTGCTAAAATGACGGCGTAAGGTTACCATCTTACAACACAACGCGTTCAAATACGGCATTGCCAAACACGTCGGTTCGTCCGACCTCACAGTGTGTGAGCGCCCGCTTCGGCGGGCTTTTTTATT
>DVIA01000056.1 GCA_018711655.1 Candidatus Pullichristensenella avicola
TTCCTTCTCTGTGCGTCCGCGAAGCGGACGGATGGGTGTTTCCCATCCGCCCGTTTGTCGTGGTTTGGGAAAGGGAGTTCCCCATCCGCCCGTTTGCCGCGGTTTGGGAAAGGGAGTTCCCCGTCCATTTGCCGTGGTTTGGGAAACTCCTCCCGCTGCAGCCATTCCTCCGGCCAGCAGGCGACGCGCTCTTTGCCGCGTTCCTTCGCCGCGCGTCCGCGAAGCGGGCGGATGGGGGTTCCCATCCGCCCGTTTGCCGTGGTTTGGGAAAGGGAGTTCCCCGTCCGTCGTTTGTCGTGATTTGGGAAAAATCCCGCCCACGCCGGGCCAAAACGCCAAAACGGACGAGCGCGTCGTCCGTTTGAATTTTGGGGAACCGCCGACCACGCTTCAGGACTCCGCGCGCGGCTGCAGGGCCCAGATGGCCTCCTCGATGCGGGCGGTAGACGCGTCGATGGTCGGGCGATCGAAGCGGCGGCCGAGGTCGTCCAGGCTCACAGGCGCGCCAAAGAATACCCGCGTGCGGCGAAAAAGCCGGTAAGGCCCGTCGATGTAAGCGGGAACCACCTTCGCGCCGGCGCGCAGGGCGATCATCGCCACGCCCGGCTCCATATGCGTATGCCGGTTGTCCCGGCTGCGGGTGCCCTGCGGAAAGATCCCCAGGACATGGCCCTCTTTGAGAATTTTGAGCGATTCGCGCACGGCGCCCAGATCGCTCTCGCCGCGACGGATGGGAAAGGCGCCGATGGCGGAAATAAAGCCGCCGACAACGCGGTTTTGGAACAGTTCCGCCTTGGCCATAAAGCGCAGGCGGCGGCGCACGCAGGTGGCCAGCACGAACGGATCGCGCGCGTTGACGTGGTTGGCGCAGAGGATGTAACCGCCCGGAGCGGCGACGTTTTCCGCTCCCGTGGCGCGAATGCCCCAGACGAGGAAATAATAGGCGCGCACGACGGGCTTGAGCAAATCATAAAACCAGGTTTTCACGCTTTCGCCTCCAACGCTTCACGGGCGAGCGCCTCGACGCGGTTGACCACCGCGTCCAGCGCCATCACCGAGCAATCCACCACCACGGCGTCCGGGGCCTTGCGCAGAGGCGAGGCGGCGCGGCGCGTGTCGGTCTCATCGCGGCGGATCATCTCTTCCAGAACCTTCTGGAACGGTTCGTTCATGCCCTTGCGGGCCAGTTCCAGATGCCGCCGCCGGGCGCGCACCTCGGCCGGGGCGGTGAGATAGATTTTCAAAGTGGCGTTGGGCAGCACCTTCGTGCCGATATCGCGCCCGTCCATGACCACGCTGTGGCCGCGGGCGACCTCCCGTTGCAGTTCAACCATGCGCTCGCGCACGGCGGGCACGGAAGAGACCGATGAAGCCGCCAGGGAAATATCCGCCGCGCGGATGGCCTCGGATACGTCCTCCTTGCCCAGATACACATGCTGACGGCCCTCGGCGTCGTAATCGACATGGATATCCGCCCGCGCGCAGTTTTCGGCGATGGCGCGCGCGTCGTCAAGCGGCACGCCGTTGCGCGCCATATACAGCCCCATGGCGCGGTAGGTGGCGCCGGTATCCAGATACATCGCGCCCAGTCTTTCGGCAAGCGCCCGGGCCACGGTGGATTTGCCCGCGCCCGAGGGGCCGTCGATGGCGATGGAAAACAGCGCCCCCATTTTACTGCACCTGCCCGGCCAGTTCGACGATGGCATGCGCCATGATGCGGATGCTGAGCATCATGTTTTCCAGGGAGAACCACTCGTCCGGCATGTGGCAGGTATCCACATCGCCGGGGAAGCAGGGGCCGAAGGCCACGGTGTTGGGCATGCAGCGCGAATAGGTGCCGCCGCCGATGGCAAAGGCGTAGCCCTCATGGCCGGTGACCTCGCTGTAAGCCCGCAAAAGGCCCTTGACCACCTTGTGGTTGGCGGGAACGTGGTGCGGCGCGTGGCCGGAAAGGCGGGTGACGGCGATCTGCGCCGGAGAGACCTTCATGCAGATCTGGCCGCAGATTTTTTCCTCCGAGGCGCACAGGGGGTAGCGGATATCCAGTTGCGCGCTCAGATGCGCGCCGTCGTAGCGCAAAATGCCCAGGTTGCAGGTCAGCGGGCCGCTCATTTCGTCCATCACGGCGATGCCCAGCAGCTTGCCCTGCCCGGAGATGCCCAGGCAGGCCGCCAGCGTCGCAATGGCCTCGCGGCTGCCGCCGCCCGCGCCCAGTTCGGAAAGGGCGATCAAAAGCATGCCGGCGGCGTTTTTGCCCAGGTGCGGCGTGGAGGCGTGCGCCGACTTGCCGGCGGCGACCACTTCCGCGCGGCCGGAGCCGAGATCGCGCAGGGAAAGCTCGAACCCGCGCGCAGCCGCGACCAATTCAAGGCGGCGGCGCATATCCTCCGCATCCGCGCAGCCAACCACGGCGCGGGCGACGCCCGGCACCACGTTGGGCCGTTCGCCGGCGTAAAGCTCGTACACGGGGATCTCCGCCCCTTCCTCGCCGCCGGTGTTTTTGGAAAGCAGCACGCTCAGGCCGCCTTTTTCAATGTTGATGACCGGGTATTCCGCATCCGGAGAAAAGCCGTAATCCGGCGCGTCGGCATGCTCGTTATAATAGCGCATATCGCGCATGCCGGTTTCCTCGTCGCAACCGAGGATGAGGCGCACTTTGTCTTTGAAGGCAAAGCCCGCGTCGCGCGCGCAGCGCATGGCATACAATGCCGCCAGCGCCGGGCCCTTGTCGTCAAGCACGCCGCGGCCGACGAGATTGCCGTCCCGCTGCGTCAGCGCAAAGGGCTCCGCCGTCCAGCCTTCGCCGGCGGGAACCACGTCCAGATGGCAGAGGATGCCCATGGTTTTTTCGCCCTCGCCCATGGTGATATCGCCGGCGTAGCCGTCGAACATGCGCGCTTCAAAGCCGTAACGGCGCGCATCCTCCAGGGCCAGATCGAGCATGCGGCGGTTTTCGCGCCCGAAGGGAGCGCCCGGCTCTGCCTCGCCCTGCACGGAGGGCACGGCCAGCCAGCGGGCCAGGTCGCTTAAAAACTCGTCGCGGCGCGCGTCAATCAGGGCGTCCAGTTTTTCGTAGTTCATCTTCCGCTTCCTCCTCTATGTTCCGGTTCCATTATAAGGCATACGCGGCGGCTGTCAATCGCCGGCGTGCAAAAATTTCCACACATTCTCCGCCGCGGGGCGATTCATGCCGGGCACGGCGCAGATCTGCTCCAGGGTGGCGGCGCGCAGGGCTTCGACGCTTTTGAAATGCGTCAAAAGCGCGCGGCGGCGCTTGTCGCCGATGCCGGGAACGTCGCCAAGCGCGCTGGATACCGAACGCCGCCCGCGCAGCTGGCGGTGGTGGGTAATGGCAAAGCGGTGCGCCTCGTCGCGCAGGCGCTGAATCATGTGCAAAGCCGGGCTGGAGCGGTCGAGCAGGAGGCTTTCCTCGCGGTCTGGCAGCACGATTTCCTCGATGCGTTTGGCCAGGCCGAACATGGGGATGGACAGCCCCAGCGCGTGCATGGCGTCCTGCGCCGCGGAAAGCTGGCCGCGGCCGCCGTCGATGAGGATGAGGTCCGGCATTTCGCCAAACTTGCCCTCCGGCTCGCGCAGGCCGTGGGAGAGGCGGCGGGTGATGACCTCGTGCATGGAGGCGAAGTCGTTGGCGCCGACCACGGTCTTGATGCGGAAGTGGCGGTACTCCTTGCGCGCGGAGGCACCGTCGATCATCACCACCATCGAGGCCACGGAG
>DVIA01000005.1 GCA_018711655.1 Candidatus Pullichristensenella avicola
TCCGGCAAGGACCCCAGCAAAGTGGATCGCTCCGCCGCCTACGCCATGCGCCATGTGGCCAAAAACCTCGTCGCCGCCGGCCTCTGCCGCCGCTGCGAAGTGGGCGTCGCCTACGCCATCGGCGTGGCCCGCCCGGTAAGCGTGTTCGTCGATACCGAAGGCACCGGCACGCTGCCCGACGACAAACTGGCGAAAATTGTGGAAGAGAGCTTCGACCTGCGGCCCGCGGCCATCATTCGCCGCCTCGACCTGCGTCGCCCCATCTACCAGCAGATCGCCGCCTATGGTCACTTTGGCCGCGACGACCTCGACCTGCCGTGGGAGCGCCTGGATATGGTAGACGCGCTCAGGGCCGCCGCCGCGCGCGCTTGACGAACGCGGGCAAAACGGGTATAATAACGGTATTCTGCACAAAGGAGATTGCAACTATGGGAATTTTCTGCATGGTCTTTGGCGTGATCGTGTTTTTGGGCTTTGCGGGCGCCGGCGCGCTTGTCGCAGATTCTCTCATCAACGCGCAGTTCAGCGCGTTTGCTACCGGCTCTCTCGCCGATTTTGCCAACCTGCCCAAGGAACCGCTGCCGTACATCGTCGTTTTCGGCTTTATCGGCTTCCTGATCGGCCTGTCGTTGTTTATGAAGGGGCTGATCTACCAGCGTCTGCGTAAAATCGACATTGACCGCGATTGACGCAACAGGGAAAAGGCCGGCGCGCTGCCGGCCTTTTTCGTTGCCCCGCGCCGCAGCGACCGCGGGGCCGCGCCCGGGCGGCGAAGCGTGAGGCGCGGGGTTGACACCGCAACGCCGACCCCGGGACTTCCATGGGCGCGGCGGCGGAGCCGGGGCGGGGAGGCGACTGCCCCCCTCGGGAAATAAATGTCACACAGGAAACAGACGTCGCATGGGAAACAAATATCGCGCAGGAAACAAACGTCTCGCAGGAAACGCGCGTCGCCGATCTCGCCGCTGCGGCACGGCTTTCGCGCCCGCAGCCTTCTGTATTGCCCCGCGCCCGGGCGGCGGGGCGTGAAGCGTGGGGTGACACCGCAACGCCGACCCCGGGACTTCCACGGGCGCGGCGGCGGAGCCGGGGCGGGTGCGACGATGCCCTCGTCTCTTCGTCAAATCGCAGCGCGCGGTTTCCTTCTTCCCCGGCCACGCGACGCGTCGATCCTTTTCGCCGAATCGCCCCGCGCCGTCTTTCCCTTAAAAGCGTCGGCGCGGATGAACGGTTCCGTGGTTTCCCCATTCCCGGGCGCGACAATTTTACAGTGCGGACCACCCAAAAAGGATTGACAACATCAGCGGGATAGAGTATAATATCCTTTGTTGTCGAGGCATGCGCTGCAAAACAAGCTTGGGGCGCGGGCACGCAACGGCAGATATCTGGGTGTAGCGCAGTTTGGTAGCGTGCTTGAATGGGGTTCAAGAGGCCGGAGGTTCAAATCCTCTCACCCAGACCAAAACAGAAACCCTGATATAACGGCAAAAGGCCCGGTATATCAGGTTTTTTTGTATCTACTGAATCCATCATCCCATCGCAAGCAAACGCCTTTTACGCCCGTTTTGAACGTCCGGAATTTCCTCTGCGTGGTAAAACCGTGGTAGTATGTGGTAAACATGCCCCTGAGTTCCCGGGAAGCCTTCGGCAATCAAGGATCGACATTTACGGTTTTGAGGCTACCGCACCGCATCAATCCATGCGTGTCGCTATAAGCCCCTGGAAGCCGTTTTGCGTGCCGTCTTGATTCTTTGCGTTGCGCTTGAACGGCTCAAATCCGCCTTTTTACGCCTCAAAAAGCGCTCTCCTGGTGAAAGCGCGTCCGTTCTGAACACCCCTGAAAGCCAGATATGTGCGCCTGCTTCAAAAAGGCGCCACATCCGGCGAACCCGCCATCCGGCGGGCATCCCTTCCCCATACCTGCATCCCCTGCGGTTATGGCATGGACGTCTTTGGGCTCCCCGACGCTCGCTGCTTTGCAGGCGCAGGATGCTCTGCAGGGCGCAGAAAAAACGCCGGGGCCCCCGAGCGCCTTTGGGCCGATCGCGTTACTCCTTGGAATCCTTTTGGGCGACTCGACGCTTCCCTCCCATGGGGTCAAGCGTATCTTCCGGAATGCTGTCCCACAAATACCCCGGCTTGTAAATGTAATATGGCACTTCTGAAGATTCCAACGGTATACCCGAGGTTGATTGGAATCTCCCGACAGCCCCCTTGATATACTCTTCAACCGTATCGCAACAACACCACCTGCGATTCAGTTTCTCGGCGACCTCTCCGGTTACACAACTCCCGCCAAATGGGTCTACGACCAAATCATGTTCATCTGTGCACAGCCTGATAAAATACTCCGGCAATGTTCCCGGAAAACGAGCGGGGTGAACCGGCAAACCGTTTTCCGTGCAATACTTGATATACTGCGAGTTTGATTCGGTGTTTGGCAAAGCGATCAAATTCGGCGGTATGCTTCCCTTATGCTTAACCATAAAATTGTTGCTGATATTGTGTCCGCTCGGCCGCAATTTTGCCTTGTACCCCACTTCAAGAAGATTGTTCATGCTCTTGCTGTAAGGCTGCAAAACCCTTTGGTTCGAGGCTTTGGGATAAGGCGTTTTTGACAACCACCAAACCGGCTCGATGGAATCCTTCACGCGTATTTTTCGTATTGTACACCATTCGGCGGGATTGGGCAGTTTGCTTGGATTCCAGTAATACATTTCCTGCGCCAGGTGGAACCCGTATTCTTCACAGAGCATAATCAGCACTTTGAAATGGTACAAGCTGCGCGTCGGTTCGCCCTTGTTCCAGGAACCGCCAATGTTCAATACAAAACTGCCGTTATCCGCCAGGACGCGATATATCTCCCTTGCAAAAGGGCGAAACCAATCCAAATAATCGCTGCTTTTTTCGTTCCCGTACTGTTTCTTTTTTATTAGCGCATACGGCGGCGAAGTCACAACAAGATTTACTGAACCACCGTCAAGCCCGGACAAATAGTCAAGACAGTCGCCATGATAAATACTACCGTTCCTTGTCTGAAAATATACTTTGCCCATAGCCATCACCTTTAAAACAGACTGGTATGCATCTTCTTAAGTTGCATTATCCTTTTGGCTTCACGGTCAAACACTTCGACAATCGCGACAGGATTATCCTTCATCAGCGCTATGTCCTCCTTGTCAACAAAGACGATGCTGAGGTTTGAATTCTTCATCATGGAATTCGCGTAGTTTTTCGCCGCCGGCGATACGGTTCCCGTGGTGATGAAAACAATAACGTTGGAATGCAAAACTTGCGCCAGCCCCACTTCGCGGGCGACAGAATCAATGGAAACATGGCCCGTATTCTTGCATTGAATCTGCCAACGCGTGTAGACCAACCGGTCGCTGTGAAACAGCAGGTCTACCTCGTTTCCGCCGGTCGCCTCCGCACGAACTCTGGTTGCCAAATAATCCAGCCCCAGTATTCTAAGCAGCTTGAACGCAAGCGCTTCCAATGCAATCCCTTTTGTATAGGTGTTTGCAGAATCAATATCCCGAAGTATATCCGGAATGCTTTTTGTAAGCATTTCTATAAGGCGAGGGTCCGTTTGCGCTTCTAACTGCTTGACAAGCGGTTCCATCAGCGTCTTTACGGCGTTTTGAGTAGGCCGGCAAAGATGCGATTTTGCGCCGCGCCCGGTTGTGGACTTGCGCACTTCAATATAGCCGGCGGCTTCTATAGCATTGAGCACATCCTTGGGAAGCGACTTTTCAGGATACGTCGCGCCGTATGTCGCGCTTGCAAGCCTCGTAATCTGCGCTGCGGATTGAAAGCCCCTTTCCCCCGTATTGAGTAGGGCCAAAAGAAAGTAGCGCTGTTCCTCTGTGAGCTTGCGCAATTTCGACATATCATCATTGCCGTTTAGGATTTCATTCAATCTGTCTTGGTTGACGAGATACCCCTTTTCTGAAAAAACGCCCGCTTTGGCAAGCCAAAGCCGCATAATGCTCGGGTGCTTGCCTCCCGATGGATAGGTTATCCCCCTGATCTTCAATTCCGGTCTCATGGTTTGAAGCGTGATCTTTTCAAGCGCGGCGTTCATATCTTGCATGCACTGAACAAAGCCCATGCCGTTCAGATTCAGCAAAATATGGCGGGCAAGCGCCTTGTACAATTCCTCGCCATTCTCTCTCAAATTGTAAAGGTCTCTCCCAAAGCCCGTGAGGCGGCAGTTTTCGTCAAGAATTCCATAGGATTTCATGCCAAGGCGGCAATTCATGGCAAGCGTTCTTCTGTTCTTTTCGCTCCCGTTTCCATGATGAAGGAAGAATCTGTTTTTAATTGTATCTTCAAGAAGTTCTCTGTTCCCTTCGTTCTCTTTGCAGATTACAAGCAATTCCGGCAAATCAATTTGACTCGGACTGAATTCGGAACCAAACGGCAATTCAATCATTCTTATCCCCCAAAGATCAAGCTGTTTATCTATCAGCTTGATTGTAACACAATCATCTTCGAAAATCAAGATGCGTGACAATACATTTCAACATAGGGCGTCCCAAACGCGGTATATATGGCTGTATGACTACAAATACGCGGCACGCCACAGTTCATGCCCTCCTTTGCGTTCCTGCCTTGATTTTGCTCAAGGGAATCGCGATTGTCGAATGTGCGGGCGAAACTTGAATTGTGCGTCCGGCGCCGGTACGATGATTGTCAAATCCCCTTTGAACGTCCGCGCCGGAATCGCTCCGGCAGGTTGGCACGGAGCCGATATGCAGCAGTTTGCGATTTTGGGGGCCCTCCGCTTTCAGGCGCGCCCGTTTCACGCTTTACGGCCGTCTGGACCGTCTGCGCGCGGCAGAAACCTGTCCAGGCCTTGCAGAAAACGGCCTCACATGCCTGAAGGCGGCCTTCCCCCTCCTGCCCCGCAACCCCCGCGCCGGGATGATCGCGCGTCGTATAGCGCCGCAGAGAACGCAACATCCTCAACTGCAACCCCCGCGTCGGGAAAATCGCGCATCGGCGCCGCCTCCCCCATCGCAGGCAAAATCCCGCGCGCGAACGGCCGCTTCTCTTGTTTCCTTTACAAAACGCAAAAATTGTGATAGAATTATCTTAATGTTGCAAAGGAGGAACGCGTATGACATGTCCACGGTGCGGCGGTACGGACGTCAAAATACAATTCATTGAAACATCTGCAAAAACGCGGACGAGAAAAGCCGGTTGCCTGTGGCGGCTGGGCAGATGGTGCCTGATCGTCTGCACAGGCGGCCTGTGGCTGCTGATCGGTCGCCGCAAATCCACGAGCAATACAAAAATCCGGCACGCGAAGCGCGCGATCTGCCAGTCGTGCGGTCACGCGTGGAGCGCATAACGCCGTCCGACGCCCTCGCCGTCGCGGTGGACGCTTGTCAGGCGTCCCCTGTTTCATGGCCTGCGCGTAGTCCTTTGCAGATCGCCCCGACGGCACGATGAAAAAAGCGTCCATGCCCGCATGGAACGCTCCTTGCCTGCAAACGCCCTTTGTTTGTGGAAGCATGCCGCCGGCAACAGGGCGAAGTTCGTCCAGGCCGTTCCGCCTCCGTTTTATCGGCGCCCGGCGATCTGCGATCAACGCCCGTTGTCCTCCCGCCAAAGGCAGTTTTTCCTGTATTCGCCGGGCGCAACTCCATAGCGCCTTTTGAATTGCGCCGACAAATACTTATCATCCGAGTAGCCTACGCTTTGAGCGATCTCCGCAATGGTGCAATCGCTGTCCTGCAACAGCAGTTTCACGCGTTCCATGCGCTGTGCGATCAAATACTGACGAATCGTAACCCCCGTGTCGTTTTTGAACAGGTCGCAGATATAGTTTTTGTTTAAGCCGACGATGGCCGCCAGTTCTGCCAGTGAAATATCATGGCGATAATTGTCCTCGATGTATTTCTGCATTTTCAAAACGGCGGCGTGTTTCGCACGTTCTGCGTCCGGATCCGTCGCCGTCATGTCCTGAAGAATCCTGCGAAAGACGCCGTAGGCATCCTCAAAAGATGCTGTCGCCTCCAATTCCCGCCTTCTTTGCTGAAAATAGCGCCACGCATCCGCGCCTGCGGAAAGCCCGACGCACTCGCAATTCGCTTCGTATACGCACAGAACTTCAAGGAACGCCGGCAGAACGATCAGGGGTTCTTTTCTGGAGCGGTCGATAATGTTATCCAGCAATTCAACGGTCGCGTTTCGGATTTCGTCGCGCGCCCGACGCCTCAGGGCGTTGGATAATCTGTATTTTTTCCCCATATCCAACGCGCCGCCCATTCCCCGCGGCGGCCACTTCATCGCATCGCAGTTGAATATACAGTTCGTCGCCAAAGCGCGCCTGGCAAACGCGCATACCTTCGCCCGGGTATAAGAACGGACGATGTCCTCAAAACGGTCCTCCTCCGAACCGATTGCCAAAACAGCGACTCCGGAAATAGCGAGCGAATCCAGCGAATCAAAGACGCCTTCCAGCATGCCTTCAATTTCGCCGCGAGCGCCGTGTCTATAATTTGAAACTATAAACACCTCGGCGCACATTGGAAAAACGATCGACTCATAAATCGCCTGTGCAGGCGCAGAATTGCATTTGTCCTGCAAAGCGCGCAGGATTTTTTCCGCATCCGTCGCAGTGCCCGTTGCAAAAATGGCCACACAGAACGCACCCATTTTGAATTCGGTTGAACATATCCGGTTGGCGTCGGCCATCTCGGCTTGCTCACCATGGAATACCTCCTTGAAGTACAGCGCTCTTAATCGCATCAAGATCGCATCATACGCCATACTTTCCATGGATGCCTTCTTCCCTCCGCCAAAATAGATACGATATGGCGTCTCAACCATATGTCGCGGCAAAATGGCGGCCACATCCCACAAGGCCCGCCGCGATATGGATCGACGCAGCCAATTTCATGCCTGTTTCGCGACGCCTTGAGACAACGCGCCTCTGTTTTTCGCGCCGCGCCCTTGGCCGCGCCGACCCATCGCCAGGCGGCATTTGCGCATGCTTTGCCTTTTCTGGCTTTCCTTGCGCAATCCGCTTCTATTTGTCCTGTCGCTCCAAAAGGGCGTTCAACACTTCGGCGTCGCATTCTGCAAGCACCCGCAGCAGCCAGTACTGCGTCATGGCGATCACCGTCGTGCATTTATCCCTGTGCGCCCCCACATCCTCAAACACCGCCTTATCCTCGGCGTTGCGCAGTATGTACGCGCGATCGTAAATGCTGTGGTGAACGTCCATGCAGCGAATGCCTCCATAGCACGCAACGAAAAGATCGTGCAGCTTCTGGGCGAGTTCAAAACTTTTGTAAAGCTGCGTTTTGTCCTTGGCCTGAAAATCCTTCAGCGTTCGGGAGTGCAGCCCGCCGATGAGCATCAAACCGCCGGAATAACCGCCGCAGGGGCCGTCGCCGCACATGCCCATGCCCGCCGAAAACGCCGTGGCGGCGTTGAAGGCGGCTTCTTCAAAGATGCGCATCGACTCTTTGGCGGCGTAGAGCGTGCCCTGTGCGCAGGCCCGAATGTCGCGTTCGCCCGCAAATCCGCAATTCCAGGCCTTCTGATAGAGCTTCACCAACGCGCGATTTTCATGCAGAGCCCCCGCCGGGTCGTCCACGGCTTCCATATAACGGTCCGATACCAGTTGCGCCAGTTCAGGTTCCTTCTCAAACCCGCAAAACTCCACCGCGGCGCGCTTTGCGCCCACTTCGCTTACGCGATCGACCACGGTTTTGGACGCAGCGTCCGCGGGGTTCCGATAAAGCAGCGCGTACGCGATCGCCTTTGTCAGCCAGTATGGCATAACGCCCATCTGCTTGCACAAAAGCGCCGCGCCCGCCAGTCTGTCTCCGGCCTTCAATTTGCGGACGGGATCCATGCCCACGCGCGTAAGCTGGTCGTTCAGATAGGCGTTTTGCATATTCTTTTTGCAGTCCTCATTCCACGAATCGACCTGTTCGGGGCTGAAGCCAAAGGCCAGACAGAGCGCCTCGCCGACCTCGCCCAGCGCGTTGTCGGCAATTTCCCGCAAAACTTCGTCCTCCATGCAATCGCACACCGTCCGGCAGCCGCGATGCGGACCCATATATGCGAAAACTGCATGCACCATGTTGTAGGTATACAACTTGCGCTGTTCCCATGCTTTGCAGTTGGATATCCATTCGATGCCATCGCACGCAGGCCGCTCGCCCTTGAACGTCTCTGCGTCGATATACAGTTTGGGATAGCCGTTCGTAGCGACCACGAGATCGTCCTTTTCCAGCATTTCCGGCGTTGCGGTCACCGCCATGCGAATGACGATCGCCTCGTCCACGCCGACCGATTTGTCCGCGTATTCGCGAAGCGTCTTGTCCATATTCGCCCGCAGGCACTCGGCAAACGCTTCGCCCGACCGCGGCATGTTTGCCAAAATGACGACGTCTATCGGCGCATCCGTCTCTTTTTGACGACGGCGCAGGATTTCCGCAAGGTGCGCGGCCACGTCGGGAAAGACTTTGGGAAACACGCAAATCGCAATCACGTCCGCGGCGGCGGCCGCCCTGTCGAAGGCTTCAACCTGGTCCTGGGTATAGACTGCGTAATCCGATATGATCGTTGCAGCATCGCCCTGTTCCGCGCCAAGTTTCAGGATGGAATATTGCCCCTTTTCCCGCATGCGCCGCAGCAGGCTCTGGTCACTGTCCCAAAATATCAAATCATAGTTCGCCTGACGGAACACATCCGCGGCAAAGCCTCTCCCGATCCTGCCAGTTCCCCAGATAACCGCTTTCTTTCTCATAACTTTTCTCCTCCGTCTGCCTTCAGGGTATCCTGCGTCCCGCGACATCCCGCGCGCGCGTTCGCCCAACGGGACATTGCGGAAAATATCAGCGAAATGGAAGCCGCGCCCGCGTCGCGGCAACCAACGCTTTTTTCTCCGTATTGCCGCGCGCGCCCCTTGCGGGCAACCATCGCGGCGGTGGCTTCGCAACCCTTCCCGGCCGCTGCCGCGGCCGCTTCCAGCGCCGCGCGGAAATCGCTTCCCCGGTTCGCGCTGTCCAGCAGCGCTCGGGACGCGGGAAGGAGCGCGTCTACCATCGTCTTTTCCCCCGGCTTGGTTCTTCCCCTGCGCATGATCGCGCAAAGCGCCCGATCCATCAGGCCGGCAAATTGCGCGATATCCACGCTTTCAACCTCCGGCATCTCCTTCAGGCCGCCCGTAAACAGCGTTCCAAACAAAACGCCCGAAGCGCCGCCCATGGTTTTGAGCAGCGTCAGACCGCTCTGATAGAAAAGCGCGTTGATCGTGGAATAGCGCTTCTCCCGCAAAAGCGCCTCCAGATGAGAAAATCCCCGCCGCATGCCGATCCCATGATCTCCGTCGCCAGACCGATTGTCGATCTGCGTAAGATAGGCTTCGTTTTCCACAATGGCGCGACAAACGCACAGCAACATTTCCCGGATATCCTCAACAGAGAGCCTTTCCTTCATGTCGTCCTCCTCTCGCGCCCCTGTGCGTAAATACGGGCGTATGCGCCTCGCAATCATAATAGCGCTTCAATTCCTCGTCCAGCTTCAGAATGCTGACCGAACAGCCGCCCATTTCCTGGGAGGTCAGATAGCGATTGACCTTGATATCGTACACCTTCACGTTTCGCCGCTGGAATCGCTCGTACAGTTCCTTGCAAAGAATCAGCAATTCCATGTACCCCGTCGCGCCCATACTGTTGACCAAAAGACATATTTCCATGCCTTTTTCCATGGGCATTTCCTGCTCGAGCCAGAACAGCAGGCGATCTGCGATTCCGTCCGCAGTCGTCATAGGCAGGCGTTCGACGCCCGGTTCGCCGTTGAAGCCCATGCCGAATTCAAGGCAATCTTCCGGCATGTCAAACATTTTCTGCCCATTTTGAGGATTGTATCCGGAATACAGTACGACCGGGATGGAACAGGTGTTTTCGGCCGCTTTGCGCGCCAGGCGCGCCACCTCCTGCAGCGCGCATCCCGCCTCGGAAGCGGCGCCCGCCGTTTTCAAAACATAAAGGATCCCCGCGATCCCTCCCCGGTTCTGGCGCTCATGGCGCGGCGCGGAGAGAATGTCGTCGCGCACGAGCACCAGTTCCGCCTCAATGCCGTCCAGCGCCAGCAATTCAACGGCCATATCGCTGTTGAGATAATCGCCGGCAAAGTTTCCACAGATGAGCAAAACGCCTTTCCCGGTATGGATCGCCTTGGCCGTTTCGTAAATGGAAAATGCAGACGGCGCGGCGAACACCTCGCCAATGCACGTTGCGTCTCCCATGCCGTTTCCAACATAGCCTATGTGCATCGGCTCGCAGCCGGCCCCACCGTTGGCCATAACGCAAACCTTGTCCTGAATCACCCTTTTGCGATAGGCTTTCTGCCCGGGTATGCGAACAAAATCGCGATTGTTTGCATACAAAAAGCCTTCGAGCATATCCTCTACCAGTTCATCCGGCTTGTTGATGATTTTTTTCATTATGCCTCCCGTGCCTTTTGCGCGCTACGCGATCAGCAACAGTTTTTCAACAGTATCCACCGTTTGGCTGTCTGTAATGAGCGCGTCTATATACTCGCCTCGCAAAGCGCCCAGCAGGGCCCTTCCCTTGTTCGCCCCCGCGCATATGCTCACCTTTCTGCGCACACGCTTCATGACTTCGTTGGAGGCGCAGATCGTTCTGTCCTCAATCAGCGGCAGGTAATTTCCGCTGATGTCAAAATGATGCGTATTGATCTCGCCGCAGGCGTTGCTGCTTGCGATCTTGCGTTTGCAATCGTCGTCGTAAAATGAAAACAGTCTGCTGCTTATATCGGCATTGCCGATACCGACAATGATCAAATCCATTTTTTCCCAAAGGCGGAATATATCGGTAATGCTCTTTTCCCGCAACAAGCGCCGTCGCAGTTCGAAGCTGTCAATAAACGCGGGGCAATTCAAGTAAAACGCGGAACACTTCAGTATTTTGGACAAATTCTCCACCACTTCGTTCGGCCGGGCATACAGCGGCGCTTTGTCCAAGTTGAAACTGCCCATCATTTGCACCGCCGTGTGTTCCCGGCCTTTGCGAAGCATCCATTCCTTGATCTGATGAATGGCGCGATCCACGGAATTGCCCGGCGTAATACCGATAATATTCGCTTCGTTGATATATCGCGCCAGGATCGGCGCGGCGAAGCGGCCCAAATTGGAGAAGGTAAATTCTGCGGAATCGGATTTCATGACGAAACATTCGCGAAGATTGGGGAAGAGTTTCCGGAGCCTGTCCTCCTTCTGAAAGCTGCGCAGGCTGCCTTCGTCGATGTTGATCTCTATGCGCACGATGTTCGTCTCCCGCGCATACCGGAGCAACTGGGAAACATAGGACCTCGATATGTAGAGCGTTTGAGCGATCTCGCTTTGCATCATATTTTCTTCGTAATACATCAGGGCGGCTTTTATCGCCAGATCTTTTTTTGAATCCGCCATCGTTTACCTCACCATTTTCACGACCGGGCACCGCCCCGATGCGACGTATGCGTTGTCGCTCAGATCAACGCGCGTAATTCTCGTAATTGAACGTGCGCATATATTCCTTGCAGGTGTCCTTGACAATTGTGAACCAGGCGCGCCTGCGCATGGGATTCGCCGCGGAATTGAGCCTGGGCTTTATGCCGCCGAACGCCTGCGCGTAGTCCGGCGAAAGCACGTTTTTGCTGAGAATCCCATCCGCAACATATCGTTCCAGCTGATCACTTGTAAAGATGTTGCCGAGATTGCGAAGCACGACGTCGGCGACGCTCTGTCCGCCCTTTACCGCCAGAATCGTAAAGATATTGATCTTCACAAAGCCGTCCTGAGGAAGGGTTGACAGATCCTCTTTGGGAACGGACGACGTTCCGTGCAGGCACATGATCTTCCCCACCTCGCGGCTGATCTCCCGCGCGCGCCGGGAATTGTACTTGACCTTATCGGCCGTAGCCCGGTGCTCGGTGCCTACGTTGGGAACGATGATGTCCACGCCCGTCTCCGACAAAAAGCGCCTGGCCTGTTCCACAGTGGTGGCCTCGTTTTTGTGCTTGTCTCCGGTAGCCTCGAACACTTCGTCCACGCCGCCCTCCACCAGCACTTTGCCCTTCACCTGTTCGACATACTTTGCGGTGATCTCGATATTTTCCTCAAACGGGCGTTCGCTGGCGTCGCACATCACAGATGCGAAACGGTCCGCGTATTGGAGCAGCACATCCATATCGTGCCAGGGGAAGGCGTGATCCAAATGGGGCACGATGGTCAGGTTTCTGTAGGGGCTGTGTTCGCCCGCGAACAGTTGCAAATCCGAATGCATCATCTCCATGCCCAGATAGGGGTCGGCGCATTGCGTCACCAGCGTCATCTGTTTCCTGCCGGGATAGCGGCACGTCCAGGCGGGCGCTACCGGCAAATTGGGAACGCCGATCTCCTGCCCAAGCTCATACGCGGCGGCAAGGATCGCCTCCAGCGTTTCCCTGTCCTCCGCGCAGAACGTCGGAATGGCGACGCCGCGCTCGGCCGCCTGCGCATATACCTCTTTTACCTGTGAATAATCCAGCGTAAGTCCCATCGTCATATCCCTCCATCATATTTTTGGGGCGTTTTCCAGAAGATACTTCTCCGCTTCGGCAGACCAGAGCATTCCATGGCGCGCACATATCCGCGCAAGCTCCCGGAAGAGAGGGTCTGTTTTTCCTTTTTCTGCAAAATCGTCGATCGCCGTAAGTTCCATCTCCAGGTTGGTATAAATCAGCTTTTTGCCGCCTGGTATTGCCGGCAGGTTGAGCGTCGCGTCTGCGGCGGCGTTCAGGCCGCCGATATGGGAAACCATAACCGCAGGGTCGATGCGCCCGCTTTCGATCATGGCCACGGCCTGGCGCAAATCCTCCGCGTCGCCGCCGCTCGTTCCCATATAATGGCAACCCTTGTAGTGGATGTCGTAGAAATTCACCATGGCGGAAAACTTCGTATCGGTAGGGCCGGAGAAGAAGTTGACGCATGCATCCTGCGCTGCGATTGCGCATCCTGTTTCGACAACGGAGGCGACTGGCGCAAGGATGAATACATCGTCAAATCCCCGTTTCCCTTCCGTATACTGCAACAGATCCGCCGCAGGTTCCGCCATACCCGCAGTGTTTACATATTGCAGCCTGACGCCGTGCCTGGCCGCCTTTTCCGGGGAAAGAATTTCCTTTGCGCGATCCAGGCGCTTCTGGTCGATATCGGTCACGACGATCGTCGAGGGGCGCGCATCCATATTCAGCGCCAGGTCGATCGCACCCAGGCCCATGGGGCCGCAACCCGCAAGAATCGCCAGATTCCCGTTTGGACGAATGCCCATTTGATGCGTTTTGCCGTCGGCGCCCATGTGATAGCTGGCATGATATGCCGCAATCAGGCAGGAAATCGGTTCCGCCAAGGAGGCTTTGAAGTATGCGTCCCCCGTATAGCGCAGCAGGCAGTCCTTCTCCATCACCACTGCCGGAACAATGATCTTCGTCGCGTCGCCGCCAAACCGTTCAAACGAATATCCCGGGGCGTAGCCCTTGTTCAAGTAATTGATGTTGGGCTGAATCGTAAAGTGGTCGCCCGGCCGGTAAGTATCCTTCCAGCGCTTGCCCACCTCGAGGATCGTCCCGGCAAATTCGTGGCCGACCACGACGGGCTTTTGCGCAATATCCTCGGGCACCCTCTTGTGCTTTGCGCCCTGAACGGCCGCTTTGTATGTGGACATACATATGCTGTCTGTCACGACTTGCGCAAGAATTTCGTCGGCGCCCAGGGGGCCGATTTCATACTCGTCCAGCCGCAGGTCTTTTTCGCCGTGCATCCTTACCGCTTTTGCTTTCATCATTCATCCATTCCTCTGCTGTATTGATATATCAGGTGCTTGTAAAGCATCCGTCGATGATCAGATTCGCGCCGGAAGTGTAAGTGGACGCCTCCGACATAAAATAGATCACCGCCCCCGCCAATTCGTCGGGCAGGCCCATGCGATGGAAAGGCACGGCCTGCAGCCAGTACTCGATCCACTCCGGCTTTGCCATTCCCGAAAGTTCCGTTTTGATGTAGCCGGGCGAGATACAATTGACGCGAATGCCATACTGCGCCCATTCCACCGCGAGCGACTTGGTCAGGTGAATCACGGCGGCCTTGGAGGAATTGTACGACGTCTGCGGCTGCGGCAGATTGATAATCACGCCCGACATGGAGCCGGTGTTGACGATCGTTCCCTTGGTTTTCGTCGCAATGAAGCGCTTCCCCACCGCCTGGGCCACATAGAAAAGGCCGTTGTAATTGACGTTCACAACGCGAAGCCATTCCTCCGGCGTCACGTTCTCTACTTCCTTGTGAATGCATGTGCCTGCATTGTTGAACAGGCCGTCGATGCCGTCAAAGCAGCGGACAAAATCGTCCACGGTTCTGTTTACCGCCTCATAGTCGGTCACATCGCAGACAAAGCCCGCAAAATTCCGGCTGGGAAAGCGTAGCTTGAGTTCATCTGCGACGCTTTGCGCGCCTTCGCCATTTCTATCCAGTATGCCGACGTTCGCACCCGCCTCGGCAAGCCGGAAGGCCACGGCCTTGCCGATCCCCTGCGCGCCTCCCGTTACCAGAATTTTCCGATTCGCAAGCGAAAACAACGATTCCATCTGTTTGCCTCCTTCGTCTCTGTTCCCTTTGCCGGACGCCCTATTCCGCCCATGGATCGATGACGACCTCGAGCGCTTCGCCGCGGCGCATGGCCTCGATCCCCTCATGGATGCGAGAAAGCGGAAGCCTGTGCGTCACAAGTTTCTGAAGCGGCAGCAGACCGCTTTCCAGAAGGTCGATCATCGTCGTAAACATATAGGCGTTGATATAGTTGCTGTGTATGGTCAGATTTTTGCGCGTAATCTGGCTCTGATTGATCGTTTCCGTCTTGAGCGTGTTCATGCCAAAGAGCATGATCCGCCCTTCCGCGCGGGTATTTTCGATCGCTTCGGCGATCAACGTGCCCACGGCGTCGATCGCAACGTCCACCCCATAGGTGGTTTCGCGCGCAACAATCGCCCTGAGGTCCTCCTTCGTCGGATCGACGACAATATCCGCGCCGGATTCATAGGCATACTTCGTTCGGAACGGCGAAACTTCGGAAGCGATGATCTTTTTTGCGCCGGACGCCTTGAGCATCTGAATAAAGTAGAGGCCGATCGGCCCCGCGCCCAGCACAAGCGCAGTTTCTCCAATATTGAAGCCGATTTTTCGCATCGCGCTGACGACACAGACCATGGGTTCGGCAAAAATCGCCACTTCCGTGGGAAGTTCTCTGGATATTTTCGCGCAGGCGCTGGCGGGAAGCGCCACATACTGCGCAAACCCTCCGTTGACATCCAACCCCGTATTGTAGATATTTGGGCACATGTTGGGCATGCCTCTTTTGCAGTAATAGCAAACCCCGCATGGGATGTTCGGATCTACCGCTACCCTGTCGCCAACCTCGAGGCTGGTTACGTCCTTCCCTTTTTCTACGATCTGACCGATATACTCGTGCCCGAGCACCACGCCCATTTTCCCCGGATGGCTTTGCGGCACATTGAGCACATGTACATCCGTACCGCAGATGCTGGCCGCTTCGATTTTGAGCAGCACCTCGTCCGTCCTCTGAATCTGCGGAACGGGGATATCCGTCAGCGTCAATTTCCCTTCAGATTCAAAGATCGCCGCTTTCATCGTCTTGTTCATTGAAATACCTCCATCTGCCGCAACGCCGCGCCGCCGTTTTTCCGGCCCGTCATTTTCTGCGTTACCATGGCATGCCACAATTCATTGCAAAATGCTTCAGAATGACCATTGGCTCGACGTCCGATTCATTGCAGATCCGCACGCCGTCCCTTGCCGCCCTTTCGCCGACAAAATACTCGTCGGCACTGGGCTGGCCGAAGCGCAGCATCTGCGCCGCCTCCGCCTTATACACGCCAAACCGGCCGTGTCCCTGGATGATGATACACCCATACGCCGCCGAATCTCTGACCATTGCTTCCTTTCCCGGCATGACTGTCAGTTCCTTGGCGGCGAACTGGTTGTCGGTACCATAGGCGATCCATTTCTCCACATAGGTTTCGTCCTCCAGGGCCAGAATGGGCGGTCGATAGTATTTCTTCCTGTAGTCGGGATCGGTATTGATCTCCCAATCCATAATGTTCAGCACATAATCCAGGTCTGCTTTTTTGTCGTCGGGCACATAGGAAAACAGGTATTCCCGGTCATAACGCTGCAGGCCCTCATCAACATTCTGCCAGATCGAACTTACGTCGCTGCACCACTGCGGCTCATATGTGCACAAAGATCCGGTCGAGTGCAGCACGCCGGCGGGCGTATACCAGCCCGTGCCCAGGGTTAGCGGATAGGCCCTGGAAAGTTCCGTGATATGGTTGTCGCGGCCTGTATACATTTGCAGACAGGCCAGGACCTGTTCCCTGGTGGTCGCCGGATCAAAGCCGAAATATGCGATCGGGCGAGTCCCAAGCGTAGTCGCATTCATTTGCGGCGGGAAAAAATACGCCTCCGGCTTCGGCTGCGCGCCAACGCGCTCCGCTTCCTCTTTTTTGTGGTGGACATGGTGAAACGAGGGATAGTAGTAATCGAAGAATTTGGAAAACACCGGAAACCGGCCGTATGTTTTCCACAGAAAATCTCCGATCAATTCCGCACCAAAGGTTTCCACCGCTTCGCGCAGCGTGGACGTATTGTCGGCAAAGCGTATCCTGCTCAGCCCCTCTTCTGCATCGCATGAATCCAGCTGCGTGCACGTCGTGGAGGAAAGCCACCGTTCCTCAATGAATCCTCTTTGTATGCCGAAGCCGAGATAATCGTCCGGATGCAGCCGCAAGCGTTTCCCCGGCCGGTTGAATGTGCGCGGAATCCAGTTGGGCATCAGTTGAAGGATTCCCCGGCCGGCGTTGAGGGCGTTGTCGAGCGTTCCTCTTGCCATCGTATCCCTCCCTGCATTTTCGATCTGCGGCGGAGTCGCGGCCCTTCGCGGAGCAGCGCGGCCTGCGGCTCCGCCGCGATCGTTGCTCTCAGGCGTCTATGCCGCCTTCATCGCTCAAACGCCGAAATCCTCGGCGCTCCAACCGTATGCGCTAAGATCGTTCTGCGTAAGCATGTTGAACTGGAGGTGCGTCTTGATCATATCGTCCACATTCTCCGCGGTGATCAGCGGGGTTTCTGTATAGATCATCTGCTGCTCGGTATTGCCGTTGATCAGAACGTCTACCATGACCTGGATCGCCCCCAGCGCGATCGCGTTGCCGTCCTGCAATACGGTGGCGGTGTATGTTCCATTCTTGATTGCCAGGCATGCGCCCGCCAAAGCGTCCGTGCCATAGATTTGCGTGCCTTCGATTCTGTCGGCGGCAATCAGCGCCTCCATCGCGCCCAGGCCCATTTCGTCGTAGCAGGTGAGCACCGCGTCGATCTGCGGAAAGGCCTGAATCCAGTCCTCCATGGTGCTCATCGCCTTGGCGCGATCCCAGTCGCAGTTGGCAGTGGCCAGGACCTCGACATCGTCGCGAACATTGAACACATAATCTTCAAACGCCTGCGCCCTGGCTTCGCTGTGCTGGTTGCCGGCAACGCCTTCCATGAAAACGACCTTCGCGCCCTCCGGAAGATGTTCTGCAGCGTATTGCGCGACGATCGCACCCTGTTCATAGGGATCGATATCGACGTAGCTGCACAGATCCGGATCGCTCGTATACTGACCGTTCGTCACGCATACGGGAATACCGGCGTTGATCACTTCCTGGATCATGGGCACTTCGTTTTCATCGAAATACTGCAAAATGAGCATGTCCGGCTGTTGCGCAATGCAGTCTTCCATCAACGCGGCGCGCGTTTCAAAGCTTTCCTGTCCGTCGTATGTCTTGAGGTGAATGTTCGGATAGTTCGCCGCAAGTTGTTCCTCAAATACGGTAACGACCCATGTGCTGAACGCCTGAGAACGCGTTTTGGTAATGTACCAGACGTCGAATTCCTGTTCCTCGGCAAGCGCGCCGCCAATGCAACCCAGAGCCATGGCCACGCAAAGAGAGAGTAGCATCAGTTTCCTCATTGGTCTTCCTCCTTTAAAATCGTCCCCTATATTTTTATGTCGGCTCGCTTTCCGACATATTCCCCGATAAAATCCGCCGCTTCAGCGCTGCTTTTTCCTTTGAATCACATCCATGGCGACCGCGACGACGATGACGCCGCCTTTGATGATCTCCTGCATATAGGAATCCACGGCCAGAAGGTTGAGGATGTTGTTGAAAATACCCAGGATGAACGCGCCGGCGATGGTTCCCGAAACCGTACCGTAGCCGCCGGCAATGCTGGTGCCGCCCAGCACCGCCGCGGAAATGGCGTCAAATTCATAGTCCTCTCCCGCCTGCGGCATGCCGCCGTTCAACCTGCCCATTAGGATAATGCCCGCAAGGCCGGTGAACACGCCGTTGAGGATCGTAGCGCTCACCATTGTCCGGTTGACGTTGATGCCCGCCGCGATGGCCGCATCCATATTCCCGCCAATGGCGTAGATATACCTGCCAAATTTGCACCGGTTCAGCAAAAACCATGTGATAAAGGCAATCATCATCATAAAAAATACCGGAACCGGTATGCCCAAAACCGCGCCCTTTCCCAATACGGAAACCCTGCCGATCGAGTAGATCGGGATTGCATCCGTAATCAACAATACCAACCCGCGCGCGGACATCTGCATCGCCATGGTCGTTATGAACGCGGGGACTTTGAACCTGGTAATAATCAACCCGGAAACCGCCCCAGTTGCAGCGCCAATCAGCATGGACACAAGAACAGCCAGCAGCACAGATTGCGTCTGCACATATGTCATAACGCCCAAAACGCCTGCCAGTGCGATCACCGAGCCCGCGGACAGGTCGATCATGCCGCAGATGATGATAATGGTCATGCCGTAAGCGACAATGGTTGAAACGCTGATCTGCCGCGTGATGTTGAGGATGTTCGCCGGCCTTGTGAAGCTGTCTGATAGACAGATACTGACGAGGATGACGCCCAGCAAAACCAAATAGATACTGTGTCTCTTGCTGAATCGAATAAGCAAATCCTTGAAGCCCATCTTCGTATTCTGCATTTTACTTTCCTCCAACCAGCGTCTTAAGTACGTTCTCTTCAGAAAACTCGGCCCTGTCCGTCAATTCGCCAACGATCCTTCCGCCGTCGATCAAGTACAGGCGGTTTGACATGCGAATCACTTCGTTCAGTTCTGAGGAAATCATGATAATCGTCAGTCCTGCCCGGGCCATTTCTATCATCAGGTTGTAGATTTCAAATTTCGCGCCGACATCAATTCCTCGCGTTGGCTCGTCCAGAATCAATACTTTGGGGTTCGCCAGCATCCATTTGGCCAATACGACCTTCTGCTGGTTTCCACCGGAGAGCGATCGTATGGAATCGTTCAGGCTGGCGACTTTGATCTTCATTTTTTCCCGCATTTTTCCAACAACGTCGATCTCGCGCTTTCGATCAATCCTGCCCAACAGCTTTTGCAACGCGTCGAGGATGACGATCGAAGCGTTTTCCTTGACGGAACAGTTCTGCAAAATGCCAAAGCGCTGCCGGTCTTCGGAAACCATTGCAATCCCGGCGCGAATCGAATCTGAAACGCTGCGAATCGTCTGCTTTTTGCCGTCCAGGTATATTTCCCCCGAATCGAAGGCATCCAGGCCGACGATCGCGCGCATCAGTTCCGTGCGCCCCGATCCAAGTCTGCCTGCCAGGCCGACGATTTCGCCTTTGCGGGCGTTGAAGCAGACGTTCTTAAACAGGCGCTTCCGGCTGAAATTTTTGACCTCAAAGACGACCTCACCCGGCACGACGTCATTTTGCGGAAATACGGCGGACATTTTCCTTCCGACGATCAGATCCACGATGGTATTGACGTCGTACTTTCCGATCTCGCCCGTTTCGACCACGCGTCCATCGCGCAGAATGGTTACGTCGTCCGCGATCTGCTGGATTTCATCGAGTTTATGGGAAATATAAATAACCGATACGCCTCTTGAGCGCAGCGAGCGTATTTCCTTAAATAACAGTTCCGTCTCATGCTCGCTAAGCGACGATGTCGGTTCATCCAGGATCACCAGCTTCGCCTCCTGCTTGGAAACGACTTTGATGATCTCGATCATTTGTATTTCGGAGATGGCGAGATCCTTCATCTTGGTATTTGGATCGATCTCAACCCCTTCCGCCTGAAGCAGTTCCGCGGTCTTTTTCAGCATGGCACGCCTGTCCAGAACGCCGGGCAGCATCCTGCTTTTCCCCATCTCGCTTCCCAGGAAGAAGTTTTCCGCAACCGTCATGTTCGGCGCGTAGGACAGTTCCTGATACACCATGCCGATGCCCTTCAGCGCCGAGGCGCCGGGGTCTTTAAAAACGACCTCTTCGCCATTGATGAGCATTTTTCCCGAATCGTACTGATATGCGCCCTTGATGATCTTGACAATCGTGCTCTTTCCCGCTCCGTTCTCGCCGATAAGCGCGTGGACCGTTCCGCGGCGTATTTTCAGATCGACGTTATAAAGCACCTGTACGGACGAAAAACTTTTGTTGATGCCGCGCATCTCAAGGATATAATCGTTCTGCATTTCCTTTTGCATACTCTCACCTGCATCCGTTTTGTCTGGTCTGCGCGCGCTGGAATCGAACGTCGCTATGCCTGAGGATATATCGCCTGGAAATCCGCCGCGAAGCTCTCTATGCCCCTGTTTGTAAGCGGGTGCTCAAAAAGCTGATTGAAAACGCCGTACGTCAGCGCCAGAGAATCTGCGCCGGCCTTGATGGCTTCTATGGCGTCGTAGCTGTTTTTGATGCTTGCGGCGATTACGCACGCCTTGATCTGATAGGCGTCGTAAACCGCGCGGATATCGCGAAAATGCTGCAACCCATCGCCGCCCATATCCCGCACGCGCCCAATAAACGGGCTGATAAACGCAGTGCCCGCCAGCCCTGCGGCCAACGCCTGACCGGCGCTGAAAATAAGCGTGGCGTTTGTTTGAATCCCCATCGGCACAAGCCTGGCAATGGCCTTAACGCCCTCCTTGTTGCCGGGGATCTTGACGCACATATTTTCGGACATATCGGAAAGCCGCTTTGCCTCTTCGACAATGTCGTCCGCCTTGATAGAGACCGCTTCTACGGCGACGGGCCCTTTGAAAAAACTGCGAATGTCCGATATGACCTGCGCATATGTGCGCCCGGCACAACGAATTTTGTTCGGGTTCGTCGCAACGCCTGCTACAATCCCCGTGCTTACAGCTTCGTAGATTTCTTCTACATTTGCTGTGTCCAGAAAAATCCGCGGCAACATTTCCTTATCCTCCTTTTATTATGTGATTTGCTTTGTTTTTTCACATAAATTATAGCTTATCGTATATTTTATTTCAATTTGATTTAATTCATATTCCCCCCAATATCTTCAGAATATCCGGTATCATATGTCACTTTTTCTATCGTATTTCATATTCGTTTTGCAACTGCGCGGTATTCCGGCATTTTGCGCGCCGGCGAAAGCGCCCAACCCGTCCGCCGCATCCGGAAATGATCTATGCAAAAGCGGACAAAACGGCGCGGTGCGCGCCGTTTCTGTGCCGAGGGGATCCGCCTTTGGGCGCGGCGCAAGTTCCCTGCGGGGCATAAAAAAACCCGCCCGCGCTGCGTTTCTGCAGCGACGGGCGGGTAGGAAGGGTTCCTGGGGGAACGCGCCGCATGCGGCGCCGTTTCCGTTACAGCGGGCGATGGTTGAGGCGCTCACCGACGGCTCCGCCGGGATGGATCAGCGCGAACTGGCCGGCCTGATAGCCGGTGTGTTCGATCAGCGCCGCCTGCAGGGCGTGGAAAATCACGCACAGCGCGGTGGTGCTGGTCGTGCCCTGAAGGTTGTATTTGTCGGTTTCGCGGTTGACATGCTGCTTAAGAACGACGTCGGCCATCTTGGCAAGGGGCGAATCGAGGTTTTCCGTAACGGTGATGATGGAAACGCCCTTGGCCTTGCAAATATCGCCGATGGGCAGAAGTTCGCCCGTTTTGCCGCCGCGCGAGGCCAGCACCATCACGTCGCCCTTCTGCAAAAAGCCCGTCGCCCCATGCACGGCCTCGGCCGGCGAGATAAACCGGGCAGGGCGCTCGATGCAGCACATCAGGTGCGCGAAGTGCTGGCAGACGATGCCCGAATGCCCGCAGCCGGCAGCGCCGATGCGCGGAGCCGCGGCCAGCATCTCCACCGCCCGGGAGAAGGCTTCCTCGTCAAAATACGCTTTCATTTCCTCAATACAGGCCGATTCAATGTCGTAGGCCGCGCGCGCGGCGGCAAGCGCTTCGGAATGGATCATGGCTTTCCCTCCTGACCGGTCGATGCGCGTCCGCAGCGCGGGCGCGGGTTCTATCTTTCATTATAGCAAATTGCGCAAAAATGTCAAGAACCATATTTGCCTTTACAACAATCTTCGCCTTCATATTCCCCATATAATTTTCGTTTTCAAAAGAAATCCGGAAATAACGTTGACTTTTGCCGCAAAAAGCGCTATAATGGCCGCAGAAACATTTTTGTTTTGGAAAGAGAGGCGCGCTTATGCGGAAGGAATGCAGGATCCGTCCCCCGTTCTTTGAGATCGGCCCCAAATCCTATCTGTACGGTCAGGACGTGATCGACCTGGCCATAGCCGCGGACGCGGCGTCGGAAAAGTACGACGTCGATATCATTTTCACCACGCCGGTGGTGGAGATCGCGCGGGTGAAGGCCGCCACCAGGCGCATCCACGTTTTCGCCCCGCATATGGATCCGCTGCGCCCCGGGCGCGGCCTTGCGGACACGCTGCCGGAATCGCTGGTGGCCGCCGGCGCGGAAGGCGTAATGCTCAACCACTGTGAAAAGCCCCTGAGCCTCGGCGTTCTGCGCGAGACCATCCAGCGCGCCAAGGAAGTGGGGCTGACGACGATCGTCTGCGCCGATTCCTGCACCGAGGCCAGCATGATCGCCATGCTCGATCCGGACATCATCGTCGCCGAACCTACGGAACTGGTGGGCACGGGCGTATCCTGCGGCCCGGAATACGTCGCCGCCGCCACGCAGGCTGTGAAGAGCGTGAACGAAAACATCCTGGTGCTCACCGCCGCCGGCATCGCCAACGGCGAGGACGTATACAACACGATCATGGCCGGCGCGGACGCGACGGGATCCTCCTCCGGCGTGGCCAAGGCGCCGGATCGCGCCGCAATGGTGGAGGAAATGATCTCCGCCGTGCGCCGCGCATGGGATGAACGCGCCCAGAAACAGGGAAAAGCCTGAATTCTTTAGAAAAGCGAGGGAACACGGATGGATTTTAAAGTTGTTCAGAAGGAAATCGAACTGCAGTCCCGGGGCTGGATCCCCACGTTCCACGACATTTCCCGCGAAGTGATGGAGATCGTCGAAGAGTCCGGCGTCAAAAACGGCGTCTGCACGGTCGTCTCCCACCACACCACCTGCTCTGTGATGGTACAGGAATGCTCGCACGACATCGACTCGTTCGACCTTGAATACCTCCAGCACGACCTGCTCGACATCATGCGCAAGATGATCCCCGACTTCGCCGAGGAGCATCAGTACCGCCATCCCGGCCCCATCCACACGCAGTTCGGCCGCTATGTGGACGAGCCCGGCGACTACACTTCCATGAATACCGACGGCCATCTGCGCAGCGTATTCTTCGGCCGCAGCGAAAGCCTCACCATCAAGGACGGCAAGCTGGACGGCGGCGAGTTCGCCCACATTTACTTCATCGACTGGGATCATGTGCGCGCCCGCCATCGTCAGGCGAACGTGACCGTTATGGGCACCACCGAGGACGTCGGCGATCGCAAGTTCCACGGCGGCGTTACGGTCAACACGCTGCGCAAGTATACCGATGAGGAAAAGGCGCACGACGTGCATTACACCCTGCAGCTCGACGCCAGAAAGTACGACAAATAACCCATTTTCGCGCAAGCCCGCTTCGCCGCATGGCGGTTTCAGCCCGATCCTCCCCCGGGGGATCGGGCCGAAATGCAATGGCGGCCCTGCGCCCGGAAGGTTGTGTGCCGCCATGGCCTACAGTTCCCTCAAAATCGACGTTCGCCGCGGGCGGATTCTCGAAATGCTCCGCCGGGACGGCAGGGTCTATGTCTCCCAGTTGAGCAGCCTGCTGGAAGCGACGCCCGCCACGATCCGCAACGACCTTGCCGCCCTGGAAAAGGACGGCTGTCTGGAGCGCGTGCCGGGCGGCGCGGTGCGCAAGGCGCAGGCGGAGCAGAACGCCTCCGCAGCGCGGATCGAACGCGCCGCGGAAAAGCGCGCCATCGCCGCCTGCATGGCCGCCATGGTTCGGGACGGCGATCGGCTGTTTATCAACTCCGGCACCACGGCGCTGGCCGTGGCGGAGGCGCTGCGCGCGCGCCGGGCGCTGCATGTGGTCACCAATTCCCTGCCCGTGGCCGCGCTTTTGGGCGCAGAGCCGTCCTTTCGCGTGCTGATGCTGGGCGGCGTGATCAACGCCTATGGCTTCACCTGCGGCGGCGACGCGCAGGAACAGCTCGGCCGCTATCGCGCCGATTGGACGGTGCTGGCGGTGGACAGCGTCAGCGCCGCCGGAGGCGTCACCACCTATCACCCCGACGAGGCCATTCTCAACCGCCAGATGATCGAGCGCGCCGCCCGCACGGTGATCGTCGCCGACCACACCAAAATTGGCCGCGCGGGTTTCGCGCGCTTTCATCCGGCCGACAGTTCCGTCTGCCTGATCACCGACGCGGCGGCGGCCGGGCCGGAACTGGAGCGCCTGGCGAAGCAGGGCGTGGAAATACGCGTCGCCGACTGACGCGCGCCGCGCCTTTGAACCGCAACGCAGCACGGACGCGTGCGAAATTCCGCCTGCGCAAACGCCCCTATGCGGCGTTCCCGCGGCGGCAAAGCGAAGGAGGAGCGGGGCCGGACGGTCCCCGCGCTATGGCTATGAGAAACAGCGCTTGCTATATCGGCATAGACCTGGGAACGACCAATCTCAAAGTCGCCCTGTACGATGGCGATCTACGCCTGATCGCCCGCGAAAGCATGCCCGTGCGCTATCAGCGCGAGGGCGAATTTGTGGAATTTGACGCGGACGCCTATGTGGAGGACCTGCTCTGCCTCACCCATAAGACGCTGCGCGCCCACGGCGTAAACAACGTGGCGCAAATGGCGCTGACGGGCCAGGCGGAGTCCCTGGTGGTTCTGGGCGCGGACGGACGGCCGCTGATGAACGCCATTTCCTGGATGGACGAGCGCTCCACGCAGGAATGCGCGCTGCTGGAAGAGCGCTTCCCCGCCGAGCGCGTCGAGGCCGTTACCGGGCAGGCCGCCGTATTGCCCACCTGGCCGGCCACGAAAATCCTCTGGCTGCGCCGCAACCGGCCGGAGATCTACGCCGCCGCGGCGAAATACATGCTGCTCAAGGACTATGTCGTCTACCGCCTTTCGGGCCGCATGTGCGCAGACTGCTCCATCGCCACCTTCTCGCTCTATTTCGATATTTACCGGAAATGCTACTGGCAGGAAATGCTGGACGCCATCGGCGTGCGCGCCGATCAGCTTCCGCCGCTGGTGGAGCCGTGCACTGCGGCCGGCGCGCTGCTGGCGGAAACGGCGCGGCGGCTGGAAATCGCCCCCGGCGCCCAGGTCAACGTGGGCACATTGGACCACTTCGCCGGCATGATCGGCACGGGCAACGCGCGCGTGGGCGCGCTGACCCTCTCCACCGGCACGGTGATGGCCCTGGCGGCCATGTGCGCCGAACCGGCGCCGCGCAACAGCGGCATCGCCATGCACTACGGCTTTTTGCCGGATACGCACGTCATGCTGCCCGTGGTGGAAAGCGGCGGCGTCAGCCTGGAATGGTTCCGCAACTGCTGCATGCCGGGCGTGGACTACGCGCGCATCAACGAAACGCTGCTTGCGCGCGGCGAAAACACGCTGATCTTCCTGCCCTACATTGCCGGCGTAAACGCCCCGGAATTTGACCGCGACGCCGCCGGCGCCTTCTGCGGCCTGCGCCAAGAGCACGACGCCTTTGACATGGCCCGCGCCGTGATGGAGGGCGTGGCCTTCATCCTGCGCAAAAACTGCGAATACATCGCCGCCAAAGGCACGCATCTGCGCGAAATCCTCGCCACGGGCGGCGGTTCGAAAAGCCCCGTCTGGTGCCAGCTGCAGGCCGACATCACGGGCATTCCGGTGCTGGTGCCCGAAGAGCGCGAGGCCGCCTGCCTGGGCGCGGCCATGATCGCCGCCGTCGCCGACGGGCGTTTCCGCGACTTTGCCGAGGCCGCCGCGGCCTGCGTGCGCATCGCCCGCCGCTACGAACCACGCCCCACGCCCGCGCAACAGCGGAAGTATCGCCGCTTCTGCCGCATTTACGAGGCGCTGCTGCCCAGAAATCTCGACAACGATTGATCCTCGCCGCCCCGGGCCGCGCAATCCGCCGCGGACGGGGCGGCGCAGCGTTCCAGGCCTGATCCCGCTGAAATCCGGTCGCGGGCAGGCGGTTTCCGACGGCTCAAAGCGCATGCGGGCGGCAGCTTCCACAGCGCATCGCCCCGCGCCCCAAATCCGTGCGCGGCGCGGGCCGGCTTGCGGAGAGCGGGAAAGAGTCCTCGTTACAACCCGAACCGCGGGCGCTTTCCGCCTCCCCGGCGGGCGCGGCGGCAAACAGGTGCTTCGCTTCCACAGCGCATCGCCCTGCGCCCCAAATCCGTACACACGCGGGCTGGCTTGCGGAGAGCGGGAAAGAGCCCTCGTTACAACCCCCAACCCATGCGCGGCGCGAACCGCGGGCGCTTTCCGCCTTCCCAGCGGACGCAGACGGCAAACAGGTGCTTCGCTTCCACAGCGCATCGCCCCGCGCCCCAAATCCGTGCGCGGCGCGGGCCGGCTTGCGGAGAGCGGGAAAGAGCCCTCGTTCCAACCCGAACCGCGGGCACTTTCCGCCTTCCCAGCGGGCGCAGGCGGCAATCGGGCGCTTCGCTTCCACAGCGCATCGCCCCGCGCCCCAAATCCGTGCACACGCGGGCTGGCGCAGGGCCGTGCTTCCCCAACGCGCGCGCGGGCGCAACTTATAGGTGGCCGGGGTAAGGCTCCCGGCGCATCTCCGCTTCCCCAACGCGCGCGGGCGCAACGCCGCGCTCCGCCGTTTCCATTCCAATCCCCGCCAGCAGCGGACGACGCTTCCGGCGATCCATCGCAGCCCCGCCGTCTCCGTTTTTCCTGCGGCACAGCGCTTCTTTCGGCGCCGCGCGTTGCGTTGGATCCCCCTTCCGGCGGATCCAACGCGCGGGACCGTTTCATTTCCGGCACGCAAAGGAGGGACAAACCATGTTTGACGCCGTCATCCGCAACGGCATCGTCGTAGACGGCACGCGCGCGAAGCCGTTTGCCGCGTGCGTCTATCTCCAAAACGGCAAAATCGCCGAAATCACCGCCGAGGAGGGCCTGCCCGCACGCGCGATATACGACGCGGCAGGGCACATCGTCGCCCCCGGCTTTGTGGATATCCACAGCCATTCGGACGTCTCCTATCTCGTCACGCCCACCCTGGAAGCCAAACTCATCGGCGGCGTGACGTTTGAACTGGTGGGCCAGTGCGGCATATCGCCCATTCCCACCTGCGCGCGCAACCTGGAAGCCACGCTGCTCAACCAGTCCAGCGTGCTTCCCGTTTCCGAACTCAGCCCCGAAACCTTTCCCGCGCGCGACGTAAGCGGCTATATCGAAGCTGTCCGCCGCCGCGGCGTTTCCATCAATCTGGGCGCGATGGTCGGCCACGGCACGCTGCGCAGCTATGTGGTCGGCTGGGATATGCGGCCGCTGACCCCGGCGGAACTGGAGGAAATGTGCGATCTGCTCGACCGCATGCTGGCGCAGGGCGCGGCGGGCGTCTCGCTGGGGCTGATCTATCCGCCGGGAAGCTGCTGCGATACGGCGGAGATCGAGGCGCTGGCGCGCGTGGTGGCGCGGCGCGGCAAGCTTCTGGCGGTGCACATGCGCAACGAAAACAAAGGCGTGTTCGACGCCCTGGACGAAATGGTGGGCGTAGCCCTGCGCACGGGCGTGAAGCTGGAAATTTCCCACCTTAAACTGATGGGCCGCCCGCAGTGGGGCCGCGCGGACGAACTGCTGGCAAAGATCGACCTGGCCCGCGCGCACGGCGCGCGCATCCATTGCGATCAGTATCCTTACACCTCCTCCTCTTCCGCGCTGACCTCCTGCTTCCCGCGCTGGGTCATGGACGGCGGCTACGCGGCGCTGGTGGAGCGGCTGCGCGACGACGCAACCTTTGCGCGCATCGTCGAAGGCGGCCTGCCCACCATGTACGACCGCTGCGATCCGGAGGATATCACCATTTCCAGCATGCCGCTGGCAGACCGGCCCGATTGCCTGGGCAAATCGCTGCCGCAGATCGCCGAAAGCATGGGCCTGCCGCTGCTGGAGGGCGTTCGCCGTCTGCTCATCGAATGCGGCGGGCGCGTGCAGTGCCTGTACAAATGCATGGACGAAGGCGACCTTCTGCGCATCATGGCGCGCCGCGATATCTGCACCTGTTCAGACGGCGCGGCCTACGACCTGCACCGCTCCTTCGGAAAGCAGCACCCGCGCTACACCGGTTCCTTCCCGCGCTTTCTACGCCTGGCGCGCGAAAAGCGGCTGATGCCGCTGGAGGACGCAGTCTACAAAATCACGGGGCTGCCCGCCGCGCTGATGGGCGCGGACGACCGCTTCGGTCGCATCCGCCCCGGCCTGGACGCCACGCTGACCGTGTTCGACGCTGAAACGATCGCCGACCGCGCCACCTATGCGGAACCAACCCTCCCGCCCGTGGGCATCGACTTTGTGCTGGTCAACGGCGAACTGGTGCTGGATCACGGGCGGTTTACCGGCAACCGCCCCGGCAGGGTGTTTGCGCTGTAAAAAAGAAGCGCCGCCGCGCAGGTATCGCATGGGCCGCCTGCGCCGAAGCCGGCGGCGCGAACGGGCGCCGTCAACGGCGGTCCGCGCGCCGCTGCCGCCCCGTCACGACGCTTCAATGCCGGCGCGGAAACGCCGATCAACCGCGCCGCATGCGTTTCCGGGCAAAGCGCTTCGCCTTCTCTTCGGGCCGGCAGGGCGCTTTGTCCGAAAATTTTGCAAAGATTTTCCCGATATTGTTGCGGAAAAATTTCGCACTTTTCAGGTGCAAAGTTTGTGGAATCGGCCACTTGTTCCCGTGCATGTTTTGGCCTATAATATGTTTGTAATCACCATTGCAGCACAACGCACGCCGGCTTCGCCCTTCGGAAAATTTCCGAAAACCGTTCCTGCTATTCAAAATTGTACCGATTGTTTTCCGAAAAACTGGAGGATACATTTATGCAAAAGCGTCTGGAAAATACCGACGCAGTCCCCAATGGCGAACGAGGAAGCGCGCGCGGCTGGATAACTGTCGCGGCGCTGTTTTTGATGGTATTTGTCTGCCTGGGGTTCTGCAGTTCCAACCGCAGCATCTACCTCGCCGCAATCACGGAGGCGTTGGGCATTCCGCGCAGCCTGTTCTCCATTACCGACAGTTGCCGCTATGTGACCACGGCGATCGTCAACCTCTTTTTCGGCGCGCTGATCAGCCGCTTCGGCGTCAAACCGATGATCGCCGCCGGCTTCGGCGCGCTGATTGTTTCCACGCTGCTGTTTTCGCTGGCAGAGCACGTCTATGTGTTCTACTTGGGCGGCGTGTTCCTGGGGCTGGGCATGAGCTGGACGACGACGACGATGGTCGGTTCGGTCGTCCACCGCCGCTGGCCGGAGCACTCGGGCAAGATCATGGGGCTGGTGTTGGCCTCCAACGGCATCGGCGCGGCGGTGGCCACGCAGATCGTCTCGCCCATCATCTACCAGGAGGGCGATCCCTTCGGCTATCGCGACGCCTACCGCCTGGTGGCGCTGATCCTGGCGGTCACGGCGGCGGCGGTGCTGCTTTTGTTCCGTGGAAAAGACGCGCCCGCGCGTCCGGCCGCACGCCGTCGCCCCGAAGGCGGCGCGCGATGCGGCGATCTTTTCCGGCAGCCCGTCTTTTGCTGCGCCGCCGCAGGCGTGTTCCTCACGGGCATGGCGTTGCAGGGCGTAACGGGCGTAAGCGCGGCGCACATGCGCGATGTCGGGCTGGATCCCGCCTATGTCGCCATCGTGGTCAGCGCGCATTCCCTGGCGCTGACGGGCTTTAAATTCCTGAGCGGGCTGCTGCACGACCGCTTTGGCCTGCGCGTTTCCATGCTGGTCAGTCACGTCGCCGCCGTGCTGGCCTTCCTCCTGCTGGCGGTGCTGACAGATTCCGCGGCGGGCCGCGTCATGGCCATGGCCTACGCGTTGCTTTCCTCGCTGGCGCTGCCGCTGGAGACGATCATGCTGCCGCTGATCGCCGGCGATCTGTTCGACAACCGCGCCTACGACAAAATGCTGGGCGTCATGGTATCGGTCAACACGGCGGGCTACGCCATCGGCGCGCCGCTGATCAACTGGTCTTACGACGCCGTGGGCTCCTATACGCCGATGCTGCTGGCGCTCAGCGCCCTCATCGTCGCCGTGACGGTGATGTTCCAGCTGGTGGTTCGCGCCGCCGAGCGCAGAAAAAGCGCCCGCGAAAACGCCTGAAACGCGGCTTCTCCCTCCGTAGGGACGTCCAAATATGAAGCCCTCCGCGCCATCCTCGATCGCGGAGGGCTTGGTGATATGGCGCCCATCCGGGCGTGAGACACAGGAGCGCCATCCTCGATCGCGGAGGGTTTGGTGGCATGGCGCCCATCCGGGCGTGAGACACAGGAGCGCCATCCTCGATCGCGGAGGACTTGGTCCTCCTGCCGGCAGGAAAAGCCGGCGATCGACGATGCAACCGCAGCCAAGCGCATGCGCGCGGCAACCGCCCCGCCGCCGGCCCTCGCGAAGAAGCGATTTCACACCCCGACCGCGGCGAAAGCGCATAGCCGAAAGCCGCTCCGCCGCGGCAGAAGCCCCATCCTGGCAAAAACCCTCCCGGCAAAACCTCCCGGCAAAAACCCTCCCGGCAAAACCTCCCGGCAAAAACCTCCCGGCAAAAACCTCCCGGCAAAAACGCGGCGCTTCTCCGCGCCGGATCGCCCGGAGAAGCGCCGCGTCGCCGCCAAGCGCCTAGTTTTCAAACAGCGCGTCCATGGCCGCCAGCGTTTTTTCCACCAGCTCGTCGCCGCCCTCGGGCCCGACCGTGGTGGAAACGGGCTTGGAGCCATAGCTGCCGCCCTCAACAGCCGCGCGCGTGGGCAGATAGCCGCCGCGGGCGTTGGAGGAAAGCTGGATGATGAACGCCTGACGCGCCTTGCAGCGCGCCTTCATGCGGAAACTGTAATCCACATACAATTCAAACGGATTGGTGGCGAACACCGCGCCGCCGATGCGGAATACGAACACCGGGAAGCGGAAACGCACGCTCTGTTTCTGCAATTCCCAGCGGTTGATATAGCCGACGTCCTCGAAACAGCGAATCATTTCGGCCTCGGGCATCTTCGCGCCCGCATACCTGGCCTTCACCGCGTCGATGCGCGCCTTTGCGGCCAGAACGTCCGCTTCGTCCACGGTGCGCAGCGCCACGTCCATTTCAAAGGCATTTGCGCGGAACACGGGACGGCTTTCGCGGTAATTGCGCGCCTTTTCGTAGCCGCGCAGCACCGCGTCGCGGATGCGCAGGCCGATATCGCGGCATTCCTGCAGCATGTCAAAATTGCGCCAGACCTCCGTCTCCTGCGCGTTCCATACGCTCAGTTCGCGCTCGTTGTCCTTGGAGATGCGCACCAGGTCCAGGGGGTTCTGGTCGCCCGCCGCGCCGCACAGGGGAAGAATGTACACCTCGCCCATCGCCTCGCGGATGCGGGCGCGCGCCTCGCCCCAGTAGTCGGCGGAAATGAAGTTGTGCAGTTCGTACACCTGCGAAGGGCAGGGGATGCACACGGCCATGCCGGTGAGGCGCCCCTGCGCGTCCCAGGTATAGAGCATATCGGCGGCGTGGTCAGAGCAGTCCTCAAAACCGAGGAAGTTCTCCTGCGAACAGGTTCCGTACATGCGCGTTTCCCGCTTGCCGTTCACCAGAAACTGCGGGCGGCGGCAAAAGGCCACGGCGGCGTAATCGTGCGCCAGGGCCACGCTGCCGGGCGCGCGGCCGGCCCAGGCGTCCTCAATGAGCGCGACGATCTTCCCGATGAAAAACTCGGCCAGTTCCTCGCCCTTGAGGATGTTTTCCGGCTCCTCGGGTTCGGGACAGAGGTCGCCCAGCACGCTTTTAAAAAACATATCCAGTGTAACATTTTCGCCATACATGCTGGAATTGTGGGTGTGGATGACGTTAAATACCACGCGGGAAGTATCCAGCCCTTCGACGCGAAGCCGCGCAAGAATCTGCGGAATGTGCTGCACGGGCACGGAGGCCATGTCCAGCGAAACCAGCGTCATCTGCGTTTCGCCATTGTCCAGCGCCAGGCAGGTGGCGGTGAGGGGATCGTGCACATAGGAGGAAATGCGCGAATACAGCTGGCCAATAACGTATACGGGCCGATCGGGCGTGATATCGGTCTGCGCCCAACCGATTTTGAGGGGTGCGTTCATGGTCTGTGCCTCCTTTTCTGCAATCAGAATTGCACGCGCGCCGAAGCGCCTTCATAGGCGATCAGTTCGCGGTCGGCGCAAAGCGCGTCCACAGCGCGGAAGTACGCTTCGCGGCCGGCGTAGAGCGGTTTGTAGCTTTCTACGACGCGGCGCGCCTTCTGCGCGCCATTGCACAGAAGTTCCGCCGCCAGCGCGACCTGGCCCTGCGCCGAGACCACGCAGGCAGTGTCAAAATCGCCGATGGCGTAGTCGTCGCCGTGCGACTTGCCCACCGCGCCGCCGATGTGCGGGTGCATGCAGGGCATGACGCAGCTGAGGTTGCCCATATCGGTCGAGCCGCAGCCCCAGCCGTCGTCGATCTGGACCTCCTCCGCGCCGAGCAGCGTTTCCATGCAGTCCTTCGCCACCGCCATCAGTTCCGCGCTGTTGTTCAGCGGCGCGTAGCCGAGCATGTCCGAAACCTTCACCGTCGTGCCCATGGCCAGCGCGCCGGCGGCCAGCGCGCGGTTGACCTTTTCATTGGCGCGCATGACGCTTTCCATGCTCGCGCCGCGCACAAAGGTGTCGATCTGCACATTGGCGGGAATGATGTTGACCGATTCGCCGCCGGCGGTGATGATGGGATGGATGCGGATATGCTCGTCGTCCTGGAACGTTTCGCGCAGATCGTTGATGCCCTGCAGGCCGAGCGTCGCGGCGTAAAGGGCGTTTCTGCCCATGTGCGGCGCGCCGCCCGCATGCGCCGCCGTGCCGGCATAGCGGGCCGTTTTCATCACCAGCCCATTGCTGCCCCGGTTGCAGGCGAACTTGGGGCCGTCGCTGGGGCCGGTGTGGAACATGTAGGCCAGGTCTACGCCGTCCATGTAACCGCGGTAGAGGAATTCCTCCTTGCCGGTGGGGCTGTGGATGAGGCCCTGCCTGCGCAGATCGCGGCGGAAATCCAATTCGATGCCCTCTTCGGCCGGCACCGCCATCAGGCGGATGGAGCCGGAAAGGCCGTCCAGCGCGCCCGGCTCCTTGAGCGCCAGGGCGATGCCGACCATGGCCGCGCACTGCGCATGATGGCCGCAGGCGTGGGCGCGCCCTTCGCGCGCCTGAAAATGCCCGGGCGCAAGCAGCGCGTCCAGTTCGCAGAGGATCAACAGCTTCGGGCCGGGGCGGCCGGTGTCGATGTCGGCGTAGAAGCCCGGAATGTCGCCCGCCTTTACCAGCGTGTAGCCGGCCTTTTCAAAAATGTCGGCCAGATAGGCGGAAGTCTGCCACTCGCGGAAGCCCGTTTCGGGGTGCTCCCAGATGTAGCGCTCTGCCGCGGCCATTTCCGGCCGATGCCGGGCAACGAGTTCCAGGTACTTTGCATATTCCATAAATATACCTCCTGTTTGCGTGAAATTCGCAAAATCAACGAAAAACAGCCCCCGCGCAAAGCGGAGAAACTTCCTTGAACCTTTCCCGGCCACCGTCTGGCCAAAGGCGTTTTGCGCAAAGCGCGCAACGGATCGGCGCCGCGAAAACGCGCCCTTGGAAAGCGCCGCGGCGCGGAACCCGCCTCCCGCCCGCAGGGCCCCGGATGCGCGCGGAAAAGCCGGTTTTGGAGCGCGCGCCGCCATTTCCATCGGCGCGGGCTTCGCGGTCGCGGCCGGGCTTTCGATGGAATACGGTCGCGGCCGCCGGCCCACCTCGCCGCAGCGGCGCGGCCGGGCCAGGCGGCATCGGCCTGCGGCAAGGGGCGCTCCCGGCCTTGCGCGTTCCCGAACGGGCGCGGCCGGCCTTGCGATTGCGCCGAAGGCGTGATATAATCGGCGCAGGAGGGATTTGCCATGTATCTTACCAGGGAAACGCACATGACGCCGCAGCTTGCGCTGCGCTGGCTGACCATCGCCTGTTTTGAAGTGCGGGTGGGCGACTTTTCCATCGTCATCGACCCCTGCGTCGGGGCCTCGCCCGCGGTGGATTTCGGCGCCGAAGTCATTGAACGGGCCGACCTGATCCTCATCTCCCACGGCCATTGGGATCACATCACCGACCTGCGCGCGCTGATGGAGCGCTTCGACTGCCCCATCCTGGCGGGCGAACTGACTGCGCCAAGCCTCATCCGCATGCTCAACGCCAACCCTGCGCGCGTCTATCCCATGACGCCGAACCTGGAACTGGACTTCGGCGGCGCAAAGGTGCGCGCGCTGTTCGCGCGCCATACCGATCAGCGCGCGCGCCTGGACGCGCTTTCCCGCAGCCTGGCGAAAAACCCCTGGAACGACACGCCGGAAAAACTGGAGTGCAATTTCTACGGAAACCTCGAATATCGCGACTATCTCATTACCGCGCCCTCGGGGCTGAAGGTGCTTTTCTGGGGCAGCAACGCCACGCCCGAACAGATCGCCCTCGTGCGCGAGCTTCGGCCGGACGTGGCGTTTTTGCAGTATACCAAGCAGACGCCGGAGGAACTGGCGGAACTGGCGGCGCAGGGCGGAATCCGGGCGATCCTTCCCCACCACATGGACCTTTCCCAGCCCCCGGAGGTCTATCAGGCGCGCATCGACGAACTGGAAGCGCGGGTGCGCGAGCGCGCTCCGATCTGCACGGTCATCCATCCGCGGCCGCTTGAGTGGTATCAGTTCGGCCTGGGCATGCGCGCGCTGTAGGCGGCCTTCAAAAAATGCGCCGGAGCCTTCCTGCGATGGGAGGCTCCGGCGCGCTTTTGTTTACATTACCAGTTCGATGTCCATGATCCTGCAAAAATCGCGCAGTGCCTCGGTGTAATCACCGTAGGCGACGAGCACATGCTGGCTGGACACCTTCTGCGCAAAGTCCTCCACGGTGCAGGAATCGGGGAAGATGCGCAGGCTGGGCAGCTGCGGCGCGGGGTCGTCCCAGCCAAATTCGTTCCACGGCATGGGCGTTTCGCCGCGGCCTGTGTAAACGTGCATTTTGTACCTGCCGCCCATATAGACCAGCCGCGCGCAGGTGACGTAACCGGTTTTGACCTGCGAAACGTTGAGCAAGGAGGCGTTGAGCAGGCCGAAGGCGGCGGGCAACACCGTCACATCGCCCATGGTGGCCGCCTTGGGCACGAAGTCCGGCACGCCGGCGATCATGCTGTCCTCAAAGAACTCGTAGTACTCCAGATAGGGAACGATCTGCCCGGAGAGATATTTGAGGATGAGTTGCGTGGCCGCGCCCATGATGTCGTTTTCGGGAATGGTGAGCACGCCATAGTAATGCTCCAGGAGCATAAACACCATCGCCGGCGGGAAGCCCAGCAGCTTTTTCATGCCGTCCACGTCGATCAGGGACACGGCTTCGTAGCCGCGCTCCTCGATCTTCATGCCCACGGCCAGGGCGTAGCGCACGCCCTTTTCGATGACCGAATCGTCGCAGGGGCGCTTGAACACCCAGTTGTTTTTGACAAATTCGACGCCCTCGCGCACCTTTTGCGCGTCGAGCTTTTCCAGATTCTGCACCATTTCCAGCATTTCGAAGGGCTCGACCTCCACGCCGATCTGTCCGCGCATGGAATTGCCCTCGAACTGCGTGCCGTACAGAAGCATATCGCGGTAGCCCATCGTGCCGATGCGCGCGCCGCGCAGGGCCGTGCGCGCGCGGCAGGCGGCCACAAAGGCGGCGATCTTCTCAATCGGCGCCGGCTTTTCCACAATGCTGTAGACAAACTTGAAGGTGTAGCCCAGCGCCTCGAAGGCGGGGCGGATGGCGGAGGTGCCCGCCTGGTCGGCGGTGGTGATCAGGCGGCCGTTTTCGTACCAACCGCACAGGCCCCACAGAAGCATGGGCACATGGCGCAGCGGATCCGTCACGCGAATGACCGCGTGGGTGGGCACCCAGCCCGCCACGCATACGATCAGGCAGGACAGCGACCTGCCCTCCAGCTTTGCAAGGGCCGCGTCGGCCGTTTCGTAGCCTGGGTCGTCGATGACGATGCCGGCGTCGAGCAATTCGCAATCCAGGGCGGCAAGGGCCTTCAGGGCCTGATCGTGCTTGATTTGCAGACGTTCGAAGGGCGTATTGATCTCCCCAAAACAAACAAACCCTACCTGCTGCTTTTTCATGCGGATGATCCTCCTCAACAATTTAGCGCAATAATATAAACGTTCGTGCGCGCACAGGCGCGGCGCGAAGGCAAAAACGCATGTTACGGCGGGAAAGTCTTTGGCAAAGCGTCCTCAGGTGGTAGAGCGCACGATCAGCGCCGGCCGCAGCGCGATCTGCTGCTGGGAGGCGTTCTGGTTCTTCGCGCGCTTGGTCAGAACATTTACGGCGATGGCAATCATGTCCTCGCAGGGGTTGGCGATGGTGGTCAACCCGCCCTCTATGTAGCGGGAAACGGTCAAATTGTCAAAGCCCATAATGGCCATATCCTCCGGCACGCGCAGCCCGCTTTCGCGCAGGGCGCTGATGGCGCCGATGGCCATCAGGTCGTAACAGCAGAATACGGCGTCTGGCGGCGCGCTCATGGAGAGCATTTCCTTCATGCGCAGATAGCCGCCGGACTCGGCGCGCTCGGCGCCGACGCAGATCAGTTGCGGATCAAGCTTGATTTCCATGCGCTTGAGCGCCTGCTTTAAAATATTGACGCGGTTGACCGATACCCTGTCGCTGATACAGCCGATGCGCCGATAGCCGCGCCGGTAAAGGTGCTCAACGCCGTGCACGATGCCGCTGTACTCGTCCAGGTGGATGCAGTCAAACTCCAAAAGAGGATAGTATTTGGAGGTAATCAGCATCACCGGCAAATCGCTGCGCTGCAGGGCGCGGACGATCTGCTCGGAGATAACCTCCTCGGTGTCGATGACCACCAGCAGGCACTTGACGCGGATGCGGCTCATGGCGTTGATGGATTCGACCATCTTCTCCGGAAGAAAATCGGTCAGTTTGATGATGATGGAATAGCCCTTTTCGGCAAGGCGTTCCTTGGCGACATGGATGATGCGCGCATAGTATTCGGACTGCACTTCCGGCACGATGATGCCCGCGCAATTCCAGTCCGGCGTAGCCCGGCCGCCGCGGCCCTGCAGGGAATAGCCCATTTCGTCGGCCGTCGCCTGCACCTTTTCGCGCATTTCCGCGCTGATTTCACAGCTGCCGTTGAGCGCGCGGGAAACGGTGGAAACAGATACGCCCAGTGCGCGCGCGATGTCCTTCAAGTTCGCCATGCCTTCACCCCTCGACGTTTACGGTTCTACCATAATAGCACAAACGAAAATTGTTTGCAACATTCCAGAAAAGTTTACAATGCGATGCGCTGCAACCGCCTCTTCTGGCCGCAAATGAGGGGACCTCCTTTGTCGTCAACGGTGAATCGCCCCTGGAACCGCGGCGGGCCGTTTTGCACGGCCCGCCCGGGTGCGGGACGGAAGGCCGCGCGGGGCGGCCCTTCGTCCGGCGTGGGATTTAGCGGGAAACGTCGTACTCGTAGGCGTAGACGGACAGGTCGGTGTCGCCCTCTTCCTTGAGCTGCTGATAAGCGGCGTTGTAGCGCTCGTTCAGATCCGGAACGGCCTCTTCCCAGGTGAGGTCGCCGCGCATGATGCTGTCCATCACGGTTTCAGAGGTGTCGCCTTCCAGGGGCAGCAGGGCGTCCGGGTAGAGGAACACGCTGGTGTAGTTGGTCAGGTCGGAGAACAGCGTCCACTGCTCGCCGAGGTTCTCGTCCACGACGGTGTTTTCGATGATCTCCATCTTGTAGGGGATCATGCCGCCCATGGCGTAGATGGACGCGTTGAGCTCGTCGCTGTTGAGGAAGCAGAAGGCCTTGACGATGGCGGCCTGGTGTTCGGCCGAGGAATCGTCGTAAGCCGGGGCGCAGATGGAGCAGTTCACGCGGTCAAGGTACACGCCCTTGTAGGGAGCTTCGCCCTCTTCAAAGGTGGGCATGTCGATGACGGTCCAGTTGCACTCCGCCGGGAACTGGGAGGTATACACGGCGTAGTCGTAAGCCGGGGCCGGGAACATGCCGACGCGGCCGGCGGCGAACTGGGCGCGGATTTCGTCGATGCCCAGGTCGTCGGCGCCGAGCATCCAGCCGTTCTGGTACATTTCGGCAATGGCCTTCACCGGGACTTCGTAGATGCTGAAGTCATAGGTCTCGGTGTTGGGGTCCCACCAGCCGCGGCCGGTAGAACTCGTCGTGGCCTTGAAGGTCAGGCGGCGGAACATGGCCGACCAGGTGGACCAGCCGTAGCCGAACTCTTCGCCGTTGCCGTTCTCGGTGATGATGCGGGCGCATTCGACGACGTCGTCCCACGTCTCGGGCAGTTCGAGGCCGTTTTTCTCAAACAGGTCGAGGTTCACAGCCATCTTGATGGGCACAACTTCCAGCGGCAGGGAAAAGAGCATGCCGGCCTGGATGTTGATGCCGTTCTGGATGTAGGGCTCGTAGCTGGCGATGAGCGCCTCGAGTTCCTCATCCTCGATGCTCTCCAGGTCCTTGACCCAGCCGCGCTCAATCCAGGTCTGGCGGTTGGTCTGCACGTCGATCAGGTCAAAGTAGGTGCCAGCCTGCAACATGGCCTCCAGGTCGGTTCCGTAGGTGTTGATGTTGGAGATCAGTTCGATGTAAACGCCCTCCTCGGCGCCCGTGGTGGCGTTCCACTTGTCGATCTCCTCCTGCAGCTTGATCAGGTAGGCGCCGACGGAGCAATAGTACTGCACGACTTCGACGTCGTCCTCGGCGGACGCGAAGCCGGCCGTGAGGCCCATGCACAGCACAAGGGTAAGCAACAGAGCCAGGAACTTCTTCATAGTCTACCTCCTTTTGGTCTCTTGGGGTGTGTACGCAAAGCTGGAACACAAAACGCACTTAAAGTTTAGCAGTATTTTCGTCCCCTGTCAACAATTCACCGAAAAATAGTCTTTCTGCATAAATATTGCGATATATTTGTGCGCATATCGGCGCAATAGACAAAATACAATGCCGTATATGGGCGTTTTTTCCAATTTATGCAGCAGCGAGTTGTCCACAAATTCACAAAATACAAACGCAAAATTTCGTGACAAGGGAAAAATACGCAAACTTTACGAAACTATCAGCCGAAACAACGCGCTGTTCGACGCCGCGATATGCCCCGCGCATCGCGTCCGCCGCCGCCGCGACGCCGTGAAAAGCCGCAATTCTCTTCGCCGGCGCCGCAGCGGAACGCGCTCCGCTAATCGCGGAAAATTTCGTTGATGTTCTTGAGCGTTTCGCGCACCAGTTGGTCTCCGCCGACATGACCGATCAGGCCGCTGGAAAGGAAGGCGCTGTAGTGGCCGCCCTTTTCCGCCTTTTCGGTGGGAAGATAGCCGTCCGAGCCGTTGGCCAATTGCACCAGGAAGGTCTGCTCGGCCAGGCTGCGGGCCTTGATCTGGTTGCCGTAATCCAGGAACAGTTCAAAGGGGTTGGTGGCGATGGCCACGCTGCCCAGGCGGATGATGTGCACCTCGGTATCGACGATATCGAGCACCTCCTGCAGTTCGGCGCGGCGCAGGATGCCCAGGTGCACCTGCAGTTTGGCGGCGTCGTTGAAGTCCACATCGCCATCCTTGTCGCGCAGGTACTCGCGCACGGCGCGGCGGGCCTGGTTGATCTCGGTCAGGGTGGCGCGGCGCAGCGGCAACTGCATGGAATGCACCTGATGGATCAGGACCGGGTCGGTCTGCATGTCGTCCAGGCCCTCGTCGTAGACGTTGATGATCTCGTCGGCGATGCGCTTGCCCGCCTTGCGCATGCCGGCCAGGTCGAACATGGAGGGATCGGCCTTGCGGCGGGGCGGATTGTTGCGCTTGAGGTTGGGATCGTTGACGTCGCTTTCCGGCTCCACCCAGCGAACCAGGTCCACCGGGCACTGGTCGCCGGCGGCGCTGCACTGCGTCAAAAGGAAGATGTGCTCGCCAAAGTGCTTGCGCACCAGCATTTTCGCCTCGCCCCAGAAGTCGGGCGACACGAACAGGCGGTGCTGCACGCACTGCGCCGGGCAGGCGAGGTTGGCCACGATGCCGGTCAGTTCGCGCTTGTCGTTGAATACATACAGCAGTTCAATGCCCGAATCGTTGCCGCCTTCCAGGTGGGTGAACACCGCCGTATCGGTGTCGCCCCACATCTGCGCGGTGCCGTCCGAATAGCAGGCGCGCCGGCACATGCCCACCACGGCGCGGCCAAAGGCGTTGCTGAAGCCGCCCGGCGCGCGGCGGCTCCACGCCTCCAGAACGCACTGGGCGATGCGGTCGGAAAGGAACACCAGCAGTTCTTCGTCGGTGGCGATATCCGGGTTCTGCGATACGTTGGCGCTTTCTATATATTTCTTGTCCGGCGGCAGTTCGCTTTCCAGCAGCCCCCGGAAAGAGGTGGAGGCGCCGGCCGGCTGCTTGGCGGAGGAATTGCCCCGCCCCGCGTAGCCCGGGCCGGTGTGGGTGTGGATCGCCGAGAGGACGACCTTCATCGGGTCCAGCCCGGCGCCATTGTTCTGCAGCTTTTCGCGAACAACTTCCAGAAGCGTGTGGGAAACGGAGACCAGGTCGCAGCTGCACATGACCAGCTGTTCCTCGTCCGTGCTCACAGCCATCGCCGTGGCGGTCAGCGGTTTTTCCACATATTCGGAAATACGTTCAGCAAATTGGCCGACGAGAGAGACCTTTTTTTCCGGCGTAATGTTGACTTCAGACCATCCGATTCGGAAGTTGCCCATGCTTTACCCTCCATTCAATTTCTGTGCCGTTGTTCTCTAGCGCAAAAATGGCGCTTTGATTACGCAAAAATTCCGAAGCCGCTTTACACGACTCATTATAGCGAAAACCTCTGAAATGTCAAGAATTTAAACCGCTTCCCGCGGAAAATTGCGCCTTTTCTGGAACAAATTTACCAAATCAGCCTTTGAAAAAGGAGTTGTCTTGTAGATTATTCGATGATATTGTTACGCAAATAAGTGGATATTTCACAAAAAGCTGTAATATACACACGCTGTATTATAAGAACCGCCGAATTTTCAACGCTGCGCAAAAGGTAACTTGCAATCCCACGTTTGGTCGGGTATAATTGCATCAAGTCCACAAATTGTTTAACACGCATGCAACGCAAATTCACGCCAGCAAACCCTGCATATTTTGGGAACGGGAGGTTGTCCTATGCAAAAAGTCGAAAAACTGGGAAAGAAGGCGACAATACAAAGCTACCTGATGATCGCCGGGACGGTCATCGGGCTGATTGTGTTTGTAATCATTCCGCTGATCTGGATCATGCGCTGGTGTCTGTTCAGCTACAAGGGGTACGGCGCGGTGCGTTTTGTGGGGCTTGACAATTTTGTCCGCGTGTTCGCCCGTTCCGATAAATTCTGGCTGTCGGTGGGAAACACCTTCATTTTTGCCTTTGGAAAACTGCTGGTGGAAATCCCCCTGGCGCTGGCGTTGGCGTATATACTCACCCGCAAGCTGCGGGGCAGAAACTTTTTCCGTTCGGTATTCTTCATGCCCTCGATGTTCTCGGTGGCGGTCATTGGCGTTATCTTTACTTATCTGTTCAACCACGAACAGGGCGTGGTCAACGCGGTGATCAAGGCCATGGGCGGCGAAGGCGTCAAGTGGTTCGCCAGCGGGACCACGGCGATGATCATGCTGATGATCGCCTCCATCTGGCAGAATTTCGGCATCAACATGCTCTTTTTCATGACGGGCATGCAGAGCATTTCGCCGGAGATCTACGAGGCTGCCTCCATCGACGGCGCCAGCCACAGGCGCCAGTTTGTCGGCATCACCATTCCGCTGCTTGGCCCGGTGATGCAAATGGTGCTGATGAACGCCATTCTCGGCTCGCTGAAAGTGACCGACCTCGTCCTCACCCTGACCAACGGCAAACCCAGCGGCAAATCGGAAGTGATGATGACCTACATCTACAAGGAGTTCTTCGGCGACGGCGGCTCCACGGCGATGAACTACGGCTATGGCGCGGCGCTGACGATCGTCACGGCGCTGATCCTCTCCGTTGTGACGCTGATCTACCTCAAGGTGACCAAAAAGAGCAGCGATATTTACTGAGAAAGGAGGCGGACCCAAATGACAATGCGCATCAGCCTGGGCTCGAAAATCGCCCTGTACGCGTTTCTGGTAATCATGGTGTTTATCACGCTGGTACCGCTGATCTACACGGTTTCGGCTTCTTTCAAAACGAACTATGAGATCGCCGCCGGCGGCATCAACCTCATTCCCGAAGAGCCGACGTTTGACAACTACAAGACGGTTTGGGGCATGAGCGGCACGACCATCGACTCGCGCACCACCTATGCCGATTACACCTTCAATTCCCTGAAGGTCTCCCTGCTGACGGTGCTGCTGGTGGTAACGTTCACCTCCATGTCGGCCTACTGCTTCCAGCGCGGCAACTTCCCGGGGCGCAAGTTCCTCTACTGGCTGTTTTTGTGCACGATGTTCATCGGCGCGGGCACGATCACCATCTTCCCCGTGCTGCAGATCACCACAAAACTGAAAATGAACAACCAGGTCGGCCTCGCCATCGTGCAGTTCGCCACGGCAGGCGCCAGCAACCTGTTCCTCACCATGGGCTATATGAAAACCATCACCCGCGATCTGGACGACGCCGCCAAGATCGACGGCTGCAGCTTCTTTGCCACCTGGTGGCGCATCATCCTGCCGCTGTCGCGGCCGATCCTGGCCACCATCGCGCTGATGTCCTTCCAGAGTTCGTGGAACAACTACCTGCTGCCCAACCTGATGCTGGCGGGCGACCAGACCGCCACCACGCTGGTGGTCGCCGTGGTGCGGCTGCAGTCCTCCGGCGGCGCGGGCGCCAGCCAGTACAACCTGATGATGGCCGGCACGATGCTGGCGATGCTGCCGATGCTGATCCTGTTCCTGTGCATGAACCGGATGTTCGTCGAAGGCATCACGCAGGGCGCCGTCAAGGGCTGATCCCCTGCGCGCACCCGCAAAAAACGCCCAAAAAAGGCTATATGGAGCGGCCCTTTTTGCGGCCGCTCCATTTTCTTAGGAGAGGTGATTATGGCTGAGATAACCCTCAAGGGCGCGAGCATGACCTATCCCAACGGCACAAAGGCGCTCACGAGCGTCGATCTGACCGTGCGCGACCATGAGTTCCTCGTGCTGCTCGGCCCCTCCGGCTGCGGCAAAAGCACGCTGCTGCGCCTGGTGGCGGGGCTGGAAAAGCCCACCGAAGGCGAGGTGCTGTTCGATGGAAAGGTGGTCAACGACCTGGAACCGCTCAAGCGCAATGTCGCCATGGTGTTCCAGAGCTTCGCGCTCTACCCGCATTTGAACGTCTACAAAAACATGGCCTTCCCCCTCAAGAGCATGAAGCTCAAGCCGGAGGAGATCCAGCGCCGGGTGGAGGAGGCGGCGAAAATCCTCGATATCGAGCATGTGCTCAACCGCCGCCCGCGCGTGCTCTCCGGCGGGCAGCGCCAGCGCGTGGCCCTGGGCCGGGCCATGGTGCGCGAACCGGTGGTGTTCCTGCTGGACGAGCCTTTGTCGAACCTGGATGTGAAAATGCGCCTGGAACTGCGCGACCAGATCGTCTCCCTGCACAAGCGGCTGGGCACGACCTTCCTCTACGTTACGCACGACCAGGCCGAGGCCATGCAGCTGGGCGACCGCCTGGCGGTCATGGACACGGGCCGCATCGTGCAAATCGGTTCGCCGCAGGAGATCTACGACCACCCCAATTCCCTCTACGTCGCGGATTTCATCGGCGCGCCGAAGATGAACTTTTTCGCCGCGCTTCTGCGCGCGGACGGGCCGAACTGGTCGGTGCGGCTGCTGGGGCGGGAAATGCCGCTGCCGCCGGAGCGGATCGACCAGGACGCGGCCCTCGCGCCCGGCATGCGCGTGGTCGTCGGCGTGCGGCCGGAGGATTTTGCCCTCTCCCGGCGCGAGGACGCCTACGCGGCCGCCGTCGGGCAGGTCATGCCCATGGGCGCCACGCAGCATGTGGAGGCCTACGTCGGCAACCAGCGCTTCCTGGTCTCCCTCAACAGCCATACGCCCGTGTGCGAGGGCGACACGCTCCGCCTGGAGGTCGATCCGCATACGGTGCATCTGTTTGCGGCGGAGGGCGGCCAGAACCTGCTGCTGCCGCCGCGCAAAGGAGGAAAAGCATGAGACGATGGTATGAACCGCGCAGGGACCGGCCCGACCTGACGCGCGAGGCGGTCAAACGGCGCGGCTTTCTCGGGTTTATGGAAACGCTCTGGCGGGAGTTTTTTGAACTGATCAAGCTCAACCTGCTCTTTCTGCTCGCCTGCGTGCCGGTGGTCACCATTCCCGCCGCAGTGACGGGCATGTGCGGCGTGGTTACGAAAATGGCCCGCGACAAAAACCACTTCCTCTGGCCGGATTTCTGGAAGGCGTTCAAGCGCGATTTCGGCCTGTCGCTGTTGGGCGGGCTGATCTACGCGGCGGCGTTGGCGGTTTTTTCGGTCAGCACGGCGTTTTACTACCGGCTGATGGCCACGAGCATGTTCTTTGTGGTGCTGGCGGGCTTTTCGGCGTGCCTCCTTTTGCTGGCCCTGTGCAGCGCCTTCTATTTCTTCCCCATGCTGGCCACGGTGGATCTGCCCCTTAGGGCGCTTTTGAAAAACGCCCTGGTGCTCACCTTCACCAATTACAAAAAGACGCTGCCCGCGCTGGGCTGGAGCCTGCTTTTGCTGGTGGTGGGCGTGGGGCTATTGCCCTACAGCGTCATCCTGGTTCTGTTCATCCTCTTTGCTCTGATCGCGCTTGTAAACACCTATCTGGTCTACCCGGCCATCGCCCGGGAAGTGCTGGGCGAAAGCGACGAGCAGGCCGCCAAAGCCGCGGCCGCGCCAAAAGAAGCGCCGCCGGCGCGGGAGATGCGCTCTGCGGGCATCGACGAACTCGTCTTTGACGATGAAGAGAAAGGCGGCAAAGAGGCGTGAGCACCATGAAGATGACCGCCGCGGGCGACGCGATGATCTTTCGCCGTCTGCCCGGCGCCTACCCGGGCTTTGAGGATGTGCGCGATTTCATTGCGCGCGGGGACATGCGCTTTTGCAACCTGGAAACCACCGTGCACCGCTACGAGACCTTCGCCGCGGCGGTCAGCGGCGGAAGCTGGTTCTGCGCGCCGCCGGAGGTTCTGGAGGACATGCGCGCTTTCGGCTTCAACGCCCTGAGCGCGGCCAACAACCACGCCATGGACTATTCCCACGCCGGGCTTTTAAAAACGCTGGCCTATATCCGCGGCGCGGGGTTTGTCTGCGCCGGCACGGGCGCGACGCTGGCCGAGGCCGCCGCGCCCGCGTATCTTGACACGCTGCAGGGCCGCTTTGCGCTGATCGGGGCCTGCTCCACCTTCCATCCCGACGCCATGGCCGGCCAGCAGACGCGCGCCATGCCCGGCCGGCCCGGCCTCAACGGCGTCCGCCACCGCACGGTCTACCGCCTGCCCGAGGCGCATCTGCGCGCGCTGCGCGAAATTGCCGACGCGGTGATGGTCAACGCCGAAACCGACATCGTTCGCGCCGAGGGCTACGCGCCGCCGATCCCGGAAAACGAGGCCGCCTTCGGCGATCTGCGCTTTGAACAGGCGGACGCGCCCGGCCGGCGCACCTGCGTTCACGAAGCGGACATGCGCCGCGTGGAAAAGAGCATCCGCGAAGCGCGCTTCATGGCCGATTATGTGGTGGTGGCCATGCACGCGCACGAAGCGCGCGCCCGCTCCAAGGAGGAACCGGCCGCCTTCTGCGAGGAGTTCGCCCGCCGCTGCATCGACGCGGGCGCGCACGCCGTGATCGGCACCGGCCCGCACCTTCTGCGCCCGATCGAGATCTATCGGGGCTGCCCCATCTTCTATTCCCTGGGCGATTTCATTCTGCAACTGGAAACCATCGAACGCGCGCCCGCCGATATGTACGAAAAACAGGGCATGACCGGCCAGGAGGGGCTGGACGCGCTCTTTGACGCCCGCTCCGGCGGCGGAAAGCGCGGCCTGTACTACAGCCGGGTGATGTTTGAAAGCGTCGTGCCTTTCTGGGAGGCGGAAAACGGCGTTCTGACGCGCCTGGAACTTCTGCCGGTGGAACTGGGCTTCGGCCTGCCGCGCTCCACGGGCGGCTGGCCCCGCCCCGCGCCAAGCAGCGGTATCCTCGAGCGCCTGGCGGCCATGAGCGCGCCCTATGGAACGAAGATACGCGTGCGCGACGGCGTCGGCACGGTGGAACTGTAAAGGCGTCCGGGCGGCCTGGCCGCCGAATAAAGCGACGGGAGGACGGAATATGCGTTTGACGCAGGACATGCAGGACTATTTGCAGGGCAGTCAGGAGGAATTAAAGCAGCTCATCCGCGATCTGTGCGCCATTCCCGCGCCCTCGCGCCACGAGGAAAAGCGCGCCGCCTTCTGCCGGGACTGGTTTGCCGCCGCCGGCTTTGAAGGCGTGTATATCGACGAGGCGCTCAACGTCGTCTGCCCCTATTGCGCCGCCGAGGAGGCGGACCTGGTGGTGTTCATGGCCCACACCGATACGGTATTTCCCGACCTGGAACCGATGCCCATGCGCGAGGACGGCCGCAAAATGTATTGCCCCGGCGTGTGCGACGACACGGGCAACCTGGCCGTAATGATGCTGTGCGCGCGCTATTTTCTGCGCCGCGGCCTGCGCCCGGGGCAGGGCGTGCTCTTCGTGGCCAATTCCTGCGAGGAGGGGCTGGGCAACCTCAAGGGCAGCGGCGAGATCGTGCGCGCCTTTGGCGGCCGCATCCGGGAACTGATCTCCTTCGACGGCGGCTCTTTCCACCGCATCGTGGACCGCGCGGTCGGCTCGCACCGCTACCGCGTGCGCGTGCGCACCGAGGGCGGCCATTCCTACGCGGCCTTCGGCAACCGCAACGCCATCCGCTACCTCGCCTCCCTGATCGACACGCTTTACGCGGTCAAGGTCCCGGAAAAGGCGGGCTGCAAAACCACCTACAACGTCGGCCTCATTTCGGGCGGCACTTCGGTCAACACCATCGCGCAGCAGGCGGAAATGCTCTACGAATACCGCTCGGACGACCGCGAATGCCTGGAAGCCATGCGCCGCATTTTTGAAAGCGCCGTGGAGACCTACCGCGCCATGGGCGTGGAGGTGGAGGTGGAACGCGTAGGCGAGCGGCCCTGCGCCGGCAATGTGGACGCGCAGGCCCACGCGCGGCTGATCCGCCGGGCGGAGGAGTCCATCCGCGCGATCGTCGGCCGCGAACCGGTGCGCCTTTCCGGCTCTACGGACTGCAATATTCCCCTCTCGGTGGGCATTCCCGCCGTTTGCCTCAGCGCCGTGACCGGCGCGCGCATGCATACGCGCGAAGAGGAACTGGACCTGGACAGTTTGCTGGAGGGCTGCCGCCTGACGATGGATTTCATGGCGGGCTATTTCGTCCCCTGAAGCAAAGCGACGCCGCCGGGCGTCGGCCCCGACCGATCGCGATTCTTGGAGGATCCTGCGATGAAGGCGCACATCAAGCGGCACATCCATTGGGTGGTCGCAGCGGCGGCGTTTTTTGTCACCGCCGTCGTCCTGGGCCTGGCAAACAATCTCTACAGCCTGTTTATGATCCCCGTAACGACGGAACTGGGCGTTTCCCGCAGCGCCTTTTCGCTGCCGCGCAGCGTCAACGGCGCAGTGTATATGATGAGCAACGCCTGCTTCGCGGTACTGTACAAGCGCTTCGGCTTCCGCCGCCCGGCGACGCTGGTCGCCATATTGACCGCGGTGGGCTACTTTGGCTACGCGCGGGCGCAGACGCTGGCGCCGTTCTATATCGGCGCGGCGCTCTTTGGCGTCGGCGAAGCGTTTTTAAACACCGCCGGCATCTCCGAACTGATCGGCAACTGGTTTCAAAGCCACCGCGGCAAGGTGCTGGGCATCGTAATGTCCGCCAGCGGCCTGGGCGGCGCGGCGCTGAGCGTTTTGCTCAGTTCAATCATTGAAACTTCGTCCTGGCGGCTTGCCTGCGATCTTTCCGGCGCGCTTCTGCTTGTTTCGGCGGCGCTGGTGTTTCTGCTGTTGCGCGACCATCCGCGCCAGTACGGCCTGGAGCCGTATCGGACGCCGGGCGCGGCGCTGCCGGACGCCGAACGCGCCGTTGAAGTGGAGGAGTGGGACGGCGAGCCGATGACGCGTCTTGTGCGCCGGCCGTTTTTCTACCTGATCATGGCGGCGATGACGCTCTGTTCCATCTGCATGTACGGCGCTTTTTCCACATTCGTGGTGCATGTGCAGGATCAGGGCCTGTCGGCGTCGGTGGCGGCGGCGTGCAACAGCCTGCTGCTGTTGGGGCTGGCGGTGGCCAAAATTCTCGTCGGCGCGTTTTGCGACCGCGCGGCCGCGCACAAGGCGGCGACGGTCTGCCTGATCCTCGGTTCGGCGAGCATCTTCCTGCTGGCGGGCGTTTCCGCCGCATGGCAGGCGGTGGTCGCGGCCGTACTGCTGGCCTTCGGGCTGTGCATGGTCGGCATCGTGCAGCCGATGCTGACCATGGAAATGTTTGGCAAAAAAGCCTATACGGGCGCGCTGGGCGCCATGCTGGCGGTCACTTCGGCGGGCAACATCGCCGTCACGCCGCTGGTCAATTTCGCTTATGACTGCAACGGCAGCTATTCGCAGGTGCTGTTCGTTCTGGGCATGGTAAGCGCGATCACGATCGGGCTGTTCCTGACGGCGTTTCACATCGTCCGGCTTGTCCGCGCGCAGCGCGCGGCAGTGGGCGCAAAGGAACGGGCCTGAGCGGTCCGCGGCTTCGGCCATGGAGGCAGGAAAGATGGAATTGGATTTTCTCAACGTCATTGACGAAAAGCAGGAAATGCTCGACGCCCTTGCCGACGCCCTCTGGGACGATGCCGAAACGGCCTACAGGGAGTTTCGATCCGCATCGCGCCTCTGCCGCGCGCTGCGGGAGGAAGGCTTCGCGGTCGAGGAGGGCCTCGCCGGCATTCCCACCGCCTTCAGCGGCCGCTTCGGCGCGGGGCGGCCGGTAATCGGCATCCTCGGCGAATTCGACGCCCTGGAGGGGCTGGGGCAGGTCGCGGGCGTCGCGCAAAAGCGCCCCAACGGCCGCAAAAGCGGCCACGGCTGCGGCCACAACCTGCTGGGCGCAGGTTCTCTGGGCGCGGCGCTGGCAGTGAAGCGATTTTTGGAGCGCGGCGATCGCCCGGGCACGGTGATCTACTTCGGCTGCCCCGCTGAAGAGGGCGGTTCAGGCAAGGCCTTTATGGCGCGCGACGGCGTTTTTGACCAGCTGGATGCGGCGCTTTGCTGGCATCCGGACGTGGAAACCGGCGTGCGCACCAAGCTTTCGCTGGCCAACTGTCTGGTTCTGTACAAATTTGACGGCAGGGCCGCGCACGCCGGCGCCTATCCGCACCTGGGGCGCAGCGCCCTGGACGCGGTGGAACTGATGAACGTCGGCGCGAATTACCTGCGCGAACACATGATCCCCGAGGCGCGCGTGCATTACGCCATCACCGATACCGGCGGCAGCTTCCCCAACGTGGTGCAGGCCCACGCAGAAGTGCTGTACATGATCCGCGCCCCGCGCGGCGATCAGGTGCGCGATCTCTACGCCCGCGTGTGCGATATCGCCGCCGGCGCCGCCCTGATGGCCGGCGTACAGGTGGAGCATGCGTTTTTGAAGGCCTGTTCCAACATTATCCTCAACGACGCCATGCAGCAGGATCTTTACGAAAAAATGCTGCGCATCGGCGCGCCGGAGATCACCGCCCAGGACGAAGCCTTCGCCGCCGAAATGGCGCGCAAGGCGCTGTCGGAGTTTCCCGAGGCGGATGCGCGCCGCCCCATCCACTGGGAAATCCGGCCCTACGCCGCGGGCCAGGAAACGCCCTGCTTTTCCTCCACCGACGTCGGCGACGTCAGCTGGATCTGCCCCACCGCGCAGGTCGCGGCCGCCACGGCGGCCTATGGTACGCCCGGCCACTCCTGGCAGATGACGGCGCAGGGCAAGACGCCCCTCGCCCACAAAATGACGCGCTTCGCCGCCAAGGCCATGGCCGCCACGGCGGCGGAACTGATCGCCAACGCGGCGCTTTTGCAAAAAGCCAGGGAGGAACACCGGCGCAGGGTCGGCAAAAGCGGCTACGTCCCGCCCATTCCGCAGGGCGTGCGTCCCAGGGCGCTGGAGGACATCGCCGCGCATGAAACCGCGTCGGTGTAGAAAACGCCTCGCGCGGGCGCAGAAAACGCCGTCGGGCGGCGCCGGGAATGGCGATATGTATCTTTGAAGCGCCGAAGGATGCCGTCGCCGGATATGGAACCAAAGCGCGGGAAACGGCGTGGGAAAACGCTGCTTCCCGCGCCGCATACTGTTTCGGGAAAGCGCAGCGCGGAAGAATCCGCCGCGCGCTATGAAGCCCGCCCGAAGCGACGCTTCTCCCTCCATCGCGCCCCGCGCCGCTGAAAATCCGACGGCCGGCGCTGTGAAGCCCGCCCGAAGCCGCGCTTCCGCCTCCATCGCCCCCGCGCATCCAAACCCCGACGACGGCCGGCGATGCAAAAGTCCGCTCAAAGTCGCACTTCCGCCTCCGTCGCGCCCCACGCCGCTGAAAATCCGACGGCCGGCGCTATGAAGCCTGCCCGAAGCCGCGCTTCCGCCTCCATCGCCTCCGCGCATCCAAACCCCGACGGCCGGCGATGCAAAAGCCGGCCCGAAGCGGCGCGCTTGTCCCTGTCCCGCCCCCGCGCGTCCAACCCCCGATGACCGGCGCTATGAAGCCCGCCTGAAGCCGCGCTTCTCCCTCCGTCGCGCCCCGCGACATCGTATCGGAGAAGCGTATCCCCAAACGGCGGCGGAGCGGTCGCAACCGGGTGTTTTCGCGCCGGAAAACGAACCTCCGCTTTGCGTACGCTGCGCGAAGCGGAGGTTTCATGCAAAAGGGACCTGCGAAGGCCCGCGCCGCCAATTACGGCCTTGTCGCCCGCCCGGCGGGGAGATTCGCGCTTTGAACGCGTCCCCCGGCCGCCTCAGGCCTCCATATCGGCGGCAAGTTCGCGCAGACGGCGCTCCAGGCTCTGGTAAAACCGCGCGATATGCACGCCGTCCACCAGCGCGTGGTGCGCAAGCACAGTAACGGGCAGCATGCAGCGCCCGCGCTCATCGCGCGCAAAGCGCCCCCATGTGATGCGGGGATTGGATTCCTCGCCGCCGGCGACGGGCTGAATCAGGGCGGAATAGTGCAGCCACGGCAGCGTGGAAATAAAATACATGCTCTCCACGTCCGCGTCCTCCTCGATGCTTCCCCGCCGGCGACAGGCCTCGCGCGCCGCCTGCGCGTAGGGCAGGTATTCGTCCAGCGGCATGTGGTGGCGCAGCGTGCAGTAGCAGTAAGTCTCGTCGTCCAGAAGCTCTATGTGCGAAGTAGGGCAGGCGTCGTATTCCACGATGCCGCCGCCGTGAATGCGCCTGCGCAGTTCGGGCACATCGTCCGCCGAGAGCGCCGCGGCGTGCAGAAACGCCAGATAGAACGAACAGCCCCGCCGCTTGCAACCGGCGACCAGATCCGTCGCGTCCATCTGCTGCGTGACGCCCACATACGGGTACTGCAGCGAAGAAAAGTATTCGAAATGCCTGCGCCGGGCATAGCGTTCCAGGTCGATCGCCCGATAAGCCACATTTTTCCCTCCGATCGTTTGCTCCGGCGCGACGCGCCTTTTCAAAGCAACCGTCTTTTCACCAGCCGCGCCCGGAAAACCACGGGCGCGAAAGCGGCCACGCGCCCCGCGACGGGTTCCGCGCCGCGACCTTCCCGTCCCAAAGCTTCGCCGGACGCCTGAGCGCCTCCCGCGAATTTCCCCGCCGCTCCATCTCCGCCCACGCAAAGCGCTCCCCGCCTTCCAGGCGAAGGCGCTTGCCCATCGGCCGCGCGGAAAGCGGCCCCTTCCACCGCCCTTTGCGCGCAAATCTATCCCGGCGCCGCCTCCGGGGCGGGCGCGGTTTCTTTCGCCTCGCAGCAATAGCGCCAGCCGTTTTCCGTCTGCAGGCGGAGCATACGCACGCCAAAGACGGCGTCGAGCGCGCCCGCGGCGTAGACCTCCTGCGGCGTTCCCGCCATGCAAACGGCGCCCCGATCCATGACGATCACCCGATCGGCGGTCTGCAGGGCCTGGGGCAGATCGTGGAGGATCATCAGCACCGTCTTGCCGCGCCGCGCCAGCGCGCGCGCCTGACGCATGATCTGAAGCTGATGGCCGACGTCCAGAAACGCCGTCGGCTCATCCAGCAGGATCACCGGCGTGTCCTGCGCCAGCGCCATGGCGATATAGGCCTTTTGCTGCTGTCCGCCGGAAAGGCGGCTCATCGCCTCGTCCGCCAGGCCGGCAAGGCCCATGCTCTCCATGGCCTGCCGCGCGGCGGCGCGGTCCTCCTCGCGGTAGCGGCGGGGGTAGCTCAGGTAGGGAAAGCGCCCGTGCAGCACCAGCCGCTCCACCGTGATTTCGGGAACGGGGCGGTTCTGGGCAAGATAGGCCACCTTGCGCGCCAGCAGCCTGCGGGGCAGGGCGAAGAGGTTTTCCCCATCCAGCAGCGCTTC
>DVIA01000057.1 GCA_018711655.1 Candidatus Pullichristensenella avicola
GGCTGTCTCTGATACCCCCGCGCGCGGGGGCGGGTTGGTTGACGCCCGCGCAGGTGCGCATCGTGGAGAGCATTGATACCCCGCGCGCGGGGGCGGGTTTCGATGTAGAGAAAGCTCAGGCTGTCGCGCAGCCTCTGATACCCCGCGCGAACGGGGCAGGTTCGCTTCATCCAGCTGCATCATGTTTATCCCCTTCTGATACCCCGCGTACGCGGGGCGGGGCCGCGTGGCGCTGCGAACAAAAAACGCCGCCGCACAGCGGTGCGGCGGCGCGGAGGCTCTGCGTCAGAGATTCAGACAGCGCATGGACTGGCGCGCGTTGGCGATGGACTGATAGGGGAAGCGGCGATAGTTGGGCAGGAATTCCACGGTGGCCCACTTGTCGTAGCCGACGCGCTTGGCGGCGGCCATGACGGCTTCGAAGTCCACATCGCCCTCGAACAGATCGACGAACATGCTCATGCCGCAGCCGTCGCCGCGGCAATCGCAGAAGTGCAGGCGGCGGATCAGCCCGCCGAGGATGTCGATCCACTGATCGGGATAGCCGATATAGATGATGTTGCCCACGTCGAAATAGGCGCCGACATAGTCCGAACCGATCTCCTCGAGGAAGCGGCGCGTCTCCAGCGGCGAGAGCAGGAATTTGTTCCAGACGTTTTCCACGCCCATGCACACGCCGGCGGCCTGCGCGTAGGGAACCAGGCGGGTGAGGGCGCTCTGGGCGTTTTCATAAGCGCGGTCGTAGCGCACGATGCCGGGGGCGAAATTGGTGCCCACCCAGCCGGGCACGACGAGAATGCAGTCCGTTCCCAGCGCCTGCGCGCAGTCGATCTGCTTTTTGACCACGTCCATGGCGGCGGAATTGTCGTCCGCGGCAAGGTTGTGTTCCCACAGGTTCCATGCGCCCACGCTGGCAACCTCCAGGCCCATATCCTCGATCATGCGGCGCAGGGCGAGCAGCTCGGCGTCGCTGGTGTGCATATTCAGCGAGCCGGCGGTGCTCAGAACGGGCTCTACGCCGTCATAGCCGGCCACTTTGGCCTGCTGGCAGGCCTCGCGCAGATCGACGTCCTGGCCAAAGGTGTAAAAACTTACGGCTGTTTTCATGATTTTTCCTCCTTTTGATGAAAAAGCGCCCGCCGGAGCGGGCGCCAAGCGATGCGTCAGACCTTTTTGCGCAGCTTGTCCATGTTGCTCATGACCACCGCGCCGACGATGATCGCGCCGGTGATGACGGTCTTGACATAGGCGTGCACGCCGAGGATGTCCATGGCGTTGGAGATGATGCCGGTCAGCAGGCAGCCCAGGAAGGCGCCGGAAATGGTGCCGCGGCCGCCTTCGAAGGTGACGCCGCCCACGACGGCGGCCACCAGGGCGTCGGTTTCGTAGCCGTCGCCGGCGGTGGCGGTGATGGAGTTCAGGCGCGCGCCGAGGATCAGGCTGGCCCCGGCGACGATGACGCCGGCAATGGCGTAGGTGATGATTTTGTACAGGTCCACGTTGATGCCGGAGAGATAGGCGTTTTTCTCGTTGCCGCCAATGGCGACGATGCGCCGGCCAAACTTGGTTTTGTTCAGAAGCACATACATGATAAAGCACACGGCCAGCATGAACAGCACCATCAGCGGCACTGCGTCAAGCAGGCGAATGGTGCGCAAAAAGTCCAGCCTGTTTTGGAACTGCAGGAAAGCGCCGCCGGCGATCAGCAGGGAAATGCCGTTGAAGATCATGCTCGTGCCCAGGGAAATGATCAGCGGCATGCCCTTGGATTTGGCGATGATGACGCCGTTGAAAGCGCCGCAGACAAGGCCCGTGCCGAAGCCGGCCAGCAGCGCCACCAGCATGCTCTGGCCGCTTTTGAGCACCGTGGCGACCACGATGCCGCACAGGGCCATCATCGAACCGATGGACAGGTCGATGCCGCCGGAAATCAGCAGCATGGCCATGGCCATGGTCAGAACGCCCAGAACGGATATCTGCGTGAAAATGGCGACGATGTTGTTCAGCCGCACAAAGCGGGGATTGATGATGGAGACCACAAGAACCAGCAGCGCGATAACCAACGCCAACAGTACACGCTGATCCCGTAAAATTCCCTTGAGTTTGCTATTCATGCTTAGTCCACTCCCAGCGCTTCTTTGATGATGGTCTGTTCGTTGATCTGTTCGCCGTTGAGTTCGCAACGGATGGCGCCGTCGCGGACAACGAGCACGCGATCGGACATGGAGATCAACTCCGGCATGTCCGAAGAGATCATAATGATGCAGTTGCCCGCTTTGGTCAGGTTGGTCATCTGCTTGTAAAACTCAGCCTTGGCGTTGACGTCGATGCCGCGCGTAGGTTCGTCGAAGATGTAAACGGACTGCTGGGCGTGCAGCCATTTGCCCAGAACGACCTTCTGCTGGTTGCCGCCGGAGAGATAGATGACCTCCTGGGAGAGGCTGGGCGTTTTGACGCGCAGTTCCTCCACGATCTTCTGTACGCCGGGCGCCTGCGCGCGCAGGTTGTAAAACACGCCCGTGCCGGTGGACTTGGATTGCAGACTGACCAGCAGCGTGTTTTCCAGAACGCTCATGCCCAGGTTCAGGCCCAGGCGCTGCCGGTCCTCGGTGATATGGGCGATGCCGGCGGCGATGGAATCGCGCGGGTTGCGAATGTGCACGGGCTTGCCGTTTACCAGCACTTCCATGTGGTGACAGGGATCCGCGCCGGAAAGGGCGCGCACGATCTCCGTGCGGCCGGAACCGACCATGCCGGAAAAGCCGAGAATCTCGCCCCGGCGCACCGAGAACTGGATGTGCGGCGAATCATGCGTAAGTTGCAGGTCGCGCACCTCGAACATGACCTCGCCGATCGGGCAGCGGTCCTTCTGGTAGAATACGTCCACCGGGCGGCCGACCATGTCCTGGGTGATGTCGTGAATGGAGACATCGCGGCCGGAATTGTCGTAGGTGCGGATGACCGAGCCATCGCGGATGACGGTGATGCGGTCGGCGATCTGCACAACTTCCTTGAGAAAATGCGAGATATAGACCACCGCGATGCCCTCGCTGGTGATGTGGCGCACCAGATCCAGCACCTTGCCGGCGTCTTCTACGTTGAACATGGAGGTGGGTTCGTCCATGATCAGCACGCGGGACTGGTTCATCAGCGCTTTAAGAATCTTCACAAACTGCTGATCGGCCACCGACATATGTTCTATGGTCTGAAGCGGGTCGATGTGGATGCGGTAGCGCGCCATGACTTCGCGCACGCGCCGCTCCATTTCCTTGAAGGCCACAAACCCGCCGAATTTCGTGATCTCCTTGCCGACGAAGATGTTTTCGACGGCGTTCATGGTGGGAACCAGGTCGTTTTCCTGGTAGACGATCTCAATGCCAAGTTCGCTGGAAAGCGACGGCGAAAGGGCGCCGTAGGCCTTGCCGTCAACCACGATCGAACCGGAGGTGGGCGTATAGGCGCCCGCCAGAATTTTCATCAGGGTGGATTTGCCCGCGCCGTTTTCGCCGACCAGGCAATGCACCTCGCCGGGGAACACGTCGAAGGTCATGTCCGAAAGAGCGCGCACGCCGGGAAATTCCTTGACGATGGAGCGCATTTCAATGATGGGGGCTTTGTCAGTGTGCATCTTTTCGTTCCTCACTTCCCTGGGACGGCGGGGAAGGCGATGTGCCCCGGTCGCCCGGAGCACATCGCTGAATGGTCAGTGCTTATTCGCCGTACACATAGGCATAAGCGCCGGCGTAGTCCGACCAGTCGATCCAGGTAGAGAGGTCCTCGCCCGTGACCGGGATAACCGGCAGGCTCTGGAACTTCTCCTCGGGGATGGTGCCGTTTTCCACATATTCGGAAATGTTCTTGTAGGTCTGTACGCCCTGGATGGAAACAGGCGCGGTCATGTTCGCGGCCTCAATGCCATCTTCGAGGAAGGCATAGGCGTCCGGGGAGCCGCCGGTGGCGACGATCGGGATATCCTCCATGCCGGCCTCGACCAGCGCCTGGTAGCAGCCCTGCGCCATCTGGTCGTTGTTGGCGAAGATGCAGTTGAACTCAACGCCGGAGTTGATGAAGTTGGTGGTCAGGTTCAGGCCGTCCTCAGTGGACCAGGCGTTGGAGTTGAGCAGGCCGACCATTTCGATGGAATCGGCATAGTCCTCCAGGGCCTGATCGACGCCCACCTTATAGGCCTCGTACACGCCGCCGCCCACAGCGCCCGCGCAGTAAAAGACCTTCGCGTCCTCGATGTTCTGGGCCAGCCACTCGATGGCGGCATAGCCGATATCGCCATACACGCAGCCCACGGCCGCCACATAGGAATCCGGCTCGCACACATCCGCCACGTCGATGTTCTCAACGGTGATGGGGATGCCGGCCTCGTTGGCCATGGTCACCAGCTGGGCGCCCTGCTCGGGGGAGATGGGGAAGATGGAAATGCCGTCCACTTCAGACTGGATCAGCGATTCCATCGCCGAGATGGACTGGGCGATATCGTTCTGGGAATCCAGCACGATGACCTCGTCGCCGTTCTGCTCGGCGGCATACTCGAAGGCGTAGGCGGAGTACTCGTTCCAGATATCGGACATCTGGTAGGCGATGTAGCCGTAGGTCTTGCCCTCAGCCAGCGCCGCGCCGGCCGTGACCACCAGCAAAACGGCGATCAGGAGCGATACGATTTTCTTCATGACAGATGGTTCCTCCCTTAGTTTTTATTCGCGAACCGGCCCCTGCCGGCTGCAACCTTAAATGAGGCCCAAGGAATGCAGGTGGTTGAAGGAATCCTGCACGGCCTGATTCTGCACGTTCAGATCCTCCGGCACCTTGGGACGGTTGGTGAAATCGGCCGTGTATTCGATTTCGATGGAGAACGGGCCGGCAAAGCCGTTTTCTTCCACGAGCTTGATAAACTCCGCCAGCTTCAACTCGCCCTTGCCCACGGCAGGGAAGTTCCACACGTTGTCGTAGCCGACCTTGTCCTTGAGGTGGACGTACTTCAGCGCCGGCAGGCATTTGAGGACCTCTTCCTCCGGGCGCACGCCGCCATAGAATACGCAGTTGGCCGTATCATAGCACACGCCCGCGCGGTCGGAACCGACCAGCTTGGTGACGTTGTAGATGCTCTGACCCGTGCCGTATTCGCCGTGCGTTTCGATGGCCAGCGTCATGTTGTATTTTTCCAGATCGGGAATCAGGGCCTTGATGTTGGCGGCCAGCACGTCGTCGGCAAACTTTTCGTCCTTGCCAAAATGCGCCTCGCCCGTAGAGGAGACGATGTACTTGCAGCCCAGGCGATGCGCCAGCGCCATGTTGGCGCGGAAGTCGTTGAGGCGCTCGGCGTCCATGAGGTTGCAGTGGCCGGACATGCCGATGAAGGTCAGCCCCAGTTCCTTGGCCTTGGCCTGGATGCGCTCGATCTCGGCGTCGGGCATGTCGGGCATGATGTGCTCGGTCCAGTTGCGCACGGCGGCGATTTCCACATAGCGGAAACCGGCGCGGGCAACGCCTTCCAGGGCGTCGTCCACGCTGAAGCCATGATAGGTGTTTGTGTTGACGGCAAAAATGCGTTCCATAAGAATCCTCCTTACTACAAGCGCACAGGGCGCTGCAATTGCACGATTGCGGAACAACGCCGCGGCGGAGGCGGGGAATGGCGCATCATTTCTCCATATGACAAAAGAACTGAGAGAAATTATACCATATCCGCCCTCGCAAGTCAATCGGGCAAACGCGCAAACCGGCGCGCAGCCGCGTCAAGGCAGACTGCAGCGCCGGAATGGCGTCGGCGCAAGGCCGGGCGCCTTTACAGTTCGACGACGTTGCCCTCTTCGAGGGACTGTTTGATCGCCAGGACGATCTTGAGCACGTTGCGGGAGTCCTCCGGGGTGACCGCGGCGGGACGGTTGTCGCGGATGGCGTCCAGGAATTCGCGGATCTCTCCGGCGAACATGTCGGTCTGTTCCACATCCAGGGGGTAGACCTTCTCATCGCCGGCGGGATACCAGTTCAGGTTGCTGCCGTGTTCGCCGTCGTTGATGTTTACGCCGGCGCTGAGCGCGTAGGCGAGCGTGCCCTGATCGCCGGTGGCGCGCAGTTCAATGGAGAAGGGGAAGTTGCCGGTCATTTCCAGCGAGGTTTCGCAAACGGCCTTGACGCCGTTTTTCCACTCCAGGCTGGTGCACACATGGTTCCAGCAGCCCGTGGGGCTCTTCCAGCCGATGGCGCGCAGGCGCGCGGGCATGCCGAAGAGGCTGTAGAGATAGTCGATATCATGCACGTTCAGGTCGTACAGGCCGCCGCCGCTCTTGGACGGATCGCGGTGCCAGGTGGCCCAGGTGGGATGCTGGCAGATGCGCTTTTCGTAGAGCATGTGCAACTGACCGAGCTTTTTGTGGTCTATGTAATCCTTGAAGGCGATGAATTCCGGCCACCAGCGGGCCACCTGCGCCACCATGAAGCGCACGCCGTTTTCCTTGCAGGCGGCGATCATGCGGTCCAGCGATTCGAGCGTGAAGGTGACCGGCTTTTCGCACAGCACATGGCAGCCGGCGCGCGCCGCCTTGACGACGTATTCTTCGTGCAGGTAAGTGGGCACGCAGATGCTCACCACATCCAGCTTTTCCGCGGCCAGGGCCGCGTCCAGCGTCTCGTAATGGCGGCAGCCGTAGGTCTGCGCCGCCTTTTCGCCCTTTTCGACGCTGCGGCTGACGACCGCCGCGATCGTCACATCCGGCATCGACCGGTACGCTTCAAGATGATTCTGGGCGATGTATCCCAGGCCAACCACAGCAACTTTGAACATATCGTTTGCCTTTCCGCGCCGCCGGATGCGAAAACCGGGGCGCTTGTCGTTTTTGCGCCGCACGGGGCGCGGCGTTTCCCGCGCCGCGCGGGAAAAGGAACGGAAGGACATGCGCAAGTTTCTGCCTTTACATCAGTTCAAAATCTTACACAATGTCCTTTTAAAAATATAGCATATGTCTATATATTTTGTCAATATGTTTCTCCACTGTCCGAAAGAAATCGCATTTTTGCCATCACAAAGCGCTGTGGGCGGCGTCGGCCGGGGCCGCGCCATGGACGCGCTTGCGGAGCGGAGCGCCGGGAAAAGCGAAAAATCCCCGCCTCGCCAGCGGCGGGGGCGGGGATTTGCGGCGGGGAATGGCCGCGCAGGACAAGGCGCGGTTCAGCCAAGCGCGGCGAGCGCCTCTTCCAGAAACGCGCCGCAGTCCTGAACGACGCCGTAATCGGCGTGGGCGAAAATGGGCGCTTCGGGGTCGGCGTTGACCGCGGCCAGCACTTCGGCGTTGACGCCGGCCAGGTGCTGTATGGCCCCGGATACGCCCAGCGCCAGGTACAGTTTCGGCGCGACGGATTTGCCCGTCTGTCCCACCTGCCGCGCGTAGGGAAGGACGCCCGCGTCCACCATCGGCCGCGTGGCCGCCAGCGTGCCGCCGAGCTTTTTTGCCAGCGTTTCGGCGCGGGCGATGTTTTCCGCGCCGCCGATGCCCTGGCCGACGCAGACCAGTACGTCGTAGTCGGCCAGGTTCACGCCCGCCTCGCCGCGCAGCAGGTCCAGAAGCTCCACCGGCGATGGGGCGGCAACGCCCGGCCTGCGCGTTACGCGCACGGGCCGCGTCCTGTCCGCCGCCGGCATGGGGAACACCTTTGGCCGCACCGTGGCCATCTGCGGCCGTGCTTCCGGACAGAGGATGGTGGCCAGGAGGTTGCCGCCGAACGCCGGGCGGGTCTGCAACAAAAGCCCCGTCTCCCTGTCGATCTCCAGTTGCGTGCAATCGGCGGTCAGCCCCGTGCCCAGGCGCGCGGCAAGGCGCGGGGCGAGGCTGCGGCCGAACATCGTGCCGCCCAGCAGGAAGATGTCCGGCAAAAACGCCCGCGCCAGCGCGCAGATTTCCTCCGTATAGCGCATTTCCTCCGGCGCGTCCAGCGCCGCGTCCTCGACCAGCAGCACTTCGTCCGCGCCGCGCGCGCACAGTTCTTCCGCCGGCGCGTTCGCGCCCAGCGCCACGGCGATCACGCGCGTTCCCGCCTGCTTCGCCAGGCGCGCCGCCACGCCCAGAAGTTCGCAACTCACCTCGCGCACGCCCTGCGGGCCGTTTTCACAAAATACCCAGACGCCGTTTTTTTCCATCACCGATCCCCCTTCGCTTTCAGCGCCGTCAAAAGCGCCGCCGCGCCGCCGAGCATGCGGCAACCGGCCTTTTTTTCCGGCCGCGCCGTGCGCACAACGCGCGTGCGCGAGCCGCGCTGGCCGACGTCCTCCGGGGAGGCGCCGATATCCGCCGCGTCCCAGACCGTCGCTTCGGCGCGCGCGGCGCGCAAAACGCCCGTAACCGAGGGAAGCCGCGGCACGTTGATCTCCTTGACGACGGTCAGAAGCGCCGGCAGCGGCAGGCGCTCGCAGCGGTAGCCGTCGTCGGTCATGCGCGCGATGGTCATGCGTCCGTTTTCGACGCGCTTAATATGGGCGACGTCCGCCGCGTGCGGCACGCCCAGCAGTTCCGCCAGCATCGGCCCGACCTGCGCGGTGTCGCCATCGGTGGCCATGCGGCCGCAGAGCACCAGATCCGCCCCGCCCAATTTGCAAACGGCCAGGGAAAGCGCCCGCGCCGTGGCCAGCGTGTCCGCGCCGGCAAAGGCGCGCCCGGAGAGCAATATCGCCCGATCCGCGCCCACGGCCAGCGCCCGCCTCAAGGTTTCTTTGGCCGAGGGCACGCCCATGCTCAGGGCGACGATCTCGCCGCCGAAGCGCTCTTTGAGGCGCACGGCCTCCTCCAGCGCATAGGCGTCGAAGGGATTGAGGATGGAGGGCACGCCCTCGCGGATGACCGTTCCGGTCACCGGGTCAAGCCGCTGCTCGCCCGTGGCGGGCACCTGTTTTACGCAGACGACGATCTTCATGCCTCTACCTCCGTAAGCACGTTGCCCGGGCCGAGAATGTTCTCCGGGTCCAACTGTCGCTTCAGCGCCCAGAGCGCGCGCATCTTTTCCGGGCCGTACATGATCAGCGCCAATTTGCGCTTGATCTTGCCCGCGCCGTGCTCGGCGGTGATGGTGCCGCCCATTTGGCTCACGTCCCGCGCCCACTTTTCAAACAGCGCGTGCCCGCGCCGGTACTCGTCCAGATTGCGCGCCAGAATGTTGGGATGCACATGGTTTTCGCCGATGTGGCCGAAGATGAGGCAGGGCAGCCCGCTTTCTTCCAGATCGCGCTTGTAGAGGTGGAACAGCGCGTCAAAGTGCTCGTCGTCCACGGCCATGTCCGTAGAAAGAATGGTGATCTCCGGTTCGTTTTTCTTGTTCTTTTCCACATGGAGGTCGATCGTTTCCGGCACGGAGTGGCGAAACAGCAGCAGTTTTTCCAGTTCCAGTTCGTCGCGCGCCACCCAGGTGTCGTCCGGATCGCCGCCGCTGCGCGAGATGACCGGGGCGAGCGTTTCAAGCACGGGGCACAGGCCGTTTTCCTCGTCGAGGTTGAACTCCACATACACCGCGCAGCAGTAGTTCTCCGGCAACGGCTGCAACTGACGGAAGGCCGGCGTTTCCGCCTTTTGCGCTTCCACCAGGGAAAGCGCCCGCCTGTCGAAGAACTCGATGGAAGCGGGTTTTGGGTCAAATCGTTTCATGGCGCAGACGTATTGCAGCGCGTTTTCATCGTCCGGAAAGAAAGCGGTCACGCCGCACAGAAGCGCGGGCGAGGGAAGGAGGAGCAGTTCCAGTTCGCTGATGACGCCCAGGGTGCCCTGGCTGCCCAGGAACAGGTCGATCAGTTCCATGTCCGCGCGCAGGAGATAGCCGGCGTCCTTGATATCGGGCGTATCGAAGTCGGGAAGCCGCCCCCTGAGCGTTGTGCCGTCTGTGCAGGGCAGTTCAAAATCGCGCCCCCGCGCGCGCTCGCGGCCGCGCGCCAGCGCCGTCACCCGGCCGTCGGCAAGCACCGCGCGCAGGGCGCCCACATGTTTGCGCGTGCAGCCGTAGAGGAACGAACGCGCCCCGCAGGCATTGCAGCTGGCCATGCCGCCGATGCTGGCCGTCGGTTCTGTGGGGTCGGGGGAGAAAAACAGCGCCCCCGCGCGCACGTCTTTCAGCGTCTCGCGGGATTCCTCGTCCCACCCGGAGACGTCGAAGTTCTTGTCCCGCAGGGCCTTGCGCACCGCGATCAGGGTCACGCCCGGCTGCACGCGCAGAAGGAAGCGGCCATTCTCGTCGCGGCGGATGCCGAGGATGCGGTTCATGCGCGAAAGGTTTAAAATCATGCCCCCCTGCGGGCTGGCCCCGCCGGCCAGGCCCGTGCGCGCGCCCTGCGCCGTGAGCGGCACATGGTTGTCGTGCGCGAAGCGCACCGCCTCGATCAGTTCCGCTTCGTTGCGGGGGAAGGCGATGTAGTCCGCGCGCCCCATGGTGCGCGATTCGTCGAAAAGATAGTTCCTGTAGGCCTCCGTATAGGGTTGAACGATTGACATGCGCGCCTCCGGATTCTATAATACTGGTATTCTACACGTTTCAGGGGGAAATTGCAATGAGCGATATCGCCGCTTTGCAGGCCCGTTACGACGCCTTCCGCGCCCGGGGGCTGCGCCTGGACATGTCCCGCGGCAAGCCCGAGGCGCGGCAACTCGATTTGTCCCTGCCGATGCTGCGCGCAACCGACGAAGGCTTCCTCTGCGAGGACGGCGTGGACGCCCGCAACTACGGCGATCCCACCGGCATTCCCGAGGCCAAGCGCCTTTTTGGCGCGCTTCTGGGCATGCTGGAAGCGCAGGTGATCGTCGGCGGCAATTCCAGCGTCAACCTCATTTACGACGCGCTCGTGCGCGCCATTCTCCACGGCCCGCTGCCGGGAGACGCGCCGTGGAAGGACGCGGACAGAGTGCGGTTCATCTGCCCCGTGCCAGGCTACGACTGGCATTTTCACATGCTTTGCATGCTCGGCATCGAGTGCGTGCCCGTGCCGATCGTGGAGGGCGGCCCGGACATGGACGCGGTCGAGCGCCTGGCGCGCGATCCGGCGGTGAAGGGCATCATTTGCGTGCCCATGTACGCAAACCCCAGCGGAACGACCTTTTCCGACGAAACGGTGCGCCGCCTTGCCCGCATGGAGACCGCCGCGACCGACTTTCGCATCTTCTGGGACAACGCCTACTGCGTCCATCACCTCTACGCCGACCGCCGCGATCATTTGCTTAACCTCTACAAAGCCTGCAGCGAGGCCGGCACGGAGGATCGGGCGCTGCTGTTTACCTCCACTTCCAAGATCACCTTTGCCGGCGGCGGCGTCGGCGCCATGGCCGCCAGCCCGCGCAACATCGAGCGGCAGGCGGGGCTGATGCTGTATCAGATGGTCTGTTACGACAAGGTCAACCAGCTGCGCCACGCCCGCTTTCTGCCGGATATGGCGGCGGTGGAGCGCCACATGGCCCGCCACGCGGATATCCTTCGCCCCAAGTTCGAATTGGTGCTGGAGGCGCTGGATCGGGAACTGGCCGGCTGCGGAACGTGGTCCAGACCCCTGGGCGGCTATTTTATCTGCTATCGCGCGCCGAAGGGCTGCGCCAGGCGCATCGTCGAGTTGTGCGCCAACGCCGGCGTGACCCTCACGCCCGCGGGCGCGCCCTTCCCCGGCGGATACGACCCGGAGGACAGCGTCGTTCGCATCGCGCCCACCTATCCGCCGCTGGAGGAACTTGAACAGGTCATGGAACTGTTTCCCGTGGCGGTCCAATTGGCCGCGGCGGGCAGGTAACGCCGCAGAAGCAAAAACTGCCGCACCGTTGGGGTGAAGGCAGTTTTTTGCGCGATCGGCGGCCGCGTTCGCATCTTGCGCGCTTTTCAGGGGTTGGAGGAATAGCGCTCGCTGGAGTAACGCTCCAGAAACTGCCGCGTGCGTTCCTCGCGCGGGTTGCCGATGACGTCCTCGGCCCTGCCGTATTCGACGATGACGCCGCCATCCATGAACAGTACGTTGTCGGCCACCTGGCGGGCGAACTGCATTTCGTGGGTGACGATGAGCATGGTCGTATCGCGATCGGCCAGGCCGCGGATGACGTTCAATACCTCGCCCGTCAGTTCCGGGTCGAGCGCCGAGGTCGGCTCGTCAAAGCAGAGGATGTCCGGCTGAAGCATCAGCGCCCGGGCGATGGCCACGCGCTGCTGCTGCCCTCCGGAAAGCTGGTGCGGGTAGTTGTCCGCCTTGGCAGAAAGCCCCACGCTCTCCAGCGCCGCGCGCCCTTTTTCGAGAATTTCGGCAAGGATGCGTTTTTTGTCGGCCTTGTAGTCCTCGCGCTCTTTGGCCAGCAGTTCCGCCGCCAGGGTGACGTTGCGAAGCGCCGTGTACTGCGGAAAGAGATTGAACGACTGGAACACCAGCCCGAAGTGCATCTGATTTACGCGCGCCTGCGCGCCCTTGGGCCGCGGCTGGGAGGCGTCGAACACCGTGTCGCCCGATACGCGGATCACGCCCGTGTCCGGCGTTTCCAGCGCCGTCAGGCAGCGCAGAAGCGTGGTCTTGCCGCTGCCGGAGGAGCCGATGATGGCCAGCGACTCGCCCTTTTCCAGGGAAAAGCTGATGTCGCGGATGACCTCCAGATCGCCAAAGTGCTTGGAAAGCCCGGTTACTTCAAGAATCGCCATCGTTCTGTCTCCTATGCGCGGAAGTAGTCCATTTTGCGTTCGATGCGCCCCAGCGCCAGCGTCACCAGGCCGTTGAAAACAAGGAAGAATACGGCCGTGGTGAACAGCGGCCACAAAAGCCCCTGCCGGGTGTAAGTGTCGGCGACAAACAGGATCTCGGTTACGCTGATGACGCGCGAAAGGGAGGTATCCTTGACCAGCGTGATCACTTCGTTGCCCACCGAGGGCGTCACGCGCTTGACCACCTGCAGAAGCACCACTTTGAAAAACACCTGCGGCCTGGTCATGCCCAACACCTGGCCGGCCTCGTACTGGCCCTGGGGGATGGAGTCGATGCCGCCGCGGAAAATCTCGGAAAAGTACGCCGCGTAGTTGATGATAAACGTAACCAGCGTGGCTGTGACGCGGGATTTGATCGGCGGAAGCCCCATCAGCCCCGGCCCGTAGAACACGAAGATGAGCTGCAGCATTAGCGGCGTTCCGCGAATGACCCACACGAAGAAGCGCGTCAGCAGGCGGATGGGGCAAAACCTGCGCCCGAATACGCGAAAGCCCAGCCGCGAGCGGGAACCGAACATGATGATGAGGCCCAGCGGCAGCGAGCCGATCAGCGTGATGACGAAGATTTGCAGGTTCAAAACAAAGCCGTCCAGAAGCTTACCGAGCACGACGTCAACAGTGGGGGTGGACATACGCTTTTCTCTCCTTTATCCACAGCGCCGGGAAAACCCGCGAACGCGGGGTTTCGGGGGCGCAGACGGGCTTTCCCGCCGCTGCGGCATTTTGGCGGGGCCGCCGGAAAGCCCGGCGGCCCCTGCGTTCTTTGGAACGGCGCTTACTGGATCAGCGCGTCGGTCAGGCCGTACTTCTCGGCCAGGGCCGCCACCGTGCCGTCCTCCTTCAGGCCGGCGATGGTCTCGTTGACCATGGCGGTGAAGTCGCTGCCCTTGCGGAAGGCGATGCCGTAGAACTGGTCGCCGAAGTTGTTGTCCATATTGACCACGAGGTCAGAATAGTCGCTGTCCGGGCGCACCATGCCCAGGGCGCAGACGCTGTCTACCAGGGCGATATCCGCCGTGCCGGACTTGACTTCCAGAAGCGCGTTGGCCATGGAGCCCACGGGGATATAGGTGCAGCCCGCGAAGTATTCCTGCGCGGAGACGACCACGGTTTCGTCATCGGCAATGGTGCCCTGCAGCTTGCCCTCGCCGGTGGAGCCCTGCTCGGCCACGACCGTGTAGCCGTTCACATCCGCCATGATCTCCTCTTCGCGGTCGGCCTGCATGACCATCGCCTGCGTGTTGAGCAGGTAAGGCTCGCTGATGGACATGTTCTCTTCGCGCTCGGGCGTGATGCACATGCCGTTCCAGATGCAGTCGATGTTCTTGGCGTTGAGTTCGATCTCCTTGGCGTCCCAGCTGATGACGATGAAGTTCGCCTCCAGCCCCAGCTTTTCGCACACGGCCTGGGCAAGCTCGGTGTCAAAGCCGATCAGTTCGCCCGTTTCGGGGTCCTCGTAGTTGATGGGGGCAAAGTAGGTGATGCCGATGTTCAAGACGCCCTTGCCGAGAATGTATTCGGCGTCGCTTTCTTCCTCTGCGAAGGCGAGGGACGCCGTCGTCAGGATCATCATAACCGCCAGCAGCATGCTCAGAATCTTTTTCATGGGTGAAACGCTCCTTTATTCAAGTTTGGGAGATTCCCGTGTTTGCGTCAGCGCTTTAGCGTGCTAACGTGGTATGGTGGTATCTTATCACAGCGCGATGCAAAATGCAATAGCCGCTTTGAAAAGGTTTTGTTAAATCGTGTCCGGCCGTCTGAACATTTTTTGTTCAGTGAGTTGAAAAAATTTTGCATAAACCGTCAAATGCGATTGACAAGCGCTGGGGAACATGCAATAATGAGACAGCAAGGTTTGCGGGCGATATACCCGCGTAGCGAGAGGAGGAAATTTACGATGAATATGTTGACGACACTGAAGAACTCGTACTTTTCCGAGATTCTTCCCAAGGGCTGGGACATGGAGCGCGTGGCGCGCTGCGTGTCCAACCCGCCGGAGAGCGTCGAGGAGCGCCAGGCGTTCTGGAACGATGGTTTCGCGCCCGTTTCCTGCGACAGCGTTGAAAGCTTCAACGTGCTGATGGGCCACGAGATCGCCATGCAGATCCGCAAGGCGCGCGAGGAAGGCCGCGAGTTGATCCTCATCCTGCCGGTCGGCCCGATGGGCATGTACCGCTGGGCGGTTTATTTCCTCAAAGAGTGGGGCGTAAAGTGCGACCATGTGCATGGCTTCAACATGGACGAGTGGGCCGATGAAAACGGCGACACGCTCTCTGCGGACGACCCCGCCGCTTTCACCAACGCCATGCTGGGCGCGTTCTACGGCCCCCTGGGCGAACTGACCGTGCCCGAGGCGCAGCGCAACTTCGCCACCAAGGAAAACCTGCCCCGCTACCCCGAAAAGCTGGCCGCCCTGCGCGCCAAGGGCGCCAAGCAGGTGATGGTCTACGGCATCGGCCGCATGTGCCATATCGCTTTCTGGGAGCCGCATTTCGCCGATGAGTTCGCCACCGTGGAGGAGTGGAAAAAGCAGCCCTACCGCCTCGGCGCGCGCCTGCATCCGTTCACCATCGAGCAGAACGCCATCACCAGCTTCCGCTCCAGCTGGCCCCTGATTCCCTGCTTTGCCAACACCATTGGCCCGGGCATCATTCTCGCCTCGGACTATTGCATCGGCGGCGCGGACGGCGTGTTCGACCGCGGTATGCAGTGGCAGGGCCAGAGCCTGTGGATGACGCTGCGCTACGGCCCGGACAAGGCTGTGACCTCCAGCTTCATTCCCACCATGCCCGGCAAGCTGTTCTATCTGGAAGCGCTGGCCGGCCCGCTGTGCGCGGATACCAACTGATTGGCCGACAGAGCACAAAACGAACGCCGCCCCTGAAAAGGGGCGGCGTTTTGCTGAGCGTTGCGGCGGGACGGCGCGGCAAGCGGCCTGGAAAAGCCCGAAGGCCGCCGGGGCGAGGCTCAGCGCAGGTCGCGGCGGTCGCCGAAGGCAATGTCGTTGCGGGCGTCGAAGAGCTTGTCGATGAAGAGGCGATCGTATTCGTTGAGCGTATAGCGGCGAGGGTAGATGAGAATATCGCGATAGCGACGGTTCGAGGCGCACGGCTTTTGCAGCAGGCCCCACGGCTCGAGCACATGGCGCGGCTCCGGCGAGGTCCACATATAGGTGCCGGGCACGCGGCTGAGAAATTCAAATTGCGCGGCGCGCTCGTAAATGAGAATGCGGCGGTTTTCGCAATCCCCCGGGCGATGGGCCGTGCGCGGCAGCGAGGAAAGATGCGGCACGGTTTTGTCGCCGTGGGTCAGTTCGATATAGTCCTCCAGGCGCGCGGGGTCGAGAGGGTCCATGGCGGCAAGCGGATGCTGGCGGGAGAGAAGCACTTCGTAATCGTATTCCCAGAGTTGTTCAAACGTCAGTTCCTTTTCGCTGAGAAAATCCAGAAAGTGCGACTCGTGCTGGACGCGATAGCGGATGATGCCCAGACGGAAGCGCCCGGAAAGAACGTTGTTGACCGTCTGCACGGAGTTGGTTTCCTTGATGCTCAGGCGCATATCGCCGTGCGGGTCCAGCGCGGAAATGAAGCGGGAGACGCCGTCGGCGATGTAGCTGCCGCGCGGCATGGAGAGCGAGAAGCGCTGTACATGGTCGGGATGGTCGTCCTTGAGGGCTTCCATCTGGCCGATTTGCAAAAGCACGCTGCGCGCCAGTTTGAGAAACTCCTCGCCCTTGCGCGTGGGCACGACGCCGCGCGAGGTGCGCTCGAACACCGCAAAGCCCAGGCTGTCCTCCAATTCGCGGATGGCTTTGCTGAGGTTGGGCTGCGCCATATAGAGATTTTCCGCCGCCTGGGAGATGGAGCCGGTGCGCTCGACTTCGATGGCGTATTTGAACTGGATGGTATTCATTGCGGACCTCCGTTTCCATCCATATTATAGCCCCTTTTGCGCGATGGGTCAACCGCGCGCCGCGTTTGCGCGATACGCGCTGGCGGCAGGGCGCGGGGGGATGCGCCTTGCCGCCGGCGAAAGCGCGTTGGGGCCGCTGGAACGGCGCGCGGCCGCGCCGCGAGTCGCCTGGATTGGGAAATGCAGAGCGATGCGTTTTCCTCCGGCGAGGGGGTTGCGTCGCCGTTGACCGGCGTTTTGCGCGGGCGCGGGCAGGGCGTTGCAGGCGCCGGTCAGCGCTGCGCTCCGCCGTCTTTGCGTGGGCGCGTTTGCCGGGAAGAATGGCGCAGGGCGAATTTATGCGGCGTTGCCCCGCGGCGCGCGCCTGCCATGCGCGCGGTTGGACGAACGTTCATTTGCGTTTTCTGCGCCGGGCGGGACGCAAAAGGCTCCGTCCGGTTGGACGGGGCCTTGGAAACGCAGGCAAACCCCGCAAACGCGGTGACCGCCCGGATTCAAAGCGGAAGGGGGCGATTTTGGCTTCCGGCGTCCGCGCGGGCTTTGCGGGCGCAGGTTTGCGTTCCTGGCCCGCGGGCGGGGTCAACGCGCTGCCGGTCCATCCATGTCCGCGATATTCAAAACGCCCCGTCCGGTTGGACGGGGCGCTGGAAGGTCATTCCTGAACGATTACGGTGGTGCCGCGCGGGCAGTTGTCGTAGATCCACTTGGCGTCGCTCACTGTCAGGCGCACGCAGCCGTGCGATTCGGCGCGGCCGAGCGAGCGCGTGGAGCCGCCGGAGTTCTCGTTGGGCCGGCTATAGGTGACCGAGTGGAAGAGGATGCCGCCCTGGATGCGCCAGGCGTACTGCGCGTAGCAGTCGAAATCCTTGAAGTAGTACCACCGTCCGCCGGCCTGCCCGGAGCCCTGGAAGGTGCCCAGCGGCGTGGGCGTGGAGGGCGCGCCGACGCAGCACTTGAAGGTGGCGATCCGTTCGCCGTAGCGGTCGCCCGTCCAGCGGTAGACGTAGGTGCGGCGATCGGAAATATCCACGACCAGCTTGTAGGGGAAAACATACTCCTCGCTTTCGACGGCGCTGGGGCTGAACAGGAGCGTCTGCGTCTGTTCGTCGGCCACGCCGGTCTGGTCGAGGTTGTTCTTGCGCTGGAAGTACTTCAGGGCGTTTTCCGTCAGCGTGCCAAAGGCGCCGTCCACGCTGTAGAGGTAGTTGAGCTGATGGAGGCGGCGCTGCACGCGCTCGACTTCGCGGCCCTCGTCGCCATTGCGCACGGTCTGGCGGTAGACGGTGAAATTGTCGGCCTTAAAAAGCTCGAGCAGCGTATCGGTAATTTCGCCGTCGGGCGCGTAAGGCGTGGGGCTGGGCGTGGGGCTGGGCGTGGGGGCGATGGTGGCGTCCACCACGCGCGGCTGTTCGCCCGGGGCCAGGGTGGGCGTGGGCGCGGGCGTGGGCGTAGGCGTGGGC
>DVIA01000058.1 GCA_018711655.1 Candidatus Pullichristensenella avicola
GCGACCCCAGCGCAGGCGGTCCCCCAGCGCAGGCGAACCCCAACGCAAGTAGCCCCCGGCACAGGCGGCACCGCGCAGGTGAACCCCAGCACAGGCAAACCCCGGCGCAAGTAGCCCTCCGGCTCAGACAAACCCCGGCACAGGCGAGCCCCAGCGCAGACAAACCCCGGCACAGGCGGCCCCATACGCAAGTAGCCCCCGGCACAGGCGGCACCGCGCAGATGAACCCCGGCGCAAGTAGCCCTCCGGCTCAGTCAACCCCGGCACAGGCGACCCCGGCGCAGACAAACCCCGGCACAGGCGGCACCGCGCAGACAACCCCGCACAGGCAAGTATCGGTACAGGCGACCTCCAGCGCACAAACGAACACCGGCGCAGACGATCTCCAGCGCAAGCGGGCGCCGAGGCAAGCGACCCCGCGCAGACGTCTCCCAGTACAAGCAACCCGGTACAGGCAACCCCCCGCGCAGACGTCTCCCAGTACAAGCAACCCGGCGCAGGCGGGCCCCGGCCCAGGCGAGCCCCAACGCATAGCACCCCCCGGACGCATAGCACCCCCCGGCGCCGGCGAACCCCGAGGTGCTCCCCGGCCTCCTCGGAGAAAGGGAACCGCGAAAACACGTCCGTGGACGCCGCGCCCTTCGCCGAAGGCGGCCCGCAAAAAAGAACGCCCGGACGCGATAGACTGTGCGTCCGGGCGATTTTGCCGCTTTATGCAGTGACGATCCTGGCGGCCTCGTGAAGCTTGAGTTCCTCGACGGCGTTTTCGCGCATTTTGTACTTGAGGATCTTGCCGGCGGCGTTCATGGGGAACTCCTTGACAAAGCTGAAGTAGCGCGGGCACTTGTGCTTGGCAAGGCGGGAAAGCGCGTACTGGCGCAGATCCTCCTCCGTGGCGGTCGCGCCTTCCTTCAGGATGATGCAGGCCATGATCTCCTCGCCGTACTGCTTGTCCGGCACGCCGATGACCTGCACGTCCTTGACCGCCGGGTGGGTGTAGAAGAACTCCTCGATCTCCTTGGGGTAGATGTTCTCGCCGCCGCGGATGATCATGTCCTTGATGCGGCCGGTGATCTTGAAGTAGCCGTCCGGGGTGCGGCGGGCGACGTCGCCGGAGTGCAGCCAGCCGTCCTCGTCGATGACGGCGGCGGTGGCCTCGGGCATCTTGTAGTAACCCTTCATGATGTTGTAACCGCGGGCGCAGAACTCGCCGTCGGTGTTGTCGGGCAGTTCCTCGCCGGTGTCGGGATCGACGATCTTGCACTCCACGGCGAACATGGCCGCGCCCACAGTGTTAACGCGCACATCCAGCGAGTCCGTGGTCTTGGACATGGTGGTGGCGGGCGAAGCCTCGGTCTGGCCGTAGGTGATGCAGATCTCGGACATGTGCATCTTGTCCACCACGTCCTGCATGACCTTCACCGGGCAGGGCGAGCCGGCCATGATGCCGGTGCGCATGTTGGAAAAGTCCGTCTTTTCAAAGTCCGGGTGCTCCAGCATGGCGATGAACATGGTGGGCACGCCGTGGAAGGCGGTGATGGTCGGCTCCCTGCGAATGCATTCCAAGGAAACGCGCGGGGAGAAATACGGGATCGGGCTCATGGTGACGGCGTGGGTCACGGAGGCGGTCATCGCCAGCACCATGCCGAAGCAGTGGAACATCGGCACCTGGATCATCATGTGGTCGTGGTTGGAAAGGTCCATGCAGTCGCCGATGGCCTTGCCGTTGTTGACCACGTTGTAGTGCGTGAGCATGACGCCCTTGGGGAAGCCCGTGGTGCCGGAGGTGTACTGCATGTTGCAGACGTCGTGTTTGTCGATCTGGCGCGAGCGCTGGTAGACCTCGCTCATGGGCACATCCTTGGCAAGCGCCAGCGCGCCCTCCCAGGTAAAGCAGCCCGGCTGCTCGGATTCGCAGGTGATGATGTTGCGCAGATGCGGCAAACGCTTGCTGAACAGTTCGCCCGGCGCGGTGGTCTTGAGTTCGGGGCAGATCTCGTTGATGATCTGGACGTAGTTGGAATCCTTGTAACCGTCGATCATCACCAGGGTATGGGTGTCGGACTGGCGCAGAAGGTACTCGGCCTCATGCACCTTGTAGGCGGTGTTGACCGTCACCAGCACGGCGCCGATGCGGGCGCTGGCCCAGAAGGTGATGAACCACTGGGGGATATTCGTCGCCCAGATGGCCACATGGTCGCCCTTTTTCACGCCCATGGCGATGAGGGTGCGGGCGAACTGGTCCACGTCGTCGCGGAACTGCGAATAGGTGCGCGTATAGTCGCAGGTGGTATAGCGGAAGGCGTACTGGTCGGGGAATTCCTTTACCACGCGGTCGAGCACCTCGGGGAAGGTGAGGTCGATCAGATGCTCCTTGGGCCAGAGATACTTGCCCGTGCCGCGGTTGTCCGTTTGCAGGCACTGGGCGGAGTAGGTCTGCATAAAGTGGGCAAAGTGCGGGAATACGATGCCGGCGTCGGTAAGGTCGGGCATCCAGCGCTTGACCCATTCCAGGGAAATAAAGCCATCGTAGTCGGCGGCGGTAAGGCAGTCGAGCATTTCATAAATGGGCAGATCGCCCTCGCCCATCATCTTGTAGACGATGCGGCCGTTTTCCACCACCGAGTCCTTGGCGTGGACGTGGCGGATGTAGTGGCCGAGGTTCTCCACCGTGGTTTTCGGCGCTTCTCCAAAGAAGCGGTAGGGGTGGTGGATATCCCACAAAGCGGCGATCTCCGGGCGGTTTACCCGGTCGAGCAGTTTGCGCAGGCGGGCGGTGTCGCCATAGACGCCGTTGGTCTCCACAAGCAGCGTGACGTTCTTGCCCTTTGCAATGTCGGCCAGCTGCAAAAGCGCCTTGGCGATCTCGTCGTCGTCCACCTCGCCCTCGGGCGCGGCGTCGCGGTCGGCGAGCACGCGGATGTAGGGCGTGCCCAGTTCGCGCGCCAGTTCGATGTATTCGCTGATCTCGAGAATCGCCGCCTCGCGGTCCTCTTCGTCCTTCAAAGCGGTATTGGAGGAAAGGCAGGGGATGGTAAGTCGCAGATCGCTCAGCTTCTGGATGGTCTGGTTGATGCGGCGGGGCGTAAAGGGCGCCGCCGTTACGGCATGAATGTTGCGGCCGATGCCGCGAATTTCGATGCCGTCAAACTGAAAATCCTTGGCCATGGTGTAGATGTCCACCCAGTCAAAATCCGGACATCCGAGCGTTGAAAAAGCGATCCGCATGGTGTTCCCTCCAGTTCCTCGTGGTATGTTGTCCATTTTAGCATCGGCTTTGGGCAAAATCAACGGGCGATATGTAAAACCTTGCGACGCGCGGCCTTGTGCGCTTTGCCGGTTTGTGGTATACTGCAAAGTGGAATATTGGGGGTGTACGCATGGAAAAGATACGCACGACGGTACGCGTGGCCGGGCGGGAATACACGCTGACCAGCTACGATCCCGAGGCGCATGTGCAGCGCGTGGCCGGCTATGTGGACCGCAAGCTCAGCGAGCTTTCAGCGGCGACGCGCCTGCCCATGGCGCAGTTGGCGGTGCTGGCGGCCATGAACATCGCCGACGACATGCTCAAGGCGCACGACGAGATCAACCGCCTGCGCCGCGAACTGATGGAAACGCAAAAACAGCTCGAGGCCGCGCGCAAATGAGCGAACTGCTCGCCCCGGCCGGGAGCATGGAAAGCCTCGTCGCCGCCGTGCAGAACGGCGCGGACGCGGTCTATTTTGGCGCGCGCCTGTTCAACGCCCGCCGCGGCGCGGATAACTTTGGCCAGGACGGCCTCAAAGAGGCGGTCCGCTATTGCCATGTTCGCGGCGTGCGCGCGCACATCACGCTCAATACGCTGGTGCGCGACGGGGAAATGGCGGCGCTGGAAAGGCAGGTCGCCGAAATCGCCGAGGCCGGAGCCGACGCGGCGATCGTGCAGGATTTGGGCGTAGCCGCCTGCGTGCGCCGCCTGGCCCCGGAGGTTTGCCTGCACGCCAGCACGCAGATGGCCGTGCACAACCGCCAGGGCGTGGAATACCTGCGCGATCACGGCTTCAACCGCGCCGTGCTGGCGCGAGAAATGTCCCTTGCCGAAATCGAAAAATGCGCCGGCCTGGGCGTGGAACTGGAGGCCTTCTGCCACGGGGCGCTGTGCGTGTCCTGTTCCGGTCAGTGCCTGTTTTCCAGCCTCGTGGGCGGGCGCAGCGGCAACCGCGGCATGTGCGCGCAGCCCTGCCGCCTGCCCTATCGCCTGGGCGAGGCGCGCGGCTATTTGCTTTCCCCGCGCGACATCATGCTGCTGGATGAATTAAAGGCCATGGAGCGGGCCGGGGTCTGCTCCTTCAAGATCGAGGGGCGATTGAAGCGGCCTGAATACGTGGCCGTGGTCACGTCCGTCTACCGCCGCGCCCTCGACGGCAAGCCCATTTCCGCGGAGGACCGCGAGGCGCTTTTGCAGATTTTCAACCGCGGCGGCTTCAGCCGCGGCTACCTGCGCGATATGAACGACGCGGAACTGATGTGCCCCGAGCGGCCCAACCACATGGGCGCGCTGGTGGGGACGCTCGGCGTTCTCCGGCGCGATGTGGACGCGGAGGACGCGCTGGCGGAGCGCCGGGGCGATGCAGAGCGGCCGGTAAAGCTGCAGGGGCGCGCCGGTGCGCGCGTCTCCGTGCGCGGCGATATTTACCGCCTCGTGGACGCGGCGCAGATGCGCGCGGCGCGGGAAAGCTATGCCCATGAGCGCCGCTTGACGCATTTGACGGCGCAACTGACGCTGCGCGTGGGCGAACCCATGCGCCTGCGCGTCTCGGATGGAAAGCACGTGTTTGAAGCCGTCG
>DVIA01000059.1 GCA_018711655.1 Candidatus Pullichristensenella avicola
CATGATCGTGCCCATGGGTTACCATGGCGACAATCCCCGGCAGTACTACGAGGGCGTTTCCACCCCCGAACTGCTCGACCGCTATTTCTGGAAGTACGGACACCTGCTGCGCGGGCTCAACAAGCCCATTAACGGCAGTCTCGATATGTTTACCAACGCCGTCGCCCCGGACATCATCCGCGACTATCGCCAGCCGGACGTGATGTTTGTGAAGATGTGCGACCTTGACAGCATCCGCCACAGCCTGGGCGTGGATACGGACTACGCCCGCGAGCAACTAAAAAAGCATGATTGCGAACTGGGCGTGCTCATGGAGTCCATCCGCCGCTACGGCGATTTTGACCGCACCAACTTTGTCATTATGGGCGACCATGGCCAGACGGACGTAAAGCGCGTGCTCAACTTCAACCGCGTGTTGCAGCAGGCCGGGCTGCAGACCCTCAACGCCGACGGAACCCTCGGCGCGTGGGACGCCTATTGCCACTCCACCGGCATCTCCGGCTGGATCGAGCTTCGCGACCCGAACGACAAGGCGCTGCTTGAGCGCATTCACCGCGCGCTGCTCGACGCCCGCGAAAGCGGCAAGTACGATTTAAAGCACGTCTTTACCAGGGAAGAAGCCCGCGCGCAGTACCATCTCGACGGCCCCTTCTCCTTTGTTGTTGAGTGCGACCCGCCTGCGGCCTTCAACTTCGCCCCTGCGGATCCGCTCTACATGGACGCCCATCCCGGCGATTACAAAACGGCCATGGCCTCCCACGGCGGCCTTCCCGCGCTCGACCACCGCACGACCTTCTTCTGCGCCGGTCCCGCCGTGAAGCCCGGGGCGGTCGTCCGCCGCGCCTGCATCGTCGATGAAGCGCCCACCATGGCGCGCATGCTCGGCTTTGAAATGCCGGATGTGGACGGCAGGACGCTTACCGAACTCCTCGTCTAACAAGCCAAAGAACAAACGTTGAAAAGGGGCGACGCGCATGCGAGTAAGGCTCGAACACCTGACCAAGAAATTCAGCGACGTCACGGCGGTATCGGATTTTTCCGCCTCTCTGGAACACGGGGAACTGATCTCCCTGCTCGGCCCGTCGGGCTGCGGCAAGTCCACCATCCTCAACATGCTGGCGGGCATTTTGCCGGTTACGGACGGCAAGATCTACTTTGACGACGACGACGTGACGAACATGCCCCCGGAAAAGCGCGGCATCGGCCTGGTGTTTCAGAATTACGCGCTTTATCCACACATGACGGTGTTGCAAAACATCTGCTTCCCGCTGGAGGTGCAGAAAGTGCCCAAGGCGCAGCGCCTTGAGCGCGCTATGGAGATCGCCAGGCTCGTTCATGTGGACACGATGATGAAGCGTCGCCCCGCCGAACTCTCCGGCGGCCAGCAGCAGCGCGTGGCCATCGCCCGGGCGCTGGTGAAGAACCCCCGCCTGCTTCTGCTCGACGAGCCGCTTTCCAACCTCGACGCCCGATTGCGCCTGGAAATGCGCGAGGAGATTCGCCGCATACAGCAGCGCACGGGCGTGACCACCATCTTTGTCACGCACGATCAGGAGGAGGCCATGTCCATCTCCGACCGCATTGTGCTGATGAAACTGGGCGTTTTGCAGCAGAACGATCTGCCGCAGAACCTCTACGATCAGCCGGCCAACCAGTTTGTGGCCGACTTCCTCGGCAACCCGCCGATCAACAACCTGCGCGGCGTGGTGAAGGGCGGCCGCTTTGAACTGGAGGACGGCTCCGCTTCCTGCGATTGCCCCCTCTGCGCAAACGCCGGCGAGGGCCGCAGGGTGACGCTGGCCCTGCGCGCCGAAAGCGCCGTGGTCGGCCCCGAAGGGCCGCTTTGCTGCGAGGTGACCTCCATCTATCAGATGGGCAAGGAGGAAATGGCCTACCTGCGCTTTGGCAGCGCCGAGTTCCGCGCCTACATCAACGTTGAGGACGGCTTAAAGCGCGGCCAGCAGGTGCGCGTGGCCCTGCGCAGGCGCGGCGTGTTCCTTTTTGACACGGAAACGGGGGAGAGGATCGCATGAAAAAGCCTGCAAAGTTCGAGCGCGACCTCACCAGTCACGCCCGCTTTTCCCGCATAGAGCCGTATATGTACCTGCTGCCGTTTTTGATCGGCATTCTTGCCTTTACGCTCTATCCGGTCGTCAACGTCATCTTCATGTCCTTCCAGGAGGACTATTCCTACCTCACGCGCGAGTTCGCCCAGTGGGGCGTGGGCAATTACCAGAAGGTGTTCGCCGATCCCAAGTTCGAGCAGGCCATCGGCAATACGCTCAAATATGTGGTGCTGGTGGTGCCCATTTCCACCTGTATCGCCGTGGTGGTAGCTTATTTGCTCAACCAGAAACTGCGCTTTTCGGCTCTGTTTCAGACGGCCTACTTTCTGCCCATGGTCACCTCCATCACCGCCGTCGGCCTTGCCTGGCGGCTGATGTACAACGAGCGCTTCGGCATCATCAACTACATACTCTCCTGGTTCGGCGTCGATCCCATCGGCTGGCTGACCAAGGCGCAGTATTCCATGCCGGCGCTGGTGATCTTCGGCATCTGGAACATCCTGCCGTTTACGATCATTCTTCTGCTCAGCGGCCTGCAAAACATCGACGAGCAGTACTACACGGCCGCCAAGGTGGACGGCGCGCGCGCTCTGCGCGTGTTCTTCCGCATCACCGTGCCGCTGCTCGCGCCGACGATTTTCCTGGTCTGCATCGTCAACACCATTTCCTCCTTCAAGGTGTTTTCGGAATTGTATCCGCTGTTCAAGGGCGAGGCCGGGCCGTTTTACAACCTCTACACGGTCGTCTACTACATCCGCTACGCCATGATGGAAAGCCGCGAATACGGCGTGGCTGCTGCGGCGGCGATCGTACTGTTCCTCTTCATACTCGTCTTTACCATGGTGCAGCTGCTTATCCAGAGAAAATGGCAGCACAGGAGGTGATCGCATGACGCGCAGAAGCATTTCCCGTTTTTTCATGTACTTCTTCCTCTCGGTGGGCGCGATCATCATGGTCTTTCCTTTTTTCTGGATGTTCTCTTCGGCCTTCAAATTGCCCACGGAGATCAACAAGTTCCCGCCCCAGTGGCTGCCCTCGTCTTTGAGCCTGACCAACTTTGAGATCGCCTTTTCCAAGGCGCCGTTCGCGCGCTATTTCCTCAATTCCGTGCTGGTGATGGTGTGCTCGGTGACGATCACAACCTTTACCACCATTCTGGGGGCGTTCGCCTTTTCCCGGCTGAAGTTTCCGGGGCGGGATGTGCTGTTTTCGCTGTTGCTGTCTCTGATGATGATTCCCTTTGAAATGCTGATCATCACCAACTATTCGACCATCGTTTCCCTCGGGCTGTGGGATACCATTCCGGCGTTGATCCTGCCCTTTACCAGTTCGATCTTCTACATGTACATCCTCAAAAACTTCTTTGCCACCGTGCCGGACAGCCTCTACTATTCGGCGCGCATCGACGGCTCCAGCAACTGGCGCTATTTGTGGCGTATCCTCGTGCCCATGGCGCGGCCTTCGCTGGTGACGATTATCCTCCTCAACGCCCTGGCCAGCTGGAACTCGTTCATGTGGCCGATGTACGTCATCGCCTCCACAAACAACCGCACGCTGCCGTGGGGCCTGCAGGTGTTCACCACCGAGGCCGGCTCCAGCCCTGAACTTTTGATGGCGGCCTCCACGGTCGTGGTGCTGCCGATGATCCTCCTGTTCCTCTTTGCCCGCAAGTCCATCGTGCGCGGCGTTGCGCGCGGCGGCCTCAAGGGCTGACGTTCGGCGGCCGTGGCGGCTGCGCCGTCTGGCGATCGGCCCGGCGCCTCCGGCGGAGGCTTCGTCTGCCCTTGGAACAATATCCCGGCCGGAACGGGCGCTTTGCCCGTTTCGGCGTTTTTGCAAAGGAGGGAAGCGCATGCCGGAACTTCCGGAGGTGGAATCGGTGCGCTGCGCTTTGGAAGGCGACCTGAGAGGCGCGCGTATACGCGCCGCGCAACTGTCGGATATGAGCGTCGCGGCGCATCCCGACGCGCAGGCGCTTTGCCGCGCGATCGCCGGACGGACGATCCTCGCCCTGCGCCGGCGCGGAAAGTTCCTCGTCGCCCCGCTGGACGACGGCGCAAGGCTGGCGATCCATCTGCGCATGACGGGACGGCTGCTGCTCGCATGCGCGGGGGAGCCCCTGGAGGCCCACACGCGCGCGACGCTGGTTTTGGAAGGCGGGCGGGAACTGCGCTTTGTGGACGCGCGCCGCTTCGGCCGGCTGTGGTTGCTGCGCGCGGGGGAAACGGACGTTTTTACCGGCATGGAGCGCCTTGGCCCCGAGCCGGACGCCGCGCAGATGGACGCGGCCTATCTGCGCGCCGCCTGCGGCCGCAGCCGACGGGCGCTGAAAACATGCCTGCTGGATCAGAGCGTCGTCGCCGGCGTTGGCAATATCTACTCTGACGAAATTCTCTTCGAGGCCGGGCTGCGCCCCGACCGCCCAGCCTGCACGCTGAACGATGAAGAATGGGCGCGACTGGCGCGCTGCGTGACCGGGGTGATGCGCTTTTTCACGCAGAAGAATCTTGTTACGGCGGAAGAATACCGCAAGACAGGGGGAAGGGAATACCGCAATACGCCATGGCTGCGGCTCTATGGCCGCGCCGGCGCGCCTTGCCCGCGCTGCGGGCGTCCGCTTGCCCGGATCGTGCTGGCCGGTCGATCGAGCGTTTTTTGCCCCGACTGCCAGACCTGAATTGCCATGCGGCGTCAGGCGGGGCGCGCTCGCGAGGCCTGGGCCGTCGCGAGACCGGGGATCGTCGCGGGGCTTGGAGTCGTCGCAAGGCCCGGGGCCGTTGCGAGGTTTGGAGTCGTCGTGAGGCGTTTTCAGCGTTGCGCGTAATTTTGTCCCGTCGATTTTGCGCGGCCGCCTTGTTTGCACGGCATTTTGCCGGTGAAATCGCAACGACGCGACCGCCGGACTCCGCTGAAAGCGGCCGAACGCTACGCCCCTTGAGAGGAGCCTTCTTCGCCAGGGGTCCACGGGCGCGGCCTGCGAGCGCGCAGGGAACGACCCCGCACGGCGGCGCGGCGCGCTATCGAAACGCAGGGGGACGCGGGGAGAAAAACGCCCGCGCAGGGGCGTAGGCGATCTGCTTTCGCATCAGGCGAAATTTCCCGCGATGCAGCGGGCGGCATGGCGCGCACGGGGTTTGGCGCGCGGCGTTTCTGCGATGGACAACTCCGCGCGGGCGAAAGTCAAGCGCCAAAATCGCGCCTGTATCGTAGCGGACGACGAAACCGCATGGCACGGGGAAGGACGCTCTTCTGACAGCGCCGGCGCGCCGCAGAGAAGGTCTGCGCCGGGCGCGGACGGGGACAAAAAAACAGCCCGCAGCAGGCGGACTGTTTCGTGTGGAGGTGCCACCCGGATTTGAACCGGGGAATGAAGGTTTTGCAGACCTTTGCCTTACCACTTGGCTATGGCACCAATAAAAATGGAGCGGTAGACGAGACTCGGACTCGCGACCTCCACCTTGGCAAGGTGGCGCTCTACCAACTGAGCTACTACCGCATGGTGCCTTGGGGCGGAGTCGAACCACCGACACGTAGATTTTCAGTCTACTGCTCTACCAGCTGAGCTACCAAGGCATTTGGCGATCCGGAAGGGGCTCGAACCCTCGACCTCCAGCGTGACAGGCTGGCATTCTAACCAACTGAACTACCGGACCAATGGTGGGAACAACAGGGCTCGAACCTGTGACCCCTTGCTTGTAAGGCAAGTGCTCTCCCAACTGAGCTATGCTCCCACAGGCTTCCCTGCCTGCCGCGCTCGCGGCGACATTTGGTATCATAGCATATTGGAATATCTTTGTCAATAGGACGGAATCAAATTCACACGAATTTTTCTCTTTTGGCTCGCGCGCAAAACAAAGGCCGTCGCCTCAGTCGAAATAGAGGCGGCGGCCTTTCAGGTCCACCAGCATGTCGATGGAAAGGCGCAGCGTTTCGGCTAAGCGGACGAGCGTCTCCAAATCCACCGGGCGCTCGCCGCGCTCGATCTGCCCATAAAACCACGGCGCAATGCCGACCATCTCCGCCAGGCGCCGCTGGGTCATGCGGTATTCCAGGCGCCGTTCGCGAAGAAGCGCTCCCAGACGCACATAATCCATGCGATCACCTCATATATCGTTCTTGACAACCCCATTATATTGGAATTTGTCCTAACCGTCAAGGGCGAATATGCAAATATGTCCTAGAGGTGAGGACATGAGCAACCTGCGCGCGCTGCGCAAGAAACTGCGACTGACACAACGCGACCTGGAGAGAAAAACCGGCGTTTCGCAGGCTATGCTCTCCGCCTTTGAAAACAACGTCGGCGGCCTTACCATGCGCCGCATACTCGCCATCGCAGACTGCCTGGAAACCAGCGTTGATTATCTGCTGGAAAGGACGAGCGTAGAAACGCCCTATCCGCGTGGAAGGCAAACGGGCAACCTGCGCTGCCTTCGCGAACGGGCGCATCTGACGCAATTCGGGCTGGAAATGCGCACGCGCATCGACCAGAGCAAGTTGAGCAAGTATGAGCGCGGCGAAGCGCTGCCCACGGCGCAAAACGCCGCCATTCTGGCCGACTATTTTCGCGTTGGCATTGATTTCCTTCTCGACCGCACAGACGTCGAGACGCCTTATCCGCCCAAGACAGAATAAAAACGGCGAACGGGGCAGAGCGCTCCGTTCGCCGCAGTTGCGATCGGTCAGAAGGCGATTTTTTCCTCGATGTACTTTACCAGCGCGTCGATGGTGACCACATCCTGCTTCATGGTGTCGCGGTCGCGCACGGTGACCTTGCCGGTTTCAAGGGTATCGAAATCGACGGTGACGCACAGGGGCGTGCCGGCTTCGTCCTGGCGGCGGTAGCGCTTGCCGATGGAGCCGGTCTCGTCGTACTCGACCATAAAGTGCTTGGAAAGCAGCGCGTAGACCTCGCGGGCTTTGTCGCCAAGCTTGTTTTTCTGCAGCGGCAGCACGGCGGCCTTGTAGGGCGCCAGCGCCGGGTGCAGGCGCAGGACCGTGCGCACGTCGCCGCCCTCGAGTTCCTCCTCGTCGTAGGCGTCGCAGAGGAAGGCCAGCACCAGCCGCTCCACGCCGACCGAGGGCTCCACGCAATAGGGAATGAACTTCTCGTTCGTGGCGGGGTCGAGGTATTCCATGGACTTGCCGGAATGCTCCATGTGCTGCTTGAGGTCGTAGTCCGTGCGGTCGGCCACGCCCCACAATTCGCCCCACCCGAAGGGGAAGAGGTATTCAAAGTCCGTAGTGGCCTTGGAGTAGAAGGCCAGTTTGTCCTTTTCATGGTCGCGCAGGCGCAGGTTTTCCTCCTTCATGCCCAGAGACAGCAGCCAGTCGCGGCAGAAGGCGCGCCAGTAATCGAACCACTGCAGGTCCTCGCCGGGCTTGCAGAAGAACTCCAGTTCCATCTGCTCGAACTCGCGCACGCGGAAGATGAAGTTGCCGGGCGTAATCTCGTTTCGGAAGGATTTGCCGATCTGGCAGATGCCGGCGGGCAGCTTCTTGCGCGTGGTGCGCATGGCGTTGAGGAAGTTGACAAAAATCCCCTGCGCGGTTTCGGGACGCAGATAGATCTCCGCGGCGGAATCCTCGTTGACGCCCTGGTGGGTCTTGAACATGAGGTTGAACTGGCGAATGCCGGTAAAATCCTTCTTGCCGCACACGGGGCAGACGATGTCGTGCTCGGCAATGTAGCTTTCCAACTGCTCATTCGTCCAGCCGTCGCCGGTTTCCCGGCCCTGGGTGAAGTCCTCAATGAGCTTGTCGGCGCGGAAGCGGGCCTTGCAGGCCTTGCAGTCCATCAGCGGGTCGTTGAAGCCGCCGACGTGGCCGGAAGCCACCCACACTTCGCGGTTCATGAGAATGGCGCAGTCCAGCCCCGTGTTGTAGGGGCACTCCTGCACAAATTTCTTCCACCAGGCGCGCTTGATGTTGTTTTTGTACTCCACGCCCAGGGGACCGAAGTCCCAGGTGTTGGCCAGGCCGCCGTAAATTTCGGAGCCCGCGAAAATGTAGCCGCGGTTTTTGCACAGCGCGACCAGCTTGTCCATTGTCAGCTTCGCCATATCCATCCCTCTTTGCAGTAAATGTGCTTACAGCATAGCAGATTTGCCGGCAAACTGCAACGCGAAAATGTAAAATCTGGCGCGCATCCCCGCCCGGTGGGGAACGAGAGCGCGCGGCACAAGGCGCGGCGTCCCAGGGCAAAGGCGCATGGATGCGCGCCATTGTCGATCCGTTTCAGCGCGCATTGGTCATCTGACCAAGGCGGCGTGGAAATGCGGCCCACGCCGCCATGACGGTGGCAACTGCCGTCTGACCGGTTGGCAACGCCGACCGACGGGCTGCGGGCATGGAGCCGCCCCGCGGAGAGGCGGAGATGGCTTCTGCGCGCCGAGTCCATCGCGCACGCGCGCAAGGTGCGTTGGACCGGCGAGCCGCTGGCGAAGATCGGCAACATCCCGTCGCGCGCGCAAGGCGCGTTGATTTTCCCCTTTATGCCGAGATATCGAGACATATTATATCCTCGTCGTGCATCGCGCAAGGCGCGTTGGGGACGGGAAACGGGATGGCGCTGCGCAAGCCGCCCGCAAAGCGCTTCCCACATCGTTGAAATTGCGGCATAGGACGCGGCCGCGTGCCGTGCGGGGCGAGGCGCGTCCGTGCTGTCGCTTGCGTGGAAACCTTGTTCGCCCGCACGCCGCGCGCGCGAAGCGCGTTCGAAGTTGGTCGAGATGCGACGCATGGGCGTAAACACCGCACGCCGCGCGCGCAAAGCGCGTCCTCCGTCAAATTGCAGCGGCAACGCCATTCGAGACCCGCACGCCGCGCGCGCAAAGCGCGTCCTGCATCGCGAAATTGCGGCGCAGGGGACGCGACCGTATGCCGTGCGGCGCGAGGTGCGTCCGCGACCATACTCGCCCGTATCGCCAATAACACTGCCGCGCGCGCGAAGCACGACCGCGCTGTATCAGGAGATCGCTGGCACTGAGGGCCAACACTGCAGCGCGCACGCAGGCGCATCCGGAAAACGACCGAAACATGGCGGCGCTTGCCGACGCTGCACGCCGCGCCCGCAAAGCGTGTCCTGCATCACCGAAATTGCAGCGCAGGACGCGACCGCAGGCCGTGCGGGGCGAGGCGTGCTGCCATCGCCCCGCACGGTTCGGAAGGTTTTGTGGGATGACTCCTTACATTTCCTGTTCGGCGCGCCTTCGCCCGCAGGATTCGCAATCACGGCTGCAACTCGCACGCGGCGCGCAGGGCGCGTCGGGATGCGATTGCCGTGATGCCGTTGCTTTTCTTGCCCGGCGGGCGGAAGAAATCATGCGAAGGAAGGGGCGCGCTTTTGCCCGGGATACCGTTCTCAACGGGCGCCGGCGCGCAGCCACCACCCCTGTCGCTCGCCGCCGACCCACACGCAGTCCTCCAATCCTGCGGGCGGCTCGCTCGTGCGCTCTGCCGGAAACGCGTAGACCAGCTGCGTCGGCGCGCCGTCCTCCACGCGCACGCCGATGGCCACATAGGGATAGCCCGCGCCCTCGGGCAATGGTTCGCGTACAAACACATAGCCGGCCACAGGCGGATCGTCCATCGCTTCGCCATCTGCGAACAGTGCGCGCACGGTCTCAAACGCCGCCGGCCAGGGTTGCGATATATCCAATGTCGCGCCCTGCGGCTGCACTGTTTCCAACGCTACGGCCTGACCGAGCGTATCGGGGAATGCGCCTTCTCCACCTTGGTGGGGAAGGGAAGCCTCCGCAGGCGCGCCCGCCGTGCCCGCATCAGAGGCGGGAAGCGTCCACGCGGCCGACGCGGAAGCGCCGTCTCTCTGCGAGGAATTTCCCGAAGGGACAGGCTGCGCCGCGCCCGTGTCAGAGGCGGGAAGTTCCCACGCGGCCGGCGCAGAAGCGCCGTCTGCTTGTGCGGAATTTCCCGAAGGGACAGGCTGCGCCGCGCCTGTGTCAGAGGCGGGAAGCGTCCACGCGGCCGGCGTAGAAGCGCCGTCTGTCTGCGCGGAATTTCCCGAAGGGACAGGCTGCGCCGCGCCTGCGTCAGAGGCGGGAAGTTCCCACGCGGCCGGCGCAGTCAGCGGCACTTCCGGATCGGCTTCCGCGCCGTTCGCGTCTCCCTGCGTTTGCGCCTGCGCTCCAGGCGCGTCGTCCTGGCGATCGGCAGGCGACTGCGCCGCTTCTGCCGAATCCGGGGCGTCCCACAGCGCGCAGACGGCGTTTCGCACGCGGCCCCAGTCCATTTCCACGGAGCCGTTTACGTTTCCGGTCAACACGAGACGGCACTCGCCGTTCGCGCTATCGGTGATCGTCGCCAATTGGTATGCCTCCAGTTCGCGCCCCTCGATATTGCGGGGATCGAACGAGGCGATCAGGCCGTACTGGCCGCGGCTGTCGCGGCGCATTTCTCCCAGCGGCGCGGCATAGTACTCGTTCCCGCGCCGGCCGACCAGCGCCGCCCGCAATCGCGCCGCGCCCGGCGCGCTGGCGGTGAAGCAGAGCGAGCCGATCAAAGTCCTCCGTTCCAGGCGGGCGTGCCCGGCGTAATCTCTCTCAATCGCGCGCAGCATGATCAGCGCCCGTCGGTAATCGTTGCGCAACATACCCTGCACCTCCTCTTTGGAGGGTATGCGCCTTCCAACGCGGGGATGCAACGCACTTCGGTGGGGCGTCGCAACCATATTCTCGCAGGAATGGATGTGAATCCGGCCCTTTTCCACCACATTTGGTGAAGTTTTTTTGATATTTTTGCCTGCATACAGGCCTGCGGTCTTGCCATGTTGACAGAATGTGATATAATATAAACTGTGTATGCCTGCCGCGCCCCCGCCGACTGCCGTGCGGGCGCGGCGAACAGAGCCCCGCGACGAGGGGCGAAAGGAGAGGCGGTCTTTACTATGGCACGCAGCAGGGACAATCGCCCCGATCTGGATTACGAGCGGCTCGTCGAACAGCACGAGCGCTTCCGCAGCCGGCATCCGCAAAAACGCGTTGCGCCGCCGCAGGCCCCCGCGGAACCTTCCGCGCAGGAAAGCCCCGCGCGTTCTGCGACGGATGCGCCGGAGACGTCCGCTTCCGCCGCAGCGTCGCGCGCGGCCGTTGTGGAAAACGCGCCTGCCCCGGCGCCTGAAGCGCAGAGCGCCGCGCCTGCGGTCGAAGCGCCCGCCCCGGCGGATCTGCCGGAGGCAGACGCGCCCGCCGTGGAGGATGGCGGCGCGACCGCGGCGTTTGACGACGAAAATTACGACGATTACGACATCGTCGCCGAGGATGAGGACGCGGTAGAGGACGAGGATTCCGAGGAGGTCAACCCCAATCCTTTCGGCACGATCCTCACGTTCCTGTCCCGCTCCAAGGACGCCATCGGCTCGCGTCTGCATCGCCGCAGAGACGAGGATTACGAGGATTACGACGCCGACGAAGAAAGCGCGGACGAGGAGGAAACCTCTGACGCGCCTGCGCCGGAAGCGCCGCAGGCCGCGCAGGAGGACGACGCGCCTGCGCAGGAGGAGGCGGACGCCCTGTTCGACCTTCCCGAGGAGACGCCGCCGGCTGTGGCGGACGTGCCCGAAGAAGCGCCCGCGGCCGTCGAGCAGAGCGTTTCCATCGTTGCCGAAGACGACGGGGACGAGCAGGCCGACGAC
>DVIA01000060.1 GCA_018711655.1 Candidatus Pullichristensenella avicola
GTTGGCCGAGGCGCGGCCGGTGCCGAACGAGTGGGTGCGGACGACAAGGGAGGGCTGCGCGTTCAGCGGAACTCTGCAAAGCAGGTTGGCCGAGGCGCGGCCGGTGCCGAATGAGCGGAGGCGGGAGGCGAAGGAGGGCTGTGCGTTCGGCGGAACCCTGCGAAGCGGGCTGGCCGAGGCGCAGCCGGTGCCGAACGGGCGGAGGCGTGTTCATGCGCGTGCGGGAAGGGTCGGAGCATTGACAGGGATTTCTGTGCCATGGCGCGGAGCGCGGACAGACGCTTCGCAGGAATCCCCCGCAAAAGACAATAAGAGAATGATTATCGGCCTGTAGCGTGTGTGTTCGCTGAACGCAGGCGGAAAGATGCAATCCAAAACGGAGGATGGTTCCGCGCATGGCATTCCCATCGCCAAACAGAAACGGCAGGCTCCTGCTCGTGAGCCTGCCGTTGTCGCTTTCAAATTCGCATACATTCGAACCCGCAAGTAAACGCGCCCGCCCCCTGCTCGTGGGGCGGGCGCGAGTCGCCCACAAGCGGAAGCAGCTGGCCGGCGGCCCTGCCGCCGCGGGCGCGAGTCGCCCACAAGCGGAAGCAACTGGCCGGCGGCCCTGCCGCCCTGCCCTGCCATCAGGCGGTTATGATGAGGGTGACGGGAACGCGCATGGCGGTGCGCTGCGCGCCATCGGGGGCGTAGACGGTCTGAACGATAACGGCGTCGTAATTGCCGGGCGCGAGAGGCGCATCAAGGCGGATCTCGGAAACGGTCTCTCCGGGAGCAACGGCCTCGGAGGTATAAACCGTTTCATCGCCTACGCGCAGTTCAAAAATCATATCATTGCCGCTGTCGGCGCCGTTGGCGAGCGTCGCATCCACGGCCGCGCCTTCGGCGTCAAACACCAACACGCTGCCAAACTGCGAGGAAAGATGGCTTTCGCCGTCGGCGGGCGCGCGCTCGATGCGATAGGCGCGCATTTCCTCCAACTGCCGATCAAACTCGGCGCGGGCTTGCTCCTGTTCGGCCTCGACCTCGGCCAGGGTAGCCTGCTCGGCGGCAAGCTGCTCGCCAAGATCGGCGATCTGCGCTTCATAGGCGGCCCTTTCGGCCTCGCTCTGGTCGCTGGCGTCGGCGAGCGCCTGCTCGGCGGTTGCAATCTGCGCCTCCAGATCGGCAATGGTAGCGTTGCCGCTTTCGATTTGCGCCTGCAGTTCGGTCACGGCGCTATTGGCCGCGGCCAGCTTTTCTTCGGCTTCAGCCGTAGCGGCGTTGGCGCTGTCCAGTTCGAGGGCGACGTCTCCGCGCGCAGCGGCTTCCTGTTCCAAAGCGGCAATGGCCGCGTCCTTTTCGCGAAGTTCGGCTTCGAGCGCCTCAATATAGGCGTTCAGATGCGTGTCCAGCGCCCCGACCGCCTGCCGCGCTTCGCCATCGGTCAGGCCCGAGCCGCTTTCCACCAGCGCGTCGAGCGTTGCGCGCGCCTCATCCAGGTCCGCCCTGGCGTCCTCAAGCGCGGCGGAGATCTCCGAAGCTTCGCCGGGGCTCGGTTCGGCGGCGGTCTGGCCCTCCAGTTCCGCAATGCGCGCGTCGCGCTCGGCGATATCGGCCTCCAGTTCCGCAATGCGCGCGCTCCACGCATCGGCATCCGGCGCTTCGCCGACCAGTTCCAGGTCTTGACGCAGGCTCTCGGCCTCCGCCTGGGCGCGGTCAACTTGCGCAGTCAGCGTTTCCACCTGGGCGTTGGCGTCGGTCAACTGCGCCTCAAGCGCGTCCAGTTGTTCCAGCGCGGCCTGTTGCGCGGTTTCCAAATCGAACACCTGAACTTTCAGGGTTTCCACCTCGGCCTGTGCGGTTTCCACCTCGCCGCTCTGGGCGTCGAGCTGCGCTTCGGCGTCGGCGAGGGCCTGCTGCGCTTCTTCAAGGGAGGCGTTGACGCCCTCCAGTTCCGTTTCCAGCGCAGCCTTTTCCTCGGCAAGCTGCTCGGACAGGCCGGTCGCTTCGGCCAGGGCGTCCTCCAAGGTAAGGTACTTGCCGCGCTCTTCTTCCAGCTGCGCGCTGGCGCTGGCAAGCTGGGCGGCGTTTTCGGTTCGCTCGTTGTTGACGTATACCACCGCAGCGATGGCAGCCACCAACAACACCAGAAGGACGATCAGCCATATCTTGTGTTTGCGCTCCATACAAAGGCCCCCCAATCGCGCCGCAACGCCTGCACGCGCATTTATAGCATAATTATAACACAAGCATGCCCGAATAGGAAGCCCCCAGGCGAAAAAACTGCGCCCCGCCGGCGCATTCGCGCGCGAGCGCGGCCATATCACCGAAGGCGCCAGGGGCGCGGGCGAGGGGTTCTAAATCGCCCCGCCGGGCATGCGGCCATGATCGACGGCGCTCCCGTCGCAGCCGCGCAGCGTGGACGGCCGGTGGGCGATGGAGATCGCCATACTTCCGCGCTCGCGGCGCATGGCCCCGATTTCCGCCAGCGCGATTTTTTCAGAGGCGTTGTCCAGGGCGGAGGCAGCCTCGTCGGGAACGGGCACGCGCGGGCGGCGCATCGCCCCGGCGCTGCCCGCCGGAGAGGTTTGCCCCGCCCTCCGACAATACAAAGGAATATGCGCCGGGAAGGCGTTCGATGTCGCCGCCCGGCGCGCTTCCCAGGCCGGTACGGGGCGGCGCGCGTCTCCGTCCGTTCAACGCGGAGGCCCTTCCGGGCCTGAACCCGCCGAAGGGCGACGCATGTGCCCGCCGGAACCGCCAGCCCCGCCGCAAGCGGGGAAGCGGCCAAGGATGGCGGCGATCGCTGCCAGGGCGGGGGCGAATCCATCATGGGCAATTTGTCAGGCCGCACACAGATCTCCAGGCTGCGGTTGAGGCGGCTGTGGATTGTTGTCCGCCATGTGCGTGCGAAAGCAGGAAAGCGTCGCCGGCAGCACGGCCGTCGCCCGTTCGCGCGCGGCCCTATCCGCCCGGGCGGCGCGCCCTCCACGATCAGGCGGTGCGCCGCCTCGATGCTTGCGTTGACGGCGTTTGCCGGCAGGATCGCCGCCGGAACGGGCACGGCGAAGGACCGGCGGCTTCGCGCCCGGCCAGCCGCGACCGGTCAGGCAGCCCACGGCCGGGGGCGTCCGCTGGCGCATCGCGGCGAGGACGACCCAAACGACGCAACCGCTCCGCTCCTGCTACCTGGGCGGCAGGGCGAATGCGCGGCGCAGGGGCGCGTTTTGCATTTTTGCAGCCTTTTTTGCGGGAAATTCGCAGAAGCGGAGGCGCTCAGGCGCGGAAGGCGCGCTCCACGGTGCCGCCGCCAAGACAGATCTCGCCCTGATAGAGCACCGCCGCCTGCCCGGGCGTGACGGCGCGCTGGGGAACGTCGAAGGTCAAAAAGGCGGCGTCGCCGGAAATGACCGCGCGCGCCGATTGCAGCGGCTGGCGGTGGCGCAGGCGCGCCATGCAGGCAAAGGAAACGCCGTCCGGCGCGGGAGCGCGCGCGGAGAGCCAATGCAGTTCGGAAATCTCGCAGCGGAGGGAGTAGAGCAGCGGCGAATCCTCGCCCTGCTGCACGACAAGGCGGTTGCCTTCCAGGTCTTTTTCGACCACAAACCACCTGCGCCCGTCGCCGCCGCCGCCGATGCCCAGCCCGCGCCGCTGGCCGAGGGTGTAGTACATCAGCCCGTCGTGCCTGCCGACGACTTTGCCTTCGGGGGTGACCATTTCGCCCGGCTGGGCGGGCAGGTAATTTGAAAGGAATTTTTTGAAGTTGCGCTCCCCGATAAAGCATACGCCGGTGGAATCCTTTTTTTCCGAAACGGGCAGGCCGGCTTCGCGGGCGATTTCGCGGATCTCCGCCTTGGTCAGAGCGCCCACGGGGAACATGGCCATGGAAAGCGCCTGCTGGCCGATCTGATAGAGGAAATAGGTCTGATCCTTGTTTTCGTCGGCGGCGCGCAAAAGCGTGCATTCGTCGCCAGCTTTGCCGATGCGGGCGAAGTGGCCCGTGGCCAGCTTTTCTGCGCCCAGTTCCTCGGCAAAGCGCAAAAAGGCGGAAAATTTGATCTCACGGTTGCACAAAACATCCGGATTGGGCGTGCGGCCGCGGCGGTATTCGCGCAGGAAGTGGGCGAACACGCGCTCGTAGTATTCTTTGGCGAAGTTGACCGAATAAAAGGGGATGCCGATGCGGGCGCAGACGGCGCGCACGTCGGCCCAATCGCGCTCGGACGTGCATACGCCGTTTTCGTCCTCTTCTTCCCAATTGTTCATAAACGCGCCGATGACCTCGTGGCCGGCGCGTTTGAGCAAAAGCGCCGCCACCGAGGAATCGACGCCTCCGGACATGCCTACGACGATGCGCATGGTCTGTTCCTCCAGAAAACGCCCCCGGCGCGGCGGGGGATTCATTGTGTGCCGCTGTGCCGCCCGGCGAAGGCGCGAACGGGGCGGCGGGAGTGCGGGCCTCGCCACGCGGGATGGCGTTTGGCGGGCGCGCGCATCCGGAATCGCCGCGATTTCGACCGGGGCAAAACGGAAAAGCAACGCTGGCAACACGCCCTGCCCGGGATACCGCCCTGCGGGCGAGGGGCACGAGCGAAAGCCAGGTTGCCGCCCGCGATGCGGGTAGGCATGGGCGAAAGCCGGGATACCGCCCGTGGCGCGGAGGGCTTGGGCGGAAGCCGGAACGCTTACCCATGGCGCGCGAAGGAAGCGTGGGCGAAAGTCGGGACGCGGCGGCTTGTTGACACCCGGCGGCGCGGCCACCCCTTGCCATATGGACGCAGGCGGATATGACGCGCGTTTGACGGGAAGAAAGGGCCGACGCAAAGCGCCGTCTGGCACAAGCGCGATCGTCGATCGCAGATGCCATCGCGCGCGGCGGTTGCGTTCCTTCGCCGGAAGCGAACATGGTTTCAATGGGCGGAAAAGCCGCGCGGCCTCGGGCGAAGGCGGGACCAGGCCCTGGCAGACGCGCGGACAGAGGCGTTACGCGGCGCTAAGCCTCCGGCGTTGCGGCGGGCGTGGGCGACGGCGTAGGCGACGGCGTGGGGGTGGGGGTTGCTTCGATGATGATGCTCTCCTGCTGCATGCCGACGATTTTCCACTTGCCGCCGGATTTCATCAGCGTGATGTTATAGCGCCCGCCCTGCCAGGTGGGAACGGTGGGAGACACCTCTCCGGAGCGGCTGGAGATCACCGAGCCGGTGATCGAAGGCACGCGTTCCACCACCGTACAGGTGGCGTACTCGTCCCAGGGCCAGGCCCACAGGCTTTCGATCGTCAATTCGTGTTCAAACGAGGAAATATTGTAGTCCACATACGGGGAACTGCCGTCGAAAGCCGCGGTCAGCGCCGGATCGGCGCTGAGAAAATCGGCGTGGAAATAGTTGTTCAGTTCGGGCGCATCCTCGCGCGTGAGGATGACCTCCACGCGCTTTTCCAGGCCGTCGCCCAAAACGATATAGACGTTGGCCGTGTTCATGCACATATAAAACGCGCACAACAGAACCGACACCGCGATGGTGAAGATCAGAAGCCGCGAGGCGATGAACCAGATCAGCCGGCGAATGTACTTCAAAAGGATTCCCTCCATCCCCTGCGGGGAGCGCCGCGTTCGCCCTTTTTCCTGGGACGAGCATCAGCCGTTATTTGTTCCCGTGGACATTTGCGCCATGGCCGGGGCCAGCGTGCTTTCCGGCGCCGGGGCCAGCGTTTCGGCGGCGCCCTGCTGCTCCAGCAGCGCCTGAAGCTGGGCGACCATCTGTTCGTCGGTCAAGCGGAACTTGAACACCACGCGGCGCGAAGCCGAGCGGTTTTCCGTGCCGTCCTCGTTGTAGATCAGATCGCTGAAAGAGCGGCCGTTGGCCGTGGCCACATCGCGCAGATGCGCGCGCGTTTCCCCGGAAATATAGGGATAGCCGTCGGCAAGCACATAGCTGGCCACGGTATAGGCGCGCTGCTGCGACAGGAGCAGGTTGTCGATATAGCCGCCCACGGAGTCGGTGTGCCCCTCGATGATGATCTCGCTGATGTAGGGGCGGTACTCTTCGGAGAAGAGCACGTCCAGATACACAGGAAGGAAGGCGTCGATGCGCGCGCGGCCCTCGTCGGAAAGCTCGGCTTCGCCGGTGGCGAACAGCACGTCGCTGGCCAGGGCGATGGCGCCGCTGGCGGGATCGACCGTGGCGGAGATGTTCGCCTGGCGCAGCGCGCTGGACAGATCGGCGATGATCTGCGTGCGGATGCCGACCAGGTCCTCGATCTGCGCCTGCTGCTGCTCAAGTTGCGATTGCTGCGCGGCGATCTGGCCCTGCTGCTGGTCAAGCTGCGCTTGCTGCTGTTCGAGCTGCGCCAGGGTGGCTTCCAGTTCCGCCTCGCGCGCGTCCAGTTCGTCCTGCGTTTTTCCCGCGGCGCGCTGCGCCGCCTCAAGCAGCAACTGCTGCACGGCCAGGTCCTCCTGCGCGGCGGTGAGTTCCTCCTGCGCGGTGGCAAGGTCGTCCTGTGCGGCGGCAAGGTCGTCCTCCGCGGCGGTCAGGGCGCTGCTTTTTTCATCCAGTTCGTCCTGGGCGGCGGTGAGCGCGGCCTGCTGCTCGGCGATATCGGCCTCGCTCTGTTCCAGGGAAGCCTGTAGAATCACCATCTGGTCGCGGCGCTCCTCGTAGTCGTCGTACATGAGGAAATACTGGTAGAGGATATAGAACAAAACCAGTATGATCACCAGCACCAGCGCGCTCATCAGGTCGGAAAAGCTCAGCCAGAAGCTGTTTTTGTCTCCGCCCTGGCGGGCGCGGCCGCGGGCGCGGGAATATCTGCTCATGCGCATGCCGTCACCCCCTTACTGCTGCGGGGGATACATTTGCCGCACGGCGTCGTCCAGCGCCGCCTGCGCCTGTTCCAGCGTGGCGCCGATGCGGTCGATCTGATCGAGGAAGGCGTCGGCGGCCTCGCCCACGGCGTGCGGAAGCTGGCCAAGAGAATCGGCAATGCTGGCCGACAGGTAATCCACGCGCTTGGTAAATTCGCCCATATAATCGCGGAAGGCGTCCAGGGTATCGGTCAGGTCCACGCGCAGCTGCTCGCCGATGCGCTGGCGGTTGCTTTCCAGCATCGAGCCCGTGGCGCGAATTTCGCCGGCGGCCTTCATCAGCCCCGCGGTGCTTTCGGCGCTGACCTCACTGAAGCGCTTGAGCATGACTTTCTGCGATTCCTGCAGCGCCTGCATGGAGCGCGAAAGCTCCGCGTGCATGGCGGAAACGCTCTTCAAATAGGCGTTTTGCTGGCCGGCGACCAGTTCCATTTTTTCCACATTGGAAGCGATGCGCAGATAGCTGTCGTCCGCGCCGCTGCGGGCGTTGTTGAGTTTTTGAATGTATTCCTCCAACTGCGCGACCATGGTTTCCAGGCTGGTTTGCAGTTGCGCGGCGTTTTTGAGCACGCATTTGGCGTTTTCCATGCCCTCGGAAACGATGGCGGTGGCCTTCTGCTGGCTGGCGCAGGTGCTGGCGATCACATGCGAAAGGTTGGTCAGCTGGCCATCGAGCATTTCGTCCATGCGCTCGACAAAGCGGCCCGCCGCCTTGTCGATCAGGCGCATCTGCTGCTGCGTATTGACGGCGGCGAACTCCTCCAGGGTTTTGCGCAGCGGCTCGGCCGCGCCGGTGATGATCTCCTCCAGCCGATCGGTAAAGCTGCCGTTCAGATCCTGCGACATGGTTTGAATCAGCGCCGTCTGCTCCTGCTGGTAGATGGCGATCTGCGTCATGGGGTCTACGGAGAGCACGCCGGCATAGCGGCTCATGGCGCCGTAGAAGTCCTGCAGGGTGTGTTCGGCCGAACCGCAGGTGAAGCGCGTGATCAGCGTAAAGGCGATCGAGCCGACCACGCCGACGATGGAGGTCATAAACGCGTACCGCATGCCGGGAATGAGGGTGACGATGGAATTCTGCACGGCTTCGGCGTCGGCCATGTCAAAGCCGGAAAGGCCCGTCGTCAGGCCGATGAGCGTGCCCAGAAAGCCCAAAGACACCATCAGCCCCGGAATGGCCTCCGCAAAAGAGATGCGGCCCGGACCGTAAATGGCGGTATCTTCGTTGATGTAATCTTCAACGTTGGAGGCGTTGTGGTAAACGCCGTCGGCGAAGAAGAGGTTGTTCAGGTATTCGCTCCAGTGCGGGTAAAGGCAGCCTTTGCCGAGGAATTTGTCCTCCTGCCAGGAGCGCTTGCCGGTGGCCCCCTGCTTGATGGAACGGATGGCGCGCCGGATGGTGGCGCGCGTGCGGGAAATGGGGGCGATACAGCGGATCATGCCCGCGATGAACAGAAGGACGATGACCGTGTAAACAGATATGTTGATGACGGCGTCCAGCCCGCCGGATGTACCCAGAAACATTTCCAGAACGTTCATAGTCCCCTCCCATACCATATAGATACTTCAAGTATACCATTTTGAAGGGAACGGAAAAAGGCAGATGCCGTGACGAAAAGATGACAAAAGGGCGGCGGCGAATAGACGCGGCGCGCCTGGCGGACAGAGCCGGTAGAGCGGCAAACGGTTTTGCCCCGCCCGCGGCGCGGACGAGGGGCGCGTCACCCGGCAAGGCGAGGGGCGGCGCATGCGGCGCGGACGGAACGGGAGGCGTGGCCTGTTCCGGATACCGTGATCATTTCTGTCCGCCCTGCGATGCGGATGGGAGCGGTCACCACCCGGCAAAGGCGAAGGGCGGCGCATGCGGCGTGGCCGGAACGGGAGGGATGGCCTATCTTGAATCCCCCGGCCTTTCAACCCGCCCGCGGCGGCGGACCGGCAAGGCCGCCGTTGGCCGCGCGAATTTTTGCAGGCGGGAAAAAACACAGCGCCCCGCCCCATTTGCAATGGAGCGGGGACGCGTCGGTTTTGGGCCGAAGGCGCTAACCGTCGGCACAGCCGGCGTTATTCGGACACATAGGGCAGCAGCGCGATCACACGGGCACGCTTGATGGCCGTGGAAAGCTGGCGCTGATGCTTGGCGCAGGTGCCGGTCATGCGGCGGGGCAGGATCTTGCCGCGCTCGCTGGTGTACTTCATGCGCAGGCGCACCATGTCCTTATAGTCGATATGCTCAACCTTGTCCACGCAGAACTGGCAGACCTTGCGGCGCGGCTTGCGGCCGCGGGGGCGGCGAACCCGTTCGCCTCTATCTTCAGACATTGCTGTTTTCCTCCTTGTTTGGTCGTTGGACGCCCGCGTTTAGAACGGCAGTTCGTCGTCCACGTCGGTAAAGGCGTCCGGGTCGCTCGTGTAGCCGGAGGGCTCGGGCGGCGGGGGCGGATTGTCCGCGCGCTGCTGCCGATCGCCCTGGGGCGACGAGAGAAACTCTACGTTTTCGGCCACGATCTCGGTGATATAGCGCTTCGAGCCGTCCTGCGCATCATAGGAGCGGTTCTGAATGCTGCCCTCCACCGCGACTTTGCGGCCCTTGGACAGATAGCGGGCGCACAATTCCGCCGTCTGCCGCCAGGCGATGATGTTGAAGAAATCCGCCTCGCGCACGCCCTGCTGGTTGGCAAAGCGCCGCTGCACGGCCAGGCGGAACTGGCACATGGTGACGCCGGAAGCCGTGGTGCGGGTTTCCGGATCGTTGGCGAGATTTCCGATCAAAATAGCTTTATTCATTGCTTGCAACCTCCCGAACGTACATACAGGGGCCATCGTGTTCGGACTTGCGAAGCCCAAGGCGCGACGCGCCTTTGCTGGAAACGCGCCTGCGCGCCGGCTGCGCAAAGGGTCGTGCGCACACGCCCTGAACGGGGTGGGTCGCCGGCCTTATTCGGCCTCGGAAACGGGCGCTTCTTCGTCGGCAGTCTCGGCGGGAGCCTCAGCCGGGGCGGCGGGCGCTTCCACCGGCGCGGCGGGGGCCTCGACCGGGGCGGCGGGCGTCTCGACGGCTTCGCGCGCGGGCTTGTTCACCTCGCGCTTGGCGGGCAGTTCGCCCTCGTAGCGGATGACCAGGTAGCGCAGCACCTGCTCGGCGATCTGCAAATTGCGCTCCAGTTCGCGGGGCAATTCGGCGGGGGCCTTGATGTACATCAGCACATAGTAGCCCTCGGTCTTGTAGTTGATGGCGTAAGCCAGACGACGCTTGCCCCACTCATCAATGCGCTCCACCTCGCCGCCGTTTTTGGCGACCAGATCGGCAAAGCGGTTGATCAGTTCGCTGCGCGCGCTGTCCTCCAACGCGGTATCGACCACATACATGACTTCATACTGGTTCATGGGGAACGTTCACCTCCTTATGGACTTCGGCCATGACCTTGCGGCCATGGCAAGGATGCGCCAATTCCATATTGTATCAGAAAACCGCCCAATTTGCAAGGCCTGAAATTGTGAAAAAAACGCGTCGGAAGGCAAAATTTGCGCGCGGGCGCGGCGCGTCTTGGCAAACGGCGCGCAAGTTGCTATAATGGAAGCGATCAATGGTAAAAACGGGGGCGCGAGGATGAAATTTGTCAAAATGCACGGCCTGGGCAACGATTTCGTTTTTCTGGGCGGCGAGGACGCAACGCGCGTGGAACAGGACGACCCCGCGGCGCTGGCGCAGAAGCTGTGCCGCAGGCATTTTGGCGTCTGCGCCGACGGGCTGGTGCTGATCCTGCCTTCGCAGACGGCCAGCGCGCGCATGCGCATTTTCAACCCCGATGGCAGCGAGGCGGAAATGTGCGGCAACGCCCTGCGCTGCGTGGGCAAGTACCTGTATGAAACCGGCGCGGTGGACGGCGAGTGCATGAGCGTCGAGACCCTGGGCGGGATCAAGCCCATTCGCGTCAGCGTGCAGAACGGCCGCGTGGTCTCGGTGGCGGCGGACATGGGCCCGGCGCGCCTTGGCGAGGCGGTAAAGATCAACCTCGGCGGCCGCGAAACGCCCTTTCTGCCCGTGGACATGGGCAACCCCCACGCCGTGACCTACGCCCTCTTTCCCGGCGAGGCCGAGTTTGAGCACTTCGGCCCCTGCGTGGAGCGCAACAGCCTTTTTCCCAACCGCACGAACGTGGAATTTTGCCGCGCGCTGACGCCTACGCGGGCGGAGGTGCGCGTGTGGGAGCGCGGCGCGGGCGCGACGCTGGCCTGCGGCACCGGCGCTTCGGCCGCCTTTGCCGCCGGGGTGCGCCTGGGCCATTTGCGCGAAAAGGCGGAAATCCTCCTGCCTGGCGGGCGGCTGCTGTTCAAATTTGGCAAAAGCGGCCACGTCATCGTCAGCGGCCCGGCCGAGATCAGCTTTTTCGGCGAACTGCCGGAGGTGTAAAGGAGGACGCCGAAGCAGCATCGGCGCGGGAAACCGCGTGGACTCGCCGCGCTTCGGCGCGTTGTTTTGAAAATTTTCAAAAAAACAGAGGGACGGCCATGCGTCGTCCCTCAAAATATTCCTGCAGCCGCCGGGCGGGGCGTGTTTGGGACGCGGCGCACAAAACGGCTTGTACGGGGCCGGGGGAGACGGCGGCGGTGCGCTTGCAGCGCCGGGCGGGGCGTGTTTGGGACGCGGCGCACAAAACGGCCTGTACGGGGCCGGGGGAGACGGCGGCGGTGCGCTTGCAGCCGCCGGGCCGGGTGTGTTTGGGACGCGGCGCATTCAAAACGGCTTGTACGGGGCCGGGGGAGATGGCGGCGGGGCGTGTTTGGGACGTGGCGCGCTTGAAACGGCCTGAACGGGGCCGGGGAGACGGCGGCGGGGCGCTTGCAGCGCCGGGCGGGGCGTGTTTGGGAAGCGGCGCATTCAAAACGGCTTGTACGGGGCCGGGGGAGATGGCGGCGGGGCGTTTGCACAACGCAACCCTTT
>DVIA01000061.1 GCA_018711655.1 Candidatus Pullichristensenella avicola
AGCGCGCATACGGGAAGATACCGCGTTTTGCCGCCGCCGCGCGACGGGCAGACGGGGGAGCAGCGCGCATACGGGAAGATACCGCGTTTTGCCGCCGCCGCGCGACGGGCGGACGGGGGGCGCAGCGCGCATACGGGGAAACACCGCGCTTTTGCTGCCGCCGCGCGACGGGCGGGACGGGGGAGCAGCGCGCTTACGGGAAGATGCCGCGCAGCTTTTTGGCCGCCACCACGCGCTTGAGGGCGGACATGTAGGCGCCCATGCGCAAAGAGGCGTTCTTTTCGTGGGCCAGCGCCCAGACTTCTTCAAAGGCGCGGGCCATGGTGCGTTCAAGCATGTCGTTGACGTAATCCTCCTCCCAGCGGAAGGATTGCAGGTTCTGCACCCATTCAAAGTAGCTGACCACCACGCCGCCGGCGTTGGCGAGGATATCCGGCACGACGGTGACGCCGCGCTCGTCGAGGATATCGTCCGCCGCCGGGGTGATGGGGCCGTTCGCGCCCTCGACGATGAACCGCGCCCGCACGCGGTCGGCGTTGGATTTGGAAATGGTGTTTTCCAGCGCCGCCGGCACCAGGATGTCCACGTCGCAGGCGAGCAGGTCCTCGTTGCTGATGCGCGCAAAGTCGCCGTCGGGCAATTCTGCCAGGGTGCGGCGGGCGGCGAAGTGGCGGCGAAGCTGGTCCATGGGCAGGCCGGTTTCGCTGTAGATGCCGCCGCTGACGTCGGAAACGGCCACAATTTTCGCGCCTTCCCGGTGCATCAGCGCCGCCGCTACGCTGCCGACGTTGCCCATGCCCTGCACGGCCACGCGCGCGCCCTCCAGCGTGCGCCCCAGTTTCTGCATCAAAAGCCGCGCGCAAATGGTCACGCCGCGGCCGGTGGCCTCGCCGCGGCCCAGCGAACCGCCCACCTCGATGGGCTTGCCCGTGACCACGCCCGGCACGGCGTAGCCCTTCTGCATGGAATAGGTATCCATAATCCAGCCCATGATCTCCGGCGTGGTGTTGACGTCCGGGGCGGGAATGTCGCGCTCCGGGCCGATGATGGGCATGATCATGGCGATGAAGCGGCGCGTCAACCGCTCCAGTTCGCCCTTGCTCAGTTCGCGGGGGTCCACCTGGATGCCGCCCTTGGCGCCGCCGTAGGGTATGTTCACCACGGCGCATTTCATCGTCATCCACGCCGCCAGCGCCTTGACCTCGTCCTCGTCCACGTCCTGATGATAGCGGATGCCGCCCTTGCACGGCCCGCGCGACGACGAGTGCTGCACGCGGTAGCCCTCGAACACGCGCACCTCGCCGTTGTCCATGCGGATGGGCAGGGAAACCTTCAGCGTGCGCTCCGGGTATTTGAGGATGACGTAGTCGTTTTGCGTGAGTCCCAACAGGGTCGCGGCTTTGTCCAGCACCGCCTTGTAGTTTTCATAGGGGTTGTGTTTCCTGGGCATAAAGCATCCTCCTTGTTCGGGTAGCGACGATGGTTTTTGCACCGATTGCCAGATTTGTTAAGGAATGCCTGTGGAACGCTTGCAGTATAGCATATTCGCCGCCGCTTTGCAATAGTTTTTGAAAGAAAAAATTCATTTTTAAAAGTTGCGTGAATTATTTGCGCCGTTCGCGGCGATTTTCTTGAACAAACCCCTTGCGGAGCGCGCCGGGTTTGACTATAATAGGTGCGAAACGATCAACAACAGGGGGATATTTGTTATGGAAGCATGGATATCGGGAATGAATTCGCTGCTGGCGTTGTTCCTCATCGCCGCCCTGGGCTATCTCATCGGCGCGATCAAGGTCAAGGGCATCGAGTTGGGAACGGCGGGCGTTTTGCTGGTGGCGCTGGTGTTCGGCCACTTTGGTTGCGAAATGCCTTCGCTGATCCGCAACGTCGGCCTGGCGCTGTTTGTGACCTCGGTGGGCTTTATCGCCGGGCCGAAGTTTTTCCGCAATTTTAAGCAGAACGCGAAAAGCTATATCTTATTGGGCTTTATCATCATCCTTACCGGCGCTTTGTCCTGCGCGCTGCTCATTGCCGTTTCCGGCGTGCGTCCGGAACTGATGGTGGGCCTGATGACCGGCGCCCTGACCAGCACGCCCGGCCTGGCGGCGGCGCAGGGCGCGGCGGGCGATTTGAGCGCGCAGGCGGCCATCGGTTACGCCATCGCCTACCCCTTCGGCGTGGTGGGCGTGGTGCTGTTTGTGCAGCTGATGCCCAAACTTTTGAAGGCCGACATGAAAAAGGAAGTGGAGAACCTCGAAGCGGCGGCGGGCGTGAACGTGCGCGCCTATGAGGGCAAGACCTTCAAACTGGACGCGGCGGGCTTTTTCTCCTTTTCCGTGGTCATCGTATTGGGCTACCTTCTGGGCAGCATCGAAATTCCTCTTGGCGGCGGCGAGAACCCGCCGGTGTTCGCCCTGGGCACCACGGGCGGGCCGCTGCTGGTGGGGCTGCTCTTTGGCCATCTCGGCCACGTCGGGCCGATCGACCTGACGCTGAAAAAATCGGCGCTGGAGACGTTCCGCGAACTGGGCCTGATGCTCTTCCTCATCGGCGCGGGCACCGAAGGCGGCGCGGGCTTTGTGGAGACGCTCCGGCAGGAAGGCGCGATGCTCTTTGTCTACGGCGCGATCATGACGCTGCTGCCGATGATCGTCGGCTACTTCGTGGCGGCGAAGATGTTGAAGCTGGCGCTTTTGAACAACCTCGGTTCCATTACCGGCGGCATGACCTCCACCCCGGCCCTGGGCACGCTGATCGCCGTGGCCGGCACGGACGATGTGGCCAGCGCCTATGCGGCCACCTACCCCATTGCGCTGGTGTCGGTGGTGCTGGCTTCGCAGTTCCTTACGGTGCTGTTCCGCTGACAGGCGTTCGACGCGACGCGTCCCGGCTTTTTCCGGGGCGCGTTTTTGCCGGCGTGCGGAATTTCTCCTTGCAATTTGCGTGCAAAACCGTTAAAATATATTTACAAGGAATTTTTTTCACTTCGGAGGGATTCCCATGCGCCAACGTTCGACGGCAAAGCGCGCGCTTGCGGCCGCCATGGCGCTGGCCCTGCTCGCGTTCCCGGCGCTGTACGGTTGTGCGCCGCGGCAGGAGGCCGCCCCGGAGGACGCCGTGCTGCTGGGGTTTTCACAGCTCGGCTGGGAAAGCGCCTGGCGCATCGGCAATTCCCTGGACATCCAGGAGGCCGCGGAGCGCGCCGGCGTGCAGCTGATGTTTGAAAACGCCCAACAGAAGCAGGAAAACCAGATCAGCGCCATTCGTTCCTTCATCGCCTATCAGGTGGATGTGATCGCCTTTGCCCCCATCGTGGAATACGGCTGGGATACGGTTTTGCAGGAGGCAAAGGACGCGGGCATCCCCGTTCTGCTCACCGACCGCTTTATCGTTACGGACGATCCCTCGCTCTATGTGGGCTATGTGGGCGCGGACTTTCTTGAAGAGGGGCGCAAGGCCGGCGATTATCTGATCGAAAAGGCCGACCGCGAGGGGCTGACCGATCTGAAGATCGTCGAACTGTCCGGCACGCTCTCCTCCTCGCCCATGCAGCAGCGCGGCGAGGGCTTTCGCGCCGCCATCGCCGGCGACGCGCGCTTTGAGATCGTCGAAACCATGTCTGGCGATTTTCTGCGCTCCAAGGGCAAGGAATGCATGCAGATCCTGCTCGAGCGCCACGAGGAGATCGACGTGCTCTATTCCCACAACGACGCCATGACCCTCGGCGCCATCGAGGCCATCGAGGAGGCGGGGCTGGAGCCGGGGAAGGACATTATCATCATCACCGTGGACGGCGAACAGGCGGCTATCGACCTTCTGCAGGCGGGCAAGATCAACTGCGTGGTGGAATGCACGCCCATGCTGGGCGACATCATTATGGACCTGGCAAAGAAACTGGCCGCGGGCGAGGAGATCCCCCGCGTCACCAACCCCGAGGAGCGCGCCTTTACCGAATTTGACGAGGACCTGATGGACATTGCGCCGCGGGGGTATTGAGGTATGCAGCGTTTGTTTCGCCGCCTGGGCGCGGTGGAGAGCATTGGCCGCCGTTTGCGCCTTTCCTTTCGCGTTATTGTGCTGATCCTGGTCGTGCCGGCGATTGTTTCCATCGCCAGCCTGCTTTCCAACAACATGCGCTACAACGCCATCATCGCCCATATGGGCCGCGTGGGCGACCTGAAGCCCAAGGTGGCCGTGGATATTCCCGAAGAAGCCTGGAGCGCGGTGGCCGGCTATGAGGATTTCAGCGACGTGCAGCTTTTTGAAATGATCCACGAAGTCAACGTGGAACTGGACGTGCTCATGGGCTCCATGGTCACCCCCAACCAGATCGAACTGACCGCGGCGCGGCGCGCCATGGATACGCTGCGCGACAAGGTGGTGGAACTGGGGCAGCAGATCGACCGCGGCGCGCCCGTGGTGGAAAACGAGGCCAAACTCGAGGAAATCCGCGATGTGGCGGCGCTGGTGGCGGAGATGCTGGAAAACTACATCGCCGTGGAGATCGACGCCGCCATTGAAGAAAGCGCCGCCCTCAACCGCATGATGGTGCTGTCGCTGCTGCTGGAATTCGCGCTGCTTTTGCTGGCGCTGGGAATGTCCGTCTATGCGCAGCGGGGGCTTGTGCGCGCCATTCAGGCGCCGCTGGCGCGGCTGGAGCACTTTGCCGGCATGCTCGCCGCCGGCGATCTGCGCGCCCGGGCCCCGCAGGCCGGCGTGGAGGAATTGGTCAACCTCACCCAAAGCTTCAACGTCATGGCCGACAAGCTCGAGGCCCTGATGGAACAGAACCGCCGCGAACAGGAGAACCTGAAAAAGAGCGAACTGCGCACGCTGCAGGCGCAGATCGCCCCGCATTTTCTCTACAATACGCTCGACGCCATCGTCTGGCTGGCGGAATCGGGCAGCACGGACGAGGTTGTGCACATCACGCGCGCCCTGTCCGACTTTTTCCGCATCTCCCTTTCGCAGGGGCGCGACTGGATCGAAGTTTCCGAGGAACTCAAGCACCTGCGCGGCTATCTCACCATCCAGAAGGTGCGCTATCGCGACATCCTCGATTACGAGATCGACGTGCCGCCCGAGGCGCAGGAGGGGCGGATGCTCAAGCTGCTTCTGCAACCCCTGGTGGAAAACGCCATTTATCACGGCATCAAGTTTCGCCGCCGCGGCGGCAAGGTGCGCGTGGTGGGGCGGCGCGAAGGCGGGTATCTGCACTTTGCGGTGATCGACAACGGCCCGGGCATGACCGAAGAACGGCTGCTGGAGGTGCTTGCGGGGCTTGGCGACGACGAGGCGACCGCCGGCTACGGCCTTTCCAACGTGGACCGGCGCATTCGCCTTTACTACGGGATCCGGCGCGGGCTGCGCATCCACAGCGACGGCGAGGGTACGCGCGTGGAATTCACGCTGCCGGTAAGGGGGCAGGCAAGCGATGTATAAAGTGTTCCTGGTGGACGACGAGATCGTCATTCGCGAAAACATTCGCAACAGCTTTCCGTGGGAGGGCAACGGCGGCGGCGAGTTCTCCCTCGTCGGCGAGGCGCCGGACGGCGAGATCGCCCTGCAGATGATGCAGGACGTCAAGCCCGACATACTCATTACCGACATTCGCATGCCTTTCATGGACGGCATGCAGCTTTGCGAGGCCGTTTCCCACACCATGCCCTGGGTGCAGATCGTCATTCTTTCCGGGTATGACGATTTTGCCTACGCCCAGCAGGCCATTTCCCTGGGGGTGAAGGAATACCTGCTCAAGCCCGTCAGCGCCCAGGAACTTCTGGAGGTGCTTGAACGCATCGCCGGCCGCATCCGCGAGGAGCGGCGCCTGCAGGCGGATATCCTGCGCATCAAGCGCCAGTTCGCCTCCTCGTCCGCCTTTTTGCGCGAAAAGCTGCTGGGCGAGGTGCTTGCCGGCGTGCGGGGCGCGGAAAACGCAAAGAACCTGCTCGAGCGCGCCCGCGCGCTGAACCTTTCCCTGCTGGCCAACCGCTATCTGGTTATTCTCGCCTGTCCCGGAGGCGGCGAAGAGGGCCGCACGCTGGCCCAAAACGCGCTTTACCGCCTGGCGGACGGCTCTGGCGACGCCGTGCATGCCTGCGAAGTCTCCGGAGGCTTTGCGCTGATCGTTATGGGCGATACCGACGAGGACCTTGAAGAGCGCGCCTATGGCTTTGCGCAGGCGGCGCTGTACGAGGTGGAGCGCGCTACGGGCAAAAATGCGCGCATGTGCATCGGCGAGGCCGTTACCGATATCGCCGATCTGCCGCGTTCGCTGCGCGCCGCGCAAATGGTGCGCCGCGCCATGGACGTATCGCCCGATCCGGAAAAGCGCCGCATTGTGGGCGCGCGCGATATGGGCACGCTTTCCCCCGCCGAACCGGCCATCAATCTGGACGTTTCGCCCCTTTCCGAACGCCTGCAATACGCCAACCGCGGCGATGTGGAAAAGATCCTTGGCGAATACATCGCCTCCATGGGCTCGGCGGCCATTCATTCGGTGATGATGGTCAATTTTCTGTATGTGGAAATCCTCCGGGCCGCCAGCCGCATCGTTCGCGAAAGCGGCGGCGAGCCGCGCGAGGTGATCGACGGGCGCATGTGGGAACAGAACCTCTTCGGCGACGCCCTCCAGCCCGAAGAGATCATTCCCCTGGCGCGCGAGGTGCTGGAAAAGGCCATCGCCTTCCGGGACGAACAGTCCTCCACGCGATACAACGCCGTCATCAACAAGGCCCGCGCCTACCTGGCCCGCGAATATCAGAACAGCGGCGTCACCTTGAACGACGTCTCCAGCCATGTGTGCATGTCCAACAGCCACTTCTGCACCATTTTTTCGCAGGAGATGGGCGTCACGTTTACCGAATACCTCACCAACCTGCGCATGAGCAAGGCCAAGGAGCTTTTGCGCACTACGCAGATGCGCTCCAGCGACGTGGCCTATGCCGTCGGCTACAACGACCCCCACTATTTCAGCTACCTGTTCAAAAAACACACCGGCGTCACCCCGCGGGATTACCGCAAGGAGGCGCAGGGAACATAAACGGCCCGCCTTCGGGCGCGGATCCTTTCCGCACAGGCGAACGCCGCCTTCACGAATCAGCGTGGGGCGGCGTTCGCCGTTTTCAGGCGCCCCGCGCGGCGCGCAGAAAATTTTTATGGAAAGCATGCTTGACATTTTGGCGCGTCCATGCTATACTGCATTCATGGAAAGCAAACTTTCCATACGAAAGGAGGTGGCGGCGTGAAAAACCGGTTGGAGGCGCTGCGCAGGGAGCGGGGCGTTCGTCAGGAGGAACTGGCAAAGGCCCTGTCCGTGTCACGGCAGACCATCGGCTCGCTGGAAAACGGGCGTTACAACCCGTCCATCCTGTTGGCCTTCCGCATCGCCCGTTTTTTCCAGTTGCCCATCGAAGAAATTTTTCTCTACGACGAAAAGGAGGACACGGTATGAAAGCGAAACTTTTTGGCTGGGGCATAGCGGCGGTGGGCGTCGCATTGGCCGCCGCAGGGCTGTGGCTGGCAAAGACCTTCCCGGAGGCGGCGGGGCCGATGGCGGCGCTTCCCTATGTGCTCATCGGCCTGGGCTGCGGCGCGTTTGGCCACGGCGTGGGCGCGCTGGCCAACGCGGCCGCTTTCCGCAAGCACCCGGACCTCGCCCGCGAAAAGGCCATCGAAGAAAAGGACGAGCGCAACGTGGCCATTTTCAATCGCGCCAAGGCCAAAGCGCTGGACAGGATGTTTTACGTCTTTGGCGCGCTGATGGTCTCGCTGGCGCTGATGGGCGTGGACATCGGCGTCGTGCTTCTGCTGGTGGCCGCCTACCTGTTCGTGGCCGGGTGCATGGTGTACTATATGTGCAAGTATCAGAAGGAGATGCGAGCCTTTCAAACGGCGTTTTCCCGATAAAAAACATCCCGCGGCGCATGCCACAGGATGTTTTTTACGGTTCGGGGCGATACAGCTTACAGCATTCGTCGATGATGCTCTCCACGATGCGCACCTGCGCGGGCGTCAACCTTCGCAGTTTATCCGCCAGCAGCAGGAGGTCTTTGTCGATGATGTCGCCGGTCAGCAGATAATCGGCGCTCACCCCGAGCGCGGCGGCGATCTTCAGAAGGTTCTCCGGGCGCATCGCCCGTTTGCCCGCTTCGGCGTAGGAGACGAACTGCGCCGTCACATCGCCCTTTTCGGCAAGCGCTTCCTGCGTCAGACCGAGCTTCTTGCGGCGCTCCATGATCCGCCGCCCGATGTCCTGCAAGCACAGTTCCGCGTCCATTCCTCTCACCTCTGCTTCCCTTGTTAAATTATATCCACGATGGGCGATAAAATTAATGGCGTATTGTTGACTGAATTCAACAATGCGCCATATCGTAGGGAGCAACGGGGCGTTGGGAAACATACGCTCACCTTCTTGACGATTCCCTTATTTTATGGTATGATTTAAGGGAAACGTAAGGAGGATATGGGAATGCGGGACTTCAACTACTCCATCATCCGGGCGCAGAAATGGGATTCTGACCTTCTTGGCCTGATCGCCGCCATCTACCGGGAGGCGGGGATGCAGGAAACGGTCTTGCGGCGGCAGCCGGAAGCCCTCGAAAAACTGGTGGAGATCGCCATGGTGCAAAGCACCGAGGCTTCCAACGCCATCGAGGGCATCGTCACCACCAATACGCGGCTGCGCCAACTCGTGGCGGAGAAGACCACGCCGAAGGATCGCGACGAACAGGAGATCGCCGGCTATCGGGACGCGCTGAACGTCATCCACGAAAACCACGACGCCATCCCCATCACGCAAAACTACATCCTGCAGCTGCACAAGCTGCTGTACAGCCACATGGACAACCCCCTCGCCGGGCGCACGAAGAATGTGCAGAACTACATTAGCGTCACCTATGCCGATGGACGCGTGGAGACGCTCTTCACGCCGCTCGCGCCCTACGAGACGCCGGAGGCGCTAGAGAGAATCTGCGAAGAATACAGCCGGGTCATCGGCAACATGGAGTTGGAGCCGTTGATCGCCATCCCCGTCTTCATCCACGACTTTCTCTGCATCCACCCCTTCAACGACGGCAACGGCAGGATGAGCCGCCTTTTGACGACGCTGCTTTTGTACAAAAGCGGTTTCACCGTGGGCAGATACATCTCCCTCGAGGCGAAGATCGCCAAAGACAAGGGCCTGTACTACGACGCGCTCGCCCGCTCGCAGGACGGGTGGCATGAGGGCAGGGAAAACGCCGTCCCCTTCATCAAATACCTCCTCGGCACTATCCTCGCCGCTTACAGGGATCTCGACGAGCGCCTGTGTCTGGTGGAGGCGAAGCTGTCCGCCCTGGAAATGGTGCGGCGCGCGAGCCTGCTCAAACTCGGCAGATTCACCAAACAGGACATCCGCGAGATCTGCCCTTCCCTCAGCGACAGTTCCATCGAGGGCGCTTTCCGCCGTCTGGTGGCGTCCGGCGAACTTCAGCGCGAGGGCCGGGGGAAAAGCACGCGCTATTTTCGCACGAATTAGCCCTTGCATTTTCCCCGGACATCGTGTATAATACCCCTGTCCCCATGGGGCCGACAGTTCGTTTGCGCCATCCTGTCGTAAAACAAAACCAGGGCTGCTGTTTTGTGCCTGAAAACAGTGGTCTGCGTTTGGTGCGGCCACTTTTTTCTTTGGAGGAAAACGCATGAACATCCCCATCACACAGACAAGCAGGCCCTTCTCTCTCGGCGCGTGGCTGCGCCGGGAGCGGGAGGAGACGGCCGTACTTTTGCGCTGCATTCCCGCCACGGCGGTTTCCCTGTTCGTGGTCAGCGTCATCTGCATGAACCTTCTGGCCAACAAGACGCTGGTGCAGACGGAGTATCTGGCCCTCGACGGCGGCATTCTCATTTCCTGGCTGTCGTTTTTGTGCATGGACGTCATTACCAAGCGCTTCGGCCCCCGCGCCTCCAATCGCATCGCCGTACTGGCGGCGGGCGTGAACCTGCTTACCTGCCTGATCTTCTACATCGCCAGCATCATCCCCTCGAACGCCGCGGACTACACGGCTCTCAACGGTATCCTCGGCGGCACATGGTTCATTCTTCTGGGCAGCACGGTGGCCTTTCTGGCCTCGGCGGCGCTCAACAATTTCCTCAACTGGCTAATCGGCTCGGCCTTTCGCAAAAATCCCGACGGCAGGGCGGCCTTTGCCGCGCGCACATATATTTCCACCTTCATCGGCCAGTTTGCGGACAACTTCATTTTCTCGGTCATCGTTTTTGTGTTCTTTGCGCCCGTGTTCTGGGACGGCTTTCACTGGACGCTGTTGCAGTGCGCCATGTGCGCGCTGACCGGCGCGGTGGCCGAGGCGCTGATGGAGATCGTTTTTTCGCCGCTGGGCTACCGCGCGGTCAGAAAGTGGGAGGCCCTCGGCGTGGGGCGGGAATACCTCGATTTTGTGCAGAAGAACAGATGACGCTCCGGCCTGAACGCAAGGCTCCGGCCGCGCGCGAAACCAGGAGCGCCGCCCGCGCGACGAGGGAACGTCGGGCGCGGGGAGAGCATCGACCCGATTGGAGGACGTCCAAATGAAGGCATTGATTACCGGCGCGTCCGGAGGCATCGGCGGGGCGATCGTCGAACGCTTTTTGCGCGAAGGCCACGCCGTGATTGGCATGGATCGGCAGGCGGCGCGCCTTGCGCACGCGCGCTATACGCATTATCAACTGGACGTGCGAAACGGGGCGGCGCTGCCGGAGGTGGAGGATGTGGATATACTCGTAAACTGCGCCGGCACCCAGAACGAGGACGATATCGACATAAACCTCAAGGCGTTGATCGGCGTTACCGAAAAGTACGGCGTGCGGCCCGGCATTCGCGCCATCCTCCACATCGGCTCGGCCAGCGGGCACACCGGCTCCGAGTTCCCTGAATACTGCGCCAGCAAGGGCGGCGTGGTGGCATATACGAAAAACGTCGCCATGCGCGTGGCCGCGTTCGGGGCCACCTGCAACAGCCTCGATCCCGGCGGCGTGCTTACGCCGCTCAACCAGCGCGTCATTGAAGATGAGGAACTCTGGGCGCAAATTATGGAAGAAACGCCGCTCAAGCGCTGGGCCGAGCCGGAGGAGATCGCCGATTGGGCGTATTTCCTCACCGTCGAAAACCGCTTCTGCACCGGGCAGAGCATCGTGGTGGACGGCGGAGAATCCATTCTCCGCAGGTTTGTTTGGAAGGATTGACGCATTTCCCGCGGTTTTATAACCGCGGGATTTTTTTTGGAACGGAGGCCATCGGCGCCGGCGCGGGAAAGGCCTTTTCCACCATGGCGGGAGGCGTTTTCCCGGAAACGACGGGCGGCATTGCAGGGCCGCGCGCCAGCGCGGGCGGCGAAAAAGAGGGGAGGCGCTTTCGCGGCGGCTTTCCGCGCAAAATGCCGGCGCGGGTTCATCGCCGCAACGCCGCGCGGCCCGCGTCCGCGCGCTGCATTTTCCTTTGACCTTGCCGGCGCAAACATGTATAATAGAGGCAGACAAAAGGAGGCGGGGGACATGGATGGATACGGGCGCAAATCCGAGCGCATCGCCGGCGAGGTGCGCGCCGCCATCCTCGCGGGAAAGCATCGGCCGGGCGAGCGCATCGAATCGGAAAACGAATTGGCCGCGCGCTACGGGGTCAGCCGGCAGACGGTGCGCAAGGCGCTTTCCACGCTCATCGGGCAGGGGTACCTGCGCGCCGAGCATGGCCGGGGCACCTTCGTCGCCGAGCGCAGCCGCCCCGGCAGCCGGACCATCGCCGTGGTCACCACCTATTTGGCCGACTATATCTTTCCCCGCGTCATTCAGGGCATCGACCAGGAACTGGCCGAACACGGCTACAGCATTCTGCTCAAAAGCACGCGCAACGCCCGCCACCTCGAGGCGCGCTATCTGGAGGAACTGGCGGAAAAGGAGATCGACGGCCTCATCGTCGAGCCGAGCAAAAGCCAGATCTTCTGCCGTCACGCGCAGCTTTACGAGCGCTTCGACGCGCGCGGCGTGCCGTATGTGTTCATTCAGGGCTGTTTTGAGACGATGCGCGACCGCCCGCATGTGCTGCTGGACGACGCCGGCGGCGCCTATCTGGCCACGAAACACCTGCTTTCCCTCGGCCATCGCCGCATCGCCGGCATTTTCAAGGCCGACGATACGCAGGGCGTAGAGCGTCACCGCGGCTATGTGCGCGCCCTGCAGGAAGCGGGCGTGCTCTACGACCCGGACATCGTGCTCTGGTACCACACGGAGGACCGCACCGTGGCCCCGGCGGCGGGCGCGGCGGTGCTCTCGCGGCGCGGCAAGATGGACGCCGTGGTCTGCTACAACGACGAGATCGCCGTGGGCGTCGTCCGCGCTCTGGAGGCCGAGGGCCTGCGCGTGCCGGAGGATATTTCCGTCGTCGGGTACGACAATTCCCTTCTTGCAGAGAACTTCAAAACGGGCCTGACCACCGTTTCGCATCCCCACGAGGAATTGGGCCGCGCCGCCGCGCGGCTGCTGCTGGCCCTCATTGCCGGCGAACCGGTGGAAACGTCGGTCATTCTTCAGCCGGAGATGATCGTGCGCGGCTCCACCGCGCCGCGGCGCAGATAAGGAATTTTTGCAATTTTTCCGCTTTTTGCAAAAAAACAACTTGTCAGGCAGGGTGTACAAGTTGTATGCTTGTTTCAGAGGAAAGGTAACGAATTTTTCACGACTACGAAACAGGAGGAATGTTGCTCATGCTGCAAAAAGCGTACAAGTTCTGGTTTCTGACCGGCTCGCAGGACCTCTATGGCGACGAATGCCTCGCGCATGTCGCCGAGCATTCCAGGATCATCGTCGAAGCGCTCAACGCCTCGGGCGACCTTCCCTACGAAGTGGTCTGGAAGCCCACTTTGATCACCGACGCGCTCATCCGCCAGACCTTCAACGAGGCCAACAACGACCCCGACTGCGCCGGCGTCATCACCTGGATGCACACCTTCTCCCCGGCCAAGAGCTGGATTGCCGGGCTGCGCGAATACCGCAAGCCGCTTTTGCACCTGCACACGCAGTTCAACGAGGAAATTCCCTACGACACCATCGACATGGATTTCATGAACGAAAACCAGTCCGCGCATGGCGACCGCGAGTACGGCCACATCGTCACCCGCATGGGCATCGAGCGCAAGGTCATCGCCGGCCACTGGGGCGATGGGCGCGTACACGAGCGCATCGCCTCGTGGATGCGCACCGCCGTGGGCCTGGTGGAGAGCCGGAACGTTCGTATCCTGCGCGTGGCGGACAACATGCGCAACGTGGCCGTTACCGAGGGCGACAAGGTCGAGGCGCAGATCAAGCTGGGCTGGACCGTGGACGCCTATCCGGTCAACGAGATCGCCGAATACGTCGCCGCCGTCAGCCAGGCCGACACCGACGCGCTGGTGGACGAGTACTACAACATGTACGACATCCTGCTCGACGGCCGCGACGAGAAGGAATTCCGCCGCCATGTGGCCGTGCAGGCGCAGATCGAGTTGGGCTTTGAGCGCTTCATGGTGGAAAAGGACTACCACGCCATCGTCACCCACTTTGGCGACTTGGGCGCGCTCAAGCAGCTTCCGGGCCTGGCCATTCAGCGCCTGGAGGAAAAGGGCTACGGCTTTGGCGCCGAGGGCGACTGGAAAACCGCCGGCATGGTGCGCGTAATGAAGTTGATGACCGCCGGCATGAAGGACGCCAAGGGCACCTCCATGCTGGAGGATTACACCTACAACCTCGTGCCCGGCAAGAAGGGCATTTTGCAGGCGCACATGCTGGAGATCTGCCCCTCGATCGCCGAAGGCCGCATCGCCATCCGCTGCCTGCCCCTGTCCATGGGCGACCGCGAGGACCCGGCCCGCCTGGTGTTCACCTCCAAGACCGGGCGCGGCATCGCCACCTCGCTGATCGACCTGGGCACGCGTTTCCGCCTCATCATCAACGATGTGGAGTGCATCAAGAACGAAAAGCCCATGCCCAAACTGCCCGTGGCCACCAACTTCTGGCGGCCGATGCCGGACTTTGAAACGGGCGTGGAGGCCTGGATCTATGCCGGCGGCGCCCACCACACCGCCTTTACCTACGACCTCACCGCCGAGCAGATGGGCGACTGGGCGGCCGCCATGGGCATCGAGGCCGTGTTCATCGACAAGGATACCACCCTGCGTTCGCTCAAGCGCGATCTGATGCTGGGGCAGGCGTTCTACCGCTAAATCGTCCGCGCGCCGGCGGCATGCGTTGTCCGCCGGCGCGGGCGTCGTTTTGCACATCAATACGGGAGGAGACCGCTTTATGAAGAAGTTTTTGGGTTTGGAGTTCGGCTCCACGCGCATCAAGGCCGTGCTCATCGACGAGGCGCACCGCACCGTTTCTTCCGGCGATTACACCTGGAAGAGCAGCTTTGAAAACGGCGTATGGACCTATCCGCTGGAGGAGGCCTGGAAGGGCCTGAACGCGGCGCTTGGCGGCGTCGAGGGCCTTTCCGACGTGGCCGCCGCCGGCGTTTCCGGCATGATGCACGGCTATCTGGCCTTCGATAAGGACTGGAATCTGCTCGTGCCCTTCCGCACCTGGCAGAACACCATGACCGCGCAGGCCGCGGAGGAACTGACCAGTCTGTTCGGCTTCAACATTCCCCAGCGCTGGAGCATCGCCCATCTCTACCAGGCGATCCTCAACGGCGAGAGCCACATTCGCAAGATTGCGCACATCACCACGCTGGCCGGGTACATCCATCACGCGCTTACCGGCGTCAACGCCATCGGCGTGGGCGAGGCTTCGGGCATGTTCCCCATCGACGACGCTACCGGCAAGTACGACGAGCGCATGCTCGACCAGTTCGACGCCCTCATCGCCGGCCGCGGCCTGCCCTGGAAGATCCGCGAGGTGCTGCCTGAGCCGCTGATGGCCGGCGAAAACGCCGGCTGCCTCACCAAAGAGGGCGCGGCGCTGCTCGGCGGCCAGATCAGGGAAGGCGTGCCCTTTGCGCCCGCCGAGGGCGACGCCGGCACCGGCATGACCGCCACCAACGCCGTTTCCCCGCGCACGGGCAACGTTTCGGCAGGCACGTCCATTTTCGCCATGGTCGTTCTGGAGCGCCCCCTCAAGGACATCTATCCCGAGATCGACGTCGTCGCCACGCCGGCGGGCGCGCCCACGGCCATGGTACATGGCAACAACTGCACCAACGATATCAACGCCTGGGTGGGCGTGCTGCGCGAAACGGCGGAGATGTTCGGCGCCGAGGTGAACGTTGGGGATCTGTATACCAAGCTCTACAAAAAGAGCCTTGAAGGCGCGGCGGACTGCGACGGCGTGCTGGTCTACAACTACATGGCCGGCGAGGGCGTTACGCACCTGGATTCCGGCCGGCCCCTGGTGATGCGCCGCCCGGACAGCAATTTTACGCTGGCCAATTTCATGCGCTCGCAGATCTACGGCACCATGGCCACCATGTGCATCGGCATGGAGATCCTCCATAAGGAAAACGTCGCCATTGATTCGCTTACCGGCCATGGCGGGCTGTTCAAGACCCCCGGCGTCGGCCAGCGCTACATGGCCGCGGCCTGCAAGGCGCCCGTTACCTGCATGGAGACCGCTGGCGAGGGCGGCCCCTACGGCATGGCGCTGCTGGCCTCTTACATGGTCTGCCGCGAAGAGGGCGAGAGCCTGGGCGACTATCTCACCAACAAGGTGTTCGCTGGCGCCAAGGGCGTCACCCTTGCGCCGGATCCTGAGGACGTGAAGGGTTTTGAGGCCTACTTGAAGAACTATGCCGCCGGTCTGGCTGCAGAAAAGGCCGCCGTAAAAGCCTTCTAGGGCCGGCGGTGCCGGCAGCCAGAAGCTACCGCTTGGCAATGGCGCAGCCCCGCCCCACGGGCAGGGGCCGGCGGTGCCGGCAGCCAGGAGCTACCGCTTGGCAATGGCGCAGCCCCGCCCCACGAGTAGGGGGCGGGGCTGCTGCGTTCCGTTTCGGTTGGAGGGGATGTGCGTACAGACGGCGGCAGGCTCAAAAGCAGGAGCCTGCCGCCTATGGCCGGCGGTCGGGAGTTGCCGCCTGGCAATGGAGAAGTCCCGCCCCACGGGCAGGGGCCGGCGGTGCCGGCGGTCGGGGGTTGTCGCCTGGCAATGGCGCGATCTCTCCCGCGGGCGGGGGCGGCGTTTGCGGTTTGGTTCTCCTGTACATTGGGCGCGCGGGCGTTTTTGGACGCCAAAGTGCGGCCCAAGGTGAAGAAAGTGTATAATTCAGCCGAGTTCTCTTGCGCGCGGAACGCGGCTTTGTTATACTCTTGCGGCAAGGAGGGAGAACCATGCTGAATATTGCGAACGTCAGCAAGCGCTACGGCAAAACGCTGGCCAACGACGGCGTTTCCTTTGCCGTCGAAGGCGGCGAAACGGCGGTGCTGCTGGGGCCGAACGGCGCGGGCAAGAGCACGCTCATCAAATGCATTGCGGGGCTTTTGCGTTTTGAGGGGAAAATTGATATCTGTGGCCATGAAAACAAATCGCTGGAGGCCAAGCGGGCGCTGGGCTATATTCCGGAGATGCCGGCGGTATACGATCTTCTGACCGTTTCCGAGCATTTGGAGTTCATGCGCCGCGCCTACCGCATGGAGGACGACGGTTATGGGGAAGCGCTGCTTCGGCGTTTTGAAATGTGGGACAAGCGCGACAAGCTGGGCAAGGAGCTTTCCAAGGGCATGCAGCAGAAGCTGTCCATCTGCTGCCAGATGGTGCACAGGCCGCGGGTGATTGTCTTTGACGAGCCGCTGGTCGGGCTCGATCCCCACGCCATCAAGGAATTGAAGGAGATGTTCGGCGAGTTGCGCGCGCAGGGGGCGGCGCTGCTCATCAGCACGCATATGATCGACAGCGTTGAGGACAACTGGGACGTAGCCTACATTATGATGCGCGGCCGCCTTGCCGCGGTCAAGCGGCCGAACGACGAGGGCGAGCGCTCGCTGGAGGAACTGTTCTTTTCCATCACCGAAGGCGGGGAGGCGGAACAATGAGAAGCGCGCTGGGGTATCTTCTCATCACGCGCCTGAAAGCGCAATGCAGGGAAATGGTGCGCAGGCCGGCGCGGCTGATCTATCTTCTGCTGATGGTTGCGCTCTTTGCCGTCGTGCTGCTGGGCGGCGGCGGGACCGGGAGCGCGACGCGCGACGCGCGCGAACTGCCGGCGCTGGCCGGGGCGTTTTACGGGCTGATGTTCGCCATACTGGTCAATTCCGGCTTCAAACACGGGGCGAGCATGTTTACGCTTTCCGACGCCAATCTGCTTTTTCCCGCGCCCATTCGGCCGCGCGCGGTGCTCTATTACGGGCTGTTTCGCCAGCTTGGGACTTCGCTGCTGCTGGGGCTGTTCCTGCTGTTTCAATATAGCTGGCTGCATTCGCTCTATGGCGTGAACGCGGGCGGGTTGATGCTCATTGTCGTTCTCTACGGCGCGAGCGTCTTTCTGGCGCAGGTGACGGCCATGGCGGTCTATTCGCTGACCAGCATGAGCGTCCGCCGCCGCCGGATTGCCAGGTGCCTTGTTTACGGCGTACCGGCGGCCTTTGCGCTGGCGGTGGTCGCGCGCGCGGCGCTTTCGGGAGATCTGACGCTTGCCTCGCTGGTGGCGGCGGCGGATTCGCCGCTCTTCCGCCTCATGCCGGTGGCCGGCTGGGCAGCGGGCGTTCTGCAGGGCGCGCTGACGGGCGATTTGGCCATGCTGGGCGTTTACGCGGCGTTGACGGCGTTGCTTCTGGTCGCGCTGGTGGTACTCATCGCCCGTTACAACCACGATTACTACGAGGACGTGCTGCGCACGGCGGAGATTTCCCATTCGGCCATCACCGCGCAGAAGGAGGGGCGCATGGCCGAAAGCGCGCCCGACCGCGTCAAACTGGGCAAGGTGGGCCTTGGCGGCGGCTGGGGCGCAAGCGCCGTGTATTTCAAGCACCGCGTGGAGGATCGTCGCGCGCGGCGGTATGTGCTTTCGCCCATGTCGCTGGTATTTGCCGCGATCGTGATCGGCTTTGCCTTCTTCATGCGTGAAAACGGCGCGCTGCCGGTGTTTCTCATGGCCGTGTATATGCAGATGTTTTCCGAGGCGCTTTCGCGCTTCAGCTGGGAATTGAGCAAACCGTATATTTATCTGATCCCGGAGACCTCATTTGCCAAAATGCGGGCGGCCCTGCGGCAGAGCGTTACAAGCGGCCTTGCCGAATCGCTGGTCGTCTTTATCCCCGCGGGGCTGATCCTCGGCCTCGACGTTTGGACCATCGCCGCGCTGGCGCTGGCGCGCTGGTCGTTCACGCTGGTCTACAATGTTGACATCGTGGCGGAAATGCGCCTCTTTGGCGGCGTTTCCTCAAAAATTCTCACCATGCTGTTTTATTTTCTGCTGATGTTGCTCATTGCCCTGCCCGGCACAGCGGCGGCCGTTGCGCTGGGCGCGCTGGGCGCCTCCGAGGCGGTCTGCTATGCGACGCTGGCCGCGCTCAATGTGCCTGCGTCGCTTCTGGCGCTGTTCCTTTGCCGCAATATGCTGCAATACGCCGAACTCAACAATCGCTAGGACGCTTTTGCGGCCTGCGGCGGCCGTTTTGCGCGCCGCGGTCGCGGCGGAACGGATACGCGCGATCTGCGCCTGCGGCGTGGCTCGCAGAGCCCCATGCCGCGCGCGATCCGCACCCTGCGGCGGCGCGACTGGAGCCGGGCTGACGTTGATCGGCGCACCGCGTTCCGGCCGTGCGGCGGATGGTTTCGCCGGCCCCGCAGCGCCTGGGAGTGCTTCGGTGAAGGCGCGGCCTTCTGCGGTTTGCGGCGTTGCGCGGGCGTTCGCAGCTTTCCGGCTTTCAGCGCACCGCGTTCCAGCCTGGCGGCGGGCCGTGCGGCGCGCGTCCGTTTGCGCGGGCATTCGCCGGTTTGTCGGTATGACAAAACGCCCTCGCGGGAGGGCGTTTTGTATTTTGACGGCGTTGATTTTCCGGCTTGACCCGGGCTCAGTACAGCGTGCAGTAGCGCGCGGACACCCAGCCGCTGCCGCCCTCGAAGGCGATCTGATACCAGGTGACGCCGCGCTCGTCCACAGAGTAATTGCCCTGATAGGTGGCGGTGACGCCGCTGCCGAGTTCGCCCAGCGTATCCCAGGCAAGCCCGGGGCCGGAGCGCACGTTGACGCGCCCCTCGGTGCGGATATAGCTGCCGAAGGTGCCCACGTCGTCGCCGGTGGCTTCGGTATAGTTTTGCGTCAGTTCCGTATAAACGCTGCTGACCCACGCCTCGCCGTAGGAGTAGTTCTGCACCTTGTACCAGGCCGCGCCGCTCTCGTCGTAGCGGGTCTGGTCCAGATAGCGCAGGCATTCGCCCTTGACGATGGCGCCCACGTCGTCGTACTCCGTGCCCGGGCCGGAGCGCAGGTAGACGCGCCCGCCTGTGGCGCGCACCCAGAGGGCGTCTGCATTCCAATCCCAGCCGTCGTCCGTCTCCAGGCGCGTATAGCGCGAGGACACCCAGCCGCTTTCGCCGTCAAAGAGGACGTTGTACCAGCCCACGCCGCGTTCGTCGTAGGACATTTGCCCCAGGTATTCGGCCATGTCGCCCTGTTCGAGCACGTCCAGTTTGGCGTAATTGAGGCCGGGACCGGAGCGCAAATAGCTGTCTCCCAGGTCGCTCACCACTGTGTCCGCCAGCGCCGGGCACGCAAGCATCATAAGCGCGACAACAACCGCCGCGAATCTTCGCATCAAGCTCCCCTCCTCTGTTGCGTCTGCACAAACCTTACCATAATTTTACCACGCAGTCGAAATTTTTTCAACCTCTCTGCGTAAATTCCGCGCTTGTTTTTGCCCGCGGCCGGCTTGCGCCGCCTGGGGGCGAATGCTATAATGAAGGCACAAAGCAACGCGGAGGTAAATTATGAAACTGATCCTGGACGCGGGCGGCGTGATCGTCTACCCCGCCTTTGGAAGCTGGCTTTACGGCGCGGCGATGGTGGCGACGCCGGCGGTGGCCCAAACGCTGGGCGGCGAGGCGTTTCGCCGCGCGCACGAGGCCTGCGGCGGCATCGCCAGCGACGATGTGCGCATGGATACCGAGGCGGAGGAATACGCGCTGCGCCGCCGCTATTTCGCGCAGATGAACCGCCTGGTGCCCTGGGGCCTGTCGGAGGCGCAGACCGACGAACTGGCGCGCGATTTTGTGGAAAACCCGGCCCGCATGGGCGTCTACGCCGACGCGCAGGAATACCTTCCCCGCTTTCAGCGCCGCTTCGGGCTCGGGCTTTTGAGCGACACCGCGCCTTCGCTGCGGCGGGTATTGGAAAACGCCGGCCTGTGGGGCTATTTTGACGCGCATGTCTTTTCCACGGACGTGGGCGCGCTCAAGCCCGCCCCGATTATGTACGAGCGCATTCTCGAGCGGCTCGGGGCGCGGGCGGAGGAGTGCCTGTTCGCCGATGATTTCGAGCGCAACCTGCGCGGGGCGCAGGCCATGGGGCTGCGCGCGGTGCAAATGGCGCGCGACGAGCGCGTGCGCCGCTGGGACGGCCCGGTAGTGACGAATTTCGCCGAACTGGAAGCCTATGCAGACGCTCTTTCCTGAGTTTATCCAGAGCATGCGCGCGCTGCTGGGGGCGGAGACGGACGCCTTTGTGCGCGCCATGGAGGGGCCGCCGGCGCTGGCGCTGCGCGTACACCGCTGCGCGGAGGCGGCCCTGCCGTTCATCGAAGGGGCTGTGCCCTGGGCCGAGGGCGGGTTTTACCTGCGCGATGGGGCTCGGCCCGGCGCCAGCCTCGCGCATTGGGCCGGCGCCTTTTATCTGCAGGAGGCCAGCGCCATGCTGCCCGCGGCGGTGCTATCGGCGCGGCCGGGCGAACGCGTGCTGGATTTGTGCGCCGCGCCGGGAGGCAAGGCCTCGCAGATGGCCCTGGCCATGGGCGGCGAGGGCGCGCTGGTCGCCAACGAGATCGACCCCGCCCGCGCCCGCGTGCTGGCCGGCAATTTGGAGCGGCTGGGCGTGTGCAACGCCGTGGTGACCTGCGAAACGCCCGCGCGCCTTGCCGCGCGCTGGCCCGGCGCGTTCGACGCCGTGCTTGTGGACGCGCCCTGTTCGGGCGAGGGCATGTTCCGCCGCGACGCGGATACGCGGGCTCAGTGGAACCCCGCGGCGCCGGCGGGCTGCCAGAAGCGGCAGACGGAGATTCTTGACGCAGCGGCGCGGCTCGTGCGGCCTGGCGGCAGACTAGTCTATTCCACATGCACCTTCAACGCCCTGGAAAATGAGCAAAGCGTGCGCGGTTTTCTCGCGCGACATGCCGATTTTTCGCCGTGGGAGTTCGTCGCGCCCGGCCTGGGCGCGTCCGAGGGCGGCATGCTGCGCGTCTGGCCGCAGCGCGTCCGCGGGGACGGCCAGTTCGTCGCCCGCCTGCGCAGAGCGGGCGAAGCGGAGGCGCTTTGGGAAAACGCGCCGCAGCGCGGCGCTGCAAGGGCGCGGCGCGGCGAAAAGGCGGAGGGCGCGCAGGACGCGCGCAATCTTTTGGAACAGCTCTGCGCCACGGCGGTGCGCGCGTTGCCCGAGCCGCTTTCGCGGGCGCGGATGCACTTTGTGGGCGGACGGCTTTTCGCCGCGCCCGCCGCGGCTCCGGATACAGACGGCCTGCGCGTGATCTGGCCGGGAACGGCGCTGTTGCGCGCGGAGAAAAACCGCGTCGAGCCGGAACACGCCCTGGCCATGGCGCTTGCGCCGCGGCAGGCGTTGCGCGTCGCTCCGCTCGGCGAGGACGAGGCGCGCGCCTTCCTGGCCGGTGAAAGCCTGCATCGCGCCGGCGAGCCGGGCTGGACGCTGGTCGCCTGCGCCGGATTGCCGCTGGGTTGGGGGAAACAGGTGGACGGCGCGCTGAAAAACCACTTGCCCAAGGGCCTGCGCAAAGCGCTGCGCGCCTGAGGGCATAGGCGGCGAAGAAAGGCGCCGGGGCTGTTCGCGGCGGGGGCGAGTCCGCCGCTTTGAAAATGAACGCGTCCGCGCCGGGGCAAGAGGCACGGGCCGGCCAGGGCGCGATCTGGCGGCCGCGGCGGGCAGGGCATTCGCGCGTTGACAAACGCCGCGTTTGCGGGTATAATAGCTGCAAAGGCGATGAAGGAAAGAGTAGCGCGCCCCAAAGCCTTCCAGAGAGCCGGGCAGGGTGAAAGCCGGCGGCCGGACGGCGCGCGAACATGGCTCCGGAGCCGCGGGCGCGAACGGCAGTAGCGTCCGCCGGGCCGCCCCGTTACCGGCGCGGGCAGTTTTGCCCAAAGGCATGGTTTTCCATGTGAAGCAGGGTGGTACCGCGCGCAAGCGCCCCTCGGAGGGAGGGGCGCTTTCTTTTGGCCGCCCGCAAACAACGCAGGAGGGATCTTCATGGAGAAAAAGGGCACGTTCTACATCACCACGCCCATCTACTACCCCAGCGGCAACATGCACATCGGCCACACCTACACCACCGTGGCCGCCGACACGATGACGCGCTTTAAAAAGCAGCTCGGCTACGACGCCTACTTCCTCACCGGCACGGACGAACACGGCCAGAAGATCGAGCGCAAGGCCGCGCAGGCCGGCAAGACGCCCAAGGCGTTCGTCGATGAGATCGTCGCCGCCACGAAAGACCTGTGGAAACTGATGAACATCGAATACGATGATTTCATCCGCACCACCGACGAGCGCCACGTCAAGGCCGTGCAGAAGATCTTCAAGCAGTTCTACGAGCAGGGCGACATCTACAAGAGTTCCTACGAGGGCCAGTACTGCGCCGAGTGCGAGTCCTTCTGGACGCCCACGCAGCTCAAGGAGGGCAACCTCTGCCCGGACTGCGGCCGCCCCACCGAGACGGCGCGCGAGGAGAGCTACTTCTTCCGCATGAGCAAGTATCAGGACTGGCTGATCGACTATATCGAAACGCATCCGGATTTCATCCAGCCGCCGTCCCGCGCCAACGAGATGCTCAACAACTTCCTGCGCCCGGGGCTTCAGGACCTGTGCGTCAGCCGCACTTCGTTCAAGTGGGGCATCCCGGTGGATTTTGACCCGGGCCATGTGGTCTATGTGTGGGTGGACGCCCTCTCCAACTACATCACCGCCCTCGGCTACACGAGCGACGACGACCATCTCTTCCAGAAATACTGGCCGGCGGACGTGCACCTGGTGGGCAAGGAGATCGTCCGCTTCCACACCATTTACTGGCCGATCATGCTCCACGCGCTGGGGCTGCCGCTGCCCAAGCAGGTGTTTGGCCACGGCTGGCTGCTGTTCGGCAACGACAAGATGTCCAAATCCAAGGGCAACGTGGTCTACCCCGGCCCCATCGTCAAGCGCTACGGCGTGGACGCGCTGCGCTATTACCTGATGCGCGAGATGCCCTTCGGCGCGGACGGCAACTACACCAACGAGGCCATGCTGAGCCGCACCAACGCGGACCTGGCCAACGACCTGGGCAACCTTTTGAGCCGCACCGTGGCGATGATCGAGAAATACTTCGGCGGCGAAGTGCCCGCCCCCGGCGCGGAGGAGGACGTGGACAAGGCCCTGCGCGAGCGCTTTGAGGCCCTGCCCGCCATCGTCGAGCGCGAGATGGACAGCTTGCAGTTCTCCGTGGCGCTTGCCGAGATCTGGAAGCTCATCGGCGACTGCAACCGCTATATCGACCTTACCCAGCCGTGGGTGCTCGGCCGCAGCGAGGAGGGAAAGCCCCGCCTCAGGACCGTGCTCTACTACCTGGCCGAGTGCTGCCGCGCCGTGGCGGTGTACGTCGGCCCCACCATGCCCTCGACCCCGGCGCGCATGTTCGCCCAGCTCGGCGTGGAGGACGAAAATTTAAAGACCTGGGAGAGCGTGCAGAATTTCGGCCAGCTTAAGTCCGGCACGCGCGTGCACAAGGGCGAGGCGCTCTTCCCGCGCATCGACATCAAGAAGGAACTGGAGGAACTGGCCAGGGCCGAGACGGCCGCTCCCGCGCCCAAGGCGGAGGCAAAACCGCCGCAGGAGGAAGAAAAGGGCTTTGGCACGATCACCATCGACGACTTTGCCAAGGTGCAGCTCGTCACCGCCAAGGTCGTCGCCTGCGAGCGCGTGCCCAAGAGCGACAAACTGCTCAAGGAAACCCTGGACGTGGGCGGCGAGACGCGCACCGTGCTTAGCGGCATCGCCCAGTGGTACACGCCCGAGGAAATGGTCGGCAAGACCGTGGTGCTGGTCAAGAACCTCGCCCCGCGCAAGATGCGCGGCGTCCTCAGCGAGGGCATGCTGCTGTGCGCCTCGGACAAGGACGGCAATTTGAAACTCGTCACCGTCGAGGGCGGCGATTTCGCCCCCGGCGCGGAGATCGGCTAGAGAAATGTGCGCCGCGCGGGAACATGCGCCCGCGCGGCCATCTTTGGAGGACGTGCGATGCGACTGTTCGATTCCCATGCGCATCTGGCGCTGGATCGCTTTGCAGACGACCTTGACGGCGTGCTTTCGCGCATGCGCGCGGCGGGCGTGCTGGGCTGTATGGTGATGTGTGACCCCGGCGACCTGGAACCGGACCACGAGCGCGCCGTGGAGATCGTCAAAAACAACCCCGGCTTCCGCCTCGCCGCGGGCATCCATCCCCACAACGCCCGCAACTGGTCCGATGCGCGGGAAAAGACGCTGCGCGGGCTGCTGGCGCTTCCCGAGTGCACGGTGCTGGGCGAGATCGGGCTGGATTACCACTACGACCTTTCCCCGCGTGATACGCAACGCGAAGTGTTTGAGCGGCAGTTGGACTTGGCGCTGGAACTGGATATGCCGGTGCAGATGCACATCCGCGAGGCGCACGGCGACACCATGGAACTGATGCGCGCGCGCTACAAGGCCGGCCGCCTGCCGCGCGGCATCATGCACTGCTTTTCCGGAAGCTGGGAGACGGCGAAGGTGTACCTTTCGATGGGGTATTATATATCGCTTTCGGGCGTAGTGACGTTCAAAAACGCCAACAAACTGCTGGACGTGGCCCGCAACACGCCTGCCGACCGCCTGTTGGTGGAGACGGACTGCCCTTACATGGCCCCCGTGCCGATGCGCGGCAACCGCAACGAGCCGGCATTTGTAACCTACACCTTCGCGCGCGTGGCCGAACTTCGCGGCGAGGACCCGGAGGCGTTCGCGGAACAACTGTGGGAGAATACGGCGCGGGCAAATTCGTGAACCGCGGGTTTTCCACCGTCATCAGCAACGCTTCCATGTGATCATGGAACAAGCGCCTGATATGCCGTTGCGTAGCTGAAACGGTTGACGGATGCGCGACAACCCTCGAATATCATCAATCATCCCGGCATTCCCGGGGCTTTGGGCGATCGTGGCGTTGGCAGGCCTGAAGATCGCGTCGCCGAGGAGTGCGGAAAATGCAGAAACTGCCGCCCATCCAATCAGAAAGGGATATGTACGATGAAAAAGCTTGCTCGCGCAGGCTTGATTCTTTTTCATCCTTCTAGAGCCATGGCTTGCCAGTTTGCTCCATAGCGAGATCCTTACGGCGAAATACTGTGACGAAAGCATCTTTGAAGCGTGCGACGCCCACGGCATGCTCGCAACGGATGCCATCAAGATCCTGGATTATGAGCCGTTCGCCTACTGCAAGGCCTATGGGAAATCGGCAGAGGCGGGTAATGTAGCCATTCTGGTCTATGAATTTGCCAGCGACGAGTGGAATGTCGTTTCCTGGCATACCGTATGGTCCAAATCCGGAAGCGCCGATGGGTTTGTGTGGCCATATATCCGCTGACGCCCGCCAAACCGGCATGGAGCCCCGGCGCTTGTCTCCGCAACCGCAGCGACTGCGATGGCTTCTGCATTTGCGGAGGGAAGGAGACGGATGAACGCATCCGCGACGCGGGCGACGTTCCCGCCGCCGTCGAGGGCTTTTTCCGCCAACAGGGCCGCGCCCTCTGACGCCCCTTCAAGCATCGCGCCGCCCGCACATATCCGTGCGGGCGGCGCGTTTTGCGCTATTCGGCGTGTTCGCGGTAATAGTCCGCCGCGTCCTCGTAGTCGAAGAAATCGTCGTAGTGGTCGTAGTAAAAGTCCTCTTCGTTGGCGTAGGAGGAGGCGTCGTAGGGGTCGTCGCCCTCGTCCTCGTAGTCGCGGCGCGGGGAGGAGAAGGTGATGGGCGGATCGTAGCCGCCCGGCCAGACCTCTGTGACCTTGTTGCCCACGGTGCGCGCCGAGTAGATGACCTCGCCGTCCTCGTCGTAGTAATCGTAGATCTTGATGGTCGTCAGATCGCCGTCCACATAGCGCCGCTCGATGTCGGATATCTCGCCCTCCCCGAGCGGCGTATTGTGGATGTCGCTGACATACATGCCCACGAAGGGCGGTTCCGTGCGCACGCGCTCCTGATAGGCGGCGCGCGTCGCCGCGACCTCCGCCGCCGCCTCCGCGCGCCGCTGGGCGTTGAGGACTTCGGCCTCCCCGGCGACGGTTTCGGCAAAGGCGCGCGTCTGCCTGCTCCAGCGCGCTTCCGGGCGGTATTCGGCAGTGAGGCGCAGGTACATGTCCGCGTAGTCCACATCGCCGCGCTCGTAGGCGACGTATGCGTTGCAGAGGAAGTAGCGGGCGTAGTCCGCGTCGGTGTTGCAGCCATGCATGAACCAGTAGGTCATCTCTTCCAGGGCTTCCTCGTAGCGGCCTTCCTTAAGGAGCGCTTCGACGTTGGCGCGGCCCTGCTGGCGTTGCATGTCCCGGATCATGTACGGCGCGCACTGCGCCGCCGCCACCGCGATCAGGATCAGCGCCGCCGCGATCAGCAGCCAGTATTTGCGTACGAGATGCATGTTTTCCCCTCCCCAACAGGCGTCCCCTCAGCGCAGCTTCTCCACATCCTCAATATACAGCGATATTTCCCCGCACTGCGGGCAGACGGCCACCTTGGGCTTGCCGATGCGGCCGCCAAAGAGCTTGTTTTCGTCCTTGGAGAGCACCACGCCGTACCCCGCGCCCTGCACGCGCAGATCGCAGTTTTCCTTCATCTCCGCGCCGCAGCGCAGGCATTTGCGCATTCAAAACACTCCCTTGCAAAAACCGCCCGGAACGCGGGAATTCCCCCGCGCACGGGCGGTCTGTTTTTTAATTGATATCCTCGGAGAGAGCGCGTCCCTTGCCGCGGCGGCGCGGCATCACGTCGGCGAGCGTGGCGCGGCTGGTGTGGGGGATGGCCCGCCAGCGCGGCGGTACGATCAACGCCGAAAGATTGGCCGGGAACCAGGTCAGCGCGATCAGCCAGAAACCCAGCACGCCCGGAAGTTCCCGGCTCGGCTGTTTGCCCGTCAGGCGGCAGACCAGCGCCGCCGCCAGGCAAATGACGCCCACATAGACCAGCGCCACCGCCGCCGCCAGCAGCGCGACGATCTCCGCCCCGCCCAGCCCGGCCGCGAAGCGCACCGCCCGCACCGCCGAAACGGCGCCGGGCACCAGGCAGACAAACTGCATGATGTTTCCCAGAAAAAAGATCGTCAGATCCAGCGCCTGCAGGCTATGGTGGCGAAGGGCGCGCCAGATCAGCTTCGGCCCGTAGCCAAGCGTGCACTGCATGGAGCCGCGAAACCAGCGCCGGCGCTGTTCAAAGGACACCCCGAAGCCCACGGGCTGCTCGTCGTAGGTGACGGCGCGCTCCAGATAGGCGATTTTTTCCCCCCGCAGGCCGCACTGGGCCGTCAGTTCCAGATCTTCCGTGAGCGTGCGCGTGTTCCAGCCCATTTCACGGATGAGGTCGGCGGCAAGCACGACGCCCGTGCCGTTGAGAATGGCCGACATGCCCAGCGCCGCGCGGCCGCGGTTGAAAAAGCGGCTCATGAACCAGTAAAACACGCTCATGCCGCCCGCCACCCAGCTTTCGCGGGAATTTTTGCTGTCGCGAAAGCCCTGGCCGATGCGCGCGCCGGCGCAGAGGGCGTCGTTGGCGGCCTGGAAAAAGCCGGGATCGACGAGATTGTCGGCGTCGAAGATACAGAAAGCGTCGTAGTCCATGGCCAGAAGGTGCTTGAAGGCAAAGCGCAACACGTCGCCTTTGCAGGAAACCGGGTCCGTACAGCGCAGGATGCGCGCCCCGGCCGCGGCGGCGATTTCCTCGGTAGCGTCGGTGCAGTTGTTGGGGACGACCCATACGTCGAACAATTCGCGCGGGTAGTCCTGCTTGAGCAGCGTGCGCACGGCCTCGCCGATGACGCCGGCCTCGTTGCGCGCGGCGATCACGGCGGCGATGCGCTTGCGCGGCGGCGCGGCGGCAAAATCGCGCCGTTTGCGGAACGCCCCAAGCACGATCACGCCAGCAAAGTATGCGATATAGAGCGTGCCCAGGATATTCAGAATCAGCAGAAGATTCTCGCCCACGCCCTTCCCTCCCTTGATTGCGTGATTGCCCGTATATTATAGCACAAAGCCCGTGCGCGCGCCTGTGGAAATGATTAAAAAATGATGAAAAAACAGGGCCGCGGTCGAATCCCGCCGTCGCGCCGAAGAAAAAGGACCGCCTCCCGCAGGGGAGACGGTCCGCAATCGGTTTACTTGGAAGCCATCTTCTTGTAGGTCTCAAGACGCTTTTTGGCCTCGGCCTCGGATTCCTCGAAGAGCTGCGGCGCCACGTCCGGGAACTGCCTGAGCAGCGAGGCGTAGCGGTTCTCGCCCTTGATGAAGTCCTGATAGCTTTCGGTCGGTTCCTTGGAATCCACGGTGAGCGGATTCTCCAGATCCGGGTTGTAGCGGTACATCGGCCAGTAACCGGCGGCGACGGCCTTCTTGATCTCGGCCTGCGCCTGGTTCATCTTGATGCCGTGGTTGATGCAGGGCGCGTAGGCGATGATGAGGGACGGGCCCTTGTACGCCTCGGCCTCGGTGACGGCCTTGATCAACTGGTTCATGTCCGCGCCCATGGCGACCTGCGCCACATACACATAGCCGTAGGACATGGCCATCAGGCCCAGGTCCTTCTTGCGGGTGCGCTTGCCGGCGGCCGCGAACTTGGCCACAGAGCCGGTCGGCGTGGACTTGGAAGCCTGTCCGCCGGTGTTGGAGTAGACCTCGGTATCCAGCACGAGCACATTGACGTCCTCGCCCTGGGCCAGCACATGGTCCAGTCCGCCGTAGCCGATATCGTAGGCCCAACCGTCGCCGCCGAAGATCCAGATGGACTTCTTGGTCAGCATATCAGCGTCGGCGACGACCTCGCGCGCCAGCGTGCAGGCCTCGCAGGGGCAGACCTTGCCGTTGGCCAGCCAAGCGGCCTCGCCGGGCGTACCGGTCAGGTCGCGGGCGGGATCGGTGGCCTTCTTGCAGGCGGCCAGCAGCTTCGCGCCGGCGGTCTTGGAGGCCTCGGCGTCGTCCATGCCCTCGAGCCATTCCTTGCCCGCGGCCTGGATCTCCTCATCGCAATAGGGGATGGCGATGAGCTTTGCGACGGTGTCGGCCAGCTTATGGCGGCGCTGGGTGACGGCCAGGTTCATGCCGAAGCCGAACTCGGCGTTGTCCTCAAAGAGGCTATTCGCCCAGGCGGGGCCGTGGCCTTCCTGGTTGGTGGTGTAGGGGCAGGTGGGGGCGGAGCCGCCGTAGATGGAGGAGCAGCCCGTGGCGTTGGCAACGATCATGCGGTCGCCGAACAGCTGGGTGATGAGCTTCACATACGGGGTCTCGCCGCAGCCCGCGCAAGCGCCGGAGAACTCGAAGAGCGGCTTTTTGAGCTGGGCGTCCTTGATGGTCTTGGGATGCGCCTCGCCCTTGAACTCAGGCAGCGTCTGGGCGTACTCCCAGTTCTTCTCCTCGGCGGTCTGGGTGGCCAGAGGCTTCATGACCAGGGCCTTGTTCTTGGCCGGGCAGACCTGCGCGCAGTTTTCGCAGCCGGTGCAGTCCAGCGGGGAGACCTGCATGCGGAAGGTCAGGCCCTTGAACTTCGGGCCCAGCGCCGGCTTGGTGGCGAACGTCTCGGGCGCGTTGGCCTTGCCCTCGTCGTCCACCATGTAGGGGCGGATGCAGGCGTGCGGGCAGACCATGGCGCACTGGCAGCACTGGATGCAGTTGTCGATCTGCCACTCGGGCACCATAACGGCGATGCCGCGCTTTTCGTACTTGGTGGTGCCGGTGGGCACGACGCCGGCCGGATCCAGCTTGGACACGGGCAGCTTGTCGCCCTCCTGCGCGAGGATGGGCTGGATGACCTCGTCGAAGTACTCGGTGGCGTCCACCTTGACGGGCACCGCGCCGGTGGTGGCGTCGGCCCATGCGGCGGGCACGGGGATCTCGACCAGGCCGGAAATGGCGATGTCGATGGCGGCCCAGTTCTTCTTGACGACCTCGTCGCCCTTCTTGCCGTAGGCCTTCTTGGCATAGGCCTTCATGTACTCATCCGCCTGCTCGTAGGGGATGACGTTGGCCAGCTTAAAGAACGCCGCCTGCATGATGGTGTTGATGCGGCCGCCCATGCCGACTTCGCGGGCCAGCTTGATGGCGTCCACGGTGAAGAACTTGGCGTGCTTTTTGGCCAGCGCCTGCTTCATGGAAGCGGGCAACTGCGTCTCCATCTCCTCGGCCGTCCAGGGGCTGTTGAGCAGGAACACGCCGCCGTCCTTGAGGGCGGAGAGCATGTCGTACTTGGTGACGTAGGCCGGGTTGTGGCAGGCGATGAAGTCCGCAGAGTCGATCAGGTAGGTGGACATGATCGGGCTCTTGCCAAAGCGCAGATGGCTGACGGTGATGCCGCCGGACTTCTTGGAATCGTAGCTGAAATACGCCTGCGCGTACATGTCGGTGTGGTCGCCGATGATCTTGATGGAGTTCTTGTTCGCGCCCACGGTGCCGTCAGAGCCGAGGCCGTAGAACATGCAGGAGACCAGGCCTTCGGGGCTGGCGTCGATCTTCTCGCCCAGTTCCAGAGAGGTGCCGGTCACATCGTCCACGATGCCGACGGTGAAGTGGTTCTTCGGCTCGGCCTTGGCCAGGTTGTCGTATACGGCCTTGACCATGGTGGGGTTGAACTCCTTGGAGCCGAGGCCGTAGCGGCCGCCGACCACGCGGATGTCGTTCCTGCCCGCCTCGCGCAGCGCGGAGCAGACGTCCAGATACAGCGGCTCGCCCAGAGAGCCGGACTCCTTGGTGCGGTCCAGCACGGCGATTTCCTTGCAGGTATCCGGAATGGCGGCCAGGAAGTGCTTCATGGAGAAGGGGCGATAGAGGTGGACCTTGACAAGGCCGACCTTCTCGCCGCGCTTGTTGAGGTAATTGACGGTTTCCTCGGCGGCGTCGCAGCCGGAGCCCATGGCGATGATGACGCGATCGGCGTCCGGGGCGCCCACATAGTCAAACAGCTTGTAGTGGCGGCCGGTCAGTTCGCCGACTTCGTTCATAACTTCTTCGACGATGTCCGGGGTGGCCAGGTAGTACTTGTTGGCGGCTTCGCGGCCCTGGAAGTAGATGTCCGGGTTCTGGGCCGTGCCCTGCTGATGCGGATGCTCGGGGTTGAGTGCGCGCTCGCGGAAGGCCTTGACCTTGTCCCACGGCATCAGTTTGGCAATTTCGTCGTACTCGATTCCGTCGATCTTCTGAATTTCATGCGAGGTGCGGAAGCCGTCGAAGAAATGCAGGAAGGGCACGGAGGCCTTCAGCGCGGACAGATGGGCGACCAGCGCCATGTCCATCGCTTCCTGCACGCTGTTGGAGGCCAGCATGGCAAAGCCGGTCTGGCGGCAGGCCATGACGTCGGAATGGTCGCCGAAGATCGACAGCGCATGGTAAGCCAGCGCGCGGGCGGAAACGTGGAACACGCCCGGCAGCAGCTCGCCGGAGATCTTGTACATGTTGGGAATCATCAAAAGCAATCCCTGCGAGGCGGTGAAGGTGGTGGTCAGCGCGCCTGCGGCAAGGGAGCCGTGCACGGCGCCGGCCGCGCCGGCCTCAGACTGCATCTCCGCGACGCGAACCAGCTGGCCAAACAGGTTCTTGCGACCCTGCGCGGCCCATTCATCGGCCACTTCGGCCATGGGCGAGGAAGGCGTGATGGGGTAGATTGCGGCCACATCGCTGAACGCGTATGCGATGTGGCTGACGGCGGTATTGCCGTCCACGGTCATCTTGATGCTCAAGTGGAGGACCTCCTTTATGGTATCGGAATTCAAGCCAATGACCTATACAAATTTATTATAAGGAAACGGCCCCTTAAAGTCAAGAAAAATGGCGTTAAAGGCCGCGCAGGCGAGCTTTTTCGCAATTAGGACATGACACCGATGGTGTAACGGTCCTGTATCCAACCGACCTGGCCGTCGTGGACGACGTAGCTCCAGCTTCTGCCCGCCTCGTCAAAGCAGAACAAACCGAGGTTCACGGCGGCAGTGCCTTCGGGCAATGTATCGCGCACGACGCTGTCGACGTCCGGCTTGCTCATCAGGAAAAGCTCCTCGCGCAGTTCATAGTACAGGGGCCGCTCCCAGTCCGCCTGCGCGTAGAGGGGCTCGTAGTCGGCGTATTCTGTACCGGTCAAGACGGCGTAGCGCGAGGACACCCAGCCCAGATCCTCGCCGTACACCACCAGGTACCAGCGCACGTCGCGCTCGTCCACGGCCGCGTTGTCGGGATCGTTAAAGACGAAAATTGCCGTATCGCCCCGCTCGTAGACGCCGATGACAGCGCCGTCCAGGTTCGGTTCGTCGCGCACGTTGCAGTCGCCCTCAAAGTACACGTAGAATTCATCCACTTCGACGGCCTCGGCCCGGCCCATTGGACAGAGCAGCGCCGCAAAGATGAGCGTGAACAGCAGAAGCGTCGTCAGGTATTTTTTCATCGATGGGAACATCCTTTCTTTTATTCTCCGGCGGTCGTCGGCAAAGTCAATTTCCTTCATCCACGCTCCAGCGCCTGAAGGCGTCCAAACGGGCAAAGCGCGCGTCCGCGTTGCGACGCTGGGGAAACTGTGTGGTGGTTGAAAAGCGCGTGGACGGTAGGACCGTTCTCCGTCGGCGTCGCTTCGGTTCCGGAAAACGCGTTCTGCCGGGCTTCGGGACGGGCAATGCGCGCGCAGAGAGCGTTTTTGCGCACACAGGCGCGGCAGACACGCAAAAAGCGCTCGGTCACAGAGTGGGAATCGCAGGGCAATTTGCTGTTCAACCGTGCGGGCAGCGCTTCGCGCAGAGGGTCGCCATCCGCCTTTTCGTCAGGGCTTCGCGGTGCGGCGCTCTTTGCGCAGAAGCCGCCTGCGCTCGCCGTCGGCCCATTCGGCGCGCTCTTCCTCGGTCTCGATGACCAGCCCCGGCACCTCGGTGGGCTCGCCGTTTTCGCCCAGCGCCACCATGACCAGATAGGCGCGATTGACCGGGTCGCGATGGCCGTCGAGGCGCTCGACGTAAGTGTCCACGCGCACCTCCATGCTGGTGCGGCCGACGTAGGTGACCCGCGCCGCCAGCACCACCGTGTCGTCGAGGTTGGCGGCGTGCAGGAAGGAAAGCTCGTCCACAGAGGCCGTGGTCACGGGCCGTCCCGCGTGCCGCCGCGCGGCCACCGCCGCCGCCACGTCGATCCACGCCATCAACTGTCCGCCAAAGAGGCGCTGCGCGCCGTTGACGTGCTGCGGCATGATGATCTGCACCTGTTCGGTATAGGAATCCCGCGCCCGGCGCAGGGGTCTGTCCATAATCGTCACCTCGTCTGTTTCAATCGGTCGCTCTGGAGCGCGCAAAGCCTTCTTCGCGCCGGCGGCCACGGAAAGGCTCCGGAAGGAAGCGCCTGCGGAGGAAACGGCCCGCTGCAACGCGAAGCTTGATCCTGTCGGCCCTTCGGCGACGGATAGCGGCGAAAGCGGCGGCGCGGCCGTCCGGCGGAAACGCGCTTTGCCAAAGGGGCGCCCTCAACCGACGCCGGCTGTGCCGAAAAAACGCGGCCAGGCGCATGGCCGAAGGCGGCTTCAGCGCCCCATATAGGCGCAGACGCCCTCGACCATGCCCTGTACCAGCAGCGCCTGATAGGCGGGATCGTTGAGGTTATGATCCTCCTCCTCGTTGGTCATAAAGCCCATTTCCACAAGGATGCTGGGGACTTCCGACCAGTTGAGGCCCGTATAGCTATCGCGGCGGAAAATGCCGTCGCTTTCCGCGCCCGTGGCCTCGACCATGGCGGGCAGAAGCGCCTCGGCGGCGCGCAGGCATTCATCGGCGTTTGCGCCCGTTTTGCGGATATACAGGCCGATGCCCTGCGCGCTTTCGTTGCTGGAGCCGTTGCAGTGAATGCGCAAAACCAGATCCACGTCCAGTTCGTTCATCATAATGGCGCGCTCCTGGTTGGAGATATCCACCTCGTTGCTTTCCCGCGTCATGTAGACCTCGCAGCCCAGTTCCTCCAACGCCGCGCGCAGTTGCAGGGAAATGTCGAGGTTGACCTCGTATTCCGGCACGCCGGTAAAGCGGCCGTAGGTACCGGAGGAGACCTTGGCCTTCATTTCCGAACTTCCGGGGGCGACGGCCTCGCGCTCGCTGTTGGCGTGGGCCTGATGGCCGGGGTCGATGCCGATTTTTACGCCCGTAAGGCGGCCCGGTTCGCGCGTGGCCAGGGGCGGCACGGTGGGCATATCCGCGGGAAGGCGGGCGAAGGGGTCGTCCGGCGCGGGCGTGGCGGAAGCCTGCGCGGAAGGAGAGGCCTCCGCGCGCGGCGTGGGCGTCGGATAGGGCGTTTGCGCCGGAGTGTCGGGCGTGGGCGACGGGACGGGCGTCGCCGGCGCGACGGACTGCGGGCGCGCCGGGGCGGGTTCGGCCTGCGGGGTCGCGTCAGGCTGCTGTGTGGCCAGGGGACGTTCCGTAGGCAGGGTTTGGCCGGCGCTTTCGCCCGTCGTCAGCGGGGCGAGCGGGACCGGCGTGGGCGCGCCCAGCGCCGCGCCGCCGAGCAGCGCCGCGCCGAGCAACGCGGCCAGAAGGCGTTTGCAAAAGCGCGTCATGCCTCTTCTTCCTCCGTTTTTTCCAGGCCGGGCAGAAGCGCCCGACAGACCTTGAGCACGCGGTCGATATCGAACAGGCGCACCGAGCCGTAAGGCGCGTTGAGGATCAGTTCCACCGTATCGCGATAGACGTTGAGCGTGTCGATGACCGCCATGACGCTTTCGGGCTTTCCTTCGCCGGCAATGAGCAGGCGCGCGGCCTCGTCCTCCACATCGTGCGCAAGCAGCAGAAGCAGCCGGCCGACGCCGCCCGGCTGGCGGGTATAGAAAACGCCCTCGCGCAGGCCCTGGGCGACGACCTCGTCCATCACCGATCCAAGCTGGGCGAGCGTCACCGCGCGAATGGAGCGCAGAAGCGCCGCGTCGCCGCCACGGAAGCAGACGTTGAACACCATGGCGATGAACTCCGGCTGTTCGCGCTCGAAAAGGTTCACCAGCGCAAACAGCCGGTTGAGCTTGTCCAGCGCCCCCAGCGAGGAAAGCCGCAGTTCCCGCGCCGTTTGCGAGAATTTCTGCTCGGCCCGGCGGGCGCTCACAGCCTCCAATACGGCCATTTTCGATTCAAAGTGGTGATAAAAACCGCCCTTGGAAAGCCCCATCGCGTCCAGAATGTCCTGAACGGAGGTCTCCTCGTAGCCGCGCTGGAAAAACAGCGCTTCGGCGGTGTCGAGGATGGCCTGCCGGCGCAGATCGCCTTTTTTCATTGGTACCCCTCCTTGTCCCCTTCATTATAGCAGAACAAACCAAAGTCCGTCAACGGCAAAGGCGCGGAAAAACGCGCCGCGCTTGACTTTCCTCGCGCCGGCTGGTATTATAGGCCGCATGGAGGTGAGGCGCATGCAAGGGCGCTGCTGGATCGTAGGCGCGGGAGACTGGTGCGCGCGGGGCTGGGCGCCGCGGGCGGGGGATATCGTCGTCGCCGCCGACGGCGGCCAGGCGCCGCTGGTGCGGTTGAACCTGCTGCCGGATGTGGTGGTGGGCGATTTCGATTCCCTGCGCGACGCGCCGCACGGCGGCGAGGTCGTGCGCCTGCCCGCCGAAAAGGACGATACGGATATGGTGGCGGCGCTGCGCATCGGCCTTGAGCGCGGCTATCGGGAATTTCGCATTTATGGCGCCGCCGGCGGCCGCATCGACCACACCATCGCCAACCTGCAATCCCTCAATTTCCTCGCCCGCCAGGGCGCGCGCGGCGTGCTGGTGGAGGAACGCTATATGCTGACCTCCCTCCTCAACGGGGAAATGCGCTTTCGCGCCGGCAGCCGGGGCATGCTCTCGGTGTTCGCGCAGGGCGGCGAGGCGCGCGGCGTGTACCTGGAGGGGCTGAAATACGAACAGCACGGCTTCACCCTGCGCGACGACTACCCCATGGGCGTGAGCAACGAGTTCACCGGCGTCCCCGCCCGCGTGGCGGTGAGGGACGGCCTGCTGCTGGTGGCGTGGACGCATACGGCGCTTGCCGAGGGGATATAGGCAAAACAACAGGCTCCGCGCCTTTGCCGGCGCGGAGCCCGTTTTTGCCCTTTCTCAGAAGAACAGCCCGAACAGATTGTATTTGGAAAACACGGCCACGGCCACCAGGGAGACGGTGGACATGATCTTGATGAAGATGTCCAGGCAGGGGCCGACGGTGTCCTTGAGCGGGTCGCCCACGGTGTC
>DVIA01000062.1 GCA_018711655.1 Candidatus Pullichristensenella avicola
TTCCCACGCACATGCGAATTTTTTCTTCGATGGCTGTCTCTGACAATTCCCATGTGCGGCGGCTCCATGCACGCGAGTTTTCCTGCGAAAGGAGGCGAGGCCCGCGCCGGCCATTGGAACGTTTTGCGAGCGGTTTTGTGTTGTCCGGTGCGAGATGTGCTGAAGAGGCGTTCCCACGCACATGCGAATTTTTTCTTCGATGGCTGTCTCTGACAATTCCCATGTGCGGCGGCTCCATGCACGCGAGTTTTCCTGCGAAAGGCGGCGAAGCCCGCGCCGGCCATCGGGGCATATGCGCGCGGCGGGTCCATCGCAGGAGGGGCTCTTCCGGTTTGCTTTCCCGGGAAGGTCAGCGGCGCAGATCCGCGCCCATGCGCAACACGCGAAAGAGTCGGTCCGCGGCGGCGGAAAAAAGGCGTTCGGCGTCGCGCATGGCCGTTTCAAGGCCCATTGGCGAATCGACGATGGGAAATACGGCCGTCCGGCCCAGCGCATGGTAGTCCTCCGCGCCCGGCCCAAGGCCGCCGGTCATGGCCACCACCGGTACGCCGCGCGCCCTGCAGCGCAGCGCCACGCCGGCGGGGGCTTTGCCGAAAGCGACAGACTGGCGGTCGAGGCGGCCTTCGCCGGTGACGACCAAGTCGCACTCCTCCAGATGGCGGTCGAAATGCGCCAGGGAAAGCACCGCCTCGATGCCGGGACGCAGCGTTGCGCCCAGCACGCCGCCCAGGGCCGCGCCCATGCCGCCCGCCGCGCCCGCGCCGGGGAAAGCGGCGACCTCGCGCCCGACAGCCGCGCTCAGATGGCGCGCATAATTGGCCATGCCGGCCTCCAGCGCGGGAAACAGTTGCGCGGTAACGCCCTTTTGCGGGCCGTAGACCGCCGTGGCGCCGTTTTCGCCCAACAGGGGGTTGCTGACATCGCAGAGCACGCGGATGTCCGCCGCGCGCGCCTGCGGCGAGAGGGCGTCCAGATCCACGCGCGCCACGCGCGCCAGATCCGCCCCGCAACCGGACAGTTCGTCTCCCTGCGCGTCCCAGAAGCGCACGCCCAGGGCGTGGAGCATGCCCATGCCGCCGTCGTTGGTGGCGCTGCCGCCCAGGCCGAGAAGCAGCGTGCGCGCCCCGGCGCGCAGCGCGGCGAGCATCAATTCCCCCGTGCCGCGGCTGCTGGCCGCCATGGGGTCGAGATGGCCCGCCGTCAGGGGCAGCCCGGAGGCCTGCGCCATTTCCAACGCCGCCGCGCCGTTTGCAAGCAGCGCCCAGCGTGCGCGGACGGGCGTTCCCAGCGGCCCGGTCACGACCGCGACGCGTTCCTCGCCGCCGCAGGCCGTCAAAAGCGCGTCCACCGTGCCTTCGCCGCCGTCCGCGATCGGCATGCATACGCACTTCGCCTCCGGGAAATGGGCGAGCGCCGCCTCCTGCAAAAGCTGCGCCGCCCGCGCGGCGCTGAGGGAACCTTTGAACGAATCCGGGGCAAAAATGAACTTCATCCGGGCCTCCTTTTCGCATGGAGCGGGACTGGGTGGCGAATATGCAGGCAAAATTGATTGCATCCGGGCCTTCTCCCCGCGCGGGGCGGGACTGGAGCGCATTTGCGCGCAGATGGCTCGCCGGATGGGGGCTTCTCTCCGCGTGGAGCGGGACTTCGACAATGCAGAAGCGCGAACGCAACCGCGGACGCCCTCCCGCGGGGGACGTGGGGAACGGCCATTGGAGCATTTGGGGAACGGCGATTGGGTTGCTTGGGAAACGACGCCCGCCTTTCCACGCGGGGAGGGGGCCCGGGCCTTGTGGGGGCCGAAAGCGTCTATCGCGTCCGTCTTTTCGACAGGGAGGCCGGATGGACAAGGGCATTCTGCGCGAAATGTCCGGCACTCCCTTCCGCGCGGGGCGAGGCCGACCAGGCGGTTATTGGCATGGCCCCCTCCTCCCCTGCGTCCCTTCCCGCACGGGGCGGAGAGCATATGAGTCAGCCAACGCTGTGTTCGCGGAGGCCCGCATCCCTTCCCGCACGGGGCGAGGGGGATGAACCCGCCATTTTCTGAGGGCGATCTGCATCGACGTTTCCTCCCCCCCGCGGGGCGAAGGGTTAAGACCATGCCCCCCCTGCGTGCCGGCCCGCCCCGCGCCTTTTCCGCGCGGGGCGAAGGGGATACTTGCAGCGTTCAAAGCCGCGGAAGCGCTACCGGCGCTTCTTTCCGCGCGGGGCGGGGAGGCGATGCGTTTCTTTTTCCACGGTATCAAATCGGCAGCGCTTCCTTCCGCGCGGGGCGAGGCCGACCAGCCGGTCATTGGTCATGGTTTCTTCCTTCCTGCCCCTTTCCGCGTGGGGGGAGGAGCGCGATGCGCCCAGTGGCGCGCGCCGACAGGCTATGGCTGCGAACCGGCCGGGCCGGCGGGAAGCGGGCATGCCCGGGCCAAAGGCAAGGCGTCCCGGCTGCGGGGCGGGGGATCAAAGATCGCGCGCGGCGAAGGCGCTCGCGCTGTTTTCTGAACGCTGCGCCCCGCGTTTTTGAAACGCGCCGGCCTTTTGCAGTTCTCTGGGCGTTCAGGGCGCAGCCCGCACGCAGTTGTTCAGGGCGTTTGTCGCGTTGTCTGCCCATTGCAAGGGGCGGGGCGCAAAGCCCCGCCCCGGCAGGTTCGGCTGATCTCAGGCGATCGGTTCGAAATCGCCCGCGCCGTGTTTGCACAGGGGGCAGATGAAGTCGTCCGGCAGGGTGTCGCCTTCATAGATATAGCCGCACACCTTGCAAACGAAGCCCTTCTTGCCCTCGGTCTGCGGCTTGGGCTTGACGTTGTTCTGGTAATAGGTATACGTCATGGTCTCGCGCTCGCTGAGGACGCGCGCCTCCTCTACGGAGCAGATGAACATGCCGTGGGAGCCGAGATCCACATAGCTTTCCACCTTCAGGGACATGAAGGCGTTGATAAAGCGCGGCAGGAAGATCAGGCCGTTGTCCGAGCGGGGCATTTCCTCTTCAAAGCCGGCGAACTTGTCTGCCGTGCGGCCGCTTTGGAAGCCAAAGGTTTCAAAGATTTTGAAGGGCGCGTCTACGGACAGACAGTTGACGTTCATCACGCCCGTCTGCTTGATGACATGGTGGGAGTAGTTGGCCTTGTTGATGGTGACGGCCACGCGGTTGGGCGAATCGGTCACCTGGGAAACGGCGTTGACGATGAGGCCGTTGTCCTTCTTGCCATCGTTGGAGGTGACCACATAGAGGCCGTAGCCGATGCGGAACAGGGCGCTCATGTCCTTCTTGTTGGCGGTCTTTTCCGAGCGGGCCATGTAGTCCTGGCAAAGTTCGTCGGCGACTTTGTCAAGCTGTTCGCGGCTGTCCGCGTCGAGGGCGGAGCGGATGCGCACCACGGGTTCCACGAACTCCAGATCCTTGCAGGGGGCGAGCATTTCCTTCATCACCTTGGCCGCCAGCGGCGCCCAGGAGCCGTTTTCGATGAGGGCCACGGTGCGCTTCTGGAAGTTGCGCTCGGTCAGATGGTCGATAAATTCGCGCATGAAGGGGAAGATGCCGGCGTTGTAGGTGGTGGTGGCCAGAACCAGCTTGTTGTAGCGGAAGGCGTCCTCCACGGCCTCGGCCATGTCGCAGCGGGCCAGGTCGTGCACGGCGACCGCCGGGCAGCCCTTTTCGCGCAGGGCGTCGGCCAGCGCTTCCACGGCCTTTTTCGTGTGGCCGTAAACCGAAGTATAGGCGATGACGATGCCGTCGCTCTCCGGCGTGTAGGAGGACCACAGATCGTACAGGCGGAGGTACTCGCCCAGGTTCTCCGTAAGGATGGGGCCGTGCAGCGGGCAAATGATGGAAATGTCCAGGGCGGCGGCCTTTTTCAAAAGCGCCTGCACCTGCGCGCCGTATTTGCCGACGATGCCGATGTAGTAGCGGCGGGCTTCGCAGGCCCAGTCCTCCTCCGCATCCAGCGCGCCGAACTTGCCAAAGCCGTCGGCGGAGAAGAGAATTTTGTCGGCGCTGTCGTAGGTGACCATGACCTCCGGCCAATGCACCATGGGCGCGAAGACGAAGGTGAAGGTGTGGCGGCCGGTGGTCAGCGTGTCGCCGTCCTTGACCACAAGGCGGTTTTCATAGGCGCAGCCGAAGAACTGCTCCATCATGGCAAAGGTCTTTGCGTTGCCCACCACGGTGACGTCCGGATAGGTCTTGACAAAATTGTCGATGTTGGCGGAGTGGTCCGGTTCCATGTGCTGCACGACGAGGTAGTCCGGCTTGCGGCCGTTCAGCGCCGCTTCAACATTGTCCAGCCACTCGTGGGTAAAATGCTGATCCACGGTGTCAAACACGCACACCTTTTCGTCGAGCACCACATAGGAATTGTAGCTCATGCCGTTGGGCACGACGTACTGGCCCTCGAACAGATCGACGGCATGATCGTTCACGCCGACGTAAACGACGTCTTTGGTTATATGGTTCATGCGGGAACCTCCCTTGCGCTTTTTCCACAAACAGTATACTATACCGGCGCGGGAATGTCCATGCGCGCGGGAAAATTTTCTTCGCGCCTGTCCGCCCGGCGCGGACGGCGGTGTGCGAACAAATACACGCGGCGCGGTTGCATTTTCTTTAAATTCGCGTTATAATATTAACAGAAAGGCGCTCTCCAGGGCGGCGGCGTCCGCAGGGCGCTCCGTTCGCCGCAAAACGCCTGCAACCGACAAAGACCGAACTGCGAACGGCCGCTTCCGCGGCCGGTTTTGGCGAGTTGAGAACGCCGCGGCGGGAACGCGCTTTGTCCGCCGCGCGAAAGGGGGAGATCGCATGGCGGAGTATATGGACGCGCTTGTCAAGCCGCGGCGGGGGCCGGGGCTGGAGCTTGCGCGCGTGGAGGTGCCGGAGCCGGACTGGGGCGAGGTGCTCATCCGCATCCGCAAAACGGCCATCTGCGGCACCGACGTACACATCTACAACTGGGACCCCTGGGCGGAGAAGAACATCTCCCCGCCGCTGGTGGTGGGCCACGAATATGTGGGCGAGATCGCCCGCCTCGGGCCGGGCGTCAAGGGCCTGCGCGTGGGGCAGCGCGTCAGCGGCGAGGGCCACATCGTCTGCGGCCACTGCCGCAACTGCCGCGCCGGCAACGGCCAGTGGTGCAAAAACACCGTGGGCGTGGGCGTGCAGCGCGCCGGGGCCTTCGCGCAGTACCTGTGCCTGCCGGCCACGAACGTCGTGCCCCTGGAGGACAGCTATCTGCCCGAGGACGTCATCGCCTTTTTCGACGCCTATGGAAACGCCACCCATACGGCCCTGCAGTTCGACGTGGTGGGCGAGGACGTGCTGGTCACCGGCGCGGGGCCGATCGGCATCATGGCCGCGGCCATCTGCAAAAAGAACGGCGCGCGCAAGGTCATCATCACGGACTTAAACGAATACCGCCTCGATCTGGCGCGCAAGATGGGCCTGTTCGCCGTCAACACCGGGCGCGACGACCTGGGCGAAGTGATGCGCCAAAGCCACATGCGCGAGGGCTTCGACGTGGCGCTGGAAATGTCCGGCAGCGAGGCCGCCGTACACCAGATCGTCTCCCACATGCGCAACGGCGGCAAGATCGCGCTGCTTGGCATCTTCAAGGACGAAGCGCGCGTGGACGTCAACGAGATCATCTTCAAGGGGCTGACCGTGCAGGGCGTCTACGGCCGCAAGATGTACGAAACGTGGTACAAAATGGCGGCGATGATCGAGGGCGGGCTGGATTTGACCCCCATCATCACCCACCGCTTCCACTACACCGAATTTGAAAAGGGCTTTGCCGCCATGAACAGCGGAAAGAGCGGCAAGGTGATTCTGGATTGGAGGGAACAGCCGTGAAAGACGCCCTGCGCTTTTACGAGGCGGAACTTGCCGCCATCCGCGAGGCGGGTACCTACAAGGACGAGCGCGTTATCACCACGCCGCAGCGCGCGCGCATAGACACCACCAAGGCAGAGGGCGTTTTGAACCTCTGCGCCAACAACTATCTGGGCCTGGCCGATAACCCGGACCTCATCGCCGCCGCCAAAGAAAGCTACGGCCGCTGGGGCTTTGGCCTTGCCAGCGTGCGCTTCATCTGCGGCACGCAGGATCTGCACCGCGAACTGGAAACGCGGCTGGCCGCCTTCCTCGGCATGGAGGACGCCATCCTCTATTCCAGCTGCTTCGACGCCAATGGCGGCCTGTTTGAAACGCTGCTGGGGCCGGAGGACGCGGTGATCTCCGACGAACTTAACCACGCCTCGATCATCGACGGCGTGCGCCTGTGCAAGGCCCAGCGCCTGCGCTACAAAAACAACGACATGGCCGATCTGCGCGCCAAACTGGAAGAAGCCGCCGGCGCGCGCATCAAGCTCATCGCCACCGACGGCGTGTTCTCCATGGACGGCATCATCGCCAATCTGCCCGCCATCTGCGATCTGGCCGAGGAATACGGCGCGCTTGTGATGGTGGACGACAGCCACGCCGTGGGCTTCATGGGCGCGCACGGGCGCGGCACGCCGGAATACGCCCATGTCGAGGGCCGCGTGGACATCCTTACCGGCACGTTCGGAAAAGCCCTGGGCGGCGCCTCCGGCGGCTATACGGCGGCCAGCAAAACGGTCGTAGACCTTCTCCGGCAGAAGTCCCGCCCCTACCTGTTTTCCAACACCGTGGCGCCGGCGGTGTGCGCCGCGACGCTGAAAACGCTTGATCTCCTGGAGGGCTCCACCGCCCTGCGCGACAAACTGGCGGAGAACACCGCCTACTTCCGAGCCGAATTGCGCAAGGTGGGCCTCGCCGTGCCCGATGGCGAACATCCCATCGTGCCGGTGATGCTCGGCGACGCCCGCGTGGCCGGGGAATTTGCCGCGCGGATGCTTGCAAAGGGCGTGTACGTTGTCAGCTTCAGCTATCCCGTAGTGCCCAAGGGCAAAGCCCGCATCCGCACGCAGGTCAGCGCCGGCCACAGCCGCGAGGACCTCGATTTCGCCGTGCGCTGCTTCCGTGAAGTGAAGGAAGAAATGGGCCTTTGAGCGCTTTTGCGCCCATGTCGCGCGGGAAAGGCGCGCCGCGCCCCAACGCCGGCGGCCCGGAAGATGAATGAACCGACAGGCGGCGAAGGGCGAAAACGCGCCCCGCCCGCGGGAGGGCGGGGCGGCTTTGCGCGCGGGGCTTAAATCGCTTCGATTTTCCGGACAGGGCTTTCGCGCCGGGCTGCCGACAAGCGCCCGCGCGGCGGGAAACGCCGCCGGGGTCTGCGGGGATGGAAGATCTCAAATCGACGCCCGCGCGGGGCCTGACTGCTGATAGTCCGTGCCCAGCTGCGCGACCTCCTCAAATCGACGCCCGCGCGGGGCCTGAAGAACGCGAAAACGCCGCCCCTGAAAAGGGGCGGCGTCATAGGCGCTGACAAAGCCCACAACCGCAAAAATCGCCTTGATAAAATGAAAATCCGTGGCAATTTTTGCTTCCTGCAGGTGGATTTGCCGAGCCCTTCGGGATCGTCAAATCCAGTCGCCCTTGGCGACAAATTTTGCCGCAGGCAAAATTTCCTCGTCAGATGCACTTGCAGTCTGCGGTCGCTTACGTCCATGCAAGCTCCCCTGGCTGCAAGTTTGCTTCCTTGGCTTGCAGGCTTTCTCAACGCTCTGCCAGTCTGTTGACAAAATCTGCGCTTGCAAAATCGCCCTGATAAAAGACCAGCAGCGGTTTTGCTTCCCAGCGGCGGATTTGCCGAGCCCTGCGGTGATGTCAAAGCCAGGCGCAGGGTTCGGCCCTGCGACAACCTTTGCCGCCGGCAAGGGCTCCCTGTCAGACGGCTTGCGTCCATGCAGGCGCCCCTGGCTTGCGGGCTTTCCCGATCAACATTCTAACGCCGCCCCCGACAAGGGGGGCGGCGCGTTTGCTGGCGAATTGCGAAGGTTATTCTTCGACGATCTGCGCGGCCGGAGCGCACGCGCGCACGGAATCGACGCCGCTTTCGCAGCTTTCCTTGGCCTTGTAGCCCTCGCTGGCGGCGATGATTTCGCCGTTGGTGGCCTTGAGGCGGAAGCGGAATCCGCCGGCCTTATCGACATACATTTCGAACTTCGGGCACTTCTCGGCGGCGAAGCCCTCGACCGTCTGGTCCTCCAGGGCGGCGATGGGCGCGTTCTTGCGCACGCTTTCGATGCCGTTTTTGCAGGCGGCGGCGGTGGTATAGACTTCCGAGGTGGCGATGACCTGGCCGTTGTCGGCCTTGAGGTTGAACATGATGCCGGTATTGACCTTCTTGACGACGAATGCGCTCATGGGGCGTCCCTCCAAGTTACATTGTATTTGCATATTGCATATATTATAGCTTTCCCTTTCCATTTGCGCAAGAGAAAAACGGCCCCCGAAGCGCTTCAGGAGCCGTTTATGCAAGCATTTTACGTTTTGTGCCGGGCTTCGCCCAGGTAGGCGTCGCGCACGCGCGGGTCCTCCAGCAGATCCATGCCCTTGCCTTCCATGGTGATCGTGCCGGTTTCCAGCACAAAGCCGTAACTGGCGCATTTGAGGGCGGCGTTGGCGTTTTGCTCGATGAGCAATATGGTGATGCCCTCCGCGCTGAGTTGGCGAATGATGTGGAAGATATCGCGCACCACCAGCGGCGCAAGGCCCAGGGAGGGCTCGTCCATCATCATCAGTTTCGGGCGGGCCATCAGGGCCCGGCCCACGGCCAGCATCTGCTGTTCGCCGCCGGAAAGCGTGCCGGCCATCTGCCAGGAGCGCTCCTTGAGGCGGGGAAAAAGGTCGTAAACGTGGTCCATGTCCTTGCGGATGCCGGCTTCGTCCTTGCGCAGATAGGCGCCGATTTTGAGGTTTTCGGCCACGGTGAGGTTGGAAAACACCCGGCGGCCTTCCGGCACCATGGCGATGCCCCTGGAGACGATCTTCTGCGGGTCCATGCCGGTGATGTTCTCGCCGGCGAACTCGATGGCGCCGCCCTTGACCGGCACCAGGCCGCTGATGGCGCGCAGAGAGGTGGACTTGCCGGCGCCGTTGGCGCCGATGAGGGTGACGATCTCGCCCTCCTTGACGGCGAAGGAGACGCCCTTGAGGGCCTCGATGCCGCCGTAGCTGACCTTCAGATCCGTTACTTTGAGCAGGCTCATTCCTCGTCCACCCCCAGATACGCCTGTATGACTTCCGGATTGTCCTGCACCTCGGCGGGCGTTCCCTCCGCGATGAGCTTGCCAAAGTCGATGACGTAGATTCGGTCGGAAATGTCCATCACCAGGTTCATGTGGTGTTCGATCATGAAAACGGTGAGGCTGAAGCGCTCCTTGATCGAGCGGATGAAATCGCCCAGCGCGTCGGTCTCCTGCGGGTTCATGCCGGCGGCCGGTTCGTCCAGCAGAAGCAAGCTCGGCTTCGTGGCCAGCGCGCGGGCGATCTCCAGCCGCCGCTGTTTGCCGTAGGGCAGGGAGGTGGCCATCTCCCCGGCCACGCCGTCCAGGCCGACGATTTTGAGAAGCTCCATGGATTCCTCGCGCAGGGCGCGCTCCTCGCGGGCGTTTATGCGGAACGTGGCCGTAAACAGGTTCGACTTTTTGCGCAGGTGCGTGGCGATGAGCACGTTTTCAAACACGGTCTGCGTTTTGAACAGGCGGATGTTCTGGAACGTGCGGGCGATGCCCATTTTGGTGATCCGATCCGGCGTGTTGGTGACCACGCGGGCGTACTTGCCCCGGTTTTCGCCGGCGTAGAGCTTTTTCATCTTGCCGGCGGGGTGGTTGGAGGCGATGAGCCTGTCGTGGAACCACACCTCGCCGTTGGTCGGCTCGTATACGCCGGTAATGCAGTTGAACGCCGTGGTCTTGCCCGCGCCGTTGGGGCCGATGAGGGCGACGATCTCGCCCTCGTCCACATGCATGGAGAGGTTGTTGACCGCCACCACGCCGCCGAACTGCATGGTGATGTCGTTGACCTTCAGAACGGTGCTCATTTCACCGCCCCCTTTCGCTGGCGACGGCCGCGTTTGCCGCGCAGTATGTCGGGCAATTCGCGCATGCCGAACATGCCCTGCCGGTAGAACAGCACCACCACCATGATGATGATGGAGAACACCACCAGCCTAAAGCCGTTGCGCAGAAGCGGCACCTGCCACGCGCCGATGAACTGCTCCTGATCGAGAAAGCGCAGCCACCACTCCGAACAGGCTACGAACAGGAACGAGGCCACGCAGCTGCCGGAAATGGAGCCGATGCCGCCGATGACCACAATGAGCAGTATTTCATAGGTCATTGCCGAAGTGAAGGCCTTGGCCTGTATGGTGTTGGAATACATGGCCAGCATCGCCCCGCCCACGCCGGCAAAGAAGGAACTGATGCAGAAGGCGAGCTGCTTGTGGCGCGCCAGGTTGATGCCCATGGCCTCGGCGGCCACCTCGTCGTCGCGGATGGCCTTGAAGGCGCGGCCATAGCTGGAGTTGATCAGCAATACCACGATGGCGATGCACACGCCGGCGATGACGAAGGGAATCAGCGTGGAGAGGTAGAGCGTCCTGCCGCTGGCAAGGGTAATGTTGAAATCGTTGAAGGTCGGGTAGTCCTTGAGCATGTTGGAGCCGTTGGTCACCGGGCCCAGCTTCTGCCACTGGAACACGGCGCGGATGATCTCGGCAAAGCCCAACGTGGCGATGGCCAGATAGTCGCTCTTTAAGCGCAGCACCGGAAGCCCGATCAAAAAGGCGAACAGCGCCGCCATAAGCCCCGCGAGGATCAGCGAGGGCACCACGCCCAACGTCACGCCGATGGCGCAGTCAAAGTACTGATACACCGTTTCGCGCGCCTCGTTGGAAAGGGAGAAGATGGCGTAGGTGTAGCCGCCGATGAGCATGAAGCCCGCCTGCCCCAGCGAGAACAGGCCGGTAAAGCCGTTGAGCAGGTTCATCGAAACCGCCACCAGGGCGTAGGTCGCGCCCTTTTTGAGAACCGTGAAAAGCATGGACGTGGCGGGCAGAACCTGTTCCAGTACGAACACGGCGACATATACCGCCGCGATGATGGCCGCCGTGATCCAGGTGGCTGCGTCCGCCCTGCGGCGGTCGGGAGCAAGTGTTTTCTGCATGGTGCGCGCCTCCTTAGACCTTGTCGGTCGTCTTTTCTCCGAACAGGCCGGTGGGCTTGACGATGAGAATGACGATCAAAAGCGCGAAGGAAAATGCGTCGGAGAAGGTACTCAGCCCCAGCATCTGCGTGGTCAGGCCCGCCTGCAAGAGGATGATGTCCAGGCCCTTGATGATGCTTTCGCAAATGCCGATGATGAACGCGCCCACCACCGCGCCGGGCACCGAGCCGATGCCGCCGAACACCGCCGCCACAAAGGCCTTGAGGCCCGGCATGGCGCCCGAGGTCTGGATGACGGTGTTGTAATTGGTGAAGTAGAGGATGGAGCCGATGGCGGCGAGGAACGAGCCGATGACGAACGTGACGGAGATGACCGAGTTGATCTTCACGCCCATCAACTGGCTGGTCTCAAAATCCTTGGAGACGGCGCGCATGGCCATGCCCACCTTGGTGTGGTTGATGAGCAGCACCAGAAGGATCACCAGCACCACCACCAGCACCGGCGTCACCAGCGTCACCATCTTCGTGGTGGCGCCAAAGACCTTTACGGACTGGGAGATCCAGGGGATGGTGGGGTAGACCTTGTTCAGACCGCCGGTGACGTACAACACCAGGTTCTGCAAAAGGTAGCTCACGCCAATGGCGGAGATCATGATCGACATGCGCGGCGCCGAGCGCAGGGGCTTGTAGGCCACGCGCTCGATGATGAAGCCGATGACCACCGTCAAGGCGATCGTCAGAGGCAGCGATATGTACAAAGGCAGCCCCGAGGCGTTCAGATACACCATGAGGATGCCCGCGACCATGAACACGTCGCCGTGGGCGAAGTTGATGAGGCGCAAAATGCCATAGACCATGGTGTAGCCGATGGCGATGAGCGCGTACTGTCCGCCGACCGAGATGCCGGTGAGCAGCGATGGCAAGATGGTACTCACAGGGGCCTACCTCCTTGATATGCCGTCTCGAAAAAGCGCCGTGTGCGCCCTTTCGAGACGGCACAGCATAAAACCGACAAGCGGGCGGGAGAGAAAGCGCGTTCTCTCCCGCCCCCAGAGCGCCGGAGCAGACCTTGCTGCGGGCGTCCGGCGCTCTGCCATCGTTGACTTGAAGCGGGAATTTATTCGACGGTCTGCACCGTGACGAACTCCCAGACGTTGTCCGCGGTGTTGGCGGTCTTGATGTAGGCCGAATCGCGGTTGGCGTCGCCGATCTCGTTGAAGGTGATCTGGCCGGACACGCCGGTGTAGTCCACGTTCCACAGCGCCTCGTTGACGGCGGCCGGGTCGGTGGAGCCGGCAAGCTCGAGCGCCTGCAGGGCCACGAAGTAGGCGTCATAGCCCATGACCGTCACGGCGGAGACCATGTCGTTGCCGCCGTTGTTGGTCAGCGCTTCGGGGTTGGCGTTCATCCACTCCTTGATGCCCGCGTCGAACTCGGGCGAGCCGCCCTCCTGATAGAAGGTGGTGATGTAGATGGTCACGTTCTTGCCCGCGGCCGCGTTGGTGATGACGTTGCTGTCCCAGGTGTCAGAGCCGAGCAGCGCGTAGGTGACGCCCTGCGCCGCCGCCTGATCGACGATCAGCGAGGTGTAGGCCAGAGAGCAGGGGGCGAAGAACACCTGCGCGCCGGCGATGGTGGCGTTGGACAGGTAGGAGGTGAAGTCCGCCGTGCCGGTGGGGAAGCTCTCGGCGATCACCGTGCCGCCCAGAGCCTGGAAGGCCTCCTGGAAGTAGTGGGCCAGGCCCTGATCGTAGTCGTTGCCAAGCTCGGCCAGGCAGTAGGCCGTGGTCGCGCCCAGCTCGTTGTAGGCGTAGTTGGCAAGGACGGTGCCCTGGAACGGATCCAGGAAGCAGATGCGGAAGTAGTGGGTGTTGCCCTCGGTGACCGCGGGGTTGGTGCAGGTCACGCCGATGGCGGGGATGCCCGCGTCCTCAAAGATGGGCGCGCCCGCGATGGAGACGCCGGAGCCGTAGGAGCCGAGCACCACGCTCACGCCTTCGCTGACCAGCTGCTGCGCGGCAGAGGGGGCCTTGTCGGTCGAGGACTGGTTGTCGGCGTAGACCAGTTCCACATTATAGGTCGTGCCGCCGATTTCCACCGTGGGCTGGATGTAGTTGGCGTACTGCATGCCCAGCATCTCCTGCTTGCCGCCGGCGCCGCTGTCGCCGGAAGCGGGTTCGAATACGCCGATTTTGACCGTTTCGGTGGCCGTTTCGGCCATCGCAGCGACCGAGAAGGCCAGCATAAGAACCAGAACCAGGGCCAGTATCTTCTTCATGATAAGTCCTCCCAATCAAGTTTTGGTTGTATCTCTAGTATACAGGATTTACGATGGATTTGCAAGTCTTTCGGAAAGGATGCGCAAAATTTCCTGAATGTCGCCTGTAGACGGACATTTTTCGGCAAAAAATGCAGGAGCGGCGAAAAAGCACGTCAAAGCCCCGGCAATCCGCGCGTTGCGCGGCGCGAATGTCCGCCTTGCGCGGACACTCGTGCGCCTGCGCGGCGGTTGCGCGGCGGAGAAAAGTCTGCTATAATGAGAAAAATCACAAAAATCCGGCGGAGCGCGGCGTCGCCCCGCCTGGCGGCCGTTCGGCGCCGCGCCATGGAAAGGAGCAGGAGACGATGGGTCTTTTTTCAAATGAGGCGGAGGCAAAACGCAAACAGAACCTCAAGGAACTGGAGGACAAGCGCGTGCGCTTTGCCCAGCGCCTGGCGCAGGAGGGCTTTGCGCCGGAATGCTGCCTGTTTGTGCAAAAGGAAGGCGGCTTCGCGGCCGTGGCCAAACGCGGCGACGAGGTGTTTCTGCTTACCGGCCCGGCGCCCGGCGCGCAGGAGGACTTCACTTTCCGCCGCACGCGCGCTCCGCAGGTGCGCGTGGAGGATATCTATATCAAGTCCGAGGGCCTGGGCGGCATTCTCGGTTTTGGCAAGAAGGGCGGCGTCGGCTTTCGGCTGATCGTCACGCCCGAGGATGGCGAAGCCCTGGAAATGGAACTGATCTCCGGATTGGGCAGCTACCTGGAATTTGCGCCCGGCGCGCGCGCCAAGAACGCGCTGCTCAACCCCAAACGCCGCCGCGGGAACGCCAATTTCGTATGGGATTTTCGCCCCGTGGAGCGCGAAACGGTCGAAACCCTTCGCAAGCGCTGGCTGGAACTGCTCGGTCTGTCCGAGGCGTAGGCGCCGGGAACGGGGCCGGCATCTTGCGTCCGCGGGCCGGCAACGCCTGTTCACCAAGGGCGCACAAATTGTGCGGCCCGGGAAAAAATCGAACAGAACCGCCGAAAATCCAAAGATTTTCTACTTGACGTATGTTGTAAAAAACGCTATAATTGTTATGCATTTGTTGGGCCTTTTGTGATGGTTATACACTGAAAGCCGGTTTTTTTCGGTTTTCAGTATGTAGCAAGGTAAATCAAATAAGGAGGAACCCCGAGATGAAAAAACTGCTGGTTCTGGCTCTGGCGTTGATCCTGGCGCTGGGCTGCATGTCCGCCCTGGCCGAGGAAGAGCTCCCCGAGTCCCTTGACATCCGCGTGCTCGTCTGGAAGTATGACGACACCTACGGAAGCACCGTCCGCGCCGCCATGGAAAAGTGGGCCGAGTACTATTCTGAGGAAATGGGCATCGACATCCAGCTGACGATGTACGACGCCGCTGACGACATCGGCAAGCAGATCGAGCAGGCGACCATGGTTTGCTCCCAGGGCTGCGACTTCGTCATTATCAACCTGGCGGAAGTCTCCAACGGCGCTGCGCTGACCACCATGTTCCAGGAGGCCGGCATCCCCTTCCTGTTCTACAACAAGCAGCCCGCCGAGGCCACCGAGCAGGAAGTGCTCGTGGACACCGGCACGATCTTCATCGGCACCCTGGCCCGCCAGGCTGGCGACATGCAGGGCGAGATCCTCGCTGAGATGTATGAGGCGGATCCCTCCATCGACCTCAACGGCGACGGCAAGCTCCAGTACGTCATGCTGATGGGCGAGCCCCAGAACGACGAGGCCATTGCCCGTTCCCAGTACTCCGTCGAGACCGCCGTGGCGCTCGGCCTCGAGATGGAGCAGATCGGCGAGACCCTGGTCTGCAACTGGGACCAGGCGCAGGCGCAGGATGCCATCAACGCCCTGTGGGCCGCTGAGGGCGACAACATCGAAGTCATCTTCGCCAACAACGACATGATGGCCCTGGGCGCTGTGGCCGCCATCAACGGCTATGGCTACAACACCGGCAACGAGGGCGATCCCTCCGTCGTGGTCATCGGCGTTGACGCCATCGACGCGGCGCTGGTCTCCATCCAGGACGGCGGCATGACCGCTACCGTCAAGCAGGACGGCGACGCCATGGGCCAGGCCAACATCCTCTGCGCCATCAACGGCGCGCTGGGCCGCGACTGGCTGGACGGCACCGACTACACCTACGACGAGAACGAAGAGTTCTACTGCATCCGCATTCCGTACGCGAAGATCACCGGCGATAACGTCGAGGCCGATGCTGCGGAATAAGGTCTGAACGTGGTTCAAACCAGGCAAGGACGGGGGCGCGCAGGCGCCCCTCTCCGCCTACGCGCGGCGACCCCTCCGTTTTTACGTTTTGTTAAAATGCGAGGGGCCGTTGCGTTCGGGACGTGGGCGCGCCCCGCATCCCGAAAGGAACGGCCCCCCGGGGCGCATACTCTGAGAAGAGCGGTGAATTGAATGCAGCAGAATCAAACCTATCTCCTTGAGATGAAAGACATCTGCAAGGAGTTTCCGGGCGTCAAGGCGCTGGACAACGCGCAGCTCAAGCTCCGCGCCGGCACCGTGCACGCCCTCATGGGCGAGAATGGCGCAGGCAAGTCCACGCTGATGAAATGCCTGTTCGGCATTTACAAGAAGGACGCCGGCACCATCCTCATGGAAGGCAAGGAAGTCAACTTCATCAACCCCCGCAACGCGCTGGACAATGGCGTGGCCATGGTGCATCAGGAACTGAACCAGGTGCTGCGCCGCAGCGTCATGGAAAACGTCTGGCTGGGCCGCTTCCCCATGCACGGCCCGCTGGTAGACGGCAAGCGCATGTACAACGAGACCAAGAAGGTCTTTGAATCTCTCAATATCGACGTCGATCCCAAGCGGATCATCGGCGACCTCTCCGTTTCGCAGCGGCAGATGGTCGAGATCGCCAAGGCGGTTTCCTACAATGCCAAGATCGTCGTGCTCGATGAGCCGACTTCCTCTCTGACAGAAAACGAGGTCGAGCACCTCTTTAAGATCATTGAACAGCTGACGTCCCGGGGCGTGGGCATCATCTACATCTCCCACAAGATGGACGAGATTTTGCGCATCTCCGACGACGTCACCATCATGCGCGACGGCCAGTGGGTCGCCACGCGTCCGGCCAAGGAGCTGAACACCGAGGAGATCATCCGCCTGATGGTCAACCGCGATATGTCTCAGCGCTTCCCGGAGAAGAACAACCATCCCGGCCCCGTGCTCATGGAGGTCAAGCACCTCACCGGCAAGTACGAGCCCACCTGCCACGACGTCTCCTTCGAACTTCACAAGGGCGAAGTGCTGGGCGTGGCCGGCCTGGTCGGCTCCCGCCGCACGGAGCTTTTGAACACCATCTTCGGTTACTACACCCGCGGCTCGGGCGAAGTCATCGTCAACGGCAAGCCCGTGGAAAACAAGGTGCCCGCCGAGGCCACGCGCAACGGCTTTGCGCTGCTCACAGAAGAGCGCCGCGCCACCGGCATCATCCCCCTGATGAACATCAACTTCAACTCCACCATCGCCAATCTGCGCCACTACGGAAAGCTGCTGCTCTCCTCCGGCAAGATGGGCAAGGATACGAAGTGGGTCATCGATTCCATGCGCGTCAAGACACCGAGCCAGAAGACGCACATCCGTTCGCTGTCCGGCGGCAACCAGCAGAAGGTCATCATCGGCCGCTGGCTGCTGACCGAGCCGGACATCCTCCTGCTTGACGAGCCGACCCGAGGCATCGACGTCGGCGCCAAGTTCGAGATCTATCAGCTCATCCTGCAGCTTGCCGAGGAAGGCAAGGGCGTTATCATGGTTTCCAGTGAAATGCCCGAGCTGATCGGCATCTGCGACCGCATACTCGTCATGTCCAACGGCCGCATGGCCGGCATCGTCGAGCGCGGCAAGGACTTTGGCGGCGTCCAAGGCGAGCAGGAGACGATCCTCACGCTCGCGGCAAAATACGTATAGACCGAGGAGAATGGAATATGCAGAACACTCAAGTCAAGAAGCGCAGTGTGGGCCAGTTCCTGCTTAACTACGCGCTCTACATCATCCTGCTTGCGATCCTGGTTGCCGTTTCCATTGCGAACCCGGACTTCCTGCAAGTAAACAACATCATGCAGATCCTCAAGCAGGCCTCCACGCGCGGCATACTGGCGCTGGGCTGCGCCGGCCTGATCGTCCTGGCCGGCACGGACCTGTCCATCGGCCGTCAGCTGGGCCTGTCCGCCGCGGTTTGCGCCTCGCTGGTGCAGCAGGTCACTTACGCCTCCCGCTACTATCTGCAGATGACTGAGCAGCTGCCCATCATCGTGCCGCTGCTGGCCTCCATCGCCGTGACCGTGATCTTCTGTCTCATCAACGGCTTCGGCGTGGCGTATCTGAAGATGCACGCCTTCATCATCACACTGGGCACGCAGCTGATCGCCTACGGCGCGAACTGCCTCTACATCGAGGCCCAGTCCGCAGGCTCCGCGCAGGCGCTGGCCGTGTTCGACCGCAACTTCGTCAACATCGCCGGCGGCAACATCCGCATCGGCAGCGTGAACATCTCCTACCTGATCGTCATCTTCCTGGTGGTGGCGGCGCTGATGTGGGTGGTCTGGAACAAGACCCGCCTGGGCAAGAACATGTTCGCCGTCGGCGGCAACCAGGAAGCCGCGGCCGTGTCCGGCGTCAACGTGGCCCGCACCATCATGCTGGTCTACCTCGTAGCCGGCATCCTCTACGGCCTGGCCAGCTTCCTCGAGGCCTCGCGTCTGCAGTCGGTCGGCACCAACACCGGTCTGAACTATGAGACGGACGCCATCTCCGCCTGCGTCATCGGCGGCGTGTCGTTCTCCGGCGGCGTCGGCACCATCCAGGGCGTCGTCATTGGCGCCATCATCCTGCAGGCCATCAACTTCTCCCTGAACTTCCTGGGCGTCAACGCCTACCTGCAGTACATCGTTCGCGGCCTGATCATCGTGCTGGCCGTGGCCATCGACGTGCGCAAGTATCTGGTGAAGAAGTAAGATGAAGTGGAACGATCCGGGCCGCGACGCCTTCCTGAAAATGGAGGAGGCGGCAAGCGAGCAGAAAAGAGCCTTTCAGGGCAAAAGCGGCGCCGAGGAGCGCAAGCCTTGGCGCGATCGCCTCTACGGCGGCCTGAAGGGCAAAATGACGGTCAGGACGATGGATATCATCATCGGCGCGACCATTGCTCTAATCGTGCTTGTCATCATCATCGGCGTCGTCAGCTGACGGAACTGCCCAAAGGGCGCGCCCTCAACTTGAGGGCGCGCCCTTTTGCGCGACGCCGGAGAACTTCGCCCCGCAGGTGCGGGAAACTGCGCGCATGGGCGCACACCGCCGCACGCACAAAGACCAGGAGGAAGTGAAACGGCTCGCCGGGATTGGGGGATCTGTGCGGGCGGGAGGAAGGTACCTTGCACGCACGCCGCCGCACGCACAAAACCCAAGAGGAAGCAGAATGGCCTGGGGGACTGGGATCAGTGCGGGAGGTGGAGGACGCTTCGCGCATGCCGTTGCATGCACAAAGACCAGGAGGAAGCGGAACGGCTTGCCGGGATTGGGGGATCTGTGCGGGCGGGAGGAAGGACGCTCCGTGTGCGTGAAATCCCAAAAGACGCGCCCCGCCGCCGCTTTTTGCAGCGACAAACAGGGCGCGGCCTTTTCTTTTGTCTGTGCGGGGGCGATGCGAAGAACTCTCCAACGTTGCCCGCTGCGCTTGGGCATTCCACGAGGATTGCCAGCGGAAGAACGCAGGGTTTGCAGGTGAATACCGGTAGACGGTTCGGCCGTTTGCAATAAACATGGCCGTCGCGGCAGGTTTGACGTGCGGCTGTATCTGCGCCCAGGCAGGCCGACAAAGCGCGATTGCGCGCGAGACGAACTGCTTTATCCGGCTCCATGCAGGTTTCGCGCGCCGGGATAGGCCCCGCGCCCAAGCGAAGGCCGCGGAGCATGCCTGTAAGGCAAACAGGGCGCTTTGCCTGCGCCCAGGCGGGCCGCACAGCGTTTCGTTTTCGCGCGCCAACGAAGTGCGTTTGCGAGACGGACGGGGCGTTTTGCCCCCTGTAAGGTTTCGCGCGGAACAGGATAGGCTTTGCGCCCAGGCAAAGGCCGCGGAGCATGCCTGCGAGACAAACGGGGCGCTTTGCCTGCGCCCAGGCGGGCCGCACAGCGTTTCGTTTTCGCGCGCCAACGAAGGGCGCGAAGCGCGTTTGCGAGACAGACGGGGCGTTTTGCCCCCTGTAAGATTTCGCGCGGAACAGGATAAGCCCCGCGCCCAGGCGAAGGGCGCGGAGCATGCCTGTAAGACAAACAGGGCGCTTTGCCTGCGCTTCGCCTTGCCGCGGTTTTATGCCGGGTCGCCTGCGTCCTGGCTGGTTGCGCCCGGTTCGGGCAGGCCGCGCAACAGGGACATGAACTGTTCGCCGGTGATGGTTTCTTCGCGGTAGAGGTACTCGGCCACGCGGTTGAGGGAGGCCATGTTGTTTTTCAAAAGCTCCACGGCCTTGTCGTGCTGGGCGCGCACCACTTCCACCACCTGCCGGTCGATGGCCGTGGCCGTGTCCGGCGAACAGGCCAGCGAGGTATCGCCGCCCAGATACTGGTTGGAAACGGTTTCCATGGCGACCATGCCAAATTCGTCGGACATGCCGTAGCGGGTGATCATGGCGCGGGCCAGCTTGGTGGCCTGTTCGATATCGTTGGAAGCGCCTGTGGTCACGGAACCGAACACCACTTCCTCGGCGGCGCGGCCGCCGGTGAGCACGGCGATCTTGCTGAGCAGTTCCTCGCGGGTAAGCAGCTTTTTGTCGTCCTGATCGACCTGCATGGTGTACCCCAGCGCGCCGGAGGTGCGCGGCACGATGGTGATTTTTGTGACCGGCGCGGCGTTGCTCTGCAGGGCGGCGACCAGCGCGTGGCCGACTTCGTGGTAGGAAACGACGCGCTTTTCATGCTCGGAAAGCACGGCGTTTTTGCGCTGATAGCCGGCGATGACCGTTTCGACGCTCTCTTCCAGGTCGGACTGCGCAACGGCGGCGCGGCCTTCGCGCACGGCGCGCAGCGCGGCTTCGTTGATGATATTGGCAAGCTCCGCGCCGGAAGCGCCGGAAGTGGCGCGGGCGATGGCGGTAAAGTCGATATGCCGTTCCAGCTTTACCTGCCGCGCGTGTACGCGCAGGATGGCCTCGCGGCCGGCGAGGTCGGGCAGTTCCACGGGGATACGGCGGTCGAAGCGGCCGGGACGCAAAAGGGCCGGGTCGAGCGAGTCCGGGCGGTTGGTGGCGGCGAGGATGACCACGCCCTTGTTGGCGTCGAAGCCGTCCATTTCGGTCAGCAACTGGTTGAGGGTCTGCTCGCGCTCGTCGTTGCCGCCGATGACGCCGCCATCGCGCTTTTTGCCGATGGTGTCGATCTCGTCGATAAAGACGATACAGGGGGCCTTTTCCGCCGCCTGCTTGAACAGATCGCGCACCTTGGCCGCGCCCATGCCAACGAACATCTGCACAAATTCCGAACCGGAGATGGAGAAAAACGGCACATGCGCCTCGCCGGCCACAGCCTTGGCCAGCAGCGTTTTGCCCGTGCCCGGCGGGCCGACCAGCAGCGCGCCCTTGGGCAGTTTTGCGCCGATCTCGGCGTATTTCTGCGGGTCGTGGAGGAAGTTGACGATCTCGGTGAGCGCCTCCTTGGCCTCGTCCTCGCCAGCGACGTCGTTAAAGGTGACGCCGGTCTTTTCCTCGCCGACGATCTTGGCGTTGGCCTTGCCAAAGTTCATGGCGTTTTCGCCGCCCAGGCGCTTTTGCATGTTGCGCATGAGCAGATAGCCCGCGCCAAAGATCAGGCCGTAGGGCAGCACCCAGCCGAGGAGGATGTTGACCAGCGGCGAGGTTTCTTCGATGATCTCGGTTTCAAAGGACACTTCCGGGTGGGAAAGCAGGCGCTGGGTCAGGTCGTCGTCCGGCCAGGCGCCGGTGCGGTAAATGCGCTGCGCGCCCTCCTCGCCGGCGGTGAAAAGAATGGTGCTGCCGGCGCTGTCCATCGCCACTTCGTGCACCTGGTTTGCATCCAGCATTTCCAGGAACGCATCGTAGGTCACTTCCGTTACCTGCGGCCGGGTGAACAGCGGGAAGATGAAGGCGTTGAGAAACATCATCACCAGAAAGACGATGATCGCATTGTAAAGCAGCGATCGTTTCGGCGGTTGGTGTTTGTCTGCCATGGGGATCCCCTCTCTTTCAGATACACTCATTATACACGGGTGGCTGCGAAAATCAATGCACAAGTTGTGAACAAAGGCGGCAAACCGTGGCGCTTTTGTCGCCGCACGGTAAAAACTCCGCGGCGGGACCGGCGGGGGAACGACTGGCCGCCGCGATATGCAAAGCCCCTCGCGCGTCGCTGCGCGAGGGGCCGTTTCCCGCTGAAGGCGGGGTGCAGGGGCTTAGTACATGCCGCCCATGCCGCCCGCAGCCGCCGGGTTGGCAGCCGGTTCCGGCGCGGGGATGTCGGTGACCAGCGATTCGGTGGTCAAAACCATGGCCGCGATGGAGGCCGCGTTCTGCAAAGCGGAACGGGTGACCTTCGTCGGGTCGGTGACGCCGCGCTCGATCATGTCGGTGTACTCGTCCTTGGCGGCGTCGTAGCCGTAGCCGACCGCCTGCTTGCTCTTGAGCTTTTCGACGACGATGGAGCCTTCCACGCCGGCGTTGACGGCGATCTGACGGGCCGGCTCTTCCAGGGCGCGCAGCACGATGCTCACGCCGGTCTTGACGTCGCCGGAGGTCTCGCGCATCAGCTTGGCAACGGACTTGCTGGCCACGATCAGGGCGCTGCCGCCGCCGGGCACGATGCCTTCCTCAACCGCCGCGCGGGTGGCGTTGAGGGCGTCCTCAATGCGCAGCTTGCGCTCCTTCATTTCCACTTCGGTCGCGGCGCCGACGTTGATGACGGCCACGCCGCCGGCCAGCTTGGCCAGGCGCTCCTGCAGCTTCTCGCGGTCGTAGTCCGAGGTGGTCTCCTCGATCTGCGCGCGGATGGAGGCGACGCGGGCCTTGATCTCGGACGGGTCGCCCGCGCCCTCGACGATGGTGGTGTTTTCCTTATCGACCTTGACCTGACGGGCGCTGCCCAGCATATCGACGGTGGCGTCCTTCAGTTCCATGCCCAGTTCGCTGCTGATGACCTGGCCGCCGGTGAGGATGGCGATGTCCTGCAGCATGGCCTTGCGGCGGTCGCCAAAGCCCGGAGCCTTGACGGCAACGCAGGTGAAGGTGCCGCGCAGCTTGTTCAGAACCAGCGTGGCAAGAGCCTCGCCCTCGACGTCCTCGGCGATGATCAGAAGCTGCTTGCCCATCTTCACGACGTTTTCAAGCAGGCCGATGATCTCCTGGATGTTGGAAATCTTCTTGTCGGTGATGAGGATGAGCGGGTCGGTGAGGACCGCTTCCATCTTCTCCATATCGGTGCACATGTAGCTGGAGGCGTAGCCGCGGTCGAACTGCATGCCCTCGACGATGGTCATCTCGGTTTTCATGGTCTTGGACTCTTCAACGGTGATGACGCCGTCCTTGCCGACCTTCTCCATGGCCTCGGAAATGAGTTCGCCGATAAGCTCGTCGCCGGAGGAGATGGCGGCGACCTGCGCGATGGCGTGCTTGGTCTCCACGGGCTTGGAAATTTCGCCCAGGGTCTTTACGGCCTCTTCGGTGGCCATCTCAATGCCCTTTTTCACGACCATCGGGTTCGCGCCCGCGGCCACGTTTTTCAGGCCTTCGCGGATCATCGCCTGCGCAAGCAGCGTGGCGGTGGTGGTGCCGTCGCCGACGACGTCGTTGGTCTTGGTGGCGACTTCCTTGACAAGCTGCGCGCCCATGTTCTCAAAGGGGTCTTCCAGCTCGATTTCCTTGGCGATGGTCACGCCGTCGTTGGTGATCAGCGGCGCGCCGAACTTCTTGTCCAGCACCACGTTGCGGCCCTTGGGGCCCAGGGTGATCTTTACGGTATTGGCCAGCGCGTTTACGCCAGCTTCCAAAGCGCGGCGAGCGTCCTCGCCATATTTGATCTGCTTAGCCATTGCTTTATCCCTCCTGCTTTATTCCACAACCGCGAGGATATCGGACTGGCGAACGATGATATAGGTTTCGCCGTCCAGCTTGACCTCGGTGCCGGCATACTTTGAATAAATGACTTTCTGACCGGCCGAGACGTACATGGTCACGTCTTTGCCGTCCACATTGCCGCCCGGCCCCACGGCCAGAACTTCGGCCATCTGCGGCTTTTCCTTGGCCGCCGAGGTCAGCAGAATGCCGCCCTTGGTGGTCTCTTCCGCTTCAAGATTCTTGATTACCACGCGATCGCCCAGAGGCTTGATGCTCATACGGGGTACCTCCTTCAAGGATTGGTTTCTGTCGCTGTTAGCACTCAACAAAATCGAGTGCTAACGATTACGGTTCTTAGTGTACCCATTTTTTCCGGTTTTGGCAAGACCCCGGGCGTTTAATTTTCTGTTAAATATTTTCTTTTGCCGGCCGGAATGCTATAATGAAAGCAAAAACGGGCGCGGGGGCGTTTCCCGTCCGCCCCGCGCGGCGGAGGTTTTCATGGACAAGTGGGACAAGCGATTTATGGAGGTGGCGCAGTTGATCGCCACCTGGGCCAGCTGTTACCAGAGCGAGCGCAAGATCGGCGCGGTGATCGTCAAAAACAAGCGCATCCTCACCACCGGCTACAACGGCGCGCCCGCGGGCATCCGCACCTGCGTGGAGCGCGGCGAGTGCATGCGCAAAAAGCAGGGCATCGCCTCCGGCACGCGGCACGAGCTGTGCTACGCCATCCACGCCGAGCAGAACGCCATCATCCAGGCGGCGAAGCTGGGCGTGTCCATCCAGGATGCGACGCTGTATTGCACCCACCAGCCCTGCGTGATCTGCGCGAAGATGATCGTCAACGCCGGCATTTCCCGCGTGGTCTACCGCGAGGGCTACCCGGACGACTTCGCCCGCCAGATGCTCCTGGAGGGCGGGGTGAAGCTGGAGCGGTACGAGGAGGAAGCGCCGGAAATGTAAAAAAGGGCCGCGCGCCGTTTGCCTTGCGCGGCGGGGTTGAGAGCTTGCGCATCGCGCGTCGGTCGGTGAAGGCGGCGCAATGCGCGAACGGGCGGATTCGAGGGCGCGGGAGGGGCGCTTTTGCCCATTTCCGTTGCCGGGCGAAGGGCGCTGAACGAAGCGTTGGCGTCCGACCGGGCAACGCGCGCGTCGCGTCTGTCCCGGCGGCGGCGCCCTATCGCGGCTGCGCGGCGCAAAGGCGTCGGGGGCGCGGTTATTCGACGCAACCCGCTTCGCGCGCCGTTGCGCCGCCGGCTTTGTGCGCGCATTCCTAAAAAGCCCGGCATACGCCACAAAAATGTCATGGATTGTAATGTTAATTTTATGCATTCTGTGTGCATTTTTCGTTATGATATGTTACAATAATAGATGGTCGAAAATCAGGACTTCTGTCCCTTGCGGAGTTCTGTATATTTCATCAATAGGGAGGTCATGAAGCTTATGGCTGAGAACCGGGATAAGTATCTTCAGCTGGACGAGGTCATCCGCGAAAACAAGGGCAAACAGGGCGCGGTGATGATTACCCTGCAGGCGGCGCAGAACATCTTTGAGCATGTGCCGCGCGACGTGCAGATCCGCATTGCCGAAGGGCTGGACGTGCCGCTTAGCGAGGTTTACGGCGTGGCGACGTTCTATTCGCAGTTTGCCCTGGAGCCGCGCGGCAAGTACGTCATCGGCGTATGCCTGGGCACGGCCTGCTACGTCAAAGGTTCCAAGAACATCCTCGAACGCCTTTCCAAGGAACTGGACGTCAAGGTTGGCTCCACCACCAAAGACGGCCGCTTCACCCTGCGCGATACGCGCTGCCTGGGCGCGTGCGGCCTGGCGCCGGTAATCATGATCAACGACGATGTCTACGGCCGCCTGGTGCCCGACGACATCCCGGCGATCATCGAAAAATACCGGGCGATGTAAACCATGCCGGAACTGGCGCTGCATATCCTCGATCTTGTGCAAAACAGCGTTTCGGCAGGCGCGACGCGCGTAACGGTGACGATCGTTTACAATACGCAGCAGGACACGCTCACCATCGCCATTGAGGACGACGGCAAAGGCATGACGCCCGAATTGCTTGAGCGCGTTGAAAGCCCCTTTACCACGACGCGCACGACCCGCAAAGTGGGGCTGGGCATTCCGCTGTTTAAGCAGCTTGCGCAGATGTGCGAGGGGAGTTTGACCATCGACTCTGCCGTGGGCAAGGGCACCAAGACGCAGGCGTGCTTCCGCGCTTCGCACATGGACCTGCCGCCGCTTGGAGACGTGCGCGGCACGATCGAAACGCTGGTCATCGCCAACCCGGAGCGGCCGGATTTCTGCTTTATCTACCGCGTGGACGGGGAAGAGTTCGTCTTTGACACCGCCGTCGTCCGCGAGGCGCTGGGGGGGCTGCCCCTCAACGAGCCGGAGATCGTAGAATGGATCGGCCAGTATGTCGCCGAAGGGATCGGCGAGGTGGAGCGCTCCCGGGCGGAGCGATAAAAAACAGGCGCGGCCTCTGGCACGCGCACGGGATGGGATTATTTTTTGGAGGTGTCATTCACATGAAATCGTTAGCGGATCTGGAAGCCATTCGCCAAAGGACGCTGGACAAGGTCAACCTGCGCCGCGAGCATGAGGGCACGCGCATCGTCGTGGGCATGGCCACCTGCGGCATCGCCGCCGGCGCGCGGCCGGTGCTGCTCGCCTTCATGGACGAGGTCAATAAGCGCGGCCTGTTGGATGTGACCGTCGCGCAGACCGGCTGCATCGGCATGTGCCGCCTGGAGCCGATCGTGGAAATTTCCGTTCCCGGCAAGGAAAAGGTCACCTACGTCAAGGTCAATCCGGACATGGTGCCGCGCATCGTCGCCGAGCATGTGGTCAACGGAAACCCCGTCGCCGAATACACCATCGGCGCGCAGGACAAGTAAAGCCCCCGCGCGGCCGCCCCTGAGCCGCGCAAAGGGCAGACAATGAAGGAGGCAAGGCAATATGGAGCTTTTCCGTTCGCACATACTGATCTGCGGCGGCACCGGCTGCACGTCGTCCGGCTCGGCCCAGCTTCTCAAGCGCTTTGAGGAGTTGCTGGAGCAAAACGGTCTTACCAAGGAGATCAAACTGGTGCACACCGGCTGCTTCGGCCTGTGCGAGGCCGGCCCGGTGGTCATCGTCTACCCCGAAGGCGCGTTCTACAGCCGCGTCAAGGTGGAGGACGTAGACGAGATCGTTTCCGAACACCTCATCAAGGGCCGCATCGTCCAGCGGCTGCTTTACCACGGTTCCGTGGCTGAGGATCATACCGTCAAGGCCCTGGACGACGTGGACTTCTACCGCAAGCAAAAGCGCGTGGCGCTTCGCAACTGCGGCGTTATCGACCCGGAGAACATCGACGAGTATATCGCCTTTGACGGCTACAAGGCCCTTCACAAGGCGCTTACGGAGATGACCCCGGACGACGTTATCGACGTAATGACCAAATCCGGCCTGCGCGGGCGCGGCGGCGGAGGATTCCCCACCGGCAAGAAGTGGGCCTTTGCGGCGGCGCAGCCCCGCGGCCCGGAATACAAAAAGTACGTCTGCTGCAACGCCGACGAGGGCGACCCCGGCGCCTTTATGGACCGTTCCGTGCTCGAGGGCGACCCGCACGCCGTGCTGGAGGCCATGGCCATCGCCGGCTATGCCATCGGCTCGGATCAGGGCTACATCTATGTGCGCGCCGAGTACCCCATCGCCGTCAAGCGCCTGGAGATCGCCATCCAGCAGGCGCGCGACTATGGCCTGCTTGGCGAGGACATCTTCGGCACCGGCTTCAATTTCGATATCGGCATCCGCCTGGGCGCCGGCGCGTTCGTCTGCGGCGAGGAAACGGCGCTGATGAACTCCATTCAGGGCAACCGCGGCGAGCCCTGGCCCCGCCCGCCGTTCCCGGCCGTGCGCGGCCTGTTCGGCAAGCCCACCATTTTGAACAACGTCGAAACCTACGCCAACGTCTGCCAGATCATCCTGAACGGCCCCGAATGGTTCGCCTCCATGGGCACCGAGCGCTCCAAGGGCACGAAGGTGTTCGCCCTGGGCGGCAAGATCAACAATACGGGCCTGGTGGAAGTGCCGATGGGCACGACCCTGCGCGAGATCATCTACGAGATCGGCGGCGGCATTCCCGGCGGCAAGGCCTTCAAGGCCGTGCAGACCGGCGGCCCCTCCGGCGGCTGCCTGCCCGCGCACATGCTCGATACCCCCGTGGACTATGACAACCTCATCGCGGCCGGCTCCATGATGGGCTCCGGCGGCATGATCGTCATGGACGAGGACAACTGCATGGTGGACATCGCCCGCTTCTTCCTCGATTTCACCGTCGATGAAAGCTGCGGCAAGTGCACCCCCTGCCGCATCGGCACCCGCCGCATGCTGGAGATCCTCAACCGCATCTGCGAAGGCAAGGGCGAGGACGGCGATATCGAGCGGCTGGAAAACCTGGCGCAGAACATCAAGGCCACGGCCCTGTGCGGCCTGGGCCAGACCGCGCCCAACCCGGTGCTTTCCACCATCAAGCAGTTCCGCCATGAGTACGAGGCGCACATCTACGACAAGCATTGCCCCGCGGGCGTTTGCAAGAAGCTCTTGAGCTATCAGATCGATCCCGAGAAGTGCCGCGGCTGCACGCTGTGCGCGCGCGTGTGCCCCACCGGCTCCATTTCCGGCAAGGTGAAGGAACCGCATGTGATCGATCAGAAGAAGTGCATCAAGTGCGGCGCCTGCATGGAGAAGTGCAAGTTTGGCGCCATCTCCAAGAAGTGAGCAAGGAGGTTGCCATAGATGAGTATGATTACGCTGACCATCGACGGCGTGTCGGTAAGCGTTCCCGCCGGCTCGACCGTTTTGGAGGCCGCCAAGGCCGCGGGCATCCACATCCCCACGCTGTGCTATATGAAGGGCCTCAACGAGATCGGCGCCTGCCGCCTCTGCGTGGTGGATACCGGCGCGCGCGCGCTGCAGGCCGCCTGCGTGCTGCCCGCCTCCGAGGGGATGAACGTCAAAACCAATACCCCCGCCGTGCGCAACGCCCGCAAGATGAACCTGGAACTGCTTTTGTCCAACCACGATAAAAAGTGTCTCTCCTGCGTGCGTTCCACCACCTGCGAACTGCAGAAATTGTGCAACGAATACGGCGTGGAGGATGAAAACCGCTACGCGGGCAGCTTTACCGAAACGCAGATCGACGACAAATCGCCCGCCATCGTGCGCAACAACGCCAAGTGCATCCTCTGCCGCCGCTGCGTGGCCGTGTGCAACAAGGTGCAGCATGTCGGCGTCATCGGCCCGATCAAGCGCGGCTTCCACACGCAGATCGCCTGCGCCTGGGGCGATTCCCTGGCGGACACCGCCTGCATCAACTGCGGCCAGTGCATCGCCGTGTGCCCCACCGGCGCCTTGACCGAGCACGACGATACCGACAAGGTCTACGCCGCCCTTTCCGACCCCACCAAACATGTGGTGGTGCAGCCGGCCCCGGCCGTGCGCGCCGCGCTGGGCGAGGAGTTCGGCATTCCCATGGGGACCTCCGTCACCGGCAAGATGGCCTGCGCGCTGCGCCGCCTCGGCTTTGACAAGGTGTTCGATACCGACTTTGCCGCCGACCTTACCATCATGGAGGAGGCCAACGAGCTGATCGACCGCGTGAAGAACGGCGGCGTGCTGCCGATGATCACCTCCTGCTCCCCCGGCTGGATCAAGTTCTGCGAGCATCAGTATCCGGACTTTTTGCCCAACCTTTCCTCCTGCAAGTCGCCCCATGAAATGGAGGGCGCGGTCATCAAGAGCTACTACGCCGAGAAAGCCGGCATCGACCCCAAGGACATCGTCGTCGTTTCGGTCATGCCCTGCACGGCCAAGAAGTTCGAGGCCGCCCGTCCCGAATTGGGCCACGACGGCATGGCGGATGTGGACATCGTCATCACCACGCGCGAACTTGCGCGCATGATCAAGAAGTCCGGCATCGACTTTGCCAACCTGCCCGACGAGGACTTTGACGAGATGCTCGGCGATTCCACCGGCGCGGCCGTCATCTTCGGCGTTACCGGCGGCGTGATGGAGGCGGCGCTGCGCACCGCTTATGAGGTCATCACCGGCCAGAAACTTGAGAAGCTCGAGTTTATGGACGTGCGCGGCCTCGAGGGCGTGAAGGAAGCCAGCTACAACTTGAACGGCCTCGACCTCAAGGTGGCCGTGGCGCATTCCACGGGCGCGGCTTCGCGCCTTCTGGACGCGGTGCGTTCCGGCGAGAAGAGCTACACCTTCATCGAGGTCATGGGCTGCCCGGGCGGCTGCGTCAACGGCGGCGGCCAGCCCATCGTTTCCCCCACGGAACGGGAAAAGCACGACCCGCGCGTGCTGCGCGCCCAGGCCATCTACGCCGAGGACGCCTCCAAGAGCCTGCGCAAGTCGCATGAGAACCCATCCATCATGAAGCTGTACGACGAGTACTTCGAGAAGCCCAACTCCCACAAGGCGCACGAGCTTCTCCACACGCACTACACCGCGCGGCCGAAGTACAAATAAGATTTCGCGCTGCGATCCCCCCCCTCGGCAAAAAGCCGGGGGGGGGTAACGTTTTTTTGGAAAAAGACAGGGAGGAAGAGAATATGTTGAAGCGTTTGTTTGCGGTCGTTTTGGCCTGCGCGCTGTTGTGGAGCGGGTTTGCTCTGGCAGAAGGGTTCGAATTTGACATTTCCGTATTCGAGGATGATCCGAATTTTGAGGTCGAATTCGACGACATGGACGATACGGGCAAAATCCAGTTTGCGGAAGATTCGGATATGACGGGCATGTTTGTGGGGACTTCGGAAGATGAGGACGGTGGCGTAGTGTTGGGCGATATGTCCATAGTAATCACTGAAGGACTCCCTCCGGTGCTTGGTATCGGCGCATACTATTTTGCCGACGATTGGGCGTTCATTGACGAGTTCATCATCATCGCCGGTTCGAACCGCTATACCTTTGAGGTGGAATGCGAGCGCGAAGTGCTTGACGATGGCGGCATCGTGGAGGCTTTTATCATCGCTTTTTCGGATGAAAGCATCGGCCTGGTGGAAGACATCATCAACAGCGAGGAAACCACCTTCCGCTACCGGCTCAGCGGCGATGACGATATAGATGGAGAGATGCTTTTTTCCAAGGATTCTGTGAAGCTGCTCTACGAAACTTACGTCGCTTCCGGGGCGTTGGAGAATGACTTCTCTCTTGTCGAGACAGTGTGTCCGTGTGAAATAAAAAGCGTGTAGTTCGCATACGGCCGTCGGAGCCATGGCTCCGGCGGCCGTGATTTTAAGCGCGGATGTTTGCAGGCCAGAGCGTTTATCGTTCCCCGCGTCTCCGCCCTGGTGTTCGAGGGGCAACGGACCTGCCGGCGGCGCAGACGAAGCAGTCGCCAATCTCGCCGCGGGCGAGGAAAGCCCCGCGCCGATCAAGCCCCCTGCGCGGGCGTTACCCGAAGGCGGGCGGGTCGATCACCGCAATTCGCAAACGGGCGGGGGCGTCGGTTGCAGCGCAGACGAAGCAGTCGCCGATCTCGCCGCGGGCGAGGAAGGCCGCGCGCCGGCCGAGGCGGCAGATTTCCGTCTCTCCGGCGCAAAGCGTGCGAAAGCCGCCGGAAAGTCCCGCGCCGGTCAGTTTCAGATAGCTCTCCACGCCCACCCATTCGCGCACGGGGATGGCGGCGACGCGGTCGCGGCGTTCAATATCCACGCCCACTGCCGCCCGGTGCAGCGCGCATACGGCCCAGTCCCCGGCGTGCGCAAGGCTGAAATGGAAGCCATGCCCGTCCGTCAGCACCGGCTTGCCGCCCGGCAGACGCCGATAGGCCGGCGGAGGCGCGTATCCTTCAACATGCCGGCGCAGCGCTGCGTGCAGCGCCAGTTCCGCTCCCAGCGAACGGCGGCGGTCCTCCGCGCGCGTGAGCGCCGCCATGCGTTCGCGTCGATCCGCCGAGATAAACGCGGCCCAAACAGCGCTGTCCGGATTCAACGCAGAAACGCAAACGGCGTAAAGGAAGATTTCGTTCATACCTGCCTCCTTGGCGTTGGAAAGACGGGACACGATCGCTCCAAACCGGTTTCGCGCGGATGCGCCGCAAACGCAAAGCCAAAAACCGGCGGAGCGCAAAGCAAAGGAACCGGCCGCCCGGCCGCATCGCGCCCGCGGCGCGACAAAGAGAAATCCTGCGAAGAGGCAGAACGCGCAAGGCCGTTTCTGCGCGGGACGAGAAAAGCATATCTGCGTATGGTTGGAATGGCAATGTCGGGCCTGCCCTCGCGCAGAGCGAGGAAAATCGCCAGGGAGGTCCGCCATGACAAAGGCCGCCTTTCGCCGCACCCATAGAGATACGGCGACGCCTGCAAATCCGGCCAGATTGGTTCGAACACCCTTTCCCCGCGCGGGACACGCCCTTTTTGTTGCATGACCGCGGGCCGGGGAGCGCTTTTCTCCCGCGCGGGGCGCTGGCGCTTTCGCGAATATGACCGCGGGCCGGGGAGCGAACTTCTCCGCGCAGAACACGGCCGCGGGTGGTCTCTATACCCGGAACGCGCTTTTCCCGCGCAGAGCGCGGCTGCGAATGATCTCTATACCCGGAACGCGCTTTTCCCGCGCGGGGCGCTCAGGGCCGCGCATTTTCCAGCGCTTTTTCCAGACAGACCAGGCGAATCTGTCCCAGCCCCTGAAAATCGCAGGGCACGACGCCCGCCTCGCGGTAGCCCAAACGCCGATAGAGGGCGCGCGCAGGCGCGTTGATCTCGTTGGTATCCATGCGCAGGCAGACGCAACCGTTTTCGCGGGCGTACTGCTCGTAAAAGGCCACAAAGCCGCTGCCCACGCCCTGTCCGGAGGCTTTGGGATCGACGGTCAGCGTGTGCAGCACCATGATCTTCTCTTCCGGAGCGGCATACTGCCACCGGCACAGCGCATATTCGGGAACCTGTTCGCGATTGATGCGCGCCGCAGCGACGATTTTGCCCTCGCGCGCGTCCACGAACAGTTCCCCCGCCGCCAGCGCCGCGCGCGCCGTTTCCCCGGTGGGGTATACGCCGCGCTTCCATCCGGTGGACCCCAGGCCGGCCTCTTCGCGGCGGTGGATGCGCTCGTAAATGGCGGAAACGGCGGGAAGATCGCGTTCCACGGCTTTGCGAATCATGGAAATCCCTCCTGTGATGCTGAAAGGGAGGCGCTTTGCGCCGTGCGGACACGTTGACAGCGCCCCGCAGCCATGCTATGATGGGAGCGCGCCGGAAAGAGGACGGCGCGCGTTCCGGGAAAGGGCGAGCCGCGCCTGCCGGAGCGGGGCGAGCGCGGCGATTGTGAAAGGAGGACGCCTCATGTCCAGCGATTTTGGCAGCGCCCGGCGTTGGGCGGAGCGGTTCATCCTCGACGCGCTGCACGAAGGCGGCGTCGCGGTGGACGCCACCCTCGGCAACGGCTACGACGCCGAGCGGCTCTGCGCCCTGGTGGGGGAAACGGGCCGCGTCTACGGCTTCGACATACAGGCGCAGGCCGTGGAGCGCACGCGGCAGAGGCTTGCCGACCGGGGCCTGCTTGCGCGCGCGCGGCTTATCTGCGCCGGCCACGAGCGCATGGCGGAATTCGTGCCGCCGGGCGTAGACGCCGTCGTTTTCAACCTCGGCTGGCTGCCGGGCGCGGAACACGCCGTGACCACGCGGACGGAAACGACGCTGCGGGCCGTTTCGCAGGCGGTGGAGTTGCTCGCCCCCGGCGGCGTTCTCACCGTTTGTATTTATCCCGGGCATGGCGAAGGCGCGCGCGAACGCGAGGCGCTGCTGAAGTGGGCGGCGGCGCTGCCCGAGGCGTTGGACGTGCTATACCAGCGCTACCTCAACCAGAAAAAGGCGCCGCCGGAACTGCTTGCGGTGCGCAAACGTCCCCAGGCGAGCGCCAGGCGAGCGCCGGCCGGATAGGCGCGGGGCAAGCGCAACCGCCGCCGCAGGGGTGGCGCGCGCAGCGGGCCTTCGCGCCAAAGCACGGGCGCGGATCGGGGCCGCTGCGCGGCAGACCGCCTTAGAGGAGTTCCCGAAGCGCTTTGGCGACGGCTTCGGCCAGCGTGGCGTGGCCCTCGGGGGCGATGTGTACGCCGTCGAGCGGATCGGGCGCGGCGTAGAGGGCGGCGTCCAGATAGGCGCAGTGCTGGCGCTTGGCCACGTCGCGTACCAGCGGCGCCAGTTCGGCGATCTTGCGCGTCGAATCGGCCGAGAAACCGTAGAAATAGGCGCCGTCCGCGCCGGCGGTCAGGGCGATGGGGCTGATGAGCAGGATTTTTGCCCCGTGCGAAAGCGAGCCGTCCAACAGCGCGCGCAGGCTTCGCACCAGCCGCTCCAGGCCCTCGGAGATGTTCAGAGCCGGGGCGCTGAACATGTCCTTGACGTCGTTGGTGCCCAGCATCACCACCACTGCGTCCACAGGGTCGCAGGAAAGGAGGATCGGCGCCAGGTGCGCAAGGCCGTTGCGACCTTCGCTGGTGGGATCGTCGAACACGGTCGTGCGGCCGTTGAGGCCGGCTTCCAGCACCGTGCAGGAGAGCAGGCGCGCCAGTTGCGCCGTCCAGCGCACGTCCTCGCCATAGCGCAGGTGCGCGCCGCTGACTTCGTCGCAGCCGTGCGGGTTGAAGCCCCAGGTATTGGAGTCGCCGTAACAGAGTATGCGCTTCATCGTACTTCCCTCCGGGAGATTTTTTCATAAAGTTCGGCGCGCGGGCAGAAAATTCCTGCATATGCGGCGAAGATCGGCGGAAAATGTCGGCGGTTTTCGAATTTGCAAACGGCGGCGCGGCAGGCGTCGCGGGTTTTGACCGCGGCGGGATCGGACGTCCGCCGCGCGGGCGTTTTGCGCCGCATGAAGCGTGGAAAGCGCCGCGGGGCAACGGCCCCCTTTGCGCAGAGGAACCTGCAAAACGCCGCCGCGCCCGTTGCCGTGCGCGCCGGCGGTCGCCCCCGTGGCCTGCCGCCGCGCGTTGCCGTTTTGGCGGTTTTACAGGTTCGCGCGAAATGAAAAACCTGCGTGAAATTTTGAGCCTCCCCATTGACGGCCACAGGGTTCCGTCGTATAATATGTAGCGCGCTACATGTAGCGCGCTACACTTTTTGCGGAGGAGGGAAACCCATGCCTGCTGAAGCCGAGCCAATCGGCTATTTGCTTACGCGCATCCACAACAACATGGACCGGCGGGCCAACAACAACCTCAAGGCCTCGGGCATGACTTTTTCGCAGATGCGGCTTTTGCACTACCTGTTCAAGCAGGGCGAAATTTCGCCGTCGCAGAAGGACATCGAAGAGTTTTTGCAGGTATCGCATCCCACGGTGGTGGGGCTGATCAAGCGGTTGGAGGCCAAGGGCCTGGTGCGCAGCGGCTTCGATTCGGCGGACAGGCGAATCAAAAGCGTATACCTTACCGCGGAGGGAAAGGGGTTTATCTTTGCGGTGCGCGAGCACCACGCGCATATGGAGCAGACGCTGACAAGCGGCTTCGCAGCCCAGGAGGTGGACTGCCTGCGGCTGCTTTTGCGCAAGGTGCTGGAAAATGTGTTGAGCGATAACGGAGGTCAGGAATGATACGGACAAAGAAAATACTTAGAAACAGCGTGCGCGAATATCGCGGCATTTCCATGCGCGCGCCCGTGTATGTAACGCTGGAATCAATCATGGAGTGCGTCATCCCCTTTCTGATGTCGATGCTCATCGACTACGGCATCGAGGGCAACAACGGCGCGGGCGATATGGCCTATGTGTGGAAAATGGGCCTGATCCTCATCGGCTGCACGGCGGTAACGCTCTTTTTCGGCGCGCTGGCGGGCAAGACGGCGGCGGAGGCCTCGGCGGGCTACGCCAAAAACCTGCGCCATGATATGTATTACCATGTGCAGGACTTCGCCTTTTCCAACATCGAGCGCTTTTCCACGGCCAGCCTGGTCACGCGCATGACCACGGACGTCACCAATGTGCAAATGGCCTTTCAGATGCGCAAGCGCATTCTCTTCCGCGCGCCGGTGATGCTCGTCTTTTCCATGACGATGGCCTTTGTCATCAACCCGGATCTGGCGGCGATCTTTTTGTGCGTAACGCCGTTTCTGGCGGCGGGGCTGTTTATCATCATGCGCCATGCCCACCCCATCTTCGAGCGCGTGTTTAAGACGTACGACCATTTGAACCAGGTCGTGCAGGAGAACCTGCGCGGCATCCGCGTGGTCAAGTCCTTTGTGCGCGAGGCGTACGAAAACAAGAAGTTCGGCAAAATTTCCGAGAACATCTACCGCGACTTTTCCAAGGCGGAAAAGACCGTGGCGTTCAATATGCCGCTGATGCAGCTGTGCGTGTATACGGTCATGCTTCTGATCGCCTGGTTCGGCGCGCGCATGATCGTGGCTTCGGGCAACAACCCCAATCTTGGCATGACCACGGGCGAACTGATGAGCCTGATCTCCTACGCCATGCAGATTCTCATGAGCCTGATGATGGTTTCGATGGTGTTTGTTATGCTGACCATCTCCAAGGCCTCGGAAGAGCGCATCATTGAGGTGCTGGAGGAGAAGCCGGACATCCGCAACCCCGAAAACCCCGTCAAAGAGGTCAAGGACGGCTCCATCCGTTTTGAAAACGTCGATTTCAGTTACTCGGGCGACCCCGATCGCCTCTGTTTGCGCGGCGCGGATATCAGCATTCGCTCCGGCGAGGTCGTGGGCATTCTCGGCGGCACGGGCGCGTCCAAATCGACGCTGGTGCAGCTGATCCCCCGCCTGTACGACGTGACCAACGGCCGCGTGCTCGTCGGCGGCGTGGACGTGCGCGATTACGACCTGGAAACGCTGCGCGACGCCGTGGCCATGGTGCTGCAAAAGAACGTGCTGTTCTCCGGCACCATCAAGGACAACCTCCGCTGGGGCGACAAAAACGCCACCGACGAGGAAATGGTGCATGCCTGCAAGCTCGCCCAGGCGGACGATTTCATCCAGCAGTTCCCTGACAAGTACGATACCCACATCGAACAGGGCGGCTCCAACGTCTCCGGCGGCCAGCGCCAGCGGCTGTGCATCGCCCGCGCGCTTCTGAAAAAGCCGAAGATCCTCATCCTCGACGACTCCACCAGCGCCGTCGATACCCAGACCGACGCCATGATCCGCAAAGCGCTGGCGACCGAGCGGCCCGAGGTCACCAAGATCATCATCGCCCAGCGCGTCTCCTCGCTGATGGACGCGGACAAGATCATCGTCATGGACGGCGGCGAGATCGTCGCCGTGGGCAAGCACGAGGAACTCATCCGCAAGTGCGCCATCTACCGCGAGGTCTACCGGTCGCAGAACAGCGCCGCCGCCCAGAGCGAACTGGATCGCGCCGACGCGCAGAACGCCGAGGAAGAGCGCGCCGCCCTGGGGCCGAGCGCCGGCGAGAAAAAAGACAAGAAAGACAAAAAGGACAGGGACGGCAAAAAAGACAACAAGGACGCAAAGAAAGACAAAAAGGACAAAAAGGACAAAGACGGCAAAAAAGATAAGGCCGCGAAAGGAGGCGAGACGGCATGACGCAGCGCACAACGCGCCGCCCGCAGGGCGGCCTGAGCCTGAAGAGCATGGATCGCAGCGCCTTGAAACGCCTGGTTGGCTATATCATGCGCCGCAAGGGCATGATGGCTGCGGTGCTGATCTGCATCGCCCTGAGTTCCATTGCCAACGTGGCCTCCGCGCTGTTTTTGCAGCGCCTGATCGACGATTACATCGCCCCGCTGCTTTTGCAGTCCGCGCCGGTGTTCACCGAACTTCTCAAGGCCATCGCCACCATGGGCTGCATCTACGCGATGGGCATCGTCTCCTCGCTGTTTTACAACCGGCTGATGGCGACCGTCGCCCAGTCCACCCTCAAGGACATTCGCGACGATATGTTCGCCCACATGCAGACCCTGCCCCTGCGCTACTTTGATACGCACACCCACGGCGACGTGATGAGCTATTACACCAACGATACAGACACCTTGCGCCAGATGATCTCCCAGTCGCTGCCGCAGGTGGTTTCCGCCGCGGTAACGCTGGTGACCGTGCTGGTGACCATGCTTTCCCAAAGCATTTACCTGACCGCCTTCGCCATCCTCTATGTGTGCCTGATGCTGACCATCTCCCGCAAGATCGCTTCCCGCAGCGGCAAATACTTCGTGCGCCAGCAGAAGTCCATCGGCGACCTCAACGGCTATGTCGAGGAAATGGTCAACGGCCAGCGCGTGGTCAAGGTGTTCTGCCACGAGGAGGCGGCGGAAAAGGCCTTTGACAGCCTCAACGACGAACTTTGCCACAACGTTTCCCGCGCCAACGGCTACGGCAACATGCTCATGCCGGTCATGGTCAGTTTGAGCAACCTGCTGTATGTCATGATGGCGCTCATCGGCGGTTCGCTGGCCATCGCGGGCGTTTCCAACTTCAGCCTCAGCGGCGTCGGGGTGTTCAGCTTGGGCACCATCGCCTCGTTCATGCAGCTTTCGCGCAACTTTACGCAGCCCATCAACCAGGTTTCCCAGCAGCTCAACAGCGTGGTCATGGCCCTGGCGGGCGCGGGGCGCATCTTCCAGCTGATGGATGAGCCCAGCGAGGCGGACGACGGCTATGTCACCCTGCAAAAGAGCAAGGATGGCGACGGCTGGGAGTGGCTGCACCCGCACCACGACGGCACGGTGACCACCACGCCGTTGCGCGGCGAAGTGCGCATGTTCAACGTCGATTTTGCCTACGAGCAGGACAAGGAAGTGCTGCACGACATCACCCTCTACGCCGAGCCCGGCCAGAAAGTGGCCTTCGTCGGCGCCACCGGCGCGGGCAAAACGACCATCACCAACCTCATCAACCGCTTCTACGACATCAAGGACGGCAAGATCCGCTACGATGGCATCAACATCGGCAAGATCAAGAAGGCCGATTTGCGCCACTCGCTGGGCGTGGTGTTGCAGGACGTCAACCTCTTCACCGGCACGGTGATGGACAACATCCGCTACGGCAAACTGGACGCCACCGACGAGGAGTGCATCGCCGCCGCCAAATTGGCCAATGCCGACAGCTTCATCTCCCGTCTGCCCAAGGGCTATGATACCATGCTCGAGGGCGATGGCAGCGGGCTTTCGCAGGGCCAGCGGCAATTGATCTCCATCGCCCGCGCCGCCGTGGCCGACCCGCCGGTCATGATCCTCGACGAGGCTACGAGTTCCATCGACACCCGCACCGAGGCGCTGGTGCAAAAGGGCATGGACGCCCTGATGAAGGGCCGCACCGTGTTCGTCATCGCCCACCGCCTTTCCACCGTGCAGAACTCGGACGTCATCATGGTGCTCGACCACGGCCGCATCATCGAACGCGGCACGCACGAGCAACTGCTTGAGGAGAAGGGCACATATTACAAACTCTACACCGGCGCGTTCGAGCTTTCCTAGGCGCGGCGCCTTCCCCGCCTCCGCCTGCGCGCAAGGTTCGCCCGCAGGCGGGGCGGGCGGAAAATCGAAGATACGAAAACTGCCTTTGCGTTCTTTCGCGAAGGCAGTTCGGTTTTTATATCGGCCGCGCTTCCTCAGGCTTCAAGGAAGTAGGAAACGGCCATCAGCACATAGAGAATGCCGAAGGCGTAGGGCATGAACATCTCCTTGAAGGGGTGCATGTGCTTGAAATTGTCGGTGAGCATCAGCATTTCGCTTCCGTATGCGCCCGCGCCAAAGACATAGGCCACGCCGCGCAGAATGTACTTGACGTGATGCGCAAACAGGTGCGGAACCATCGCCAGCAGAAACAGCGCCGCCGCCGCCGCTACGCAGAGGTTGCGGATGAGCAGCAGACGCTCCTCGCCCCGGTTGTCGGGCTTTTTCGCCAGGCGATAGCGCTTGATGGGCGTCATTTTGAAGCTGGGGGCGGGAATGTGGGCAAAGTGCTCGCGCGCCACATGGTGATGCGCGTGGGGCGCGTGGGGCAGGTTGACATGTATGCGGGTGCGCTTCATGCTCATGCTGCGTTCATCCTTTCGTAATTGCCGTACCGATTATAAAACGGGCGGCGGTGCTTGTCAACGCTTTGCAGGTTATGGTTTTGCGCGCGGGGCGGCGCGCCGCCTGATGGGATGGAAAGAACGGAAAGCCGCGCGCCCCCGCGCGCGGGCGGGGGCTCGGGGAATCCTTTATGAACTCCGAAATAATGGGGCGGCGCGGCATGCGCGCGGGACAGGGGTTGGCAAGGGTCGTTTTGTCAAGATTTTCGCTGCGGAGCGGCGCGCGGGACAGGGCTGACTTCCGCGCTTTCCATAAGCGGGTTCGTCGCCGGGGCGCGGGGGCGGAGGGGCCAAACTCCCGTGTGGCGCGCAAAAGGCAGGGCCGCGCAATCGCGGCCTCGCGGGCGGGGGCATGGCGACGACCGGAGGAACAGGGACAAACGGTGGCGCAGCGCGCGCAAAAGGCAGGGCCGTGCAATCGCGGCCTCGCGGGCGGGGGGGCATGGCGACGACCGGAGGAACAGGGACAAACGGTGGCGCAGCGCGCGCAAAAGGCAGGACCGTGCAATCGCGGCCTCGCGGGCGGGGGGGCACGGCAACGACCGGAGGA
>DVIA01000063.1 GCA_018711655.1 Candidatus Pullichristensenella avicola
CCCCGTCGGCGGGGCACGGCGGGCCCTGCCCGCACCCGCTCAAGGGCCATCGGCCCTTGAGAATCCCCTCCGCTGCCGCGCTTATCTCGCAACGCTCCACCCACGCCCCCTCCGGGCTTCTCCCCCCGTCGGCGGGGCACGGCGGGCCCTGCCCGCACCCGCTCAAGGGCCACCGGCCCTTGAGAATCCCCTCCGCTGCCGCGCTTGGCCCAAACTTTCACGCGCTTCCCCCAACCCACAAAGACGGCAGGCTCCTAAGCCTGAGCCTGCCGTCGTCGCCTTGCCCCTCCACATCATCCCTTAACGCAACAAAGCGGCCCCGCCCCCTTCTCCTGGGGCGGGGCCGCGTCGCCCATTCGCGGTAGCTTCTGGCCGCAGGCACTGCCTGCACTGCCGGCATGGCCGGCATTAGTCTGTGGGACGGTGGTAGAAGCGGCCGGCGAATTGGTCAGTCTTGAGGATGTTGACAAAGGCGTGGTCGTCGATGCGGCGCACCTCGGCCAGCACATGGCGCAGTTCGTCGGAGGAGACGACGGAATAGACCATGCTTCGCTCCTGTTTTTTGTAAAGGCCCGTGCCGTGAAAGAGCGTGGCGCCATGGTGGGTGGAAATGCGAATGCCTTCGTAGACCTCGGCGGGCTTTTCGGTAATGATAAAGAGCGTGTGCTTCTGGTAGCCCTTGTAAAACACATGCAGCGCCTGCGTGACAGCGAACTGGTAAATGATGGAATACAGGGCCTTGTCCCAGCCGAAGAGCAGCCCCGCTACGGCCAGCATGACCGCATTGAAGGCAAAAATGGTGCCAAAGGCGTCGCGCTCGTACTTCTGGGCGATGAACATGGCGATGAAATCCGTTCCGCCGGTCGTAGCGGAAGCGCGCAGGCACAGGCTGCTGGCAAAGGCGTAAAGGATGCCGCCGAACACGCAGTTGAGCAGCGGATCGTCCGTAAGGCCCAGATCGGGCAGGAAATCGGTCAATACGCTGGAGAGCACAATGGTGATGATGGACAAAAGCGTAAACTTGCGCCCCAGAAAGCGCAGGCCGATATAGACCGGCACGGCGTTGAGGACCACGTTAAACGCCGTAAAGGGAATTTCCACATGCAGAAACGTGGAAAACACCGTCTGCAAAAGCAGGGAAAGGCCGTTCATGCCGCCGGGATACAACCCGGCCGGGCGCACGAACACCTTCAAATTGACCGCAATGAGCGCCGACCCGGCGATTACCAGCAGCAGTCTGCGCAGATCGCGCCGCCATTCAAACTTCATGCGTTTCCTCCCCTCGCATGTCCACAAATACGGGTTCGCGCCCCAGGGCGGGCAGGAACGTCTCAAAGAAATCCCGCCCGGACATCGCCAGCGTGGCGGTGTTGACGCAGGGATGGAACAGCAGCCGCGGCTGCTCCCGCAGGGCGCGATCCACGGCCAGGCGCACCTTCTTTTCCGGATCGAAGATCAGGCCCATGGGGCTGATCGCCCCCGGCAGCGTGCGCAGCATGTCCATCAATTCCTCCGCCGTGGCAAAGCTCAGGCGCGAAACGCCCAGTTGCCGCGAGATCAGCGCCGTGCGGAAGGGCGCGTCCGCCCGGGCGATCAGCAAATGGTGCGCGGCGTGGTTGCGCGGCGTGAGGAACAGGTTCTTGGGCATCACGCCGCCCAGCGCCTCCTCGGCGGCCTTGCAGTCCTCCATGGTATGCACCGGCGCGTGCTCCAGGATATCGTAAGCAATGCCCAGCGCCGCAAGCGCCGCAAGCACGTCCTCTTTAACGGATGCCATGCAGTCTCAGGTCCTTTCCTTCCAGCTTGAGCGTCAGCGCGCTGGCGCGATCGAACAGGCGCGAACAAACGCGCTCGCCATAGCGCTGCTGTATCTGCGCCGGGGTGAGGTTGGTGGTCGCCATCGTCGAAAGGCCGGCCTCCATGCGCTCGTTGAGGAGCAGGAACAGGTATTCCACGGTGATATTGCGCATCATCGGCTCGGCGCCCAGATCGTCCACCAGCAAAAACGGCGTCTCCAGAAGGGCGGTAAAGCCGTCCGCGTCCTGGCCGTCGCCCAGATGGCGCTTGCGCATGGCGTCGAACATGCGATAGGCCGTCGTGCGCAGCGCGGGATAGCCGCGGCTGCCGACGCGCTCGCACACGCAGTTGAGCAGAAAGCTCTTTCCCAGCCCGCCCGCGCCGCACAGCACGACGTTGCGCCAGCGCGCCTGCGGATAGCGGTCGGCAAATTCCTCCAGCAGCCGCCGCGCCTCCAGCAGCTGCGCCCGCTGGCCGTTTTCCTCGGGCACGAGGGCGGCGTTGAAGGTTTCGAAGGTCTGCGCGCCCTGGAGGCTTCCCCGCTCCCCCTCCGCCAGGCGGCGCTCAAAGCAGGCGCAGAAGCGCGCCGGCGCGTCGCCGACGTAGCCCGTATCGCGGCAGACGGGGCAGCGGTACCGCTCCTCCAGATAATCCTCGGGCAAGCCCAACGCGCGCAGGCGGCGGCGCGTTTCAGCGTTCAACAGCGCGCCCCTGCGCCGCATCTCTTCGGCGACGGCGCGGCGCTTTTCCACATCCGCCTCGCCCATGGCCGCGCGCAGCGATTCCGTTGCCAGCGCAACGCTGCGCGCGCGCAGGTTCTCCAGTTCCGGATCGCGCGCGAAGGCCTCGATCTCGCGTTCGCGCTGGTCGCGCTCGTTCTGGTAGCGCTGCCGCGCGTATTCATCCAAAAGCGCGCGCACGCGCTCGGCCCTGGTCATACGCCGTCCCCCCTGTACTGCGAAAGGTCGGTAAACATCTCGTCGCCGTCGCCCTCGATCGCGCGCTGCTGATAATGCAGGGCGGGGTTGTCAAAGCGCTTTGCCGCCTGCGGGCGGTCTTTGCGCGCGCGCGCCTGTTCGGGCGTGGAAACGCCCTCCTGCTCCCACTGGGAGAGCAATTTGTCAATCGCCCCGACGGCGGCCGCGGCGCTTCCGCGCGCCATTTCCGCCGCCAGGCGCAGCATCTGCGCGGAAAAGCGGGCCTTCCAGCCTTCGTAGAGGTCGATTTCAGCCTCTCCCGGCGCGCGGTCGGAGCCGGCATGGCGCAGAAGCTCCATCATTTCTTCCTTCAGGGCGCGCCGGCGCTGCAGATAGGCTTCGGCCGCGTCCGCGCGCAGCAGGCCCTTTTCCTGCCACTGCGCGAGCCGGTCCTCCAGAGATTCGAAGCGATGGCGGTTCTCGGCATTGAGGCTGGCGGCGGCGATTTCCACCGTGCGCGCGTCAAAGCCCCTTTGCAGAAATTCCGCGTATTTGCGCTGCGTTTCCGGCGTAGGGCGGACGGGCGCGCCCAGTTCGCGCAAAACGGCCTTGAGCGCCTCGAAGCCGCCGTCCGTCTCTTTGCGGCGGCCGGCCAGAACGCTGTCCAGATAGCCGAAGGACGGCGTCTGCGCCTTGGTCGTGGTCGCGCAGGAATCGACGATCTCCTGCGGCGAAAAGCCCCAGCCAAGCCACTTGCGCGCCAGGTTGAGTTCATCCTCCGTGGGCCGGCGGCGCTGACCGAAGCGCTTGACCACGGCCTCGGCCACGGCCAGTTCGCCGTTTTTTTCGGCGCTTAAGCGCTCCACGTCCTCCAGGGTGCGCGCGCCGCGCTCGCTCCATTCGCGGGCCAGGCCGTCCAGCCTGCGCAGCGTGGCGCGGGGGGCCTTGCGCGAATAGTGCAGCCCGTTCAGGCCGTATTCGACGATCTTCAGCGCCGCCTCCGGGCTGTAGCCGAACACGTTCACCCAGTCCTGCGGAATGGAGATCTCCCCGTGGAGGATCACTTCGCCGAAGAGGCGCTGCAGGGCGGCGTTGAAATCGCGGAACTGGTAATACTGGCGATCCATCTCCGATGCGCGGCCGGCGGCGCGCATGGGGAACAGCGCGTAGGTGGGCGGACGGTCGCTGAGGCGCTTGACCAGCCCCTCGCGCTCCCAGAAGCGCATGGCGTCCTCCACGGTCTCTTCCGTCAGGCGCAGGGCGCGGGCGATGTCGGCCACGCCGCCGGCCAGTTCCGGATGCGCGACGGCCATGCGCGCATAGAGATACACGCGCAGATAGTCGTCCTGCGCCGAGGGCAGGTATTCCAGCAGGAACATATTCTCCACGGGCGTGGCGTCGTACATGGCCGAGCCCTGGTCTACGCTGAGAAACGCCATAATGTTCCCCCTTTCGCGGCAAATCCCCGTTTATCATAGCACATCTTGCCGGGAAAGACAATCCGCTTTTTTCCCGCGGCGCGCGCGGCGCGATTGACACAGGCGCGCGCGTCTGCTATAATAAGGGGCGTATGGCGATGAAGGGGAAAAGACGCCCGCCCGCGTCCAAAGAGAGCCGGGGAAAGCTGCAAACCGGCGGCGCGGCCGGCGTGGATAGCTCGCCCCGGAGCTTTTTGGGCGATGAGTTCAAAACGGCCGCCCCCGTTATCGGGCGCTGAGATTGCCGGTTCTCCGGCGAAATTGGGTGGTACCGCGAAGCATGCCTTCGCCCCAAGCGGGGCGAAGGCTTTTTTGACGAAAACGGCACGGAGGTCCGATATGAAGAAATACGCGCCCTGCACACCGATGACGCTGCCCGACCGCCAATGGCCCTCCAGGCGCCTGGAAAAAGCGCCCATCTGGTGTTCGGTGGACCTGCGCGACGGCAACCAGGCGCTGGTAGAGCCGATGAACGTCGAGGAAAAGCTCGAAATGTTCAAAATGCTGGTGCGCATGGGCTTTAAGGAAATCGAAGTGGGCTTCCCCTCCGCCTCACAGACGGAATACGACTGCGTGCGCACGCTCATCGAGCGGGATCTCATTCCCGAGGACGTGACCATCCAGGTGCTCACGCAGGCCCGCGAACACCTCATTCGCAAGACCTTCGAGGCCGTCGAGGGCGCCAAACACGTCATCATGCACCTTTACACCAACATTTCGCCCATGTTCCAAAAGTGCGTGTACAAGACCACGCGCAAGGGGATCGTCGATATCGCCGTGCGCGAAATCGAACTGATGCGCATGCTGGCCGAAATGCGCGAGGACGGCGGCGAGGGCGTCACCTTCGAATATTCGCCGGAATGCTTTTCCGAAAGCGAACCGCGGCTGGCGATGGTGGTGCTCACCTCCGTGGTGGAGCATTTCGGGGCCACGCCGGAAAAAAAGCTCATTCTCAACCTGCCCTCCACGGTGCAGAAAACCACGCCCAACGAGTTCGCCGACCGCATCGAGTATGTGCATCGCTTTCTGCCGGAGCGGGAAAGCGTCATACTCTCCGTGCATCCGCACAACGACCGCGGCACGGGCATCGCCGAAGCGGAACTGGCGCTGCTGGCCGGGGCCGAGCGCGTGGAAGGCACGCTGTTCGGCAACGGCGAGCGCACCGGCAACGTGGACCTGGTGACCCTGGGGCTGAACATGGCGGCGCTGGGCGTCCGCCCGGGGCTGAACTTCAAGCACCTGATGCGCATTCGCCAGGTGTACGAGCGCTGCACGCGCATGCGCGTTCCCGAGCGCTCGCCCTACGCGGGCGATCTGGTGTTTACCGCCTTCTCCGGTTCGCATCAGGACGCCATCCGCAAGGGCTTCGCCTACCGCGCCGAGCATCCCAACCAGCCCTGGCAGGTGCCCTATCTCGTCATCGACCCCAAGGACATCGGCCGCAGCTACGAGCCGATCATCCGCATCAATTCCCAGAGCGGCAAGGGCGGCGCGGCCTATGTATTGCAGACGCGCTTTGGCTACAACCTGCCCAAGGCCATGCACCCGGAACTGGGCGCGCTTGTGAAAAAGGAGGCCGTGGCCTATGGCGCGGAACTGCCGCCGGAACGGCTTTTGCACCTGTTTTTGCGCGAGTTCGTATCGGTCAACAAGCCCTATTCGCTTCTGCGCCATACGATCACCGAGATCGGCGGCGAAGGGCATTCCCAGGTGCAGTTCACCGGCGTGATCCGCTATCACGACGAGGAGCACGAACTGCGCGGCGAGGGCAACGGCCCCATCGACGCCTTCTTCTCCGCCATGCGCGCGGCGCACATCGAGGGCTTCCGCTTCATCAGCTACCACGAACACGCCATTTCCTCCGGCTCGGACGCCAAGGCCTGCGCCTATATCGAACTGGAGTACAAAGGGCATGACGTCTTTGGCGTGGGCATTCATTCCAACGTATCCATCGCTTCCATTCGCGGCGTTTTGACGGCCGTCAATCGCGCGCTGACGCTTTACGGGGAGGAATAAACCATGGGAGCCATGCAAAACGCCTTTACCGCCGTGGCCTGCATCCTGCTGCTGGCGCTTACGGGCGCGGCGGTCTACCTGGCGGGCTGGTTGCGCGACGATCACCTGCCGCTGCTTTCGACGCTGGTAATCAAGGTCGCCCTGCCGTGCATGATCTTTAACAACCTTCTGGGCCAATACACGCCCGAATCGCTGGCGGAAAACGCGCCGGCGCTGCTGGCGGCGTTTGTTTCGGTGGTTTTGACGCTGCTCATCGCCCTGCCGCTGGGCAGGCTGCTGCGCCTGCCCGGGCCGCGGCTGGGCGCGCTCGTGGTCATGTTCGCCTTTTCCAACAGCGTGTTCATCGGCGTGCCGGTTTCGCGGGCGCTGTTCGGCGAGGAGGCCACGCCCTATACGCTTTTGTATTACATCGCCAACACGTCCCTGTTCTGGGGCGTGGGCTTCCCGCTGATGCGCAAGTGGGGCGGCGCCGCGCCGGAGGGCAAGCGCCGCCTGCCGCCCTCGCCGCTGATCGTCTTTGTGGCCTGCGTAGCGCTGGTGTTCCTGCGCTTTTCGCCGCCGAAGTTCCTCATGGACACCTGCGGCTATCTGGGCAACCTGGTCACGCCGCTGTCGCTTTTGTTCATCGGCGCGGTCATGGCGCGCATGGTTCGCCGCCGCAACTTCCGTTGGGAAAAGGGTTACCTGGCCGCCTGCCTGGGGCGCTTCGTCGTCTGTCCCGGACTGATGCTGCTTTGCGCGCTGCTTGCGCGCGTGCCCGCGCTGCCGCGCGACGTGCTGCTGGTGCAGGCCGGCATGCCCGTAATGACGCAAACGGCGCTGGTGGCCGCCTCCACCGGTTCGGACGAGGAATACGCCGCCGGCGCCACGGCGCTGACCACGGCGCTTTCCCTGGCGATGATCCCGCTGTACATGTTCCTGATCGAACGCGTGCTTTGACGCGGGTCTGTCCGCCGCCAAACGCGCGGTCCCTGCAAAAAGCCGCCCCTGCGGGGGCGGCTTCAGGATGTTGACAAAGTCAACAGACTGGCAGAGCGTTGAGAAAGCCTGCAAGCCAAGGAAGCAAACTTGCAGTCAAGGGAGCTTACATGGACGTAAGTGACCGCAGACTGCAAGTGCAGCTGACGCAGGAA
>DVIA01000064.1 GCA_018711655.1 Candidatus Pullichristensenella avicola
CGTTTCCTGCCCGACAAGGCCATCGACCTTATTGACGAGGCCTGCGCCATGATCCGCACCGAGATCGACTCCATGCCGCAGGAGATGGACGACATCGCCCGGCAGATCATCGAAAAGGAGATCGAAGAGGCGGCGCTTTCCAACGACACTGAGGCGCGCTCGAAGGAAAAGCTGGCCAGGGTGCAGGAAGATCTGGCCAACATGCGCGACAAGTTCAAGGAAATGAAGGCCAAGTGGGAACTGGAAAAGCAGGATATCGGCAAGGTGCAGAAGCTGCGCGAGGAGATCGAGCAGTGCAACGCCGATATCGAACTTGCGCAGCGCGAATACGACCTGAACAAGGCCGCCGAGTTGCAGTACGGCCGCCTGCCGCAGTTACAGAAGGAACTGGAGGCCGAGGAGAAAAAGGCCGAGGCCGCGCAGGGCAGGAACAAGCTTCTGCGCGACAAGGTGACGGACGAGGAGATCGCCCGCATCGTCTCCCGCTGGACGGGCATCCCCGTTTCCAAGCTGGTCGAGGGCGAGCGCGAAAAGCTGCTGCGTCTGCCCAGCATCCTTCATCAGCGCGTGGTCGGCCAGGACGAGGCCGTGGAAAAGGTCTCCGAGGCCATCCTCCGCTCGCGCGCCGGCATCCAGGACCCGAACCGGCCCATCGGCTCGTTCCTCTTCCTCGGCCCCACGGGCGTGGGCAAGACGGAATTGGCCAAGACGCTGGCGCAGGCGCTGTTTGACGACGAAAAGAACCTCGTGCGCATCGACATGACCGAGTACATGGAAAAGCACTCCGTTTCGCGCCTGGTCGGCGCGCCTCCGGGATACGTTGGCTACGAGGAGGGCGGCCAGCTGACCGAGGCCGTGCGGCGCAAGCCCTACAGCGTCATCCTCTTTGACGAGGTGGAAAAGGCGCACCCGGATGTGTTCAACATCCTTCTGCAGGTGCTGGACGACGGCCGCATCACCGATTCGCAGGGCCGGACGGTGGATTTTAAAAACACCATCATCATCCTCACCTCGAATCTGGGCAGCAGCGTCATCCTCGAGGGCATCGGCCCGGACGGCAAGCTCTCCGAGGAAGCGCGCGGCGAAGTGAACGGCCTGCTCAAGCGGCAGTTCCGGCCCGAGTTCCTCAATCGTCTGGACGAGATCGTCTTTTATACCCCGCTGAACAGGGCCCAGATCCGCCAGATCGCCGATCTGACCCTGCAGGCCCTCAACCGCCGGCTTGCCGAACGCGGCGTGGCCGTGCGCCTGACCGACGCCGCCAAGGACTATGTGGTCGAAAACGGTTACGATCCCATCTACGGCGCGCGTCCGCTCAAGCGCTTTATCCAGCGCGCGGTGGAGACACCCGTGGCCCGCACCCTCGTCGCCGAGGACGTGCCCGAGGGGAGCACACTGGAGGTGTACCCGGAGGGAGAGGCGCTTGCGGTTCGTATCGCCTGACCGACGCCATTTCTTTCGCCGCAGAATTGTATTCTGCGGCGAATTTATTATGATATGGTTACTTTTTGACGCGAATAATATTTAACACGAATGAACAGGGAACCACCCTTGACTTTTGGACGTCCAAGAGATATATTTTTTATAGAATCTTATTGAAAAGATTGGATTTTTTTTGACAGGAGTGTTCATGTTGATTCGAAAGATGCAGGCGGACGGCAGGCATCGCGCAGGCATCCCGTATCTCAATCAGGAAATGGCCAACATTCTGGCCGCGGTCGAGCAGGAAACGGGCGATCTGGCTCTGGCGCAGAGCATCTATTTTAGCCCTACCGCGCTGACGCACATCAAACGCCTGATTGATATGGGCGGCTCAATTATCACCGATACGACGCTGGTGGCAAATGACATCGGCGCCGATCTGTTGGGCGGCAAAGGCGCGAAAGTCCTGTGTTTTATCGACGACCCGCAGGTGGTCATGCTGGCCGAACAGCGCCGCGTCACCCGCGCGGAAGTGGCGGTGGATTACGGCCTGGCCGTGCCCGGCCCCAAGCTGATGGTGGTGGGCAGCGCGCCGGCGGCCATCAACCGCCTGATCCAGCGGCGCATGCACGAGCCGATGTCGGACGTGTGTGTGCTCGCCGCGCCCAGCGGCTTTGCCAGCGCCGTGCAACTCAAGGAACGGCTGTTGGACAGCGACCTGGCCTCCATCATCGCCCGCGGCAAGAAGGGCGGCATTCCCGCAACGGTAACGCTTCTTAACGCCATCCTGCGCGAGATCAGCGGCAAAAATCCTGCCTGAGCGATCGCGAAACCCGGCTTTACAGAACCGGCGGCCTGTCCGTCGGTTCTGATATTTTTGGAAACGGCGCGCAGGCGTTGGCCCATCGGCGCGGCCGCGCAAAAGGGTTCCCCCGCTCTTCGCCTTTTGCCCCCCGCAAAGCGCCATATCCGCGCGCCCTTGCAGCCCCCGCGAAACGGCGCGGCCTCTGTGCGCGGCAAAGCGCGTCGCCAGGGCGTTCCCGTCTAAGGCCGCTCCGGCGGCGTCCGGGGAATGCGGCCTTCGAAGGCCGTGCCCTCCGGGGCGGATTCAACGTGCAAAACGCCGCCGTTTTCCTCGAGGATCTCCAAAACAATGGACAGCCCCATGCCGCGGCCCGCGCCCTTGGTGGTATAACCGCGCTCGAAAATGGCGGCGCGCCGGTCCTCGGGAATTTCCGTGCCGGTATTGAATACGCGAAAGGTAAAGGCGTGCAAATCCTCCCCGGTTTCCACCACCAGCCGCCTTTCTGGCAGGGCGGGATCGGCCATGGCGTCGATGGCGTTGTCGATGAGGTTGCCCAGCACGCGGCACATTTCCCAGCCGGGCACATGCAGCCCCTGCCATGGCGAAGCGATACGCGTTTCCATGGCGATGCCGCGTTCGGCGCAGTCGGCGGCCTTGGCGGCCAGGAGGGCGTTGACCGCGGGGCTGGCGGTTTTGAGGCTGTTGCCGACGATTTGTATATCGTTGTAGACCCGTTCGATGTAGTTTTGCGCTTCCGCATATTCGCCCATTTCGATCAGGCCGAAAACCACCTGCATGTGGTTTTTGAAATCGTGCCGCTGGGCGCGCAGCGTGCCGTTGAGCGCCTCCACCTGGTCGTAGGCCTCCTCCAGCATCTCGGTCTGGCGCGCGATTTTGCGGGCGTTGCGGGCGTCGCGAATATCCAGAAACGCGCCCCAGACCACCACCAGCGCCATCGCGCAGATGAGCAGCCGCTCCGCCATGCCGGACAGGTCGAATTCGCGGCCGAAAAGCGCGTAGAGCGCCAGGCCCACGGCAAAAAACACCTGCGCCGCGTTGGCGGCGATGGCGTAGCGGGAGACTTTGTGCAAATCCAGCCGTTCTCGAAGCGTCTTTTTCATGCGAACATTATAGCACCGATGCCGCGCAAGTTGCAATAACTTTTCCGAACCATGCGCGCAATCTAAACACGGCGAAGCTATAATTTGAAAAACAGACAGGGGGAAGCGTTTATGAAGGATTCCAAGACCCGGCGTCTGGCCTATGGCGGGTTGATGGCGGCGCTGATCGCGCTTCTGACGGCCTATGTGCGGCTGGATATACTGTTTTTCCTTTCCATGCGCAGCGGTTACGCGCATTTGGGCGATGTAGGCATTGTGCTCTCTTCGCTGGTAATGGGGCCGTTTGCGGCGGTGCCCGCGGCGCTGGGCTCGGCGATAGCCGATCTGCTGGCCGGGTATGTGACCTACGCGCCGTTTACGCTGGCGATCAAGGGCGCGATGGGCTTCATGCTTGGCAAATGGCTGGTTCCCAAGCGCTTCAGCGCGCGCAATATCGCCCTGCTCGTTCTCGCGGCGGCGTTCATGGTGGGCGCGTATTTTCTCACCGATACGCTGCTTTACGGCCTGGAAGCCGCCATCGGCTCGGTGATCGGCAACTGCGTGCAGGGCGTGGCGATGCTTGCCGGCGGCGTGGTGCTCGCGCCGATTTACTGCTCGCTGCCGGAGGGCATCCGCAAAAGAATCCGCTGAACGCGCAAAAACGCCGCCGCGAGGAACATCCTCACGGCGGCGTTTTTAATCCTTCGGCTTTTCCCACAGGCCGTATTGCGCCTCGTTTTGCAAGGCGGAAAGCAAAAGCTCGCGCGCGTCGGGCTTGCGGCGGCAGATGGCGTTCAAAAGCTCGCGCACGTCGTCGCGCTTGGTGCGGCCGTTGGCCGGGCAGGGCGAGGGCACCACGGGAAGGTTCAGCGTTTTCACCATGTGAAGAACATGCTTCTCCGGCAGGTACACCAGCGGGCGGATCTGCGTGATGCCCTTGCGCGTCAGGCGCGTGACGGGGTGGAAGGTGTGAATGCGCCCCTCGTAGAGCATGGAAAGGAAAAGCGTCTCAATGGCGTCGTCGCGGTGATGGCCGAGGGCGAGCTTGTTGGCGCCCGCCTCAAGACAGAGGTCCACCAGCGCGCCGCGGCGCATCTTCGCGCACAGGGAACAGGGGTTTTTCTCCTTGCGCTCTTCGAAGATGACCTTGCCGATCTGCGTTTCGCGGACGATGTAGGGAACGTCCAGCGTTTCGCAAAGCGCGCGCACGCCGCTTAGATCGAACGGCTGAAGGCCCATGGTGAGCGTCACGGCGGTGAGCGTGTAAGGATTTTTGGAGAAGCGACGGTAGAGCGCAAGCGCATAGAGCAAAAGCAGGCTGTCCTTGCCGCCGGAAACGCCTACGGCCACATGGTCGCCGGGGGCGATCATGGAAAAATCCTCGTCGGCGCGGCGCAGGCAGCCGAGCACCTCTTTCATACATCCTCCTCCAAAGGGCGGCGCGGCCGCCCCTTCCAAATTCCCGCCGCGGCGCCTTGCCGCGCGGCCGGGACGCCTGATGGGCTTCAAACCCGGCGCAAACGCGCCCTTGTCTCTGTCCAGCCAGGCCGCGGCCCGCCCTTTAAACGGGCAGGAGTTCCGACGCCACCGCGAAAAGCACCAGCAGCGAGCAGATATCGACGATGGTGGTGATCAGCGGGCTGGCCATGAGCGCGGGGTCCAGGTGCACGGCCTTGGCCAGAAGCGGCAGCGTGCAGCCGATGGCCTTGGCGACGATAACGGTAATATACACCGCCGCGGCAATGGTCAGGGCGATGGGAACGCGCTGGGCCAGGGTCATTTCCATATCGCCGAGCACAAAGGTATACAGCACGAATGTAACCACCGAAAGCACCGCGCCAACGATGAGGCCGACGCGCACCTCTTTCCACAGGAGCTTGAAGATATCCTTGATCTCCACCTCGCCCAACGCCAGGCCGCGAATGGTCAGCGTCGAAGCCTGCGAGCCGCAGTTGCCGCCCGCGCCCATCAGCATGGGAATGCAGGCGGTGAGCACCACGCCGAAGGCGTTGGTCTTGAGCGCGTCCTCATAATGGGTGATGATCATGCCGGTAAAAATGGCGGAAATCATCAAAAACAGCAGCCACGGCATGCGGTTCTTGGCCAGGGTCAGGACGTTGGTTTTCAAATACTCGTCCTCTGAAGGCAGCATGGCGGCCATTTTCTCGAAGTCCTCCGTGTTCTCCTCTTCGATGACGTCCACGATGTCGTCGATGGTGATGATGCCGATCATGCGCTCTTCGTGATCGACCACGGGAATGGAGATCAGGTCGTACTTGCGCACGGCGTCGGCGACCATTTCCTGGTCGTCGGTGGTATGCACGCAGACGAACTGCTGGTTCATCAGCGTTTCCACCTTGACGTCGTCCTTGGCCAGAAGCAGCTTGCGCAGCGCCACCGTGCCCAGCAGCTTTCTCTGCGCGTCGAGCACATAGAGGGTATAAATGGTTTCCTTATCCAGCCCCGTGCGGCGGATCTCCGCCATGGCCTCGCCCACGGTGGTGCCCACATGCAATTCCATGTACTCGATGGTCATGATCGAGCCGGCGCTGTTTTCCGGGTAGCGCAAAAACTGGTTGATGAGGGCGCGCTTTTGCGCATCGCAGCCCTTCAATACGCGTTTGACCACGCCCGCGGGCAATTCTTCCAGGAAATCCACCGCATCGTCGATGAACATATCGTCCACCAGGCGCACGGCTTCATTGTCGTCCATGGCCTCGATAACGCGCTGACGCTGATCGGCGTCCATATAGGAAAATACGTCGGCCGCGATGTCCTTGGGCAGGAGCCTGAACACCATCAGCATTTTTTCGTTGTCAAGTTCCTCCATGTACTCGGCGATATCCACCTCGTTGAGCATGGAAAGCGCGCCGCGCAATTCGCCCTTGCGGCCCTCGGCCACGAGCTTATCCAGGCGCGCGCGGATTTTTTCAAAATCCATCGGCTTCATCCTCCCTCCGTTTGTTCTAAAACGCACGAAAACAGCACACCGCCCCTGGTCGTGCTGTGCTTGCGACGTTTCGACAGATGTTTGAGAATGACGGCCTTCCGGGAACGGTCAGTCCGCGGCAGGGCGGACGAACCGACTTCGGGGAACGCCTTCACTGGACACACATCTAGCGCCGTCGTCCACGCCTTGCCACCTCCCGGTATCAGAATGGATGCGGGAAACCCCGCTCTTTTATCATAGCCCCGCAGATGCAAAACGTCAACCCCTCTTGGGAAAAATTTCTTCGCTCCAGAGGAATTAACGCAAATCGCCGCTGCGCGGGATTGACATAGGTTCCCCGCTGCGCTTAGAATATAGGATGTGATTTTTTGACTTGGAGGAAGGCACATGCTGCACCCGGAGCTTTCGGCGGAAACGGCGCGCAGGCGCACGTTCGCCATCATCTCCCACCCGGACGCGGGCAAGACCACGCTGACGGAAAAACTGCTGCTCTACGGCGGAGCCATCCGCCAGGCCGGTTCGGTCAAGGCGCGCAAGGCCGCCCGCCATGCGACTTCGGACTGGATGGAGATCGAAAAGCAGCGCGGCATTTCGGTGACCTCCTCGGCGATGCAGTTCGACTTTGACGGCTTCCGCATCAATATTCTCGACACGCCCGGCCATCAGGACTTTTCCGAGGACACCTACCGCACCCTGGTGGCCGCCGACAGCGCTGTAATGCTCATCGACAACGCCAAGGGCGTGGAGGAGCAGACCATCAAGCTGTTCAAGGTGTGCCGCATGCGCTCCATCCCCATTTTCACCTTCGTCAACAAACTCGACCGCGCCGGGCGCGACCCGTTTGAACTGATGGAGGAACTGGAGAACGTACTGGGCATACGCTCCTGCCCGGTCAACTGGCCCATCGGCATCCACGGCGATTTTCAGGGCGTGTACCACCGCGACACGCGCCTGGTGGAACTCTACCGCGGCGGCGATCACGGCCAGAAGCAGGTGGAGGTGGAGACCATCGCCCTGGACGACCCCCATCTTCCCGAGGCCATCGGGCAGAGCTATTACGACAAGCTTTTGGAGGACGTGGAACTGCTGGACGTGGCCGGCGACCCCTTCGACCTGGACATGATCCTCGAAGGCAAGCTGACCCCCATGTTCTTCGGCTCGGCGAGCAACAACTTCGGCGTGGAGCCGTTTTTGAAGCGCTTTCTGTCTTATACGAAATCGCCCACGCCGCGCGTCTCCGACCACGGCGTCATCGAACCGACGGACGAGAAGTTCACCGGCTTTATCTTCAAGATCCAGGCCAACATGAACCCCGCGCACCGCGACCGGCTGGCCTTCATGCGCGTGTGCTCCGGCGTGTTTGAAAAGGGCATGACCGTGTGGCACTCCTCCTCGGGCGAAAAGGTCAAACTGGCGCAACCGCAGCAGTTCATGGCGCAGGAACACGAGACGGTGGAAACCGCCTACCCCGGCGACATCATCGGCCTGTTCGACCCCGGCATCTTCCGCCTGGGCGACACGTTGTGCACCGGTTCGCCCGTGCGCTATCAGGGCATTCCCCTGTTCGCGCCGGAGTTCTTCTGCCGCGTCAGCCCCGAGGATTCGATGAAGCGCAAGCAGTTTTTGAAGGGCATCTCCCAGCTTTCGCAGGAGGGCGCCATACAGACCTTCAAGCGACCCAACATCGGCCGCGAGGAAATGATCGCCGGCGTGGTGGGCGTTTTGCAGATGGACGTGCTGGAATACCGCCTGAAGAGCGAATACGGCGTAACCATCCTGCGCGAGAACCTGCCCTTCCGCTTCGTGCGCTGGATTGTGGAAACGCCCAAGCCGCCGGACAGATTGCGGCTGACCTCCACCACCGTGCCCGCCATCGACCGCGCCGGGCGCGACGTACTGATGTTTGAAAACGAGTGGTCCATCCGTCTGGCCTGCAAGAACAACGAGGGCCTCGTGCTCGCGGAGACCGCCGACCGCATGACTGCCGACGACCTTGTATGACAAAGGAGCCTTATTCGTGAACATCGTAAGAGACGACATTCGCAACATCGCCATCATCGCCCATGTAGACCACGGCAAGACCACGCTGGTGGACGAAATGCTCAAACAGGGCGGCGTCTTTCGCAAAAACCAGCAGGTGGCCGAGCGCGTGATGGACTCCAACGACCTGGAGCGCGAGCGCGGCATCACCATCCTTTCCAAAAACACCGCCGTGCACTACGAGGGCGTGCGCATCAACATCGTCGATACCCCCGGCCACGCCGACTTTTCCGGCGAGGTGGAGCGCGTGCTCAAAATGGTCAGCGGCGTGCTTCTGCTGGTGGATTCCTTTGAAGGGCCCATGCCGCAGACGCGCTTTGTTTTGAAAAAGGCGCTGGAGTTGAACCTCAAGGTCATCATCGTCGTCAACAAGACCGACCGCCCCGACGCGCGCTGCGCCGAGGTGGTGGATGAGACGCTGGAACTGCTCTTGGAACTGGACGCCTCCGACGAACAGCTCGACAGCCCCATCGTCTTTGCCTCCGGCCGCGACGGCACGGCCACGACCGACTGGCAGGTGCCGGGCAAGGACCTGCGGCCGTTGTTCGACGCCATCCTCTCCCATATTCCCGCGCCGGAGGGCGACCCGGACGCGCCCTTGCAGCTGCTCATTTCCACCATCGACTACAACGACTATGTGGGGCGCATCGGCGTCGGCCGCATCGAGCGCGGCGCGATCCAGGCAGGGCAGATGGCCATTCGCTGCGCCTACGGTTCCAGCTTTACCTCCCCGGCGGCGCGCCTGGGCGGGTTGTACGAATTCGACGGCCTCAAGCGCGTGCCCTGCGACCGCGCCCAGGTTGGCGATATCGTGGCCGTTTCCGGGTTTGACGAGTTGTTCATCGGCGACACCATCTGCGACCCGGCCATGGCCGAGCCCCTGCCCTTTGTGAAGATCGACGAGCCGACCGTTTCCATGACCTTCTGCGTCAACGACAGCCCCTTCGCCGGCACGGAGGGCCAGTTCGTCACCTCGCGCCACCTGCGCGCGCGGCTGATGAAGGAAATGCAAACCGACGTTTCCCTGCGCGTGGAGGATACGCAGACCACGGACGCCTTCCGCGTTTCCGGGCGCGGCGAACTGCATCTTTCCATCCTCATTGAAACCATGCGGCGGCAGGGCTACGAGTTTCAGGTGACCAAGCCGGTGGTGTTGTATAAGGAGATCGACGGCGTGCAGTGCGAGCCGATCGAGCGCGTGGTCTGCGACGTGCCCACCGAGTATTCCGGCGTGGTCATCGAAAAACTGGGCCGCCGCCGCGGCACGCTTGCCAGCATGCACGGCCAGGACCGCATGCGTTTGGAGTTCCTCATCCCCTCGCGCGGGCTGTTTGGCTACCGCAGCGATTTTCTCACCGACACGCACGGCGAGGGCGTGATGAGCGCCGTGTTCGAATGCTACGAACCGGTGAAGGGCGATATCCCCACGCGGCTGTGCGGCTCCCTGGTCGCCTTCGAAGCCGGCGAGGCCACCAGCTACGCGCTGTTTTCCGCGCAGGACCGCGGCGAATTGTTCATCGAACCGGGAACGAAAGTCTATTCCGGCATGATCGTCGGCCGCAATTCCCGGCCGGGGGACATCGACGTCAACGTCTGCAAGAAAAAGCACATGACCAACAGCCGCAACTCCGCCGCCGCCGAGGAGGCGCTGAAGATCACGGGCGTTCACATCCCCACCATGGAAGAAGCGCTGGAGTTCATCGACGACGACGAACTGGTGGAGATCACCCCCAAGTCCATCCGCATGCGCAAGCGCGTGCTCAACGCCGAGATGCGCAAAAAGCTGGAAAGCCGCAAAAAACAGGGGTGACCCTCTCAGGCGCGGGAACAGCGTCAGGATCGCCCGCAGGCCAGGGGCGACGCCGTCAAAGCGCTTTCTCGGGCAAGCGGCTGCGGCGTTGGGGCTTGCCGGCAGGAAGGCCCCGCAGCGGCACAGCCTGCCGCGTAGGGCGCTTGAGAGGATTGTTCAGCGCCGAAAACCGCCGCCTGCGGCGGCATGCAAACCCTTGGGCCCGCTGCCTCGCGCCGGAATTCGACGTTTTCGAAAGGTTCGGCAAATCCGCCGCGGGAAGCGAAAACGGCTCCATCGCGAATCTTCCAAGGCAATTATCGCGATGGCGTGCTTGATCATCGCCCCGCCCTCCGGCGCGGGGCGTTCTTGGAAAGGAGCGCCATGCGCATACTGTCCCTCACGCTTGCCAACTACCGCAACTACGCGCGCGCGGAGCTCCGGCCCTGCGCGGGCGTTACGGTGCTGGCCGGAGACAACGCGCAGGGCAAAACGAACCTGCTCGAGGCCGTCTATTTGTGCTGCACGGGGCGCTCGCATCGCACGCGGCAGGATCGCGAACTGATCCGCTGGGGCGAGGAATTCTGCCGCGTCGCCGTGGAGGCCGAGCGCCGCGACGGAACGCACGCGGTGGAGATCGCCATTCCCGCGGCCGGCCGGCGCAGGATACGGGTCAACGGCTCGGAGATCGGTCGTTCGGGAGAACTGATGGGCCATGTGACGGGCGTGCTGTTTTCCCCGGAGGATCTGCGCCTGATCAAGGACGGCCCCGCCGAGCGCCGGCGCTTTCTCGACATCGCCCTTTCGCAGATCCGCCCTTCCTACTATTACGCCCTGCAGCGTTATGCCCGCGCCCTTCGGCAGCGCAACGAAATCCTGCGCGCCGGCCGGCTGGAAACGCTGGAGGCCTGGGACGAACAGCTTGCCCGTGCCGGATCGGAAATCATGGCCGCGCGCGCTGCCTATATCGAGCGCCTCAACGCCGCGGCGGCGCGCACGCACGAGGACATCGCCTGCGCGCGGGAAACGCTTTCCATCGCCTACGCGCCGAATGTGGAAAACGGAGATCTTCTTGAAGCCCTGCGCCGATCGCGCGACGCGGACGTGCGGCGCATGACCACCGGCGCCGGCGCGCACCGCGACGACGTGCGCCTGTGCGTGGACGGCCGCGAACTGCGCCTGTTCGGCTCGCAGGGCCAACAGCGCACGGCGGCGCTTTCGGTGCGCCTGGCCGAACTGGATGTGGTGAAGGAGGAAAGCGGCGAAGCCCCCGTGCTTTTGCTGGACGACGTAATGAGCGAACTCGACCCCGAGCGCCGCCGCCGTTTGCTTGCGCGCCTGGACGGCGTGCAGACCATCGTCACCTGTACGGACATTGCCGATATTGCCGGGGCGCGCGCGGGCCTGGTGCTGCGCGTGGAAAACGCGGCGCTGACGCAGGCCTGACGGCGCGCCGCCTTTCATACGACACGCGCCGGCGCTTGAACCGTTCCCGAAAACGCGACGCCTGAAATTGCCGAACGCGTGCGTCCGTTGCTGCGCGTGGAAAACGCGACGCTGACGCAGGCCTGACGGCGCGCCGCCTTTCATACGACGCGCGCCGGCGCTTGAACCGTTCCCGAAAACGCAACGCTCGAAATTGCCGAACGCGCGGGCCTGGCGCTTTTGCGGCGCAACCGGCGCCGCGGCCGTTTGCGTTGCGCGCCTCCGCTTTGCGCCGGCCGGCGCGCCGCTTGCGTATATCGCGCCTTTTCCCGCCGTGCGGTTTGGCGGCGCGATCGCCCTTCCCCGTCTCGCGTGCGGCTGCGCCCGCGTTGCGCATCGCCATCGCCGGCGTTGCAAAATACCGGCGCAGAGGCGCAGCTTCTTCCCCGCTGCGCCGAAAATCGCGGGGATTTTCGGCGCAGCCCTTGACAAATGTTCCCCAAACAGGTATAATAGTCAGGCATCCTGGTTTTGGAGGCCGAATGCCAGGCGCTTGCGAGAGGCGTGCGGGCGTGGCGGAATGGCAGACGCGCCAGATTTAGGATCTGGTGCCTTCGGCGTATGAGTTCGAGTCTCTTCGCCCGCACCAGTTTCTTGAAGAAGCGCTTGCTTTTCCCTGGGAATCGTGCTATAATTACACTGTTTGCGGTAGTAGCTCAGTTGGTAGAGCGCCACCTTGCCAAGGTGGAGGTCGCGAGTCCGAGTCTCGTCTACCGCTCCAATCAGCGTCCGTCCGTGTGACGGACGCCTTTTTTGCGCCGGCGCTCCGCCAGAAAGCCCGCGGTCTTGCGGGCGCCGGCGCTCCGCCCGGCCCCAGATCGCCTTCGCGCCTCTTTGCCTTCCGCTCCCGCCGCGGCCTGCCCTGGCGCGCTCCCGTCCGCCTTTTGAGAGTGCCTCCCGCGCTTCGGTGCGCCCGCCATCGTCCTGTTCCCCTCCCCCGGCGCGCGGGAGGCGGAAATATGAAAACCGTTATGGCGAGATCAAAACCAGCCCCTCCACCGATGCGCGGGAGAGGCTTTTGTTCTATGGCTGCGAAAGCCTGACGAATCTCGCCCCTCCCCCGGCGCGCGGGAGGGGCGTTCATAGTTATATCCGTGAATCCTTCTGATTGCCCCTTCTCCGCCGCGCGGGAGGGGGCGCAAGCCCCTTCCCGTTCAGCCGCGCGTTGATCCCCATCTCCTGGCGCGCGGAAGGCGGGGCTCGACGGGGATGGGATTAACGCCTAGCTTCTCACCCCTTCCCCCGGCGCGCGGAAGGCGGATATAGATGTTGCGGTCGTCCAATATCTCGTCCACCCCTTCCCCGGCGCGCGGGAAGGGTTCGAGGCGGCGCGGCTTGCGCCGCATGTGTTTCTCCCGGCGCGCGGAAGGCGGAAACGCGGCGCCCGCTTCTCGTCCGCTCCCCCTTCCGCATCTGGCGCATGGCAAAGAAACGCCGCCTTCACGGTCTGCGAAGGCGGCGTTTCGCGCTCAGCGCGGCCTCAGGCGGCCGCGGGCAGCGGCGTCTGCGCGTTGCGCATCAGCTTTTTGTGCGTGTAGAAATAGCACGCGCCGAGAATGATTGCGGTCAGCGTCCAGGAAATGGGATAGGACAAATACAGCACGTCCAGCGTATGGTTGGCGGCGAAAACCGTCCATATCCAAAGCATGCGCAAGCCGCAGATGCCCACCACCGTCACCAGCGTCGGCGCAATAGAACTGCCCATGCCGCGCAGCATGCTGGCAAGCACCTCCATGGCGCCGTCCAGGAAGTACATGGTGCAGATGATGCGCATGCGGATCTGCCCATTGCGCACCACGTCGGCAATGACCGTCGGGTCGTGGTCGGCGTTGATAAACAGGTGCAGAAGCGGCTCGGAAAACAGCGTCACCAGAATGCCGAAGAACAGCCCCGCGGCCACCACCAACAATAGGCAGATGCGCATTACCTTGTTGACGCGCTCGTATTTCTGCGCGCCGATGTTCTGCCCGGTGAAGGACAGCGCCGCCTGCGAAATGGAGTTCATCGAAACATAGACAAAGCTTTCAAGCTGCGAAGCGCCCGTGCTGCCGGCAATGGCGTTGGCGCCGAAGGAGTTGATGGAGGACTGGATCAGCACGTTGGAAATGGAGAACAGCGCGCTGGACAGGCCCGCGGGCAGGCCCACGCGCAGGATGCCGCCCAGCATCTGCTTTCGGATGCGCAGGCGCTTCAGATCCAGGTGGACGCTGCCCTGCGAGCGCATCAGGTTGAGCGTTACCAGAATCGCGGAAATGTACTGCGAAATGATGGTGGCAATGGCCACGCCGGCCACGCCCATGCCGAAGAAGGCAACGGTGATGATATTGAAAACAATGTTGATCACGCCGGCCAGGGACAGGTAATACAGCGGGCGCTTGGTATCGCCCACCGCGCGCATCACGGCGGCGCCGAAGTTGTAAAGCATATTGCCGGGAAGCCCGAGGAAGTATATGCGCATATACAGCGAAGCGCCGTCCAGCACCGCGCCGGCGGGCGTATCCATCATTTCCAGAAAGGTGCGGGACATAAACAGGCCGAAAACGCCCACCACAACGCCCAGCACCAGGCTGAGCGTCACGGAGGTATGCACCGTATCCTGCACTTCGCGGTACTTGCCCGCGCCGATGTACTGCGCCACCAACACGCTGGTGCCGACCGAAAGACCGATAAAGAGGTTGACCATCAGCGTGATCAGCGACGAAGTCGCGCCCACGGCGGCCACGGCGTTGTGGTCCTCAAACTGCCCGACGACCACCACGTCGGCCATGTTGTAAAGCAGTTGCAACATGCCGGAAAGAATCAGCGGAATGGAAAAGCGCACCACGTTGGAAAAAATCGAACCGTTGACCATGTCGATGTCGTGCCGCGTGTGCGGGAATATCCGGCGCAGCGGCGCGGCAACCGCGTCCAGCGCATGGCCGATGCGATACCTCAACATATGCTCCATTACCTCCAAGCATTTTCGTGCCGTTTTCCCCTGGCGAATACGAAAAGAGCGATACACCTGCATTATAGATACCCCTGTGTAAATTGTCAAGGAGAGCGCCATGTTAATTGTATATCCGCCCAAAAACACGCTTGCGGTTTGGTGCTGTATGCGCTATAATGGTTGCCTGTAAGTATATCCCGGGAGGAAACGATATGACGGCACGGCAAAAATGGCTGCTGACGGCGGCGGTCTGCCTTTCCACGGTATTTCTGGCGGCGGTAAATTCCTCGCATGGGCCGCTGCTCAGCCCCATGATCGCGCGCTATGCGCTGACGGATTCGCAACAGGGTTACCCCAACGCCGCGCAGAACATCGGCTGCATCGCCGCGATGTTTACCTCCCTGTGGGTGATCGGCCGCGTGCGCAAGCAGACGCTGCTCACGCTCGCCGTGGGCGTCATGGCGCTTTTGATGCTGCCGCTCTCGCTTCTGCCGCCGTTTCCGGTCTATCTGGGGCTGTACGCGCTGGTGGGCGTGGCCTACGCCTATATGGACGCCATTGCCTCTTCGATGATCGCCGATCTGCACACGGGAAAAAACTCCGCGCGCATGATGTGCGTGATGCACGCCTGCCACGGCCTGTCGGGCATCGTCTCGCCGCTTCTGTTGGGCGCGGCGCTGGGCGCGGGCGGCGATATGCCGCGCGCCTATTGGACCGTGCTGGCCATCGGCATAGTCACGCTGGCGTTCCTCTGGCCTGTGAACGCGCGCGTTCCCCTCAGCGACGCCGCCGCGCGCCCGGAGCCGCTTTCCCGCCGGCAACTCGGCGCGTTTTTCGGCGATTCAACGCTGCGCGCGCTGGCCATCGCCATCCTCTTCTATGGCGTGCATCTTTCCGGCATGATCGTCTGGATCGACCGCTATGTGGACGTGGGCCTGCAAAGCTCGCTGGGCGCGCTGGCGCTGGCCTTCCTTTACGCGGGCCTGACCGGCTCGCGGCTGATCGTGCCGCTTTTGCGCGTGCGCCCGATGACCTATATCTGCCTTTCCTGCCTGATCGCGGCGGCGCTGCTGGGCGTCGGCCTGTGCGCGGGCAATGCGGCGGTGATGTGCGCGTGCGTGCTGGCCTGTTCGCTGGTCAGCGGCGCGCTGGTGCCCGTCATCCTCGGCACGGCCTGCGCCGGGTTCGCCTCCAACACGCTGCTGGCCTCGACGCTGATGAATCTGAGCATGCTGGCGGGGAACTGCGTTTCTTCGCCGTTGATCGGCATGATCGAAGCCCGCGCCGGCATGGGATGGGGCATGTCGGTATGCGCCATCGCGCTGATCGCCGCCGCCGTCGCCCCGGCGCTGTGTCTGCGCGCCCAGCGCCGCGCGGCCTGACCGGCAGCCCGACCCCTGCGCCGGCCGGAACGGGCGCGCAGCCGGCGACGCGGCGGCATGCCGACGCGCCTCTGACCAGTGCGCCGCGAAGCCAATCAAAATCACCTCCGCAAACGCGCATGCGGAGGTGATTTTCATTCCCATCCCGGTCTTTCTCCCGAGCCGCCGCCCCCTGCGCGCGCACGCGCGGTTCGGAACCGGTGTAGCGCGGGTGCCGCTTTCCGAAGCCGTCCCCTGCGCGTACACGCGGGGCCTTCACCCGAATCTCTGTCGCATTGCGCGCGGACGCGCGACGGCTTTCCTCGAAATCCCACCTCCTGCGCGTACACGCGCGGTTCGGAACCGGTGTAGCGCGGGTGGCGCTTTCCGAAGCCGTCCCCTGCGCGTACACGCGGGGTTCCTTCGCCCAAATCCCTGTCGCATTGCGCGCGGACGCGCGATGGCTTTCCTCGAAATCTCCGCCCCCTGTGCGTACACGCGGGGCCTTCGCCCGAATCTCTGTCGCGATGCGCGACGGCTTTCCCGGAAGAGCGCCGGACGGCGCGGCGTTTGGTTGCCGGCCGTGCGGCGAAGGCGCGTCCTTTCCCGCAGGGCAGAAGCGCGGCACAACAAAAGCGACGGCCGCTGTTGCGGCCGTCGCTCGTTTTTGGGTCTACTTGTTATTGCGCTTGAGGAAGCTGGGGGTATCGGGCGTAAAGCCGCGGCGGGCGCGGTTGTCGTCGCCGGCGCCATCCTGGTAGACGCGCGGGCGACGCGGCGCGGGCTGGGCGCGGCGCTCCATTTCCTCGCGGCTGGGGCGCGGCGTGCGGGCGGCGCGGCGCTCAAAGATCGGCGAAACGGGCGTTTCCTCAGCCTCGTCCAGTTCGACCATGCGCTCGCGGCGCGGCGCGCTCGTCGTCTCCGCGGCGGCCTCGACCGTCTTGGCCTCGGCGCGGACTTCCTCCTTGGCCGCGGGGAAGGGATTGTTGTCAAACCCCGTGGCGATGACGGTGATGTGCACTTCGTCTTCGAGGTTTTCGTCGATACCGGCGCCGAAGATGATGTTGGCCTCGGGATCGGCGGCCTGGGTGATCATCTGCGCGGCTTCGTTGATGTCGATAATGGAGGTATCGGGGCCGCCGGTGATGTTGATCAGCACAGCGCGCGCGCCGTCGATGGACGTTTCCAGCATCGGGCTGGAAATAGCCTGTTTGGCGGCGTCCACCATGCGGTTTTCGCCCTTGCCGACGCCAATGCCCATATGGGCCAGGCCGCGCGCTTCCATAACGGTGCGCACATCGGCAAAGTCCAGATTGATCAGGTTCGGCACGGCAATGAGGTCGGAAATGCCCTGAATGCCCTGGCGGAGCGTATCGTCGGCGATGCGGAAGGCCTCGGTGACGCTGGTGCCCTTGGTGACCACAGAAAGCAGCCGGTCGTTGGGCACGACCACGAGGGTATCGACATTCGCCTTGAGGCGCTCGATGCCGGCCTCGGCGTTCTTCATGCGCTGACGGCCTTCAAACATGAAGGGCTTGGAGACCACGCCGATGGTGAGAATGCCCATATCGCGGGCCAGTTCGGCGATGACGGGCGCCGCGCCGGTGCCGGTGCCGCCGCCCATGCCGCAGGTGACGAATACGAGATCCGCGCCCTTGACGATGTTGGAAATCTCTTCGCGGCTTTCCTCGGCGGCGTGCTTGCCCACGTCGGGGTTTGCGCCCGCGCCCAGGCCTTTGGTCAATTTGTCGCCAATCTGCACCTTGGTGGGCGCTTTGCTGAGGGTCAGCGCCTGCTTATCGGTATTGATGGCAATGAAATCGACGCCCTGCAGGCCGGAATCAATCATGCGATTGACCGCATTGGTGCCGGCGCCGCCCACGCCAATGACTTTGATGGAGGCAAAGTTGTTGTTATCCATTTCAAATTCGAGCACAAGGCATCCCCCTCGTTGACAAAATTAGTATCTCTGACCTCATTTGAACAGGCCCTTGAACTTCTTGATCCCGCCGCCCTCCTTGGGGCTTTGCTGTTCGATCGAATCGAAGATGAGATCCACCAGGCCAAGGGCGCTGGCATAGACGGGGCTGTTCATCTTCGCGGACTTGGCCACCGGCACCTTCACCGGCCGGCCGATCTTCGCCGCCAGGTATTCGCGGCCGCCGCGCATCAGGGCGATGCCGCCGCCGGTGAGGAACACCTGCGAGCGCGGCCCCAACAGCGCCGCCGCGTCGTTTTTGAGCGTCAGGTCGATCATATCGCACAATTCGTCCACGCTCTTTTCCACCGGGCGCCGGACGTATTCGCGCGGGAACGACAGCCGTTCCCCGCCCGCGCCGACCACTTCGGAGTAGGCGTCCTGGTCGAACTCGTCCGGGTTGAATACATATCTGCGCTTAATCTGCTCCGCGGCGCGCATCGGTATGCGCAGTTCCTCGCACAGATCGGCCGTGATCTGCCCGCCGCCCAGGGGCAGCATGGCGTGGTAGGTGATCGCGTCGCCCTCGATCACGGAAATCTCGCTGTTGAGGTAGCCCACATCCACCAACATGGCGGCGCGGTCGCGATCCTCCAGGGAGAGCAACAGAAGGCTTTCGCCCAGCGTCGGCGACAAAAAGCCGAGAATGGCGATGCCCATGCCGCCCAGCAGGTTTTTCATGTCCTCCACAAACAGCGGGTCGGCCACCACAAAGGAAACCTGCGCGCGCAGCCGTTCGCCGTGCGCGCCCAGGGGCATCATCGTCTTTTTGCCGTCGTCTACGACAAACCACGCCGGAGAGCGGTGCATCACATAGCCGCCCAGATCGGCGATTTTCAGTTCCTCCGCCACGGCGTCCTGCACGCGGTTGACGTCCTCTTCGGAGATCTCGCCCGTCTCGGCCAGCGTGATCTCCGCCTCGCCGGTGCGCACATGCACAAATTCGCCCGGCACGCCCACATAGATCTCGCGCACCTTGGAATTGGCTTCCAGTTCCGCCGCGGCGATGGAATCGCGCGCCACGCGCGAAAGTTGCTCCGGCGTGTTCCAGTCGCCCTCGGCAAAGCCGTCGTAGGGCACTGTGCCCGAGCCAATGATGTCGCAGCGGTTCACGCCGCCGCTTTGCGCAATCAGCGTGACGATCTTAGAAGTGCCAAAATCTATGGCGGCGACCTGTGTTTTCATGCGTCCGATTACCCCTCGCGCTTCCTCTGTTCCAGTCTGGATGCCAAACTAATGTTATTATACATATTTTCCAGACAATATGCAAACGTGAATCGGGCAAAAAGACCGAATTTTCCAATATGTCAAAATAGTTTCAAATTGTTGGCGCGAAGCCGTCACACAATCGCGGCGAACCTTGGGCGGAATGGAAAAATTTCCCACAGGCGCTCAGCCGGCGCTGTAGTCGGCCTTATCGCCGCTTGAAACGTCGAGCCGGCCGCTGGTCTGGCCGCGATTCTCCAGATCGGCCAGCACGCCGGCCATGAGAACGACCTTGTTGCGCATGTTTTCCGCGTCGCCCATCTCCACGCGAATGCCCGTGCGCGAATAAATAAAGATGCTGTTGGCGTCGGATACGTTCAGTTCCGAAACATAGGCCGAGGCGCCGTTTTCATAGAGCGCCCCGAGCACCGCCACCATGGCCGCAAGGCGATCGGCCGGCGCGGAAACGATTTGCCCGAGGCGGTAATCGGTAATGCCCAGGCCCGAAACGTATACCGCGTCGCCCTCCGGCATGGCCGAAAGCTGTTCGATAACGGTGCCATCGCGCTCCATGGTCAGCGCCACGCCCGCATGCACGACCACGGCCTCGCACACGCGCTCGCGCACGGTAAGCACGATTTCCGAGGGATAGTTTTTCTCCAGCGAGACCAGTTCCACCCTTCCCCCGCTCTCCAGCGCCTCGCGCGTCTTTTCCGCGTCCACATTGCGCATTTTTTTGCCCAACGGCAGCCGGGCGGCGCGCATGACGCTTTCGTCGTCGATGGTCTGGTTGCCCTCCACGCGCACGTCGCGCGCGATGAATACGGCGTTGTCCAAAATAAGATACACGCCCAGCGCCAGCGCCAGCAGCAGCGCCGTCAGAAGCAGTATTTTTCGTTTCTTGCGCGCGGTCAGCCTCATTGGTATCCTCCGTTACAGCCTTTTGATGTCCGCGCCCAGCGCGGCCAGCATGCGTTCCAGCGCCTCATAGCCCCGGTCGATGAGTTCCACGTTTTCCACGCGGCTTTCGCCCTCCGCAGCCAGCGCCGCGATCACCAGCGCCGCGCCGCCGCGCAAATCGCCCGCCTGCACCTCCGCGCCGCAGAGCTTTCCCCCGCGCACCACGGCCAGACGCCCGTTGAGGAAAATATCCGCGCCCATGCGCCGCAGCTGCGCCGCGTGCGCAAAGCGGTTTTCAAAGACGTTTTCCACGATTACGCTGGCGCCCTCCACCGCGCAGGCCAGGGCCATGAACTGCGCCTGCAGATCGGTCGGAAAGCCGGGAAAGGGCTGGGTGGAGACCTCGAAGGGCTTGAGCGCGCGGCTGCGCAGGAAGATTTCCGCTTCCCCGGCCTCCACTTCGCAGCCGGCCTGCCGCAGTTTGTCCAGCACCGCGCCCAGGTCGCCGGGACGTGCGCGCCGGAGAAGCACCTCCCCGCGCGTGGCCGCCGCCGCGGCCAGAAGCGTGCCGGCGACGATGCGATCCGGCAGGGGCCGGTAGCGCGCGCCGCCCAGGGCTTTTACGCCCTCAATGGTCACGCGGTCCGTGCCGCCGCCGCGCACCCGGCCGCCCAAGGCGTTGATAAAATCCTGCAAATCGCGAATTTCCGGCTCGCGCGCGGCGTTATGTATGGTGGTTCTCCCCCGCGCCAGCACCGCGGCCATCATTACGTTTTCCGTGGCTCCGACGCTGGGAAAATCCAGGTAGACGTCCGCGCCCTGCAGGCGCGCGCCGTCGCAATCAATCATGCCGTGCGCCTCGCGAATGGTCACGCCCAGCGCCCGCAGGCCCTTCAAATGCAGGTCGATGGGCCGCTGGCCGATCTCGCAACCGCCGGGGTAGCTCACCCGGGCGCGCCGGAAGCGGCCGATGAGCGGGCCGAGCATGAAAATGGACGAACGCAGCCGCTTGGAAAGCGTTTCGGGCATTTCGTGGCTCTCGGCGCGCGAAGCGTCGATGACTACGTCCCGGCCGCGCGCCTCCACGCGGCACCCCAGCGTTTTGAGAATGGAGAGCATGTTGCGCACGTCCACAAGGGCCGGGCAGTCCTCCACCGTCACCGGCTCGTCGGTCAGCAACGCCGCCGCCAGGATCGGCAGCACCGCGTTCTTTGCGCAGCCGACCTCCAATTCCCCGCAAAGCCGCCTCCCGCCGAGCACCCAAAACATATCGCTTCGCCGCCTTCCATAACATCCGGGCGATAAAACATCGCTCCTGTCTATGTTATGGGAATGCGCGGGAAAAGGTGCGTGTCCGCCCATCAGATAGGGTCCGCATCGCGGGAAATATTGAGCAAAAGCCCCACCGCGCCCATAACGATGGAAACGGACGTGCCCCCGGCGCTGAAAAAGGGCAACGGCAGGCCCGTCGTAGGCATCAGCCCTATGACGACCGCCACATTGAGCACGCACTGTACGCCGATCATCGCCGTAATGCCGCCGGCCAGAAGGCTGCCAAAGCGATCCTGGCAGCGCATGGCCACGCGCAGGCCGAAGAACACGAACGCCGCGAACATGGCCAGAACCAGAACGCTTCCGAAAAACCCCAGGTCCTCGCCGACCACGGCGAAGATAAAATCGCTCTCCGGATAGGGCAAAAAGGCGTACTTCTGCCGTCCCTTGCCCAGCCCCATGCCGAACAGGCCCCCCGAGCCGAAGGCCATCAACGACTGCGAAAGCTGGTAGCCCTCGTTGGTGAGGTAGGCAAAGGGATCGCGGAAGGACATCAGCCGCGCGCGGCGGTAATCCTCCGAAAGCGCGTAAAACGTGCCAAGCGCCGCGCCTGCCACGCCAATCAGCCCCATGTGCAGCCAGCGCGCCCCGGCCATGAGCACCATCACCGCCGCGACGATGAGAATGCTGCCGGCGGTGGAAAGGTTCGGCTGCAAAAGGATGAGCAGGAACATCGCCCCAGGCACGACAAACAGCGGCACAAGCCCGGTGAAGAACCTGCGCACGTCCCGGCCCGGGGCGCTGAGGGCGCGCGCAAGAAAGAGGATCATGGCGTATTTGGCCATTTCTGAAGGCTGAAAACTCAGCGGCCCCACGCGCAGCCAACGCCGCGAACCGTTGAGCATCCTGCCCACGCCGGGAATGGCCACCAGAACCAGCAGAACCAGGCTCGCGCCCACCAAGGTCAGCGCCGCCGCCGGGCAATTGAGGCGACGGTAGTCCAGCCGCAGCACGAAAAGCATCAGCGCCGCGCCAACGCCCACGCCCACCAGCTGGGAAACGACCTCCGAAAGGGCGCTGCCGTCGTCCTGCGCGTTGTAGTAGCTGGCGGCGTAGAGCACGACAAGGCCCGTAAGAATCAGGAGCAGGAACGAGAAAAGCACGCCCCGGTCCACGCGGCGGGTCAAGACATGTCGGACTCCAGACCCTTTACGATCCGCTTGAATTCGCGCCCACGCGCTTCGTAATCGGTGAACATGTCAAAGCTCGCGCACGCCGGCGAGAGAAGGACGTTGCCGCCGGGCGCGGCCAGAGCGCGCGCCGTGGCGACGGCCTTTTCAAAATCGTACCCGGCGCGCACGCAGGCGGTAAAGCCCTCGTCGCGCAGCGCGGCTTCGATGGCGTCCGCGGTGTCGCCGATGAGCACGGCATGGGCAATGTTGCCGCGCGCCATTTCCCGGCCCAGCGGGTGATAGTCGGCCTTTTTGTAGCTGCCGCCAAGGATGATGACCGTAGGCGCGGTCATGGAGCGCACGGCCCAGAGCGTGGAATCCACGTTCGTGCCCTTGGAATCGTTGATATAGCGCACGCCGTCCACTTCGCGCACAAACTCCAGGCGATGCTCCACGCCCTGGAAGGCGCGCAGCGTATGGCGCACCACAGGCGCGGGAACGCCCGCGGCCATGGCCATGGCCGTGGCCGCCAGCGCGTTTTCCAGGTTGTGCGGGCCGGGAATGCCGATCTCCTCCACCGCGCAAACGGCGCGGGCGCCCGCCTCGTCTACAAAGACGATCCTGCCCTCGCGCACCAGCGCGCCCGAAGGCGCCGCGCCGGAGCGGGAGAACCAGACCACTTTGGCCCGCGTGCGCGCGGCCATGGCGCGGGTGATCGCATCGTCATAATTGAGCACGGTTACGTCCCCTTCGCGGCCGTTGGCAAAAACGCGCTCCTTGAGGGCGATGTAATTTTCCATGGAGCCGTGGCGGTTGAGGTGATCCTCGGTGACGTTGAGCACCGCGGCCACGGCGGGATGAAACTGCGAAACCGTCTCCAACTGGAACGAGGAAACCTCGCACACCGTAACGTCGCCGGCGCGCATTTTCAAAACCGCCTGCGCATACGGCGCGCCGATATTGCCCACCACCCAGGTGCGGCGGCCGGCGTTTTTGAAAATCTCGCCCAGCAGCGTGCAGGTGGTGGTCTTGCCGTTGGTGCCGGTCACAGCCAGCAAAAGGCCCATGGATTCGCGATAGGCGTACTCCAGTTCGCCCATGACCTCCACGCCCAGTTCGCGGGCGCGCGCCACAGCCGGATGCGCGTCGGGCACGCCGGGGCTGACGATCAGGGCGTCCATGCCCTCCACGAGGGAAACGGGGTCCTCCCCAAGACGCCAATGGACGCCCTGCACGTTCAAATCGTCCAGCGCGCCCCCGAATTGCTCTTTGGTTTTCACATCGCAGATCGTAACTTCGCAGCCGCGCGCGTGCAAAAGCCGCGCCGCAGCCGCGCCGCTTCGCGCCATACCCAGCACGAGCGCTTTTCGAATTTGCATAGAACCCTCCTTTGCTCCGGCGCTATGCCGTGAACCCCAGCAGCGCCAGGAGGCACAAAAGCACGGTTACGATGTAATACATCGCCACCACGCGCGTTTCGGGCATGCCGCCCAGTTCAAAATGATGGTGCAGCGGCGCCATGCGGAACACGCGCTTGCCGTGCGTGGCCTTGAAGTAGGTCACCTGAATGATATCCGACAGGCTGGAGACGAACATCGCAAAGGCGATCACCGGCAAAATCAGCGCCAGGCGCGTCACCAGGCAGATGCCCACCAGCGCGCCGCCGATGAAAAACGAACCGACGTCGCCCATAAACACGCTGGCCGGATAGGCGTTGAAGCGCAGAAAGCCCAACAGGCCGCCGGCCATGGCTCCCGCGAAGATGGCGGTGTTGAGAAGGTTTCCTTCCCCGGCCGCATCCGTGCTGGCCATCATGACGCAGATCAGCGCCATGGTCGCAAAATCGAACAGCGAACAGCCGCCCAGAAGGCCGTCCAGGCCGTCGAGCAGGTTTGCGGAGTTGACCGTGCCCACGAGGATAAAGACCATTACCGGAATGTAGAACCAGCCCAGTTCCCACTCCACGCCGAAAAACGGCACCGTCAGGCGCGAGCCGATCTGCGGGTGAAAATACGCCCAGAACGACAGCCCAAGGGCGATGATCACCTGCGGCGCCAGCTTCTGTTTGGGCGTCAGCCCCAGCGAGCGGTGCAGCTTTACCTTGATAAAATCATCCACAAAGCCGACCAGGCCAAAGCCCACGGCGCAGAGGATGGCGATCAGCAAAAAATCCCAGCGGCTCTCGCCCTGGGCAAAAGCCAGCGCCGCGATCAGCGCCGGAACGGCGAAGATCACGCCGCCCATGGTGGGAATGCCCTGCTTTTTCTTGTGCGACTGCGGGCCGAGATCGTAGATCGTCTGCCCGAACTTCATGCGCTTGAGCCAGGGAATCACCACCGGGCCAAAGACGATGGCCATGACAAACGCGGCAATGATGGTCAATATCAGCCTTTGCATCTTCTGTTGTCCTCCCGAGCGCTACTTCTCACGGCCGCGCATTTCCTCGAGCAATTCCCGCACGACGATCTTTTCATCGAAGGGATGCTTGACGCCGCGGATTTCCTGATAGGTCTCGTGGCCCTTGCCGGCCAGGACGATCACATCGGAACTGCCGGCGATGGAAAGCGCGTGCCGGATCGCCTCGCGGCGATTCTCTATCACGGTATATTCGCACCCGGTATGGCGGATTCCTTCTTCAATTTGGTTGAGAATTTCGAAAGGATCCTCGTTGCGGGGGTTGTCGCTGGTGAGAATGACCAGATCGGCCAGTTCCCCGGCGATCTCGCCCATGATGGGCCGCTTGCCGCGGTCGCGGTCGCCGCCGCAGCCAAACAGGGCGATGAGCCGGCCCCTGGTGGTCTGGCGCACGGATTTGAGAATGTTTTCCAGGCTGTCGGGCGAATGCGCGTAGTCGAGAATGACGCGGTAGGGCGTCTCCGTTTCCAGAAGCTCGATGCGGCCCGGAACGGCGCGCACGTCCTCCAGCCCCGTGCGAATGGCCTCGGGGCCGACGCCCAGCACGATGGCCACGCCCGCGGCCAGAAGGGCGTTGTAAACGTTGAAGATGCCCGACAGGCGCAGTTTTACCATCACACGGAAGCGCTTGTGGCTGGTAAGCAGGAACGTCAGCCCCCGCTCGCCCACTTCGATGTCGTTGGCGTAAACGTCGCTGGATTCGCGAATGCCCGTGCGCAGCGCCTCGCGCCCCAGGGCGGCGACGCCCTCGCACACGCGTTCGTCGTCGCAGTTGTAGACGACGGCGTCGGACATATCCGCCTGCAAAAGGCGCATTTTGGCGGCGAAATAGTTGTCCATATCGCCAAAATAGTCCAGATGATCCTGGGAAAAATTCGTAAAGGCCGCCACCGCAAAGCGCATGCCGCTGAGCCGGTGCATGGCCAGCGCGTGGGCCGAAACTTCCATCACCACATATTCCACGCCCGCGTCGGCCATGCTCTTTAAGAGCGTCTGCACTTCGATGGGGTCGGGCGTCGTCAGCCGGGAGGGAATGACCTCCTCGCCGATCATGGAGCAGACCGTGCCGATCAGGCCGGTCTTGTACCCGGCGGCTTCGAGGATGGATTTGATCAGGAAGCTCGAAGTGGTCTTGCCCTTGGTGCCGGTAACGCCGATCAGCCGCATCCGCCGCGCAGGGTTGCCGAAAAAGGCCTGCGCCATATAGGAAAGCGCCTCGCGCACGCTGCGCACCTTCACCTGCGGGCAGTCCAGGGGCAGCCTGCGCTCCACCACCAGCGCCACGGCGCCGCTTTTCAGGGCCTGCGGGGCCAGGTCGTGCGCGTCCACATGCATGCCGGGAATGCAGAAAAACAGCGCTCCAGGCGCGGCGCGGCGCGTATCCGAGCAAAGGGCGGAAATCTCCGTCTGCCCGTCGCCAAATATTTCTACCTTGCCGGGAACGGCTCCCGCAAGCGCGTTGAGTTTCATTTTCCAATGACCCCCTGTAAGATTATGGCGGCTCAAACGTCACGGTGACGCAAGTGGTCGGCGTGACGCGCGTCTGCGCCGCGGGCGACTGGGAAACGGCCAGGCCGCCGCCCTGCACGCGCATCGTCAGCCCACAGGAGCGCAAAAGCCGGTTGGCCTCGACCACAGACATGCCCTTCACATCGGGAACTGTCACGCGGTCGTTTTCATCCGCCATCGCTTCTCCCTCGACGTATAGCATGACCAGCGAACCCTCGGTCATTCCGGCGCCGGCGGCGGGAAGTTGGCCGATCACCGCGGCTCCGGTTCCGGAAAGCACATGGCCCAGCCCCGCGTCCTCAAGGCGATCGACCGCCTCGGAAACCGTTTGTCCCGTGACGTCCGGCACCTCCACCTGCGCAAGCGGTTCCGCGTCGGTTTCGGGCGCGACGCCCAGGTAAATCAGCGACTTTTCGAGGATGTCCCTCGCAAACGGCGCCGCCGTGGTGGAACCGAAATCCACCGGCACATCCGCCTCGTCCACGATAAACAGAACGGCTATCTGCGGATCGTCCATGGGCGCAAAGCCGATGAACGAGCCAATGTGCTTATCCGCGGAAATCGCGCCGTCCACATACACCTGCGCCGTGCCGGTCTTGCCGCCGACGCGGTAGCCCTCGAGGTAGGCGTTGCGTCCGCCGCCGTCGCTGACGACGTTTTCAAGCAGCTGGCGCATAAGGGCGGACGTCTGCGCGGAGACGGTCTGTCCCCGCACCACGGTCTGTCCCCGCTCGATCACCTCGCCGCTTTCGGAGGCAATCTCCGCAACGACATAGGGCCTGAGCAATTTGCCGCCGTTGACCACCGAACAGGCGGCGGTCAAAAGCTGTATGGGCGTGACCGCCACGGACTGGCCAAAGCCGATGCGCGCCAAATCGACGCGCTTGACCACGCTTTCGTCAATGACGATGCCGCCGCCCTCGCCGGGAATGTCCACGCCCGTGGACGTTCCGACGCCAAAGCGCTCCATATAGTCGTAGAAGCGTTCGACGCCCAGGCGCAGCCCCAGTTCGACAAACACCGGGTTGCAGGAATTTTCCAGCGCCTCGGCCATCGTTTCCGCGCCGTGCGGCTCGCCCCAACAGCGGATGCGGCCGCCTTCGACGTAGATGGAGCCGGAGCAGTAAAACCCCTCGTTTGCGTTCGTCACCCCCGCGTCCAGCGCGGCCGCGGCGGTGAGAATCTTGAAGGTGGAACCCGGCTCGTAAGCGTCGGCGACGACGGCATTGCGCATGCGCTGCGTCAGCGTAGCCACATCGTCGCGCGGCGGATCGTTCGGGTCGTAATCCGGCTTGCAGACCAGGGCGAGGATCTCGCCCGTTTGCGGCTGCATCACCAGCACGCGCACGCTTTTGGCGTTATTGACCGCCAGAGCCTCGCGCGCGGCGCTTTCGGCGAAGGACTGAATGGAGGCGTCGATGGTCAGGGTAACGCTTCCGCCGTCCACGGCGGGCACATATTCGCTGGCGCCGTAGCTCAGTTCGCGGCCCTTGCCGTCGATCTCCTCAAGGATGCTGCCCGCGCGGCCGGAAAGATAGTCGTTGAGCGACTGTTCCAGCCCCGCCTGGCCCACGCCGTCGATGGTGGTCAACCCCAACAGCTGCGCGGCGAACGCGCCCATCGGGTAATAGCGGCGGCTTTCCTCTTCCAGATAGAGGCCGTCGAGGATATCCGAACCCGTCTGCTCGTATTCGAGCATCATGGCCTTGATCTGCTGCGCGGTATTGCGCGAGATCTGGCGCTTGAGGGTGACGCCGCCTTTGGAGGTATCGGAAACGCGCAGGGCGATCTCGCTTTCCTCCATGTCCAGTACAGGCGCAAGTACGCGCGCGAAAGCCGCGGCGTCTTTTACCTGCCGGGGGCTGGCCGAGGCCGTGTAAGCCGTAGCGCTCATGGCCAGTACCGCGCCGTTGCGGTCGTAAATGGCGCCGCGCGTCGGGGCGATGACCGATCGGCTCGTCCACTGCGCCTGCGCCCGCCGCTGCAGGTCCTCCGCTGCGATGGCCTGCAGGTAAAAAAGCCGCGCCGTCAAAACCAGAAACAGGGCGAAAAAGGCGGCCATGCATACCGCAAGGCGGCGACGGACGACGGGTCCTGTAAGAACCAACCGCATCCCTCCCCGCCTTGAAATTTACTGAACCGCTCCTTCCCCGCCGGGCAATTCGGCGGTCTGCGTCTGCGTATCGTCGGTGGTCAGCGCCAGGCTCACCACGCGAATGGCGTCTTGGGTGGGGCGTTCCATGCCCATCTGCTGGGCAAGCTGCCCAATGCGCTCCGGGTTTTTGAGCATGGAGAGGGACAGCTGCAGGTTGTCGCGATGGGCGCTGAGTTCGACGATCTCCTTCCCGACCGCGTCCAGTTCCTTGGACTGGGCCGAGATGCCCGCCAGCATGCCGATCTGCACAAACATGCCGACAAAGAGCACGCCCGCCAGCACGAGCTTCGCCACGCGGGCCCTGCGCCCGCGCGCCGCATCTTCTTTTCTTCGCGTGTTTGTGTTCATTTCTATTCCCTCGCTTTTTGCCTTAGAACCGGTCCGGGCCATAGTAACGGTCGTTGACGTAGGAAAGCAGGCTTTCGATGTCGTTTTCGGCCGCGGCGCAGGCTTCGGCGAAGCGCGCCTCGTCCCAGATTTCCAGGTACCGGCCCACGCCAACAAAGCGGATGGCCTTGTCCATGCCCGCCTTTTGCCGCAGGCCCGCGGGCAGAAGCACGCGGCCCTGGCCGTCCAGGCGCTGTCCCGGAAAGGAAAACGCCTTGATCAGGCGCACATAGGCCATGCCACGCGCGTCGCTGTCTGGAATGCGCTCCAGGCGGCGGCCGATCTCCTCCCATTTCTCTACGGGATAGAGCGCAATGGCGTTAAATTCGTTGTTCAGGCCGATGGTGAAGCCCTCTCCCAGCGCTTCGCGATACGCGGCGGGAATGGTCGCGCGGCCCTTCGGGTCAATCGTATGCGTATAGTTCCCGGAAAATTCAGCGCCGTTCAAGCCTTCACCCCCTTCTTTGCCGTCCACTCTCCCACATTCTACCACAAAACGGGATAATGCGCCACTATTTGCCACCAATTTCATACTTTTTTCAAAATTCGACAGAATTCAGACAAAAAAGAGGCGCTCCAGGCGGGAGCGCCGACGATGGCTGCAAAAATTTCTTCAAATTTCGGGCCGCTCACAGGGCGATGAGGCGTCGATCGAGCGCAGGGCAAATGGCAAAGCGAATCCCGGCAAAGGCGCGAGCGGACCGGCGGCGCGAACAAAACGAGGCGGGCGTGGTCGCGCAACCCGAAGGCGGCAACGCGGAAACGGGAAAGCGGTGAAATTGGCGCTTTCACGCGCAGTGGGGCGAAAACGGCCGGCCGACGCTTTCCGACGTTCCCAAGCGCGGCGTTTTCGCACGCGTGGGGTGGCAAAAGCGCGACCGGCGATAAAGCCCACCGTATAGACCGACGTTTTCACGCGCGGGGCGGTGAAAAAGGTTCCGGTGTCGGGCGCGTGGCAGGTCACCAGGCGCTTTCACGCGCGGGGCGGTGAAAGACCGTCCCCAGCAAAACGCGTTCCGCGCGGGGCGGCGGCGATCCGGTTGCGCGCTCGCGCGCCGCGCCGTCCGGCCAAGAACGCGCCCTTCAACGGCCGCGCGTCTGCGACGCTTGCCTCGGCGGCTGAAAGGCTTTGCCAAAGCGGGCGGCAAGGCTGAAACGCTTCGCAAAAGGCGCGCCGCCACGGCGGCGTTCCACCGCCAGCGCCGCGAGCGCCATCAGCGCAAGGCCCAGCAGCGCGGCGCCGACGCGCCCGCGCGCAAGCGTCGCCGCCCCTGTCAGAAACACCTCCGTGCGCCCCAGCGCCTCATGCCGGGGCGCGAGGAAGGACGCATGGCGGAACGCGCTTGGACAGCGCTCCGCCCAGACCCAAAGCGCCATCGCCGCCGCGCCCAGCGGCAGACCGCTCAGCGCCGCGCCCAACGCGCCCGCGCCGACGCCGAGCAGGATCGCCGGCAAAAGCCACGCCAGCGCGTAGCGGAAATAGGCCGTCATATCCACATTGAAAAGCCCATAATCCGCGGCCGCCACGCAGCTCAGCGCCGAAGCCATGACCACAACCGGCAAAAACACGGCCGCGGAAAGCGCGGCGCAACGGCGTGCGACCAGCCCCCACGAGGACGCCCCGCGCGCGTACACCGCCGCGCGCACGCCGCGGCGGTCGCGCAGGAACAGTTCCGAGGCGCACAGCGCGCCCGCCAGCGCCAGGGCCGGGCCCATCCGGCTGCAAAACAGCCGCGCATGCGCGCCGGAAAAGCGATCGACGTCGCGCGCAAGGGCGTATTCCTCCTCGGAAACGACATGCGCCCGCAGGCCTTCGGCGGCCTCCGCCCCGGGTGGGACGAGCATCGCCGAAGGCGGCAGGATATCCTGAAAATACGCGAAAAGCACAAGCGCCGTCACCGCGACGATATACGACGTCGAACGGCAGACGCGGCGCAGTTCCATCCAGCACAGCCTCATCGCGTCCAGCCCCCTTCCAGGCACAGGAGACACGCGTCCGCCAGGCACGGCGCGTCCGCGCGGCCCAGCCCCGGCGCGCCGTCCGGGGCCACAAAGCGCGCCACGCAGCGCTCGCCATGCTCGACGACGCTCGCCACGCGAAAGCGGCGGCGGAAATCCTCCAGCGCGCTCTCGGGAAGTTCCGCCAGGAACACCCGGCCCCGCGCGCGGCGGATCATCTCCTTCGCCGCGCCCTGCGCGCGCAGCCTGCCGTTTTCAAGCACGGCCACGCGGGCGCACAGGTCCTCCACATCGCGCGCGGCCCGGGCGGCGACCACCACCAGGCGATCGACCGCCGCCTCGGCCAGCAGGGCGCGCACGCGCACGCGGTCGTCCACCTCCAGATCGCGGAGCGGTTCGTCCGCCAGCAGCACGCGCGGGTCGTGGATCAGCGCCTGCGCCAACCCCAGGCGGCGCAACATGCCCCGCGAAAGCCTGCGCACGCGCGCATCCGCCTGCTTTTCCAGCCCTGCCAGTTCCAGCAGTTGCCCCGTGCGCGCCCGGCAGGTAGGCGCGTCCAGTCCCGAAAGCGCGCCCAGATAGTCCATAGCCTCGCGAACGCGCATATCCCCGTAGATATTGAACTCCTCCGGAAGATACCCGGTAATGGCGCGCACCGCGCCGGCCCTTTTCAGCGGCACGCCGCACACCCGCGCCTCTCCGGCGTCCGCGCGAAGCAGCGTCGATAATACGCGCAAAAGCGTGGATTTTCCCGCCCCGGCCGGGCCCAGCAGGGCGAAAACGCCGCCTTCCATGCGCAGCGTCACATCCTCCAGCGCCGTTTTCCTGCCAAAGCGCCGCGTCACGCCGCGCAGTTCGATACCGTTCTCCACAAAAACCGCTCCTTTCGCCGGAAAGGAGCGCAATCGAGGGGCGAAAACCGCGGCGGGCCGCCGTCATACCGCAATGCGCGGCGACAGGCCCGCTTTGCATCGCTCCGCTTTCGCCGCCTGCACCGGCGCGGCAAGGTCCCACCGGACGCAACCGCCGCGCGTCCCCCGGCCCGCAAAAGCGAGGGCCGGGGTGCGCCGCGCTCCTTCCGTATGCAAGGAGCATAGCGCGAGGTTCTAAACTTTTTATCTATGCCGGCGGGGAAATTCTGAATACCGCCCGTGCGCACGCCCCGCCTGCCGGAGCGTTTTCCACGCTGAGCGCGCCGCCGTGGCGTTCGGCGAGCGTGCGGCAGATGTAGAGGCCGAGGCCGAAATGTTCGCCGTCGCGCGCGTCGGACTTGTCGCGAAAGTACGGCTCGGCGGCGCGCTTCAGCCCCTCGGGCGTGAACCCGGGGCCGTCGTCCTCCACGCAGAGCACAAGGACGTCGCCGAGGCGGCGAAAGGCGGCGGTCACGCGCGTTTGCGCATAGCGGGCGGCGTTGGAAACAAGGTTGTCGAACACGCGCAGGATCAGCGCCGCATCCACGCATACCGCGCCGTCGCCGTCGCCCTCCATGGCGAAGGCCAGTCCGCGGCAGACGAGTTTTCCCTCCTCCGCCATCTGCGCGCGCAGGGCGGCGACGCCGGCCGGCGCGGGCGCGACGGCGACCTCTTCCAGCCGCGCCGCCTCGCCCATGGTGGCGGCGTAGCGCTCGAGGCGCGCAATATGGCTGTCCATCACCGCGAGGGTATCGAGCATCTTTTCCCGCGTCAGGCGGTCGCGCCCGTATTTCTTCAAAAGATCGCTGTAACCGCGCAAAATGGTCAGCGGCGTGCGCAGGTCGTGGGAAAAGGCGGCCTGCATCTGCCGCCGCTGTTCGAGCGTGCGCCACAGATCGCGGCTGGAAGCGGCAAGCGCAAAGCGCATCTTTTCCATGGCGGCAAGCGCCCTGTCCATCTCGTTGCCCTTTTCCAGCGCGGGGATGGTGAAATCAAGGTCATTTTGGGCGATGCGGCCGGCGGCCTCCTCGATGGCGCGCAGGGGGCCTTTCAATTTGCGGCGATAGAACAGCACGCCGGCAATGAGGATGGAGAGGATGGAGACGACCGGGTAGGAAAGCAGCGTGATCCGGCCGTAAAGGGTGTAGCGGGCGTATTCTTCCTCGGGCACGAGTTCAAACAGCGAGGTCGAATAGGCCATCTGCTCCCCCACCACCTCGCCATCGACGACGAGTTGCGCGGGGATGCGGTACTGCTCCCCATAGCGCATTTCCCAACGGTCGTAGAGGTCGCTCTGCAATTCCGAGCAGATGGCGGTCAAAAGCATGATGGCCGCGAGCGCCGCCAGCACGGCCACGGCGGCGTAGAGGAAAAAGCTCCATTTGAGCGACAGCCTGCGCAGGCGGCGTTTGCGCGCCTTCACTTTACCCATTTGTAGCCCACTCCCCAAACGGTTTCAATCTGCCCCGGCGCGCCGGCCTGCGCAAATTTCGCGCGAATGCGCTTGATGTGCTCGGCGACGACGCTGCTGGAGCCTTCGCTGTCCCATCCCCAAACGCGCTCGTAGATGCGCTCCTTGTCAAACACCTGGCCGCGGTTCTGCGAGAGCAGTTCGATGATTTCAAACTCCTTTTTCGCCAGCGGCAGGCGTTCGCCGCGCACATAGACGGCCCTTTCCAGATAGTCCACGGCCACGTCGCCGGCAAAATAGACGCGCGCCTGGCGGCGGGGGCGTTCCTCGCGGCGCAGATGCGCGGCCACGCGGGCGTTGAGTTCGTCCAGAGAAAACGGTTTGGTGACGTAATCGTCGCCGCCGGCGGCGAAGCCTTCGATCTTGTCCGCATCGGAAACGCGGGCGGTGAGAAAGACGATGGGGCAGCGCACAAACTGGCGGATGGCGCGGCAAACGCTGAGGCCGTCGCGCCCCGGCATATTCACATCCAGAAGAATGACGTCCGGGCCGCACGCGGCCTTTTTTACCGCCTCGTCGTAGTTTCCCGCCGTGAGCACGAGATAGCCGAGCATGGCGAAATTGTCGCGCAGCAGGGCGATCATGTCCCGTTCATCGTCCACAATCAGAATTGTATGTCGCATGCGCACCCCTCCGCGCCTGAGCATAGAGAACAATATTCAACAAATCATAAACAGGCGGCGCAAAAAACCGGCCGTCCTCCGCGCGGGCGGCCGCGGCGAGCGCCCGCATCCTGATGAAAGCAAAAATCGCCTCCAAATATCCCTTTGGAGGCAATTGCTGCGTTCGCAAATCCAGACGGCGCGCCGCGCTTTGCGGGCGCCTAGGCGTTTCCCGGTTCGCCGGAAGCGAAGGGGATCTGGTTGGAGCCGTCCATCCACAGGCGTTCGATGTTGTAATACTCGCGCTCTTCGGGGTGGAAAATGTGCACGATGACGTGCGCGTAGTCGAGCACCACCCAGCGCGATTCGTTCATTCCCTCGCGGCGGCGCGCCGGAACGCCCGCCTCGTCAAGTTTTTCTTCGACGTCCTCGGCCAGCGAACGCACGGCCTGTACGTTGCGGCCGGTAGCGATGACGAAATAATCGGTGATCGAGGTCAGGTGATCCACTTCAAGGATCGTGATGTCGGTCGCGCCTTTCTTGTCAAGCGTTTCCGCGATTTTCAGCGCCAGTTCCCTGGATTTCATCATTCCGGCAATTCCCTCCTAAAGGTATAGCATCGTTTCCATGCGCGGGTGCGCCGCGCGGCCCGTTTCTTCGAGATGTTTCCGGGTAAGTTGCGCGCACTTGGACGCCGCGGCGCGCAGATTGGTTCCCGCCAGCGCGCGCGCCTCGGCAAGGCCGGGGAATTCCTCGCGCCCCGGTTCGATAAAATCGGCCACGAACACCGCCAGCATAAGGCCCGTCATTTCCTTCCCGCCCAGCGTGTGACAGCGGATGGCGGAAAGGATTTCTTCGTCGCGCACGCCGAAGGTCTCCCGCGCCAGCCTCGCGCCCGCGGGGGCGTGAAGAAGCTCGGGGTTGGCCATTTCCCCCTCGTCGGCAAGGCCCGCGGCGAGGCTGCGCTGCCTGTCCACCGGCAGGCACTTGGCCGCGTCGTGCAAAAGGCCGGCCACGCGCGCCGCCGCCGCGTCCAGGCCGTGAATGCGGGCAAGGCGCTCGCTCGTGTCGCGCACGCCGAGCGTGTGCCGAAAGCGGCGCCCGGTGAGCGTCTTTTGGAGCATGGCCTCCGCTTCCACTTCGGGCACGTTCATCAGGTACAGCCCTTTTTCGCGGATGTACGCGGCCACTTTATCGTCCACCAGGCCGCGCAGATCGCCGCGAACGGCCGCCGTTTCGCGCACATGGGTGGAAGAAACGTCCGGCGGGTCGCCCTCGAGCCAGAGAACGCGCGCCCCCTCCGGCACGGCCTCCGTTTCCCCGCCCCGCCGCGCCGCCGCGAAGGCGCACAGCTTGTATACCTCCCGGTATTCGCGCCAGGTGGGCAGGTTGGGCAGCGTATCCGCGCCGATGATGTAGACAAGTTCGCTCTCCGGCTCCTGCGCGCGCAGGCGGCGCAGCGTATCCACGGTGTAGGTCGCGCCCTTCCTGCGCACCTCCATATCCGAAACGGTAAATTCGTCTCCCGCCGCCAATTCCGCCATGGCCAGGCGATCCTCCGCCGTGGCGTGGCAGTGCTTGTGCGGCGGATCGCCCGCGGGCAGGAGGACGGCCCGGGAAAGGCCGAGTTGCTCCTTTGCCAGGCGCAGAAGCGCCGTGTGTCCCAGGTGAACGGGGTCGAGCGTGCCGCCGAGTATGCCGATCTTCTTGCGTTCCATGGTTTTATTATACACCATGCGGCGGCGCATGAAAAGCACTTTTCTTCCGCGGCGCGGCATGAGCGGCCGTTTTTGGGGAAAAATTTGTCGGGGAGGGATGCGCATGGGCAAAAAGATCGACCGCGCGGCGGGCCATATGCTGGCGGCGCTTTTGCTCTACCTGTTTTTCGTTTCCGCGTTTGAAAACATCTGGGCGGCGGCGCTGTGCGCGCTGTTTGCCGCGCTGTGCCTGCGCCGCGCGCTTGCCCCGCTGGCCAGACGCGCGCCGGGGCGGGAAGCGAAAAAGCGCCGCGCCCGCGCCGAGGCGGAGCGCTGGGCGCTGCTGGACGCAAGCGCGGCGGAGGCAGAGGCGCGCGCGCTGCTGGAAAAGGCGTATCCGGGCCAGACGGCCGAGGCGGAAATCCTGTTCCTGCCGCGCCACCCGCAGGGCCCGCCGCTGGACGTCAACGCCGTGCTGGACGCCTGGCGCGGCCGAAAAGGCGGACGCCTCCTGATCGTCACCACATCGCGGGCGGACCCGGCTGCGCATGCCTGCGCCGCGAAACTTGCCAAGCCCCGCGTCTGCCTTGTGGACGGCGAACGGCTGGTCGCGCTTTTGACCGCCTTTCCGCCGCCGGAGAAGGAGGCCCCCGCGCCCCGGCGGCGCCTGCGCCCTGTCGTCAGCCGCGAACGCGCCCCGCGCAGGCTGCTGTTTGGGCTTTTGCTGCTGGCGATGTACCTGCTTTTGGGCAATCCCCTCTATCTGGGGGCGGCGCTTTTGACGCTTTTTCTCGCCGCGCTGGGATGGAAAAAGCCGCCCGTTCCCAGGCGGCTGTTCGAATGACGCTCCTTACAGGTCCTCAAGGCGAATTTTGGAATTCTCCCGCGCCTGCCGGTAGATGACAAAGCGGCTGCCGATGACCTGCACAGGCTCGGCATGCACGCGCCCGCACAGTTCGGCGCAGGCTTCGCGCGCGTTCATGGGGGCGTTTTTCTGCACGGTCACCTTGATCAGTTCGCGCGCTTCGAGCGCATCCCATGCCTGTTTGGCAAGATTGTCGTTGATGCCGTCTTTGCCGATATGCAAAACGGGGTCGATGGTATTGGCCATTGCCCGCAGGGCGGAGCGCTGCTTGGTGGTCATCAGTATACGCCTCCTTGTGCGTCAGTCCACAAAGTCGAATTCCATCTCGCCGATGACGACCGAATCGCCCTCCTGGGCGCCGGCTTCGCGCAGGGCGTCGATTACGCCCCACTTGCGCAGCATGCGGTGGAAATAATTGAGCGAATCCTCGTTTTCAAAGTTCACCGAACGGATGAGGTTGTCCATGGACGCGCCGGCGACCACATAGGCGGCGCCGTCTTTTTCCACGGTAAAGCCCTCTTCGGCCTGCACGGCCTCCAGTTCTTCTTCATAGAACGGCTCGGGCGCGGGCAGGCGGTCGAGCAGGTCGGCGGCGGCGTGCAAAAGCGGCTCGAAGCCCCTGCGCGTAGCCGCGGAAACCGGGAAGATGCGCGCGCCGGGCAGCGCCGCGCGCAAACGCTCGATGTTTTCCTCCGCGCCGGGCAGATCGGTCTTGTTGGCGGCGACGAGCATGGGGCGGTTTTTCAAATCGCCATACGCCTCCAGTTCGCGCATGATGGCCCGATAATCCTCCACCGGGTCGCGGCCCTCGCTGCCGGCGACGTCGAGCACATGGATGAGCACGCGCGTTCTTTCGATATGGCGAAGGAAATCGTGGCCGAGGCCGACGCCGTCGCTGGCGCCCTCCACCAGGCCGGGAATATCGGCCATGACGAAGCTGCGTTCGCCCAGGCGGACGATGCCGAGGTTGGGCTGCAGCGTGGTAAAGTGATAATTGGCGATCTTCGGACGCGCCGCCGTCACCGCCGCGAGAATGGTGGATTTGCCCACGTTGGGAAAGCCCACCAGGCCCACATCGGCAATGGATTTCAGTTCCAGCGTCAGTTCGATCGCCTCGCGCTTCTCGCCGGGCTTGGCAAACTGCGGAGCCTGGCGCGTGGGCGTAGCGAAATGCTGGTTTCCAAAGCCGCCGTTGCCGCCGCGCGTCAGCGTGCGCTCGACGTTCGCTTCGCGCATGTCCAGAAGCACGCGGCCGGTCGATCGCTCCTTGACCACCGTGCCCACGGGCACTTCGACGACGACGTCCGCGCCGGACTTGCCCGTCCTGCGGTTGGCCGTGCCGTCGGCGCCGTTTTCCGCAAAAAACCTGCGCTTGAAGCGGAAGTCCATCAGCGTGTGCATGCGCTCGGTGGCGAGAAATTTCACGTCGCCGCCGTCCGGCCCGCCGGCCTGCACATATTTTTCCCGGTGAAAAGAGACGCAGCCGTTGCCGCCGTCGCCCGCCTTGACCGTAATGTTGACGATGTCTACGAACAATGCCATATCCTACGCTCCGTTTTCGCAAAGCTCCGCCTTGAGCGGGCAGCGGTCGCATTCCGGGCCGCGCGCGTGGCAGATGCGGCGGCCGTGCCAGATCAGCAGATGGTGCGCGTGCGACCATTCCTCGCGGGGAAGAATGGCCTGCAACTGTTTTTCCACGCCGTCCGGGGTGGTGGCGTCGGCCAGCCCGACGCGGTGGGAGACGCGAAAAACGTGGGTGTCCACGGGAATCTGGTCGTCGCCAAAGGCGGCCAGAAGCACCACGCCCGCCGTCTTTTGGCCCACGCCGGGCAGGGCCATCAATTCCGCGCGCGTGGAGGGCACCCTGCCGCCGTGCCGCTCAACGATGGCGCGACAGGCGGCGACAATGTTCCTGGCCTTGTTGCGATAAAGGCCGCATTCGCGGATCTGCATCTCCAATTCCTCCGGCGCGAGCGCGGCCATGCTCTCCACGGTGGGATAGCGGGGAAAGAGCTTTGCCGTCACCTGATTGACGCGCCGGTCCGTACACTGGGCTGAAAGAATGGTGGCCACCAGCGTTTCGTAGGGATTGGAAAAGTGCAGTTCCGCCCGCGCCTCGGGATAGAGTTCGGCGAGCGCCCCAAGCACCCGTTCAGCCTTGCGCGCGTCCATCGAGCGCTCCTTCCTCCCGCGGGGCGGGACGTTTGTATGGCGTCCGCCGCGGACGCCGTCTTTCCTGTTTATCATACGGCCGGCGCGTTAAGTTGTCAAGCCGCAAACGGGAAAGAAGCGGGCCTTCCGTCACGGCTCTTCGCGGGTCGGCGCGCCTTGCGCGACATGCCCCGCGCGCAGGGGACCTTGGTTGGAGTTTGAGAAATCACAGGATGAAATGCCGACATACCTCGCGCGCAGGGGGCTTTGGGGCGCGAGGTCGATGCGGAAACCTTTGCGGTAGCCTTTGACGACATGCCCCGCGCGCAGGGGGCTTTGGCGGCCGGATGCCCCGCGCGCAAGGGGCTTTGGCCGGGCGAGGCTTACGCCGCTGCGCTGGAGGGCCCACATGCCGCGCGCGCAAGGGGGGCTTTTGCGTTTGCGGCGATTTTCATCGTCTCCTCGCTGCCGACGCGCCACGCGCGCAAAGAACTTGTAGGTCAGGTATGCCACCGTGCCGCCTTCCCTCCCACACGCCCCGCGCACAGGGGACTTTGGAGTAAAGAAAAGCTCTATCTTTGATGATTTACCCACACGCCCCGCGCACAGGGGACTTTGGGCTTCCGCAGGACGGGATATACGACGAGACGACGCCCACAGCCCCGCACGCAAGAAACTTTGCATGAAAACGCCTCCCGCGGGGCAGCCGCCGCAGCGCGTCTTGCATGGAACCCACCTTCACGCACCGTTTCTTCCGCGCGATTCCCCAAACGCCTGTCCCCGACGCCCTTCGCGCGCCGTTTTCAGCCGCGCCGCTTGCCTTTGTCTCCAGCGCCCTTCGCGCTTTTCCGCAGACGCTTCCTCGCTCCGCTTTTCCGTTTTGGCGTTTGCGCGCCCATTCGCTCCTGCTGCAACCGCGCGAAAGGCAGCGTTGTACCCTTCGCGCCCGTTTCTTCCGCACGATTCTCAAACACCTGCGGCAGCCCCCGCGTTTTTCCGCTTTGGCGTTTGCGCCAGGCGCGCAAAAAGGGCGCGCGGATGCCTCCGAGCGCCCGGGTCGTATGTTTCATGCCGGATCGCGGCGATCCCTTTGTTTTGCGGTCGCCCGCATATTTGTAGACCGCCTGACGACGGGCCGGCGCCCGCCGGAGGGGCATCCGCCGAACCGTTCGATGTTCCCCTCGCCTCGTCCGCCGCGCGCCGCGCGGCTCCGGCGCTTTGTTCGCCGGGGATCATTCCCCAAGCCGTTCGCGCACCACGTCCGCCACGCGTTCGGCGACGGCGCGAATCTGCGCGTCGCTTTGTCCTTCCACCATTACGCGCACGAGCGGCTCGGTTCCGGAAACGCGCGTGACGATGCGACCTTCTCCGCCCAGTTCCTTCTTGGCCTCTTCCACGGCCTGCTTGACCTCGGCGTCGGTGTAGAACAGCAGTTTGCCGTCTGCGCAGACGCGCACGTTGATCATCACCTGCGGATAGCGCGTCATCACCGCCGCCAGTTGCGAAAGCTTCCGGCCCTCGCGCCGCATGAGGCTGAGCACCTGAATGGCGGTCAACTGCCCGTCGCCGGTGGTGGCGAAATCGCGGAAGATAAGGTGGCCGGACTGCTCGCCGCCAAAGCTGTATTCCTCCAGGAGCATTTCTTCCATGACGAAACGGTCGCCCACCTTGGTGGCAATAAAGCGGATGTTTTCGCGCTCACAGAACTTGATAAAGCCCAGGTTGGTCATGATCGTGCCCACGACGGTGCTTTTGTTGAGCTTGCCGCGCATTTTCATGTCCCGCGCGCAGATGGCCATGATCATATCGCCGTCGATCTCGTCGCCGTTCTCGTCCACCATCAGGCAGCGGTCGGCGTCGCCGTCGAAGGCCACGCCGGCGTCCAGGCCGTTTTCGCGCACATACGCCTTGAGATTTTCCAGATGTGTGGACCCGCAATCCCGGTTGATATTGAAGCCGTCGGGCTGGTCGGAAAGCATGTGCGTTTCCGCGCCCAGCATCGCAAACAGGCGGCGGGCGGTGCGGCTGGCGGAGCCGTTGGCGCAGTCCACGGCGATCTTCAGCCCGTCCAGGGAATACGAAACCGTGCTGAGCAGGTGATCCACATAATCCTTGACCACCTGATCGCCCATGTAAGTAACCTTGCCGATGCCTTCCGGCGCGGCGGGCGCGGGCGGGTCGATCTCGCCCAGCGCGTAGCTTTCGATGCGTTCCTCCAACTCGTCCGGCAGTTTCAGGCCCTCGCCGCTGAACATCTTGATGCCGTTGAACTCGGCCGGGTTGTGCGAAGCGGAGATCATCACGCCTGCATCGGCCTTGTATTTGCCCATCAGATAGGCCACCGCCGGGGTGGGCACCAGCCCGAGCATGATCACGTCCGCGCCCACGGAACACAGGCCCGCCGCGCAGGCCATGGCCAGCATGTCCGAGGACATGCGGCTGTCCATGCCGACGACGAACACCGGCCGCCTGCGGCTGTTTCCGGAAAGCACCGCCGCCGCCGCGCCGCCCAGGCGCATGGCCAGTTCGATGTTGAGCTTTTCATTGGCGACGCCGCGCACGCCGTCGGTTCCAAAAAGTCGTCCCATACGCTTTCCCCCTACTTTACGTCCTCATCCCATTTGGGCACGATGTTGTCAAAGTCCTTGTAAACGCTGTGCTCGGGCACAAAGCCGCGCACGCAACTTGTGGGGTACACCGTGGTCCCCCGGCCGATCACCGCGCCCGGGCAGAGCACGCTGTTGCAGCCGATTTCCACATAATCGCCCAGAAGCGCGCCGAATTTGCGCAGGTTGGTGGCGATGCGGCGGTCGTCGGTGCGCACTGTCACCAGCGATTTATCGCTTTTGACGTTGGACGTGACCGCGCCCGCGCCCATGTGCGCGCGATAGCCCAGTATGCTGTCGCCCACATAATTGAAGTGCGGCACCTGCGCGTTGTCGAAGAGGATGGCGTTTTTCACCTCCACAGAATTGCCCACCACGCAATTTTTGCCGATCACGGCCTTGCCGCGAATGAACGCGCAGTGGCGCAGTTCGGCGCCATGATCGACGATGGTCGGGCCGGCGATGGAAACCGTGGGCGCGACCACGGCGTCCCTGGCGATCCACACGTCCTTGCCCACGCGCTCGTACTCGTCCTCGCTGAGCGTCTGCCCCAGTTGCGCGACGAAATCGCCAATTTTGGGCAGAACTTCCCAGGGATAGCCCACGTCCGCAAAAATGGCGGCGGCGATGCTCTTGTCCAGGTCGAAAAGGCGATCGGGCCGAAGCAGTTCCCGCATGCGATTTTCCTCCTTCCTTGCAGAATGCGCTCATTGTAGCACACAAATGTTAAGTTTTCGTTTTTTCTCGGGGCGTGTATTCTGATCGGCGGACGCATGTGCTTTGCAAGCGCACAAACAAATCGGAAGCGGCCTCCGGCCGCTCCCTTGCGCCGGCCATTTGCCGCGGCGTTTTTGCGCGGACATTCCTATCGGCCGGATGGCGTTAGTGTGCGCAGAAGCGTCGGCGGCCATGCGCAACCGGCAAGATTAAAAATCATCCGCGGCCGCGCGCCGCGTTGTAAACAAGGCGGCGCTGTGGTATAATATGGTTTGCTATGGACAAAATGAACGGTCGCTCCCGCAGAAATCTCATCTTACAACTGTTCTTCCTCGCCGCGCTGATCGCCGCCACCTTCTGGTGGCTTTTGCGCGACTGCGATGTGGAAACCCTGTCGCGCACCCTCAAAAGCGCGAATCCCTGGCTGATCGGCCTGGGGCTTTTGTGCATGGGGCTGTATCTGTTCTGCGGCGGCAGTTCGGCGGCGGTGCTCTTTCGCGGCATGGGGCGGCCCATGGGCCCGCTGCGGCGGCTGAAATATCACCTGATCGAATTCTTTTTCAGCGCCATCACGCCCTCTTCCAGCGGCGGTCAGCCCTTCGAAGTCGTGTTTATGCGCCTGGATGGCTACAAAGTAACGGAATCGACCGTCGTGCTGCTGGTGGTGGCGGTGCTTTACAAGCTCGCCATGCTGGTGTTGTTTTTCGCGCTGTATCTGACCAACTTCGCTTTTTTGCACGCGCAGGTCGTGGGCATGTGGTTCCTGTTTGTGCTGGGGCTGGCGCTGAACATCATCGTGATTCTCGTCATCGTCATGGCGCTGTACGCGCAAAAGACCATTCGCCGCCTCTGCCTGTGGTGTCTGCGCCTGTTGGCGCGGGGGCGCATCGTTCGCAAAGAGGAAGCGGCGCGGGAAAAACTCGACGCCTGGCTGCGCGGGTTTCACGACTGCGCCGGCTTTATGCGCACGCATCCCGGGCCGGTTGCGAAAAGCTTTCTGATCGTGCTTTTTCAGCGCGTGTTGTATCTGCTGATCCCATGGTGCGTCTACGAAGGCATGGGGCTTTCGGGCGTAACGGTGTGGCAAATGATGGGCCTGCAACTGCTGCTGTCCGTTTCGGTGGAAATGATGCCCCTGCCCGGCGCGGTGGGCATCAGCGAAACGGTGTCCCTGGTGCTTTACGACGCCATTTTTGGCGCGCGGCATCTCTACCCCGCGGTGATCCTCACGCGCGGCATTTCCTATTACCTTCCCCTGCTCGTCTCCGGCCTGGTAACGCTGGCCGCGCGCGCGGCCCAACTGCGCAGGGCGGGAGCGCGCGCGGCAGATTGAGCCGGCGCGGCATTTGCCGCTTCACCCCTGCTTGAGAAATTTCGCCCACGGGCCGGAGGCGCTTTGGGCCCCGGCCTGCGCGCGCGCCAGTTGCGCGGCGTATTCGCGCACGCGCCCTTCGACGGCGGCCCTGCATTCCTCCACGCCCTCGCGACGGGCGATGGCCGTCAGCTCGTAAACGGCAAAGCCCAGCGCGTGTCCGCGCGCGTGTACAACGGCGCAGGCCTGGCCCACGGCGTGGCAAAACGCCGCCGCCTCGGGAGAAACACCCTCCTTCGCCACGGCGTGGCAGGCGAGGATGGCGGCCTTGGCGGCGGGCATTTTTACCTGGCCGCGCGCCCACAGCCGGGAAAGCCGCAACGCTTCGGCCGGCCGCGCCTCGCCCGGCAGCAGCCTTTCCAGCCGCGCGACGGCCTCTGCGGCCAGATCGAGCGCCCAAAGCGCCAGGGCCAGCCGTCCCGTTCCCTCAACAAGCGCCGAAAGCCCGTCCAGCAGGCTGTCTCCGGGTATGAACAGCACCTTGTTTTTCCGCCTTGCGCGCAGGCGCACGTCGTCGAACCAATCCATCCCTTTCCTCCACAGAAAAAGCCCCGGCGCGCGGCCGGAGCCAAAGTCGATCGCATCGTTGGGCGCCCTCAGCGGTTGCCGTCGCGCGTGTAAAACGCCAGGCCGCCGATGGTTTCGTAAAAATACGCTTCGCCCCAACGCGCCTGCGCCTCGACAGGCAGAAAGTACATCACATTCGCCGGCAGCGTCCGCTTTCCGGCCAGGGCCTCGTGGGCGGCGCGCAGGCTGTCCTGATCGTAGTAGTTGCCCGCCGGGAACTGATGCTTTTCCGCCAGCACGCCCGCGAGCGTATTCGGATGCCAGGGGCTTTCCACGCGGTTGAGCGCGGCGCAGGCCACGGCCAGCTTGGTTTCGTAACTCTCCTCGCGCGCCACGGCATACACGGCGCGCGCCAGCCAGACCGTTTCCTGATCCTCCGTAAACGTCAGGGAGGGCAGAACCGCCGCCAAAAACAGCAGCGCCACACACACCGCCGCCTTTCTCATGCGCTTCACCCTCCCTTCCACGGCATTATAGCGCGTTTTGCAACACATTTCAATGGTTTTGTAATATATTTGAAATAAATGCCTACATTTCTAAATTTATTCACAGTCCGGGAAAAATATGACGGTTTTGGGAAAAACATAAACTCCCGGAAAAGACCGGGGCTTTTACCCGGTTTCCCCGCAATGGAAACATCGCCGCCACGATTGTAACTTTCGCCGCATCCGGCGGGCGGCAAAACGCGCGGCGCACGCAAGTTTTAGCTTCTATTTGTTCAAAACTTAACAGCACAAGGGCAAAGAAGCTGCTATAATACTGATAGAGCAAACGCAGGAGGTATTTTTTGATGAAAAAGATCGACTTGACCAAATACGGCATCACTGGTACCACCGAGATCGTATATAACCCCTCTTTCGAAGCGTTGTTCGAGGAGGAGACCAAGCCCGGCCTGGAAGGCTATGAAAAGGGCCAGGTCAGCGAACTGGGCGCCGTGAATGTCATGACCGGCATCTACACCGGCCGTTCCCCCAAGGACAAGTTCATCGTCATGGACGAGACCTCCAAGGACACCGTGTGGTGGACCTCCGAGGGCTACAAGAACGACAACCATCCCGCTTCCAAGGAAACCTGGGCCGCCTGCAAGGACATCGCCATCAAGGAACTGTCCAATAAGCGCCTGTTCGTCATGGACGCCTTCTGCGGCACCAACAAAGATACCCGCATGGCCATTCGCTTCATCATGGAAGTTGCCTGGCAGGCCCATTTCGTGAAGAACATGTTCATCCGTCCCACCGAGGAGGAACTGGAGAACTTCGAGCCTGACTTCGTGGTGTTCAACGCCTCCAAGGCCAAGGTCGAAAACTACAAGGAACTGGGCCTCAACTCCGAGACGGCCGTCGTCTTTAACCTCACCGATCGCCAGCAGGTCATCCTCAACACCTGGTACGGCGGCGAGATGAAGAAGGGCATGTTCTCGATGATGAACTACTACCTGCCGCTCAAGGGCATCGCTTCCATGCACTGCTCTGCCAACACCGATATGAACGGCGAGAACACCGCCATCTTCTTCGGCCTTTCCGGAACAGGTAAGACCACCCTTTCCACCGATCCGAAGCGTCTTCTGATCGGCGATGACGAGCACGGCTGGGATGACAACGGTGTGTTCAACTTCGAGGGCGGCTGCTACGCAAAGGTTATCGATCTGGACAAGGAGTCCGAGCCGGATATCTACAACGCCATCAAGCGTGACGCTCTTCTGGAGAACGTGACTCTGGATGAGAACGGCAAGATCGACTTTACCGACAAGAGCGTTACCGAGAACACTCGTGTATCTTACCCGATCAAGCATATCAAGAACATTGTTCGCCCGATTTCCGCAGCTCCCGCTGCAAAGGAAGTAATCTTCCTCTCCGCGGATGCATTCGGCGTACTTCCTCCGGTATCCATCCTGACTCCGGAGCAGACCCAGTACTACTTCCTGTCCGGATTTACCGCTAAACTGGCAGGTACCGAGCGTGGAATTACCGAGCCCACCCCGACCTTCTCCGCTTGCTTCGGACAGGCTTTCCTTGAGCTTCACCCGACCAAGTACGCAGAGGAGCTGGTTAAGAGAATGCAGCAGAGCGGCGCTAAGGCTTATCTGGTAAACACCGGATGGAACGGCACCGGCAAGCGTATCTCCATCAAGGATACCCGTGGAATCATCGACGCGATCCTCAACGGAGACATCTTAAACGCACCGACCAAGAAGATCCCGTACTTCAACTTTGAGGTACCGACCGAGCTCAAGGGTGTTGACACCGGTATTCTGGATCCGCGTGACACCTACGCTGATCCTTCCGAGTGGGATGCAAAGGCAAAGGATCTGGCCGGACGTTTCATCAAGAATTTCGCGAAGTACGAAGGCAACGCAGCCGGCAAGGCACTGGTTCCCGCTGGTCCTCAGCTGTAAGACCCGATATCATCGGAAATCTTTTCGAAGATAACACAACCCCCGCGGCAGGTTTTCCTGCGGCGGGGGTTTTTCTATGCTCTCTTTCGCTATTCTTTCGGGGATCTCGGAAATGCGGTTTTCGGCAAATTTTGCATTTTTCGATTCATTTACGACATTTTTTGCAGGTATTCCAGCAAGGCTTCGCACCCTTCCCGCACATCCTCATAGGTCGCGTCAAAATCTCCCGTATACCAGGGATCCGCAATATCTCTGGGATGCCCGGTAAAATCCAGAAGCAGTCCAATCTTATGCTCCGGGTCCTCCCTCAGCATCCGCTTCATATTCCGCAGATTCCACTGATCCATCCCCAGTATGTAGTCATACCGGTCGTAATCCTCCCGGCGCAGCTGTCTCGCCCGGTGGTCTCCGCAGTAAATACCCTCCTCCCGGAGTTTTCTCCTGGTCCCGGGATGCACACCGTTTCCGATCTCCTCGGTGCTGGTAGCTGCGGAATCAATGTAAAATTGATCGGCGATGCCGCGTTTCTCCACCATGTCCTGCAGCACATACTGGGCCATGGGGCTGCGGCAGATATTGCCGTGGCAGATGAATAAAATCTTGTGCATGGCATTCACGTCCCTTCCTGGATGGTCTTGTCCTGCCGATTATACCATAAAGAAACACACATTTGCACGGCCAATTTTGCCAGAAACGATTTGGGGCGGCGGGCGGCGCGTATATCCGCCGTTCCTCTTGACCGCCCGCTGGCCCGGCTGACTTTGCTATCTCCCCAATAAATGGGAAGTTTTCTATCCAAAATGAAACGGAATAACCATATCAAGTAAAAATGCTAGAACTATACTAATTGTTCCCATTAGCACAGAATTCCTCAGTGTGTCTCTCCTCAAAACGATAAGTCCAATAATAAAGGCTGCCAATTCTAAAACAGAGCGTACTTCGAAATATCCC
>DVIA01000065.1 GCA_018711655.1 Candidatus Pullichristensenella avicola
GGACTTGCCCTTGGGGTCGAAATCCGCGCCGCCTTTTGCGCCGCCGATGGGCAACCCAGTGAGAGAGTTCTTAAATATCTGCTCAAAGCCCAGGAATTTGAGAATGCCCAGATTCACCGTGGGATGGAAGCGCAGCCCGCCTTTGTAGGGCCCGATGGCGTCGTTGAACTGGACGCGATAGCCCTTGTTGACGCGGATATGGCCCTCGTCGTCCATCCAGGGAACGCGGAAGAGAATGACGCGGTCCGGCTCGACCATGCGCTCGAGGATGGCGTTGCGGCGGTAAACGGGGTCCTTGTCAACCACGGGCGCCAGGGATTCCAGCACTTCGCTGGCGGCCTGATGAAATTCCGGCTCGCCCGGATTTCTTTCTATAAGATGAGCAAGAACTTCCTTTGCGTAGGACATGGTGCGTTTCCTCCTTGAATTTGCAAGATGTTATCATTATATACTGCAAATTCTCAAAAGTACAGCACTAGTTTACCGCTTTTTTGCTAAATTTCCGTTATTTTGTGCAAGACTGCGTTGCATTCCTGCGTCATCAGATATTTTTGACGGCCCTGGCTGCATGCAGCGCATCCATGGCCAAAATGTAGCCTTCTGCGCCAAATCCTGCAATTTGGCCGATGCAGACCGGCGCTGTGACCGAGCGGTGGCGAAATTCCTCGCGGGCGTGGATATTGCTCAGATGTACCTCCACGGCAGGCATCGGCACGGAGGAAAGCGCGTCGCGCAAGGCGTAGGAATAGTGCGTGAAGGCGCCGGGATTGACAATGATGGCGTCAAAGTTGTCGCGCCAGGCGCGCTGAATCTCGTCAATGAGCGCGCCCTCATAGTTGCTTTGAAAAATGCGCGCTTCATGCCCGCGGCTGCGCGCCGCGCGTTCGACCTGCGCCATCATCTCCTCATAGCCGGTACGGCCGTAGATGTTTGGCTCGCGCATGCCGGTCATGTTGAGATTCGGCCCGTTCAGAATCAGAATTTTCATTTGCATCCGCCTCCGCAACTGTCTGTGTTTTGCCTTTTCAGTATAGCAAAGCGCGCCCAAAAGCGCAACTGGCTGGAAGTGGCAGCGACGCACTTTTGCGCCTAGCACGCATAATTCGCCGCGTGCTCCTGAATAATAAGCGTGGATCGTAGGTTCCAAGAAAACTGCTGGAAGGAAGATAGCCATGAGAGCGACAGGCATCGTGCGCAGGATCGACGAACTTGGGCGCGTCGTTATTCCCAAGGAAATCCGTCGCACGCTTCGCATACGCGAGGGAGATCCGCTGGAAATTTTTACCGATCACGACGGCGAAGTCGTGCTTAAGAAGTATTCGCCCATCGGCGAAATCGCAAACATCGCCAAGGATTATACCGATTCCCTCTACCGAACGCTTGGGCACATCACCTGCATCTGCGATCGCGACGCAGTGGTCTCGGCTACTGGCGCCGCCAAGCGCGAACTGATCGAAAAGCCGCTCAGCGCCGAGGTGGAAAACATACTGCAAAGCCGCCAGATCTCGGTGCTGAATCTGGTCTCCGGCGCAAAAATGATCCCCATTACCAGCGACGACCGCGCCGAGGCCTATACCGCCCAGCTTGTCGCGCCGATCCTCGCCGACGGGGAGATCATCGGCGGGCTGATCCTTCTCAGCCGCGATTCCGGCGCCAGCATGGGCGAGGTGGATCAGAAAGTCGCGGAGACGACCACCAGCATCATCGCAAGGCAGATGGAGCAGTAAAGCGCCGTTGCAAACACAGGAAAAATGTGCTATAATCCGGTCATGGTTTTGCGGAGGATTCAAATGCTATGTCGCAAATTATCGTGATCGGATGCGGCCATCGCCGCGAACAACTGACGTCTGAAGCCGCAAAGGCGCTGGAAAGCGCCGAGAAGGTGCTTTTGCATACGCGTCGCTGCGGCCTTGGGGACGAACTGGCGGAAAAGGGCGTCGCCTTTGAAACGCTGGACGCGTTGTATGAAACGGCCGAGGATTTTGACGAGCATGCGCGCCTGGCGGCGCAAGCCGTTCTGGAGGCGTCGGAACAGGGCAGCGTCGCCTACGCCGTATTCGACGTGCGCGACCGCAGTGTGAGCGAACTTTTGCGCCTTGCTGGGGCGAACGCGCGCGTCATTGCCGGGCCGCCGGTCGAAGAGGGGCTGTGGGCCTATGCCGACGGCGCGACCGATTGCTGGGCGGCCGCCGAGTGGGAAACATGCGTTCTGCATGCGGATCGCAACGCCATGATTCGCGAACTGGATTCGCGCGAACTGGCCTCGGACGTCAAGCTTCTTTTGATGGACTGCTATCCCGAGGAATCGCCGATCTATGTGCGCGCAGGAGACGGCGAGATCGTGCGCACGACGTTGGTGGAACTGGACCGCCTGCCCGCCTACGACCACCGCCTCTGCGCGCTGGTGCCGGCGCAGCGCGACCTGACGAAACTGGAGCGCTATGGGTTTGACGATTTCAACCGGGTCATCGCCATTCTGCGCGCCCCCGGCGGCTGTCCGTGGGATCGCAAGCAGACGCATGCCACGCTGCGCACCAACCTTGTCGAAGAGGCTTATGAGGCTGTAGACGCCATCGACCGCGAAGATATGGACGCCTTCTACGACGAATTGGGCGACGTGCTTTTGCAGATCGTTCTGCACGCCGAAATCGCTCGCGAACACGGCGAGTTTACCATCCGCGATGTGACAAGCGCCATTGCCCACAAAATGATTTTCCGCCACCAGCACGTCTTTGGCAGCGCCAAAGCGGATACTGCGGACGAGGTGCTCGATCTGTGGCAGAAGGTCAAAAAGGCCGAGCGTGGCCAGAGCACGCAGACGGAAGTGCTGCGCTCTGTTACCAAGAGTTTGCCGGCGCTGATGCGCGCTGAAAAAGTGCAAAAACGCGCCGCCGACGTCGGCTTTGACTGGGAAAACGCCCGCGCGGCGTTTTACAAGATCGGCGAAGAAACGGAAGAGCTTTCGCGCGCAGTGGACGGCGCCGCCGGCGTGGAGGAGGAAGCTGGCGACCTGCTTTTTGCCGTGGTCAACGTGCTGCGGTTGCTCAAAGTCGATCCCGAGATCGCCCTCAACCGCGCTACGAACAAGTTCATCGCCCGCTTCGCGGAAATGGAGCGCCTCATCCTCGATGACGACCGCCGTCCGGCGGAAATGACGCTTGCGGAGATGGACGCATATTGGGATCGCGTAAAATTGTCGGAAAATGCCTGAACCATGCAGGAATTTTGGCTCGAAGGGCGAATTTCAGCAGGGATAGGGCACGCCCGGGTTCGCCCTGAAAATCGTCCGGGCCGAGGCCATGTGGGTTTCATGGCTGAGAATATTTGGAGGTGGCACCAATGAATAAGGTTACTCTCGTCGCGAAGATCGCGGAAAAGTCCGGATTGTCCAAAAAGCAGGCAGAGCTCGCGCTGGGCGCTTTTATCGACTCCGTTACCGAGGCGCTCAAAGAGGGCGACAAGGTGCAGTTGATGGGCTTTGGCACGTTTGAAGTGAAAGAGCGCGCCGCTCGCACTGGCCGCAACCCCCTGACGGGCGCGACGATTGAGATTCCCGCCAGCAAGACCCCGACCTTCAAGGCCGGCAAGGGTCTGCGCGACGAATTCTGATTGCCCGCTGCGCCGTTGAGGGCGCGGGAGATCGGCGCGTGGCGTAAGGCACGCGCGCGAAAGATCAAAACAGGGTCGCTTCCGCGGAGGCGATCCTGTTTGCGTCAGGAGGATAGGCATGAGCAGAAAGGCTGTAGAAGCCAGAAAACCCGTGGAACGCGCGCCGGTGACTTCCATGCGCCTGGACAAATTTCTCAAGGTGTCGCGCATCATCAAGCGTCGCAGCGTCGCCAACGACGCCTGCTCCACGGGCCATATTACCGTCAACGGCAAGGAAGCCAAACCGGGAACCGATATTCGCGTGGGGGACGTTCTGGGCGTGCGCTTCGGCGAGAAATACACGGAATACGAGGTGCTCTCCATCGGCGAGCACGCGCTCAAGCAGGACGCGGCCGACATGTACCGCGTGAAAGCATGAGCGCGTGGGCGTTGGTGGTCGCCGCCGGGCGCGGCGAGCGCGCGGCGCTGGGGAAAAACAAGGTGCTGCATGCCGTCAACGGCGAAAGCGTTTTGCGTCGCTGTCTGCGGGCGCTGGAGGAAAGCGGCCTTTTCGATGGCTGCGTGCTTGTGCTTGCCGCATGCGACCGGGCGGCATATGAAGCCCTGTGCGCAAGCGAAGGCAGGAGCGCGTTGGTCAAATGCCTCGCCGAGGGCGGTCAGACGCGCCAGCAGTCGGTGTACAACGGCCTGCGTTCGCTGCCGGAAACGGCGGAGATCGTCGCCATTCACGATGCGGCGCGTCCGTTCGTCACCACGGATATCCTGCGCCGTTCCATCGAATTGGCGCGCGCGACGGGCAGCGGCGTGGCCTGCGCGGAGGTCGTGGACACCATCAAGGCAATCGGCGAGGACGGCCGGGTAACGACGTTGGATCGCTCGCGTCTGCGCGCCGCACAGACGCCGCAGACCTTTCGTCGCGCCGAGATCCTTGCGGCGCACGCGCGCGCCCAGGCCGAGGGTTGGCAGGCGACGGACGACGCCGATCTCTACGAGCGGCATTTTGGCCGCGTAACGCTTTTCACCGCGCCGGACAGCCCGGCAAACATCAAGCTGACCACGAAGGAGGACTTTATGCGCCTGGGCAGCGATACTTTCCGCATCGGCGCGGGCTTCGACGCGCATCGGCTCGTCGAGGGACGGCCTCTCGTGCTCTGCGGCGTGGAGGTGCCTTCTCCTCTGGGGCTGGACGGGCACTCTGACGCGGACGTTGCCGTACATGCCCTGATGGACGCCATACTCGGCGCGCTGGGCGAGGGCGATATCGGCCGCCATTTTCCCGACGATGACGAGGAATATCGCGGCGTCTTTTCCATGCTGTTGCTCGCGCGCGTGATGCGCCTTGTCTCTGAGCGCGGTTTTCGCGTGGCCAACGCCGATATCACCATCGTCGCCCAACGCCCCAGACTTTCGCCTTACATAGAAGAAATGCGTCTGAACATCGCCGAGGCCCTGGGCGTGCAATCGGACTGCGCCAACGTCAAGGCCACCACCACCGAGCGCATGGGCTACGAAGGCAGGGGAGAGGGCCTCTCCGCACAGGCGGTCGTGCTGCTTACGAAAGGAAGTGTTTGATATGATCGGCGTCATCGGCGCGCTGGATATCGAGATCGAGCGCCTGGTAGAAAAAATGGAGCGCCCCGTGCGCCGCGAAGTGAGCGGCATCCCCTTTGTCTGCGGAAGCATTCATGGGGTGGAAACGGTCGTCGCCCGCGCCGGCGTGGGCAAGGTCAACGCCGCCGTCTGCGCGCAGACGATGGCCCTCGTTTACGAACCGGAATTGATCGTCAACACCGGCGTTTCCGGCGCGCTTTCCCAAGAATTGCGCGTGGGCGACATCGTCGTAGGCACGGACGTCGTTCAGCACGATATGGATACGACCCCTATGGGCGAAGCGCCGGGAACGATCACCATTCGCGGCGTCGATATGGTCGCCTTTGCGTGCGACCGTCTGGCCTCGACGGCCATTTGCACGGCGGCGGCAGATCTGGGCATACGCGTCGTGCGCGGCCGCATTGCCTCCGGCGATCAGTTTGTGGCCTCTTCTGCGCGCAAGCGGGAGATTGTCCGCCTCTTTTCCGCCGCTACCTGCGAAATGGAGGCGGGCGCCATCGCCCAGGTTTGCCGCATGAACGACATCCCCTGCGCGGTGATCCGCTGCATTTCCGACGGCGGCAACGAGGAAGCCCCAATGTCCTACGAGGAGTTTTTGCCTATGGCGGCAAAGAATTCCGCCGCGCTGACCCTGGAATTTCTGAAAATCCGCGGAAATTTATGAACAAACCGTAAAAAGCGCAAAAAGGCTTGATTTTTTGACCATCTTTCGCTATAATAGTCAGAGATGGTCAATTTGTATGCCGTCTTGAGAGAGGTGAATCGGCATGGCTCAATTGAGCGACTCCATCGAGCGCTTCATCAAGGAACTGATGGACGAAGGAACGCAGATCGAGGTGCGCCGCAACGAACTGGCGCAACATTTTGGCTGCGCGCCCTCGCAGATCAATTATGTGCTGGCGACGCGGTTTTCCGTGGATCACGGCTATATCATCGAATCGCGGCGCGGCGGCGGCGGGTATGTGCGCATCGTGCGCATGCGCGAGCGCGGTGAGGGGAATCTGCTCAATATGCTCTTAAAGCGCGTGAGCAACTCCATCGACGAGGACAGCGCCTGCGCCATCATCGCACATTTGCTCGACCGCAAGATCGTAACGGCAAACGAGGCCAAATTGATGCGCGCGGCCGTAGCCCGCAACGCTTTGGCGCTGCCCGTAAGCGCAAAGGACGTATTGCGCGCATCGATCCTGAAGAATATGCTGCAGCAGGTATTTCGCAATCTGGAGGGAGGCGAGCGCCATGATGTGTGACGAATGCGGAATCCGTCCCGCCCAATTTCATTTGACGACCATTTCCGGAGAGGAAAAAACCGAGCGGAATCTCTGCCCGGTGTGCATGGCAAAATATCAGAAGCAGATCCCCGGCCTGGACTTTACCAATCTTGCCGGGCTGATCAGCGGCTTTCTGGAGTCCGCGGCCGCGGCCAGAAGCGACGGCGAAGAAAGCGGCGAATTTGCCGACCTCGTCTGCCCGTCCTGCGGCACGACTTACGCCGCCTTCCAGAAAAGCGGCATGCTTGGCTGCGCGGAATGCTATCAGGCCTTTCGCAAGCCCCTGGAAGGGCTTCTAATGCGCGTGCATGGCAATGTGCAGCATGCGGGCCGCATACCCGGAGGCGTGAAAAGCGACGTCTCCATCCGCATGAACATCGACCGGCTGCGCCAGGATCTGGTCAAGGCCATCGCCGCCGAAGAATACGAGGAAGCGGCGCGGCTGCGCGACCAGATACGCGCGCTCAAGCAACAGTTGGAACCGTCGGAGAACGCCGCCAAGGGAGAGGGGGAGCACAGCGATGCATGACTATCCACAGGCGCCTGAGCAGGACGTCGTCATTTCCAGCCGTGTGCGGCTGGCAAGGAATTATCGCGACCTGCCCTTTTCCCCGAAGCTGACGCGCGAGGCCGCCGAGGCGGTCGTGGAGCGCGCGCACGAAGCAATGAAAAACAGCCCTGAGGGCGACGCCTTTTCGCTGCTGCGCGTAAGCGAATTGGGCGACGACGAGCGCCGCCGCCTGGTAGAGCATCACCTCATCAGCTATGATCTTCTCAAATACCCGCAGCGCTCCGCGGCGCTGATCTCCTCGGGCGAGACGGTTTCCGTCATGCTCAATGAAGAGGACCACTTGCGCATCCAGGGTCTTTTGCCGGGAATGCAGTTGGAGCGCTCGGCTGAACTGGCCTTCAATGCCGACGACGCTTTGGGCGCGCAGAGCATGTATGCTTTCGACCCGCAGTGGGGATACCTGACCAGCTGCCCCACGAACGTGGGCACGGGCATGCGCGCCTCGGCGATGCTGCACCTGCCGGCCATCGCGCAAGGCGGGCAGATCGGCGCCATCATGCAGGCCGTGGCCAAGATGGGCCTTACTGTGCGCGGGCTGTACGGCGAGGGCAGCGAAGCCCAGGGCGATCTCTATCAGCTTTCCAACCAGGTGACGCTGGGCAGAAGCGAGGACGATGTCATTCGCTCTTTGCAGGCCGCCACCGAGCAGATCGTCGGCCACGAGCGCGCCATGCGCGAGCGTGTCGAAAAGAAGGACATGTACGCGTTGCAGGACAAACTTTTGCGCTCCTGGGGCGAAACGCTCAACGCTCGCCTGATGTCTGCGAAGGAATGGATGCGGCGCTATTCGGATATCCGTTACGCCGCCAGCATGGGCTATCTGCACGCGCCGCTGCGCGCATTGGACGCCCTGATGATGGATATGCAGCCCGGCTCTTTGGGCGTGCGCGCCGGAAAACTCATTGGCGAGCGCGAAGGCGAGATACTGCGCGCCCGGCTTTTGCGCGAACAGCTTTTGCAACTGGTCGCGGATTGACGAAACAAACAATGGAGGAAACCCATGGCATATTTTGCGAAATTTACCGAACGCGGCCAGCGGGCGCTGATGCGCGCCCAGCAGGAGGCCGCGCAACTGGGCAGAGCCTATGTGGGCACAGAGCATTTGCTTTTGGGCGTGCTCAGCGATCCTGGCGCGGCGTCCGCCGTTTTGAAGGGCGTGACGCTGGACGCCGTCCGCCAGGAGATCATTCAGATTCTCGGCCGCGGCGACGACAACTCGCCGATCAAAACCATGGTATACACGCCCAGAACGAAAAAGGTGCTTGAGCAGAGCGTGCGCGAGGCGCGCGATCTGAAACAGAATTACGTCGGCACCGAGCATATCCTGCTGGCGCTGATGCGCGAGCGCGAAGGCGTGGCGGCGCATGTGATGATCAAAATGGGCATGGACCTGAACAAAGCCCGCGAAGAACTTCTGCGCGTGCTCAACGGCGGCGAGGAAGGCCCTTCCGGCGCTGCGGCGCAGGATCAGGAAACGCCTTCCCTCGATCAGTTCTCCCGCGATCTTACCAAGGCGGCGCAGGCCGGCGAACTCGATCCCGTCATCGGCCGCGCGCGGGAAATCGAGCGCATCGTGCAAATCCTTTCGCGGCGCACCAAGAACAATCCCGTGCTGATTGGCGAGCCGGGCGTGGGCAAGTCCGCCATCGTCGAGGGGCTGGCGCAACTCATTGTCGAGGGCAGCATCCCGGAAATTTTGCGCGGCAAGCGCGTCGTTTCCTTGGACCTGGCCGGCATGCTCGCGGGCGCGAAGTATCGAGGCGAATTTGAAGAGCGTCTGAAAAACGCCATGGCGGAAATCCGCAAGACGGGCAATGTCATCCTCTTCATCGACGAATTGCACACCATCGTCGGCGCGGGCGCGTCCGAAGGCGCCATTGACGCGGCGAACATTCTCAAACCCCTGCTGGCGCGCGGCGAGATGCAGTGCATCGGCGCCACCACCCTGAAGGAATACCATAAGTATATTGAGAAGGATTCTGCGCTTGAGCGGCGCTTCCAGCCCGTCAACGTAGGCGAGCCGACGCGCGAGGAATCGGTGGAGATCCTGCGCGGCTTGCGCGATCGCTACGAGGCGCACCACCGCGTGCACATCACCGACGAAGCCATCGTCGCCGCGGTCAACCTCTCCGACCGCTATATTTCCGATCGCTTCCTGCCCGACAAGGCCATCGACCTGGTGGACGAGGCCGCCTCGCGCGTGCGCATCAAGGCCTTCACCGCTCCGCCGGACATGAAGGAACAGCAGGCGCGCCTGGAGGTGCTCAACAAGGAGACCGAAGAAGCGGTCGCGCATGAGGACTTTGAAAAGGCGGCCAATTTGCGCGATCAGAAAAAGCAACTGCAAAACGAAATGGTCGAGCGCCGCAAGGAGTGGGAGCAGAAGCGCACCTCCAAGGTGGAAACCGTCGGCGAAGAAGAGATCGCTGAAATCGTCTCTTCGTGGACGGGCATCCCCGTCAAGCGCATGACCGAGAGCGAGGCCGAGCGCCTGATGCACCTGGAGGAAATCCTCCATCGCCGCGTCATCGGCCAGGAGGAGGCCGTTACGGCCGTTTCCAAGGCTGTGCGCCGCGCCCGCGCCGGCCTGAAAGACCCGAACCGGCCCATCGGCTCGTTCATCTTCCTCGGCCCCACAGGCGTAGGCAAGACCGAGCTTTGCAAAGCGCTGGGCGAGGCCCTCTTTGGAGACGAGGACAGTCTCATCCGCATCGACATGTCCGAGTATATGGAAAAGCACTCCGTCTCGCGCATGATCGGTTCGCCGCCCGGCTATGTCGGCCACGAGGAGGGCGGCCAACTTACAGAGAAGGTGCGCCGCAAGCCTTACGCGGTCATTCTCTTTGACGAAGTGGAAAAAGCGCACCCGGACGTGTTCAACGTGCTTTTGCAGATTCTTGAGGACGGCCGTCTTACCGACGGGCAGGGCCGCGTGGTGGACTTTAAGAACACCGTGGTCGTCATGACCAGCAACGCTGGCGCGCACACCCTGAAAAAGCAGCGCTCGCTCGGTTTTGGCAGCAGTTCCAGCGACGACAAGGGCTATGAGGCCATGCGTGAAAACATCATGGACGAGGTCAAGCGCATCTTCCGGCCGGAGTTTTTGAACCGCGTGGACGAGATCATCGTTTTCCATGCCCTCGAGCAGGAGGAAATCGACCGCATCGCCGCCCTGATGCTGTCCAACGTACAAAAGCGCCTGCGCGAGCGCGATATCGACCTGGAGGTGGACGATTCCGCCATCCATCTGCTCAGCGCGGCCGGATACGACCTGCAATATGGCGCGCGGCCGTTGCGCCGCGCCATTCAGCGCATGGTGGAGGACGCGCTCAGCGAGGAGATCCTCAACGGCAAGATCAAGCTGGGCGACCGCGTCTCCATGACGGCAAAGGACGGCCAACTCGTCTTTACGCCGCTTGCAAAAGCGGATGAATTGCCGCCGGCGCAGCCTGCCCTGCAGGGAAACGAGTAACAAACCGAAAGCGCCCGCCCGCGCGAAACTCGTGGGCGGGCGCTGTTTTCGTCTGATAGGGCGGGAATCTTTGGCAGATGCGCAAATGCCGGGAAAACCCGCGGCGCTTGCATGCAAGGAGAAAAGGACCCGCATATCCGCATCCGCCCGGCAAAACGGGAAGGTTTTCATCAACGCAAAAAAAGCCGGGCGCGCGGCGCGTCGTTTTTTTTGCATGAGGCGTCTGAAAATAGCGTCCTGGGAATGGGTTCTCACTGCATTTTCCACATCCGCAGGGCGTTTGCAGCTGCGGCGGCGCAGCGAAGGATTGCGCGCGGCGGCGAATTGTGCCTGTAAAACGGGCGTGCGTTCACCGCTTTGAAACCGGCGCCGGCGAAGAGGACGGGCCAGGAATCCGGCGCCTTGGGGGGACCGGATGCGGATCCATACAGCGGAACTACCGCCGCAAGGCCTTCCCTCGTCCGCGCGAGCAATTCCACCAGGGCGCGATGCAATGGGAGCAGAAGTTGTTGCAGCCGTACATGATGATGACAAACGCGGAAAAGGCGCTGGCGCGCTGCTGCGGCAGGCCTTCGGCAATTACGCCGTCGCTGCGCAGGACCTCGACCACCGGATTCCTCTCTTCGAGAACGCGCCAGAGATACTCGGGCAGCCGATGCAGGTTATGCGTTCCGAACACCAGGTCGATAAACGGATACTGTTTCTTGAGCCGCTCGGCCATGCCCTCCTCCTGCGCCATGCAACCGCCCACGCAGATCAGGATATCCGGCCGTTCCCGTTTCAACTCCTTGAGCCAGATGACGTTGCCCAAAGCGCGGTTTTTTGCATTTTAAGCGCCTCGTTCCTGCCGCTCCCGTCCGCAAATGGTTCGCCCTGCGCGAGTCTTTGCAGGCGGAGGCAGGCTCGCGCCTCACGCGCAGGGCATCGCCGATGGGGGAATTCCCTCTGAAGCGTTTCGCCTAGCTGAACAGGGCCTGCAATGGTTCAGCCTCCGCAGGCGGCGCGGTCGGCGAGGCGGGCTGAAGAAGGCCTTCAAGGCGTCCCAGCAGTCCGCCAGGCGTATAGCGCACGCGCAGGCTTTCCGCGCCTGTGAGCAGTTCGCCCTCTGCATAAAGCAACGCATGGCGGGGAATGACGCTGTACTCGTGCGCCTGCGCGGTGTCCGCAGAACTGTCGGCGTATTCGAGGCGTTCGCCGGCCTCGCCGCGCAGAATGGCGACCGCCTCGGCGCGCGCGTCCGTATGGCGAATGAGCATATATTCCGCGTTTTCATCGCGCGCAGTAAAGCGCAAAAGCGGCGCTTCACCCGGCGCGCTTGCCAGTTCCAGGTCTGTGACCGGCTCGGGCGCGTCCCACTTGTCGCTTACCGTCTGCGGTTCGCGGCCCGCGTAGAAAAGTTCCGTTTGCGCGTACGCCTCGGGCGTGCGTTCGGCGGCCAGCGCAACGGCCTCATCCTGCGTAAGCGACAGCGCGTCTATGTCCACGCGGCGCAACGTAGCCGGCGTGTCAAAATCGCCGCGTCGCCAGGTTTCGTCAACAGCGGAGAGAAACGCCGCGCACAGGCGCGCCGGATAACTGCTGCCGCCCGCCCAGTCGGGCATGGCGTGTTCGCTGTCCGGGTCGTCAAATCCCATCCATACGGTCACCGCCAGTTTGGGGGTATAGGCCGCCGTCCAGGCGTCGCGGTTGCCGCCGTCCTCCATGCCGACGGTTCCCGTCTTTCCCGCCACGCTGGCGTTCACGGCGCTGAGTGCGTTTGCGCTTCCCTGCGACGCTGCGGTTGTAAGCATATCGGTGATGATGCAGGCCGTTTCCGCGGACACGGTGCGCTTCGCGGGGACTTCCGCCTGATAAAGCACTTTGCCGTTGCGATCGACAATTTTGCGCACAGCGTGCGCTTCCACGCGCGCGCCGCCGTTGGCAAGCGCGCAGTATGCGGCGCACAATTGCGCGGGGGAAACGCCTTCGGTCATGGAGCCGAGCGCCAGCGCGAGGTTTGCATCGCTGTCTGCGGGGTCGAGGCCAAAGCGCTCCATCTGCGCGCGCAGCGCTGCGACGCCGATCTTGTCGGCCAAATCTACCGTGGCGACGTTCAGCGAGCGCGAAAGCGCCTCGCGCAACGTTACCCGGCCGTAGTAACTGCCGCCGGCATTGCCCGGCGCATAGCCGTCTGAAAATACGCGCGGCGTGTCATCGACAATGCTTGTGGGCAAATAGCCGTATCCCTCCACGGCCGCCGCGTAGGCGGAAACCGGCTTGATGGCGCTACCCGGCTGCCGAAGAATCTGCGTGGCGCGATTCAGGCCCAGTCGCACGTCATAACTTCTGCCGCCGACCAGGGCGACAATCTCCCCGTTTTCAACATTTTCCGCCACCAGGGCAGCCTGCGCGGGCGTGCCATCTGCGGCAGGATCGGGAAAATTCGCGCCGTTTTCAAACAAAGCCTCGGCCGCCGCCTGCGCCTGAGGGTCCAGGGCGGTGTAAATGGCGTAACCGCCGCAGAGCAGTTCATCCCGCGTAATCCCCAGGATTTGCTGCGCTTCTGTCGCCGCCTGATCCAGATACCAACCAAACTGCGCGCTTTCTTCTGAGAGATGCAGGGAAAGCGCCTCCTGCTTTGCCGTTTCGGCCTCCTCTGTGCTGATAAAGCCGCATTTCTCCATCTCGTCCAATACCAGATTGCGCCTTTCCATGGCGTTTTCCGGCTCCAAATGCGGCGCATAATTGCTCGGCGACTTGATCACTCCTGCCAAAAGCGCGCCTTCCGCGAGCGTCAATTCCCTGGCGCGCTTGCCGAAGTAAGCTTCGGCGGCGGCCTCGACGCCATATGCGCCGCGCCCGAAATAGACGACGTTGAGGTAGCGTTCGAGAATATCGTCCTTTCCCATCTTGCGCTCCAATTGGAGCGCTAGAACGGCTTCCTGCGCCTTGCGGGAAAGCGTTTTTTCACCGCTGAGATGGGTGAGTTTGATCAGCTGTTGCGTGATCGTGGAAGCGCCCTGCGCGAGGCTCATGGTGCGCAGATCGTGCCACAGCGCCCCGAATACGCGCACGACATCCACGCCGGAATGTTCGTAGAACCGTTGATCTTCGGCGGCAATGAATGCCTGTTGCACATGCGCGGGGATCGCCTCCAGCGCTACATAAACGCGGTTTTCACTGCCATAGAGGCTGCCCACGCGCCCGCCGTTTGCGTCGTAAACGATGCTCGTCTGGTCCAGCCGCGTCAATTTCTCCATATCCAGTTTTTCCCAGTTCCACGGTTCCAGAAGCAACAGCAGCGCCACCAACAGCGCCGCGAGCGCGCCTGGAATTGCCCAGCGAATCCAATTTCGCTTCACGATTTTGCCTCCTGCCTCGTTCTGTTGCCGTCCTGGGCCGTGCTGCGTTTGCACATCTGCCAGCCTAGCTTTTCCCAATCCCGGGGCTTTTAGCCGCTTTTGCCGAAAGTTGTTCGTAGACGCGCGCGCCTTATATGCGTTACAATATATATGCGTTAACCGATAGAGGTGATCCAATTGAAGCGAACCTGGAACCTGATCAGCGCCGGCTCCATGTGGCTGTTGCTTACAGGGCTGTTGCTTTCTCTGCTCTCCGGCGGCGGGGCGACGAGCGTGAACGCGGCCGCGCGCATTTGCCTGGCCGCGGCGGTGGCGCTGTTTATCGCCGCGACGCTTTTGCGCCCGCGGGCGCTGCGCGCGGAGGCTGCGGGCGGCATAGCGGGAATGGATGCTGCAACGCGCGCGCCACAGTGCGACTTTCGCGACGTGGCGGCCAACGACGAAGCGCGCGCCAGCCTGCTGCAACTTGCAGATTACCTCAGGGAGCCGCAAAAATACGCGCGCTACGGGGCGCGCATGCCGCGCGGCGTGTTGCTCTACGGGCCGCCGGGCACCGGCAAAACGCTGCTGGCCCGCGCGCTGGCGGGCGAGGCGGGCGTGCCGTTCTTTGCGCTCTCCGGCTCGGATTTTGTGCAAATGTATGTAGGCGTTGGCGCCAGCCGTGTGCGGGAATTGTTCAAAAGAGCCCGCAAGGCCGGCCGATGCGTCATTTTCATCGACGAAATCGACGCGATGGCCAAAAAACGGGATGATATGTCCTCGGACGAGCGGGATCAGACGCTCAACGCGCTGCTGAGCGAAATGTCAGGCTTTCGGCCTACGGACGGCGTAATCGTGCTGGCGGCGACCAATCGCCTGGAGGCGCTTGATCCGGCGCTGTTGCGCCCGGGACGCTTTGACCGCCAGATCGAAGTCGGCCTGCCCGGGCGCGAAGAGCGGCTGAGCATCCTGCGGCTGCACGGGCGCAATAAGCCCCTTTCCAGCGCGGTTGACCTGGAGGCGCTTGCCCGCGACACAAGCTGCTTTTCGGGTGCGTCCCTGGAAAGCCTGCTCAACGAAGCCGCCATCGCCGCCGCGGAACGAGGCGCGGAGGCGATCGAACCGGAGGATATTCGCGGCGCGTTTTACAAAACGGTGGCCGGCGCGGATCGAAAAAGCACCGCTTCGCACGCGGAAAGACGCGTTATCGCCGTACACGAGGCCGGTCATGCGCTGATTTCGCTGATTCTGACGCCGGAGAACACCCTTAAGCGCGTCAGCATCCTGCCTGCAGGCGGCGGCGCCGCGGGGTATAATCTCTCCATCCCGCCGGAGCGCACCATGCTGGCAAAACGGGATATTGAAAACCAGATACAGGTTCTTTTGGCCGGGCGCGCGGCGGAAATGCTCGTCGGAGGCGAGGAAGCCCTGACCGCTGGCGCGTCCAACGATCTGACCCGTGCGGCGGATCTCGCGGCAGCGCTGATTATGGATCTTGGCATGGGCGGGGAGCCCGCAGTTTCCCTGCGCGCGCTTGGCCGCGCCTGCGGCGGCGGCGACGACGCCAAGGCGCTCTGCCGGCAGAAACTTGACGAACTGTTCCAGCGCGTCGCCAATCTACTGCTGGAACGCTCGGACGATCTTTTGCGCCTGACAGAAGCGCTTGTGGCGCGTGAATCCATGACTGGAGAGGAGATCAAAGCGCTTTTGCGCGACGCATAACCTGTCGCGCGGCGCGCCGTCGAACGGTTGGCGCGTTTCGGCACAGACATACAAAATTCGAGGCAGGATACGACACAACGGGCATGGAATCATTGCCGGAGAAACACTGGCGAAGGGAATGATTCCATGCTCTCTTATGAGAAACACAGAAGTATGCTGATCGTGCGGCTTGAGGGCGAATTGGACCATGAACGCATCGGCCCCATCCGCGCGGAACTGGACGCGCTGATTCGCGACCCGCAGGTAAAGCATCTCATTTTGGACATGGGCGGCGTCAGTTTTATGGACAGTTCCGCCATCGGCCTTGTCATCGGGCGCTATAAGGCGCTTGCGCGGCGAGGAGGGCGCGTTTCGGTGGAACGCACAGCGCCGCGCGTAGATAGGATTTTTGAAATGGCGGGTTTGTATTCGATCGTAGAAAAACGCGCCTGAAAGCGGAGGGGCTTATGAGAATCAAAAATGAGATGCGGCTGGATTTTCCCGCCGCCGGAAAAAATGAGAGTTTTGCGCGCCTGGTCATCAGCGCGTTCATCCTGCCGCTCAATCCCACGTTGGAGGAAATGTCCGACGTCAAGACGGCCGTTTCCGAAGCCGTTACCAACGCCATCGTGCATGGTTACGGCGGCGAAGAAGGGACGGTGCGCATACACGCGACGCTGTATGAAGACGATACGCTGCGCGTAGACGTGATTGACGCGGGACGTGGCATCGCAAATATAGAACTTGCCCGCACGCCGTTTTTCACCACCTGCGAGAATGATGAGCGCTCCGGCATGGGATTTACCGTGATGGAAAGCTTCATGGACGACGTTCGCGTAACTTCCAAAGTCGGCCGCGGCACCACGGTACGCCTTGAAAAGCGTCTGCGCGCCTGCGAGGAACAGGACGCGCGTCGCGCTTGACGCCGGAGAGGCACGAAAGCACGCGCGCGCTGTTTCAAAGCGCCCGCAATGGCGATAAAGCGGCGCGCGAAAAACTCATATGCGATAACCTTGCGCTGGTACGGCACCTTGTCAAGCGCTTTCTGGACCGTGGCCGCGAGTACGACGATCTGTATCAATACGGCTGTCTCGGGCTGGTCAAGGCGGTGGACCGCTATGATCCCGCCTTTGGCACGGCCTTTTCCACCTACGCTGTGCCGGTCATTCTCGGGGAGATTCGCCGGTTTCTGCGCGACGACGGCAGCGTGCATGTGGCGCGCTCCATCAAGGAAAACGCACGCCGCCTCGAGGAAGCGCGGGAAAGCATCCTTCGCACAAGCGGCAGGGAACCGGGCGTTGAGGAACTGGCCGCGTTCCTGTCGCTGTCGCGAGAGGAGGTATTGCTGGCGCTCAACGCCCGCCGCAGTGTGCGCTCGTTGGATGCAAGCATCGACGCGGATGGGGAGATATGCCTGAAGGACGCCATCGGCGTAGATTGCATGGAGGCGGTGGAAAAAAGGCTCCTGCTGCGGAGCCTTTTAAAAACGTTGCCCAAAGAGGAGATGCGCCTGATCGCCATGCGCTATTTCCAGCGCCGCACCCAAACGGAAATCGCCAGGGAAATGGGGGTTTCGCAAGTGCAGGTTTCTCGCATGGAAAGCCGCATTCTCAAGCGGTTGCGGCAGTATGCAGAATCTGGTCTGTAATATCAAACTTTAGTCTCTTTGAAAGAAACTTCAGTCTTAAAATTCAAAACTTCGGTTTCTTTTTTGATCGTATCAAAATACGGCGAGCCGTCAAGCGTGGCGAAATAGTCCAGCGGCGTTTCTGCGCGACGGATCAGCGAAAAACATCCGTCCTCGTGCAAAAGCACCTCAGCCGACCGCAGTTTTCCATTGTAGTTGTATCCCATGGAATGACCGTGCGCGCCGGTATCATGGATGACCACCAAATCGCCGATATCAATGTGCGGCAGCGGCCGGTCGACGGCAAATTTGTCGTTGTTCTCGCACAGCGAGCCAACGATGTCATAAATATGGTCGTTGGGCATGTCCTCCTTGCCGGCGATCGTAATGTGGTGATAAGCGCCGTACATCGCCGGACGCATCAGGTTGGCCGCGCATGCATCCAGGCCGATATACTCCTTATAGATGTGCTTTTCGTGGATGGCCGTAGCCACCAGGCAGCCATGCGGGCCAGTCATGTACCGTCCCAATTCGCTGGCGATGTGCAGGCGCATCCCGGTGGGAGCGATCATTTGTTCGTAGAGCCTGCGCACGTCGTCGGCAATCTCCTCGATGTTGGCGGGCGACTGCTGTGGGCGGTAGGGAATGCCAACGCCGCCGGAGAGGTTGATCATGAAAAAATCCGCGCCGATCATTTCGTGCGCCTCGGCCGCCAATTTGAAAAGCATCCGGGCAATGGTGGGGTAATAGGCTGAGTCCGTGGAATTGCTGGCCAACAGTGTGTGCAGGCCAAACTGCTTGACGCCTTCGCCCTGCAAAATGCGGATGGCCTGGAAAATCTGCGGGCGGGTCATGCCATATTTGGCGTCCCAGGGATGGCCCATACAGGTATTGCCAATGTGCAATTCCCCTCCGGGATTGTAGCGCAGGCAAACGCGTTCCGGAATGCCGCCGTTTCGCTTGAGGAATTCAATGTGCGTGATATCGTCCAGATTGATGATCGCGCCAAGATTGCGCGCGTACACATAATCCTCCGCAGGCGTCATATTGGAGGAAAACATAATATCCTCGCCTGAGAAGCCAACGGCTTTGGCAAGCATCAATTCCGTAAGGGAAGCGCAATCCACGCCGCAGCCTTCGCTTTTGAGAATGGAGAGGATATATGGATTGGGATTGGCCTTGACGGCGAAATGTTCCCGAAAACCGGGATTCCAGGAAAACGCCGCCTGTACGCGTCGCGCCGTTTCACGGATGCCTTTTTCGTCGTAGATGTGAAAAGGTGTCGGGCAAACCGCAACGATTTCCCGCAATTTCTCGGCGGAGCAGAAGGGCAGTTTCTGCATAAATATTCCTCCCTGCATAATTACACAGTCGCGCCGTGGCATGATACTGCAATGATAGGCATTTTTCGCGCGCGCGTCAAGCAAAAATACCGTTGGATTTGGAAAAAATCAATTCTTTAACATTCCGCCGTTGAAGAAATATACTTTTCGTGCTAAAGTAAATTGGATGTTTGTCTGTGGAGGTAGAGCCTTGAACCTTTCTGAACGGATTGACGCGCTCCTGGAACGCGTGGAAAAACCTGTGCGCTACATGGGCGGCGAATACGGCGCCGTGGTCAAGGACCCGCATGCCGTATCGGTGCGCTACGCCTTTCTCTTTCCAGACACCTACGAAGTGGGCATGTCCCACCTGGGCATGAAAATCCTTTATCATACCATCAACGCGCGTACTGACGCTCTATGTGAACGCGTTTTTTCGCCCTGGGTGGATATGGCGGCGCAGATGCGCGCGGAGAACGTTCCGCTCTTTACGCTGGAAAGCCGTTCTCCTGTCCGGGATTTCGATCTTCTGGGCATCACCTTGCAATACGAAATGAGCTTTACCAACATCCTTGAAGCGTTGGACCTGGCCGGCATCCCGCTCCGGCGCGAAGAGCGCCGCTCCGGCCCCTTCGTCATTTGCGGCGGCCCCTGCGCGTTCAACCCCGAGCCTCTGGCGCCGTTTGTCGATTTTTTTGTTCTTGGCGACGGCGAAGTTTCCACGCATCAGACCATCGACGCCTATAAAGCCTGGAAGGCGGCGGGGCTGCCGCGCGAAGAATATCTGCGCATGGTCGCAAAAATCCCCGGCGTCTATGTGCCCTCGTTTTACAATGTGCGATACAATGCCGACGGAACCATCGCCGAAATCGCGCCCAAACCGGGCACGGACGCGCCAGAAACGGTCTACAAGGCCCTAGTCAGCGACCTTACGCATGCCGACTACCCGGAAAAGCTGATCGTGCCATACGGCGAGGTCGTGCATAACCGCATCATGTTGGAAATTTTCCGCGGCTGCACGCGCGGTTGCCGTTTCTGCCAGGCGGGTATGATCTATCGCCCGGTGCGCGAACGCTCCATGGAGCGCCTGCTCGATCTGGCGGAAAAGCTGGTGCGCGCCACGGGGTATGACGAGATCTCCCTGATGAGCCTTTCCAGCGGCGATTATTCCTGTCTGCCCGAATTGGCGCGAGAAATGGTTCGCCGCTTCGCCGAACGGCGGGTGAAAATCTCCCTGCCATCGCAGCGCATCGACAACGTGCTCACCGACACGCTCAGGGAGACGCAGAAGGTGCGCAAAACTGCGCTGACCCTTGCGCCGGAGGCGGGCACGCAGCGCCTGCGCGATGTGATCAACAAGGGCGTGACCGAGGAGGACCTCGTGCGCTCGGTAACGGACGCCTTCGAGCAGGGGTGGTCGGCCGTCAAGCTGTATTTCATGCTTGGCCTGCCCACGGAAACAGACGAGGATGTGCTTGGCATTGCCCGCCTGGCCGGCCTGGTGCGCGAATGCTATCTCTCGCTTCCCAAGGAAAAGCGCGCGCCGGGGCTGCGCATCACGGTGAGCGCCTCGGTATTCGTGCCGAAGAATTTTACGCCTTTCCAGTGGGCCGCACAGGCGAAAAATGAGGAAATCTTGCGCCGGCAGCAGCTGCTCAGGCATGCGCTTGCCAAAATCAAGGGCGTGGAGTTTAAATACCACGCCATGGACCTGAGCTACATCGAAGCCGTATTCGCGCGCGGCGACCGGCGCCTGGCAGACGTGCTCGAGCGCGCCTGGCGCCTTGGCTGCCGCTTTGACGGCTGGTCGGATCAGTTCCGATACGATCTGTGGCGTCAGGCCTTCGACGAGATCGGCCTTGATCCGGACTTTTACGCCAGCCGCGAACGGCCGGACGAGGAAATCTTTCCCTGGGAGCACCTCGACGCGGGCGTCAGCCGCGAATTTTTGCTCCGCGAATGGAAAAAGGCGCAAAACGCCGCTCGCACGCAGGATTGCCGCAAGGGCTGCGTGGGCTGCGGCATGCGCCGCTACGAGGGGGCTTGCCGATGAGAATGCTGCTTCGTTTTGGAAAGAATCGCCGTCTGCGCTTTGTTTCGCATCTGGATATGCAGCGCTTCTTCCAGCGCGCGCTCAATCGCACCGGATTGCCCATCGCCTTTTCGCAGGGCTTCAATCCGCACCCGGTGATGTCCTTTGCCTCGGCGTTGGCCATGGGCTGGACGAGCGAGTATGAAGTGCTTGACGTCAAGCTTTCCGCGCCCATGGGCCGCGGCCGCGTGGAGGAAGCCATGCGCCAGGCGCTTCCGGAGGATCTGCCCGTCCTCGGCGCGCGCATGGTGGACGACCGTTTTCCCGCCGCCATGGCGCTGGTGCGCTGCGCGGACTACCGCATCACCCCGGAAGGGGAAGGCGCGCCGGCCATTCTTGCTGCTGCCGAAGCGTTCTGCGCCGCCAAGCATGTGATGGGCGTTCGAAAAACCAAGTCCGGCGAGCGGGAGATCGACATGCGGCCGCTGGCTCTGTCGCTGGAGGCGCGTGAGGGAAGCCTGTACGCGCGCCTGATGCTCACCGAGCGCGATACGCTCAAGCCGGACGTGCTGCTTGCGGGCCTTGCAGGTCTCGCCGGCGTGGAAGCGCCCCGCTCGCGCGTGCATCGCCTGCGGCTGCTGGGAGAGGATGCGGCGGGGGAGATCGCGCCGCTGATGGAGTTGAAAAGCGTATGACCAAGACGATCCTCATCGACCGCCTCTGCGGCGAGACCTGTCTGGCGCTTTTGGAAGATGGCGCGCTGTGCGAACTCTATTTTGAAAGCAGAGGGCACGAAAAACTCGCCGGCAACATCTATCTTGGCCGCGTGGAAAACGTGCTGCCCGGCATGAACGCCGCTTTTGTCAATATCGGCCTTGAGAAAAACGCCTTTCTCTATGCCGGCGACATACAAATTGATGCCCGCGCAGACGCCGCCTTGGCGGAACAACTGCGCGGCGCGCGCATCGAAAAACTGGTGCGCCCGGGCCAGAGCATCATGGTGCAAGTCGTCAAAGAGCCGGGCGGCGACAAGGGACCGCGTGTTTCCTGCCATATCACGCTTCCAGGGCGGCTGGCCGTGCTTTTGCCGACGGTGAATTACATCGGCGTTTCGAGGCGCATTGCCGACGAGGCTGCGCGCGCGCGCCTGCGCGCAATCGCAGAGGCGGCGACCGCGTCTTTGGGCTGCGGAGCCATTGTGCGCACCGCGGCGCAGGACGCCGACGAGGCGGAAATCCTTGCCGAATTCGACGCTCTGAAGCGCCTTTGGGAAAACACGCGAAACCACGCCGCAAGCGCCGTCGCGCCGGCGCTTCTGCATCGGGACGACGGCCTGGTCGAACGCGCCGTGCGCGATATGCTCTCTGCCGAGGTGGAAAGCGTGCGCACTGACGATCCGGCGCTGCATGCGCAATTGCTGGAGACCGCCGCCACGCTTGCGCCGCAACTGGCCGGTCGCATCGTGCTGGATCGCGCCGATATGCCCATTTTCGATCGCTTCTGCGTCCTCAAGCAGGCGGAAACGGCGTTCCGTCGGCGCGTGTGGCTCAAAAGCGGCGGCTATCTGGTTATCGACTACACCGAGGCGCTTACCGTTATCGACGTCAATACCGGAAAATATGTGGGCAAGCGTTCCTTGACGGAAACGATCTTCCAGATCAACTGCGAGGCGGCGCGGGAGATCGCCCGCCAGTTGCGCCTGCGCGACATCGGCGGCATCATCGTCATTGATTTTATCGACATGGATTCATCCCGGCAGCGCGAGGCGCTGCTCGAGGCGCTGCGCGATTGCCTGCGCGAAGACCGCACCCATACCAACCTGGCCGGAATGACGGGACTTGGGTTGGTGGAAATGACGCGAAAGAAGGTGCGTCAGCCCATTTACAAGCAGAAGTGCCATGTCTGTCCCGTCTGTCAGGGCGGCGGGTTGGTGCCGCTGCATGATTTCACGGCGAGACAGGCGCTGTACGCGCTGCGCAGGCGGCGCATGGCCGGCGATCAGACGCCATACCTCATCGTCGCCGCGCCGCCGGTCGCAGGGGTAACGCTTGCAATCGGCGCGCCCGAAGTAGGAGGAACGGCGCGCGTGCTATCTGATGCCAGCCTGGCCGACGACGAATTTCGCCTGGAAGCGTATTGCGAGGAAAGACCGCCCGAGGGCGCTCGCCTTTTGAAAGTTTTTGCGCGATAGGAGGGTGCGCGTTGGAAAAACAGATCATCGTCGCGGGCGACGAACTCGCCCGGCAACAGGAATATGCCGCGCGCGTGCGCTCTCTTGCGCGTCGGCCGCAGACGTTCCACATCGTCACCATGGGCTGCCAGATGAACGAGCGCGATTCGGAAACCATCGCCGGCATGCTCTCGGAAATGGGCTTGCGCCCTGAGAAAACGCGTGAAAAGGCGGATCTCATTCTTTACAACACATGCTGTGTGCGCGAAAATGCGGAAAACCGCGCTTTGGGCAACGTCATCTGGCTCAAGGAGTTGAAACGGGAACGGCCGGATATCCTGATCTGCGTGGGCGGTTGCATGGCGCAGGAGGAGGGCATGGCCGATCGGCTCAAGAAACAGTATCCGTTTATCGACCTGGTGTTCGGGACGCATAACCTGCATCGGCTGCCCGAGTATCTCTGGCGCGTTCTCGAAGAGAGAAATCCGGTGGTCGAGGTCCTGCGCAGCGACGGCGTAATTGCCGAAGGCCTGCCGCAGCAGCGCGCCAGCGCCTTCTCCGCGTTTGTCAACATCATGTACGGCTGCAACAACTTCTGCTCCTATTGCATCGTGCCCTATGTGCGCGGGCGGGAGCGCTCGCGCGAACCCCAGGCCGTTTTGGATGAGTGCAAACGCCTGGTGGATCAGGGGGTACAGGAGATCACGCTGCTTGGGCAGAACGTCAATTCCTATCGTGGGGGCGGGGGCGAATTTGCCGAACTGCTGCGCCGCGTAGACGAACTGGGCGTGCCGCGCATCCGCTTTATGACCTCCCACCCAAAGGATCTTTCTGAAGAGTTGATCGCCGCATATGGCGAACTTCGCCACCTGATGCCCAACCTTCATTTGCCGGTACAGGCGGGAAACGACGACATCCTGCGCGCCATGAATCGCCGTTACACGCGGGAGCGGTACCTGGATTTGATCAATAGACTTCGGTCTGTAAAACCAGACATCGGTCTGTCGACAGACATCATCGTCGGTTTCCCAGGGGAAACGCTCGCCCAGTTTGAGGATACGCTTTCCCTTGTGGAGACTGTGCGCTTTGATTCCGCTTTTACCTTCATTTATTCAAAGCGCGCGGGAACCAAAGCGGCGCAGATGCCTGACGATACGCCCGCGCAAACCAAAAGCGAGCGCATTCAACGCCTCATCGCCCTGCAGGCGGACATTTCCCGGGAAATCCTTTCCGCGCAGGTGGGAAAGCGGGAAACGGTGCTGGTGGAGTCGGTTTCTGCGCGCGACGAGGGATGGGTCGGCGGCAAGACGCCGCGCGGCCACATGGTCAACTTTCCTGGAGGCGCTGAACTGATCGGCAGGCTTATCCGGGTAGAAATTACCTCTGCGGGGCGCAACACGCTGCGCGGAAAACGAATCATGGAGGAATAGAAAATGGACGCTGTATTTGCAAAGACCCGCGAACTTGGCCAGGCGCTGATCGAGAGCGAGGCCTACCAGAACATGAAATCCGCCGAAGAACGCGCGTATCGCAATGCCGATGCGGCGGAGGCGATGGGCCGCTATCTGGAACTGCGCACGCAGATTCAGGACATGCTTTCCCGGGAAAACCCGGATTCCGCCGCCCTGAAGGCGCTTTCCGACGAAATGGATCAAACGCAGGAGAAGATGAACATGATCGACGATGTGGCCGCCATGATCGAAGCGCGCGCCGCCTTTTCCTCGTTGATCAACCAGGTCAACCAGGTGCTGCAGTTTATCATCACCGGGCAGGTATCCGATGGCGAAGGCGGTTGTTCGGGAAGCTGCTCCTCCTGTGGCGGCGGTTGCGGTCAGCACTGAGGATTCCTTACCGGGGAAGCATGCGAGGTGACGGGCGATGGCGGTTTCGCCGATGATGCAGCAATACTTGCAGATCAAAGAACAATACAAGGACGCGATCCTCTTTTTCCGGCTGGGCGACTTTTATGAAATGTTTTTCGACGACGCCATACTCGTCTCCCGGGAACTGGAACTGACCTTGACGGGAAAGGACTGCGGCCTTTCCGAGCGCGCGCCCATGTGCGGGGTGCCCTTTCACGCGGCGGAGACCTATCTTGCCCGCCTCATCGAAAAGGGCTACAAGGTCGCCATCTGCGAGCAGATGAGCGATCCTGCTACCACCAAGGGGTTGGTCGAACGCGAGGTCATCCGCGTGGTAACGCCGGGCACGGTAATCGAGACAAACATGCTCGAAGATACGCGCGCAAACTACATATTGTGCGTATGTGTGCAAAAAAAGCGCGCCGGCGTCGCCTTTGCCGACGTTTCCACCGGCGAATTTCGCTATTTTACGCTTGAGGACATGCGCCTGAACATTGCCGATGAACTGGCGCGCATCCAGCCGCGCGAGATCATCGCCAACGACCCTTCCGCTCTCGCCGTCAGCGTGCCGGACAACCGCGTCTCTGCCTTTGACGAGGACGCCTTTGCATACGCGCACGCTGCAAAGTGTCTGCGGGAACACTTCCATAAGAGCATTGCAGATCTGGGCATGGAGAGCGAGAAACTGAGCGTCTGCGCAGCGGGCGCGCTGCTTGCCTATCTGACTGCGACGCAGAAAAACGCGCTGACGCACATCGTTGAACTGCGCCCCTACGCGCGATCCAGCTTTATGGCGTTGGACCGCGCGGCGCTGCGCAACCTGGAACTTACCCAGGCCGTACAGGGGCGCGGGCGACGTGGATCCCTTTTGAGCATTCTTGACCGCACGGAAACCGCCATGGGCGGCCGCCTCCTGCGCGAATGGATCGAGCGGCCGCTGCGCGATGCGGAAAAAATCGGCGAGCGCCTGGACGCCGTGGAGTGCTTTACGCGCCGTCCCTTCGAGGCCAACGCCCTGCGCGAAGCCCTCAGCGGCGTATACGACATCGAGCGCCTTCTCAGCCGCATCGCTTACGATGCGCTCAACGCCCGGGACTGCCTTTCCCTGCGCGCCTCTTTGCAGGCGGTGCCGCTTATCAAAAAGGACGCCGCCGCCTGCGAGGCAGGTCTGATCGCCAAGTGCGCCGCGGCGCTTGATCCCATGGAGGACATCACCGCGTTGCTCTCGCGCGCCATTGACGAGGCCGCGCCGCTTTCCGTGCGCGAAGGCGGCATGATCCGCGCTGGCTACAGCGACGAGTTGGACCAATTGCGCGATATCTCCCAAAATGGCAAGGCCTATCTTGCCGAAATGGAACAGCGCGAGCGCGAGGCGACGGGAATCAAAAACCTGAAAATCGGCTACAATCGCGTTTTTGGCTATTACATTGAAGTTACGCGTTCTTTTTACGACCTCGTGCCGTATCGCTATGTGCGCAAACAGACGTTGGCCAATTGCGAGCGCTTTATCACCGATGAATTAAAGGAACTGGAGCGAAGGATCCTCGGCGCGGAGGAAAACGCCGTGCGGCTGGAATACCAGCTTTTCTGCGAGATCCGCGAAACGCTCAAGCAGGCCCTGCCGCGCCTGAGCGCGACGGCGGGGGCGCTCAAAGCGCTGGACGCGCTTTTGTCGCTGGCTCGTGTGGCGCAGGAAAACGAATATGTCCGTCCCGCCATCAACGATGAGGGACGTTACGAGATCATCGACGGCCGTCATCCCGTTGTTGAAGAAGCGCTGGGGCGCGCGTTGTTTGTGCCAAACGACACGCATCTGGACCAGGAACACCGCTTGATGGTCATCACCGGGCCGAACATGGCGGGCAAGTCCACTTACATGCGTCAGGTGGCCCTGATCACGCTCATGGCGCATATTGGCAGTTTTGTGCCGGCCGCCTCGGCCGATATCGCCCTTACCGACCGCATTTTCACCCGCATTGGCGCTTCAGACGACCTCTACGGCGGCCGGTCTACCTTCATGGTGGAAATGAGCGAAATGGCGAATATACTCAAATTCGCCACTTCGAAAAGCCTGCTGATTCTCGACGAGGTGGGGCGGGGGACTTCCACGTTCGACGGCCTCTCTATCGCCTGGGCTGCGGTGGAGCACATCGCGCAGAAATGCGGCGCGCGAACGCTGTTTGCCACGCACTACCATGAACTTTCCGAATTGGAGGGCCGGCTGGAAGGCGTGGTCAATTATCGCATTACCGCCAAGGAACAGGGCGAGGACGTTATTTTCCTGCGCAAAATCGTCCCCGGCGGGGCCGATCGCAGCTACGGTGTGGCCGTTGCCAAATTGGCCGGATTGCCTGCCGGCGTCATTGCCAGGGCCAGACAGATCATGGCGCGCCTGGAAGTAGACGACGAGGTGCGCGGCTCCATTGGCAAAACGATTCTCGACAAGAGTCGCGGCACGCAGCGCCAGCTTGGCATCGCCGATTTGGAACCGATCCGCCTTGTGGAGGAAATCGCCAAGCTGGATGTGGTGAGTATGACGCCCATCGAAGCCCTCAACAAGCTATTTGAACTCAACGAAAAGGCTCGACGCATTTGAGGAGGAAAGCAACATGTGGGACAAAACGGTTCCGATGATTTCCCTGGCCATGCGCGCCGCTTCGCTGCAGGACATCCCCGTTTTCGACCTTCCCGCGCCCTATGCCTGGCGCTTTTACCAGCCTGGCGACGAGCGCTTCTGGGCGCAGATCGAAACTTCGGCGGGAGAATTTGTCCGGCCGGAGGATGGCCTTGCGCGCTTTCCGGACATCTTCAACGGCAAAAAACTGGAAGAGCGCATGATCTTTCTCACCGAGGGCGGCGCGCCCTTCGCCACTGCCACGGCCTGGCACGCGGGCGAAGGGGAAGGATTGCTGCACTGGGTGAGCGTCGATGCGGCGCACCAGGGCAGGGGATTGTCGCGCGTTCTGGTATCGCTGGCAATGCGGCGCTTGCGTGAACTGGGCTACGCCTCGGCCTTCCTGACGACGCAGACCGCCAGTTGGGTGGCAATCAAGGTCTACGCACGCTTTGGATTTCGCCCTGTATTGCGCGCGCGACCCGACGAAGAGGCTGGTTGGCGGATCGTTTCAGAAAAGACGGGAATCGACTTTATGCGCCTTCTGCAAACGCGCGGATGATGGAGGAAAGTATGGCCATTCGTATACTGGACGCGGCCACCGTCGGCCGCATCGCCGCCGGAGAAGTCGTGGAACGGCCGGCGTCCGTGGTCAAAGAATTGGTGGAAAACGCGCTGGATGCGGGCGCGACGTCGGTAACGGTGGAAATTCGCGATGGCGGCATCGCTTACATGCGCGTTACGGACAACGGATGCGGCATCGAACCAAACCAGGTGCGCCTTGCCTTTGAAAACCATGCGACGTCAAAGCTTACAAGCGCCGCGCAACTGGACGATATTCGCACGCTCGGTTTCCGAGGCGAAGCGTTGCCGTCCATTGCCGCCGTCTCTCGCGTGGAAATGACCACGAGGGCAAAGGGACAGGAATCGGGCATTCGCCTGAGCGTTGAGGGCGGCAAAAACATGGCTGTGCGCGAATTCGGTTGCCCGGAGGGAACAACGGTCGTTATGCGCGATTTGTTTTTCAACCTTCCCGTGCGCCGCGCTTTTCTCAAAAAGCCGCAATACGAAGGCGCGCTGGTCAGCGACGCCGTGGCGCGTATGATTCTTGGCAATCCCAGCATTTCCTTTCGCTTTATCAGCAATGGGCGCGCGGTATATCACAGCTTTGGCGACGGCGATTTGCGCCACGCCGTTTTTGCCGTCTATGGCCGGGAGACGGCAGAAGCCATGCTGGCCATCGACCGCGGCGAAGGCGGCATGCGCCTGCGGGGGCTGGTGGGCGTCGGCGAGCAGGCGAAGTCCACGCGCAGCCATGAAGCGTTTTTTATCAACGGACGCAGCGTGCGCTGCCTGCTTTTGTCTCAGGCGCTTGAAAATGTCTGCCGCGAGCGCGTGACCATCGGCATGTATCCCATGTGCGCGCTGGAACTGACGCTTCCGCCCGCCAGCGTCGATGTAAACGTACACCCCAACAAGCTCGAGGTGCGTTTCCGCGACGAAGCTGCGACGCGCCTGAGCGTGGAACGCATGCTTGCCAGCGCGCTGTCAGGCGGAAATATGCTGGAGGAAGCGCGAAAAAAGCCTTCGGAGATCAATGTCGTGCGTACAGTGCAGCAGGTACAGATACAACCGCAGATGCCAGAACCCGACAAAAAAACCGAAGTCCCGAATAAACAGACTGATTCCCAAATCAAACAGACCGAAGTTCAGTTTGAAAACGAGGCTTTGCAGCGACAATTGCAGGAAGAACGTCGCCGCCTGGGAAACATCTCCGACGCAGCGCCTTCTCTGCGCGAGGGAGGGATTGTGCCGCCGCGCCCCGTCGCGCCTGCGCAGCGTGAAGCGACGCGGCCGTCGGACATCCGGGTTGAACCTCTGTGCATGGATTTGGACATTCGTCCGCAGTACCGCGTGATCGGCGTGCTGTTTAAAACCTATATCCTCCTCGAATGCGAAGATGCGTTTATGCTCATTGATCAACACGCAGCCCACGAACGCCTTCGCTACGAGGAACTTATCAAAGCCGTTGAGTCCGGCCGCGCCTCGCAGCGCCTTCTGACCCCGGAGATCGTTCATGTGACGGCGCGCGAGATGAGTCTGGTCGAAGAAAACATGGACGCCCTTTCCGCCGCCGGCTATGAAATTTCACCGATTGGCGACCGCGACCTGCAAATCCGCGCTGTGCCGCATATCCTCGGGCGCGCGGATCTACGGCCGCAGTTTATGGAGACCATCGCCGCGCTTTCGACGCTCGGCTCCGCTGCGCTGGAGGCGCGCCGAAACGAAATTTTGCAAAAAGCCTGCAAGGGGGCCGTCAAGGCGGGCGACCGCTTGAGCGATTCGGAAATCAACACCCTGCTTGCGCAAATGGAGGCATCAGGCGCGCCGCCTACCTGTCCGCACGGCCGTCCCATTGTGAAAACGTTTTCCAAACGCGAGATCGAGCGCATGTTCAAGCGCATCCAGTGAGGGGGAGAGCGCCTTGACCAAACCCCGCCTTCTGGTGGTAACAGGGCCAACGGCCTCGGGAAAGACCGCCGTAGCTGTGGAAATCGCCCTGCGGGCGAACGGAGAAGTCGTTTCGGCGGATTCCATGCAGATATACCGCGGCATGGACATTCTCACGGCCATGCCCACCGAAGAAGAGATGCGTGGCGTTGCGCATCACATGCTTGCCCTGGCCGATCCCGGCGAAAAATACAGCGTCGCCGCTTACCGCGATATGGCGCTGAAGTGCATCTACGATATCCTTGCTCGCGGAAAGCAGCCGATCGTTTGCGGTGGAACCGGTCTGTACATCAACGCCCTGACGCGTCCGCTCGGTTTCGCCGCGCAGGGAAACGAGGAAATTCGCGCTGAACTTATGCGCATTGCCGAGGCGCCGGACGGCCGCGCGCAGTTGCACGCCATGCTTGCGCAAATCGACCCGGAAAGCGCCGCGCGGTTGCATCCGAACGACGTGCGCCGCGTAATGCGCGCGCTGGAAATCTACCGCCTGACGGGACGGACGCAGACGGCGCAGGCTGCGCTCGACGCGCAACGGGGTGAAGGCCCGTTTGACGAGCGGCTTTATGCGCCAAACTGGCCGCGCGACGTCCTTTATGCGCGAATCGAGCGCCGTGTGGACGCCATGCTGGAGGCCGGGCTGGTCGCGGAGGTGCGCCATCTCATGCGCAGCGACGCCGCGCTTTCCACCGCCGCGCAGGCCATCGGTTATAAGGAAATTGCCGCCGCCCTGCGCGGAGAACAAACGCTCGACGCAGCCGTGAACGCCCTCAAGCAGGCGACGCGCAATTACGCCAAACGGCAGTTGACCTGGTTTCGCCGCGATGCGCGCGTGCGCTGGATCCCGGCGCAGGAGCGCACGGCCGCGCAGCTTGCCGATACAATTTGGAGCGATTTCTGTGCGGAGCGGCGCTAGTTTTGCACGTTTCCTGCGGCGCACATCCCATTTTTCGCGGTTCGACGCTTTTCACAAAAGCGCCGTCCGTGCGATCGGGCGAATCCCCCCTCGAACCCCCGCATCTCGCCATAACCGCCGCGCGGAAGCGCTGCCGGTGAAATTTCATTGGCGGTCCTGCGAAAGAGAGGGCGCGTACACCAGCGCATGCGCCGATCGCCCGAAACCAGGTTCGCGTCTGACGCGCCTTTTTCGCACCGCCATGCGCCTCTGACTCGGCGCTTCTGCGCCAGCGCTTTTCGCGTTGTGATCTGACGTTTCCAACGGATGGCGCCGCCGCTTTTCGCACGCGCCGTCGGGCGGGCGATGCGTTCGCCTCGCGCAGTCGTCGAGCGGAGGCGGCGTCTGGTCATCTGTGCGTCTTGACACGACCATGGGCCGGCGCGCTCGGCTATCGCCTGCCGCTCAAAACGGCCGCCGGCCGATTGGACTGCGCAAACAAGCCGGCGGCAGAGCGCTTTCGCCCTCTCCGGCGTTGCTTTTCCGGGCCGCCGACTCTTGCCGGGCGACCTGGGGGTATGTATATCGCTCAAAAACGCACTCGGCGTTTTCCAACAACGATTTTAGCGTCACGGAAGGAGAAACCATGTCAAACATTCGCATTCCCGAAATTCCCGCCTCTGTTTCGGAATTGATCCGGCGCGCAGAGGAGGACTGCCAGCCGGCTTTCGCGTGCGTAGAAGCCATCGAGCGCGTCAATACGCACCGCGTCGTGCGCGCCTTCCAGGAATACCGCGTCGCCGCGCGCCATTTTGCGCCCACCACTGGTTATGGTTACGACGATATTGGTCGCGACACGCTTTCCAGGCTATTCGCCTTTGTATTTGGAACGGAGGACGCGCTTGTGCGCCCGCAGATCGTTTCTGGAACGCACGCCCTGGCGCTTTGCCTGTACGGCATACTTCGCCCGGGCGACGCAATGCTGGCCGCAGCGGGCAAACCGTATGACACGCTGGAGGAAGTCATCGGCCTGGCTGGCCAACCCGGGAATGGTTCGCTTCGGGACCTCGGCGTCGAATATCGCGAGGTCAGCCTGCGCCCCGATGGCGAAATCGACATGGAAGCGGTGCTCAAACAGCTTGCACCGGCGGTGAAGTTGGTGCTTATACAGCGCTCGCGCGGGTACGATTGGCGGCCTTCCTTGTCTGTCGGACAGATCGACGCCGCCATTGAGCGCATCCACAGCGTCCGCCCGGATGTATGCGTAATGGTCGATAACTGCTACGGCGAATTTACAGACGCGCGCGAACCGAACGCCGACCTGTTGGCCGGCTCGCTGATCAAGAATCCAGGCGGCGGCCTGGCGCCGACGGGCGGCTATGTGGCGGGAAAGCGCGCTTTCGTGGAAAAGGTTGCCTGCCGCCTGACCTCGCCGGGCATCGGCGCTGAGGTCGGCTCCTATGCCGGCAGCTATCAACCCTTTTATCAGGGGTTGTTCCTGGCCCCGCACACCGTGGCGCAGGCAGTCAAAAGCGCCATTCTGGCCGCGCGCGCTTTTGAAATGCTCGGTTTTGCCGTAAACCCGGCATGGGATGCGCCCCGAAACGACGTCATTGAAGCCATACGCTTTGACGATGCCGAAAAGCTGATCGCCTTTTGCCAGGCTATACAGATGTGTTCGCCGGTCGATTCCGAGGCGATACCGGAGCCGTGGGACATGCCCGGCTATCAGGATCCGGTGATCATGGCGGCGGGCACATTTGTTTCCGGCGCGTCCATCGAACTGAGCGCCGACGCCCCTATCCGGCCGCCGTTCATCGGCTATTTGCAGGGCGCTCTGACCTATGCGCATGGCAGGCTCGGTATCGAAGGGGCGATTGCGCTCCTAATGGAAAAGGGGCTGCTGCAATTGTAAGCGTCGGTTGAAGCAAAACCGGCTGTTGAGGTGTCGAAACCCATCGCGCCCACCGCATTGGTTCGCGCGGGCGCGATGCGCTTTGTAGCGCCTTCGCGGCGGATGGCCATGCAGCGTTGTGCGCGCATCAGGGCGCGCGCCGGGAATTCAATGCTGCCGGGCGTCGCGCGCGAATGCGGCTTCGATATAGCTCGGGTTCAGGGCGCGGTATTTAACCTCTACGCCTTTGATTTTGGCAAGCGCATGTCTGAGCGGATGCCGCCGGCGCGCGATTCCCTCATTTTGCACCTGTGTGACCCGTCGGATGGCGTAAAATTCTTCGGTAAATACTGAGGCGCTCACCGTGATGCGCAGCCCTGGCGCGCTTTTCCCTGAAAGGCGAGGAAGGGCATTCGCGCGCCGAGCGCCAAAAGTCAACCTGCCCTTGTCAAAGCGCCTAGAAACGGCGCACCAACGCCACGAGCTTGCCGCGCACGTCCGCGCGATCGACAATGATGGGCGCCATCGCGTGGTTTTCCGGCTGGAGGCGTACATGGCCGTTTTCGTAAAAAATGCGCTTGAGCGTGGCTTCGTCATCGATCAGCGCCACAACAATATCCCCGTTGTCGGCCCGTTCCTGACTGCGCACCACGACGATATCGCCGTCCAGAATGCCGGCTTCGATCATGCTTTCGCCCTGAACGCGCAGCGCAAAGACTTCTTTTTCCTGGCCAACGAGGTTTTGGGGAATGATAAGATAATCTTCGATATTCTCCACCGCCAGGATCGGCAGGCCCGCCGTAATGCGTCCCACCAGCGGCACGCTGCGCCCGCGGGACATGGGGCTGTCCAGCAGTTCCAGAGCGCGGGGTTTCGTGGCGTCGCGGCGGATAATGCCGCGCTTTTCCAACTGCGTCAGATGCATGTGTACGGAGGAAGTGGACTTCAGGCCTACTGCGGCGCAGATTTCCCGAACAGAAGGGGGGTAGCCCTTTTCCTCGATTTCGCTGCGGATAAATTCCAGTATTTTCTGCTGATTCTGCTCGGCTGAACGCATGCGAAAATCCCTCCATCGCTCGTAATACGGTTATATTATACCATATGGCGGAAATGTTTGCAAACATTCGTTCGTATAAATGGCCCCGACTGCCGAAGAATTATGCATTGCTCCTTATAAAAATCCAGAAAATGCAATATATGCAAATTTGATGCATAAGACGGACTGGATTTACGTCAAAACAACGCCGGATACTTGCGCGTCGGCCGTTCGCGCAGTATAATAGGGTATGGGAGGCGTTCAATATGCCGAAATACTGTGTTCTGGAAGAGGATAAATTGTGCACAAACTGCGGCCGCTGCAATATGTGCGATCTCGATCCGGAAAAAGTGTGCGATAACTGCATGCGCTGCATACAGCGCAGCAACGCGGACTACACGCAAATTGAAATCGACGCCGTATATACGACGGAGGAACCGCCGGAGGACGAATTCTGATGGGGCATGGTCGCTTCGCATCTTTGCGTAAAAGACAGCTTTTGCGAAAAGATATCTCCAAAAGAAGGGCTTTGCCTCGTTTGACGCGCATCCGTCTTGTGATTGACGCAACGCTCGTCCGGTGACGACGGTTTGGATTGGTGCATTATGGCAAAAGAGCTTTCCTATTCTCAGCGACGCGCACAGGAAATCACGCTGCTAACGCGCGAATTGCTGCGCGAACTTCCCGCTGTCTGCGCGGATTTTCTGCGCGCCATCGAACCGACAACGCAGCCCCTGACGCGCTTTGCTTACGCCTGCGATTTGAAGCTGTTTTTCCAGTATCTGCATGCGGAGGTTCCGCGGTTTTCCAACGCGCCTGTCGAAGCCTGGACATGCGCGGAGCTTGGCGACGTCGGCGCGCGCGATATCAGCATGTATTTGGAATACCTTTCACTCTATTACAAAGACGACGCGGCGGTTACCAACGCAGAACTTGGCAAAATGCGCAAGCTTTCCACGCTGCGCAGTTTCTACCATTATCTGTTCAAAAACGCATTGATTAATGCAGATATTACACTTTTGGTGGATATGCCCAAAAGACGCGAAAAACCGATCATCCGCCTGGAAGTAGACGAGGTCGCGCGTTTGCTCGATCTGGTGGAAAGCGGCGAAAAGCAGACGCAACATCAAAAGCATTACAACGACAACGTGCGGCTGCGTGACCTTGCCATCATCACGCTTTTTCTGGGCACGGGCATCCGCGTGAGCGAACTGGTCGGCATGGACATTGACGATCTCGATTTTGACTTGGGCGGGTTTATGGTCACGCGCAAAGGCGGCGGCCAGGCAGTGCTCTACTTCCCCGACGAAGTCTCCAAGGTATTGAAAGACTATCTGCGCGCGCGCCGCAACATGACGCCCCTGCCGGGCCACGAAAACGCCCTCTTCCTTTCCCTGCAAAACAAGCGCATCAGCGTGCGCGCCGTGCAGGTCATGGTCAAAAAATATGCCTCGCAGGCCGCTCCGCTGAAGAAACACCTGAGCCCGCACAAGCTTCGTTCCACGTTCGGAACCAATCTTTACCAGGAAACGGGCGATATCTATCTCGTTGCCGACGTTCTGGGGCATTCGGACGTCAATACGACGCGTCGCCACTACGCCGCCATGGCCGACGAACGCCGGCGCATGGCGGCGCGCAAGGTAAAGCTGCGCGATGAAGGCGAAACAAGGCCGACGTCCGAAAGCGGAAACGCCGACAAATAAAACCGGTATCAAACCTGTTTTGCGATGCAAAGGCCTTCTCCGCCGCAACACCGGGGCATTTTCATGCGAAATTTCCATGCGCGCCGGCACGCAGAGGCTTGCTTCGCCAGGAAACGTCAGGAAGCCTGCAGAAAAAGCGCCGCCGTCCAAAGAAGCGGCCCGATCCATTCAGACGCTTGCGGACTCAAATGCCACGCAGGGCGGGAAAACGGCGCCCCGCTGCGCGTTCGCGACGGCCGGCAAGCGCGAGGTTTTTGGATATGGCAGCCGTCTATGCAAATGGATGCCTTCCAGCAGCCGCATTTCGCGCAAAAGAGCGCGCTTTCGGACATTTTGCACGCCGCGTTCCCCTACCGTTTTTCCAGTTCCGCATGCTGGCGGATTTCGCCGCGCGCCAGGGCGTCGCAGCGGTTGTTGCCGGGGTTGTCGGCATGGCCGCGCACCTTGACCCATTCCACGGCATGCACAGACGCAAGCGCGAGCAGTTCCTGCCATAGGTCCTGATTTTCCACCGGCTTTTTGGAGGCGGTTTGCCAGTTGCGCTTCTGCCAGTTTTGCAGCCAGTTTTTTTCAAAGGCGTTGACCAGATAAGTGCTGTCGGAAAACAGGCGCACGGCGCACGGCTCTTTGAGCGCGCGCAGCCCCTGAATGGCCGCCATCAGTTCCATGCGGTTGTTGGTGGTATGCGCTTCGTAGCCGGAAAGTTCCGCGCGTTTGTCTTTATAGATAAGGATCGCCGCCCAGCCGCCCGGTCCGGGATTTCCGGAGCATGCGCCGTCGGTATATATCTCTACCTGTTTCAATTTGCTTCCTCCATCTGCGCGCAGGCCCGCGCTACCGTCCGCGCGTTTTCCATCTGCGCCGTGAAATAGCCTTCCGCGCCCTGATCTTCGCGCAGCGTGGAAAGTACGTCGATGCGCGCGACGATATATCCTGCCTCTTCCAGCGTATTTACAAGCGATGCGGGCGCCTGTTTCTCCACCAGAACGATCCGCGCGTCCATTTCCGCCAACTGCGCAAGACAGATCTCCGCCTCGTTTTCATAAAGCTCCTGGCCGCCTTCACGGTCGTATCGACCGGCGATTTCAAGGCCCAGATCCTGCGCAAGGTAAACCAGCGCTTCGTGCATCAGAACGACCCGCTTGCCGGCCGCGTCGGCGGCGATTGCGCGCATTTCCGCGCCCAGGGCGTCCAGCCGCGCCGCGCCCGTTTCCGCGTTGGCGCTCAACTGCTGCGCATACTGCGGCCAGACCTCCATCAGCGCCAGCGCTGTGCTCTCAAGGATGTATTTCGCGCCGTCGATGGACATGTAAAGATGCGGATTCGCGCCTGTCCAATGACTGGCCTCTTCGTCGTCCACCGCGTCCTCTTCCTGATTATACAGTTCGCAATTATAGCTTGCAAATACCACGACAGGGCCGGCGTCGCCCAGAGACTGAAGCGTGCTTTCAAAACTCTCCAACCCCCGACCGCCGCTGACGACGACGTCCGCCTGCAAAAGCGTATACAAATCCCATTCTGAAAGCGCATAATCGCGCAGGCAGCCATCCTGCGGCTGAACAAGGCAATGCGTTTCCAGGGCATCCACGCCTTGCGTAGCCAGCGCCGCAATTGCATAGAGAGGATAGAACGTGCCGTACACTTGCCACGTTCTTTCTGTTTGCGCGTTCTCCACCAGCGGCGCGCAGGCGCCCAGACACAGCGCCAGCGCTGCCAGCATCAACATCATCGGCCCGAGTCTGCGCATTTAAACCTCCGTGAATTCCAAAATGGAGCCGGCCGCGCATATGCGACCGGCTCCCGCCCATTATAGCACATTCCCCGAAAGACCGCAAGATTCCTCATTCCCAGAGGCGCACAATGTCCACATTGCGAAAGTAATGGCGCACAATCTCCTCCGCCCCGGCCCCTTCCTTCGCCATGCCGTAAGCGCCCCACTGAGACATGCCTACGCCATGACCGAACCCGCGGCCTTCCATCAGCACCTTGCCGTTTTCAACCTGTACGCTGTCCAGCAGCGTGCTTTTCATGGCGTTTGCGCCCAGATGCAGCCGCAGGGAAGGCGCGCTGACGGCCTTGCCGTTGACAAGCAGCGTTTGCGCGCGCCCGGAAGCGCCCGTTTCGCCTATCTCCACGCGCTGCGGAAGGCCCGTGGCAACTCCGGCGTCCGCGCAGGCCTTTTGGAACGCCTCGCCATCAAAGGTCGCCGTCCAGTGTTTTACCTCCTCCGGCGCGTCTGCAGAATCCGGCGACTCGGTTACAGCAAGATAGGCCGGGTCGGCCTCCTTGTATTCCAGCGCCACGCTGGGCAGTTCCGTTTTGCCGCCGGCGTGCGCGTGAAACCAGGCCTGCGGCAATTCGCCTTCATAGCTCATCACCAGCCCGCGCGTTTCCTCCACCGCTTTTCGCACGTTTTCATTGATGTTGACTTCGCTGTAAGCCTGCGCCTCGCTCACGTCGGTGGAGATATCCGCGCCCGCATATTGAGAGTCCTTGGTCTCAACAAATTTGAGCACGAAGGTGCGGGCCAGGATCGCCTGCGCCTTGAGAGCCTCCTGCGGCCAGTCGTTTTTCATTTCTCCGGCGAGCACGCCCATAACGTACGTCTCCAGATCCATTTCGGCAATGGCGTCGCTATCCACGTCGTATACCTTGAGGATGGGAACCCCGTCCTCGTTCGTGCGCAGATCGTCCGGCACTTCGGGCTTGACCACATCGGTCTGAATGGGCGTTTGCACCCCGGCGCGCATGCAGCCCGACAAAAGCAGCGCCATCAGAAGCAGCACTATGGAAATACAGCGTTGTTTGCGCATAGAATCGACCTCCGCGCCTAGTGTGGCCGCCGGGCGCAGAGTTTATGCCGCGAAAGCCGCGCTTTTATGGACGCGCCAGGTCGATTTTGAAACGCCCAGCGCGCGACGAAGGCCCCGAAAAACGCGTCGCCAGGACGTTTTGCAAAACCCGGCAGTATCGCGGGCGCGCGAATGTGCTGCGATCACCGCCGCTCGAAAAGGTTCAGCGCGGCGATGGCCTCCAATACTGTTTCAACGGGATGGACGTTCACGCCCTGCGGCACGCGCATGCCGCGCAGATTGCCTTTGGGGAGCACAACGTTTTGAAACCCAAGGCGCAGGCACTCGTTGAGACGGCGCTCGGCCTGCGGCACGGCGCGCACCTCGCCGGCAAGGCCGACCTCGCCCATCACCGCGAACGTCGCGTCGATGGGCTTTGCGCGCAGGGACGAGGTCACCGCCGCGCAAAGCGCAAGGTCCGCCGCGGGCTCGGTAAGCGTCATGCCACCGGCAATGTTGATGTAGACGTCCTGATCAAACAGGCGCAAACCGGCGCGCTTTTCCAAAACCGCCAGAAGAAGCGACAGCCTGCCCTGATCCACGCCGCTTGCCATGCGCCGCGGCGTCGTAAACGGCGCGCGGGCGACAAGCGCCTGCACGTCGGTCAGCAGCGGCCGCGTGCCCTCCAAGGCGCACATTACCACCGAGCCGCTGGCGTCGTGGGCGCGCTCGGAAAGCAGCGCTTCGCTGGCGTTGGTCACTTCACGCATGCCTTCGCCGGTCATTTCAAACATGCCCAGCTCGTTGACAGAGCCGAAGCGATTTTTCACCGCCCGCAAAAGGCGATAATGATTCTGCCGGTCGCCTTCAAAGTACAACACGGCGTCCACCATGTGTTCCAGCACGCGCGGACCGGCCAGCGCGCCCTCTTTGGTAACGTGGCCGACCAGGAACACGCAGCAGCCGTTTGCCTTGGCCAGGCGGATCAATTGCGAAGCGCTTTCACGCACCTGAGAAACGCTGCCCGGAGCGGAGGCGATTTCCGGCAGGTACATGGTCTGAATCGAGTCCACGACCATCACGCGCGGCGATAACTCCTCCATGCGCTTTTCCACGGTGGTCATATCGTTTTCGGAAAGCACATACATTCCCGTTCCAGCCGCGCCGAGGCGGTTGGCGCGCAGCTTGATCTGCCGCGCCGATTCTTCGCCGGAAACGTAGAGCACTTTTTCGCCCGCGCGGGCCATATTGGCGCAGGCCTGCGTCAGCAGCGTGGACTTTCCCACGCCCGGATCGCCGCCAACGAGCACCACAGAACCATCCACTACCCCGCCGCCCAGCACGCGATCCAGTTCGCCAATGCCGCAGGCGCGCCGGGACGCGGCGTCGTCGGGAATTTCGTCAATGCGCAGCGCCGCAGCGCCCGCGCCCGGGGCGCGCCGTATCTTCTTTTCCGGAGCCTTTGCCTCTGCCTGGCGAGCTTCTTCCTGCAGGGTATTCCAGTTTCCGCACTCTGGACAGCGGCCCAGCCAGCGTCCGGTTTCATAGCCGCATTCCGTGCAGACATACACCGTTTTGCTTTTTGCCACAAAATTGTCCTCCGTATGTTCGCTTGTTGTATTATATCACAACCCGGCGCGACTTGCCAGATGCGCGATTTCGATTTATAATATATGTATTCATGCAAAAGGAGCAATTCCATGCGCGACGATGAAAAACGGCCGGAGATTCCGGATATCGGCGGCCGCGAGGACGACGAGCTTTCCCAGTACGGCGACGAACAGGACGCGCCCGTGCGCAGGCGGCGCTCGACAAAATCCGCCGACAAGGCCCCCAAAGCGGCGCCCTCCCGCGCCCCGAAGAAAAAGAAAAAGCGCAAAAAGCGGCGCTCGTTTTTTGATTTTCTCTTCGCAGGCACGCCGCAGCGCAGCCGGCGCTCGGAGGGAATGCGCCTTTTCGGGCGCGAGGTCCACATTTCCTTCTGGCCGGCATTTCTGGTCACCATCGCATTTTTGCTGGTCATTCTGGTCTTTGTGCAGGGAAGCAGCCTGACCGTGGACGAGCAGAACGTAACGCTCGTCGGTTTGCCGCAGGACCTGGAGGGGTATCGCATCCTGCATCTTTCCGACCTCGCCGGCAGGCGCTTTGGCGACGAACAGGCGACCATCCTGCGCGAAATCAATACGCTGGATTATGACGCGGTGTTTATTACCGGCGACATGGTCGGCGCAAGCGGCGATCCCGAGCCGTTTTATGAACTGCTTGAAGGCCTTCCCTCCAGCAGGCCCGTCTACTTTATAGCCGGCGATTCCGACCCCGAGCCGGTGCTGGAGGTCACGCGCGACATTACCGGCACCGTGGAGGAAATGGTGCTTGCGGACTGGGTGCTTGGCGCCATCGAGCGCGGCGCGATCTATGTGGACGCCCCGGTGGAACTCACCGTTGGCAACAGCAGCATCTGGATCTCGCCGGCGGACATGCTCAATCTCGACGCGTCTGAACTGGTCAGAACTTGCGAAGAACAGATGACGCAGGAGCAGGAAGGCACCGTGTTGGGACTTGCGGAGGATCACGACACGCTGCCGGCGACCACCTATCGCTATCAGCGCTCTCAACGCCTGCTCAACGCCGTTAACAGCATGGCGACTACGGACGTGCATATTTCCCTGGCGCACGAAGCGCCCTCGGACGATTATCTGGCCGCTTCCCGCGCCCACGGCGGGGACGAGAAGTATCTCACGCAGCCTTCGCTGGTGCTGGCGGGGCATTATTGCGGCGGTGTCTGGCGGCTTCCTTTGCTGGGCGCATTCTACATTCCTTCCTCTACCGCCGACCGGCACGGCTGGTTCCCGGCGCAGGAGGATGTGCAGGGGCTCTCCAGCGTCAGCGGCACGCAGGTGTACATATCCGCGGGGCTTTCCACCTCTGGAAGCGCGCCCATGATGCCTTTCCGCTTCCTCAACCGGCCGCAGATTTCCATTGTCGAACTGACGGCGACACTGCCGCAGAACATGCTGACGCAGTGAGCGCCGCGCCGGGCGCAGGAAACCCCTCCAAAGCGAACGCGGCTGCCTTTCGGGGCGGCCGCATTTTTTCGCCTTCAAACCGGGCATACTGTCGTCAAAGGCACCTGGCGGGAGGCGAAAACATGGCGGAAATGCCCAACGCAGAACTGTTGCGCAGCGTTCTCACGGGCGTGCTTACGGTTGACGCGCAGCGCCTGCGAACGATTCTCAACACGCCCGAAAACGAGGATATCATCTTTCGGCCATTGGAAACAGGCGGCGTTGAAATGCTGGTCGTCTACACCGAAGGAATGGCGCGCGACGACAAAATTGCCGATTTTATCATACGCGCCTGCCGCGCCTTCGATGCGCAGAGCGACGCCGCGCCGCAAAAGCGCGCGCAAAACCTGCTCAAGCAGGCCATTGACATCCCGCAGGCGCGGCTGGAAAACCGGCTCGGCGCGCTGGTGGAGCAAATTCTCGGCGGTATGAGCGCCTTGGTCATCGACGGCTGCCCAGAGGCGCTGCTGCTGGAAACGCGGGGTTTTGAAAAGCGGCCGGTCAACCGCACCTTCAGCGAAAGCGTGGTCGTCGGCGCGCAGGAGGGCTTTGTGGAAAGCCTGCGCACGAACCTTACGCTCATGCGAAGGTATGTGCAGTCCCCCGCGCTGATCACAGAAATGACCACCGTCGGAACACGCGTGCCCCTGCGTGTCGCAATGATGTACATGAAAGGCGTTGCGCGCGAAGAAACGCTTGCGCAAATGCGCGGGCGCGTCAAAAGCGTCACCGCCGCGGCCGTACAGGGGCTTGGACAGTTGGAACAACTCATCGAGGACAATCCCTGGGCGCTGGTGCCGCAAATGCTGCTTACCGAGCGGCCGGATCGCGCCGCCTCCTGCGTGCTGGACGGGCAGATTGTGCTTCTGGCGGATGGGTCGCCCTACGCCCTGGTGGCGCCGGCAACGCTGTTTCACCTTCTGCACGCTTCGGACGACAGCTTCATGCGCTGGCAATACGGCAGTTTTCTGCGTTTCATTCGCATGCTGGGGGCCGTGTTCTCTCTGCTTTTGCCCGGCGCATATGTGGCGCTTACGCTCTATCATCCGCACCTGATTCCCATGGCGCTTCTTACGGCCATTGCGGAAACGCGCGCGCAGGTGCCGTTTTCCGCGCTGACGGAGGTATTGCTCATGGAATTTTCCTTTTATCTCATCAACGAGGCCAGCACGCGCATTCCCTCGCAAATGGGGTCGATAATCGGCATCGTCGGCGGGCTGATTCTCGGGCAGGCCGCCGTGTCGGCGTCGATTATCAGCCCCATTGTCATCATCGTCGTGGCGCTGACGGGGCTTGGGAATTTCGCGCTGCCGGGCTATGGTTTTACGGTGGGCATGACCATTCTGCGCATCGCCGTCATCCTGGTCAGCGCGGCGTTTGGGCTGTACGGCCTGATCCTGGCGGCGTTTTTGCTGCTTTGCCACCTGTGCTCGCTGCGCTCTCTCGGCGTGCCTTTCATGGCGCCCGTCGCCCCCTTTCGGCCGCATAACCCCGACATACTTTTGCGCCTGCCCATTTGGATGCAGAAACGCCTGCTGTTTCTTTCCCGGAGGGACAGTTGGATGCGAAAGGAGGGAAAGCGATGAAATTGACGCTGCCCCTTTCCAGTGTGCGCGCGCTGGCCATCGTCGCAGTGAGTTCCAGATTTTTGATGGGGATATTTCTGGACATGCCGTGGCTGTACAACGCCGCATGGCTCAGCGCCTTGGGTGCAACGCTGTTGTGCGCGCCGCTTGGGCTGCTTATAGACAGATTTGCGCGCGCAAACGACGCGCGAAGCGCGCTGGAAGCGCTGGAAGCGCATTCAGGCCGCCTTCTGACGCGATGCGTCAGCATGCTTTTCTGTCTGATTTGCGCCTATGAAACGGCTGTGACGGCGCGCGTTTTGAGCAACACCGTCCGCCATGTGGCGCTTTCGGAGTCCTCCGCGCTCTCGCTTTTGCTGCCGCTTTTGCTCGCGGCAATGCTCGCTGCGTGTCTCAACGGACAAGCTGTGGGCAGCGCGGCGCGTGTGTGGCTGAAATTCGTTCCCGTGCTGCTGCTCATCGTCGTGCTCATTCAGGCAAAGAGCTACCGCCTACAATGGCTGTTCCCCCTTCTCGGTCCCGGCCTGGAAACGCTTGCCGATGGCGCTGTAGGCGGCGCGGGATGGCTGTCGCTCTTTGCGCTGCTCTGGCTCTGCGCGCAGCGCGACGAAGGGGCTCCGTCGCGCTCGGGCGCGTTGCTTCCCATGCTTGCCACAGGCGCAGCCTGCGCGCTTCTGCTGGCGCTGCTGGCGACCATGACGCCGCCGAGCGTGCGCACGGATCTTACGCGCACCTATCAACTCGACAAGCTGCTCTCCAACGGCCGGGCCTCGCTGGTTTCGCAACTTCCCCTCATTTTGCTATGGTACAACGGACTGATCTTTGGGACGACGACGGGGGTTTTCCTTTCGGCGAAGTTTTTGCAGACAGCCCTCCCACGCCTGGATGGACGCCTGGCCGTATTGTTGTGCGGATCAATGGCCTTCGCCGCGGCGATGCTGGCGCTGGCTGAGCAAAGCGCGGCCGTCGCCGCCTCCAGATGGCTGTTCGTCGCCGTAGCGACGCCGACGCTTGTTCTGCTGCTGCCGCCCCTGTGGAAGGGAGGTAAAACCGCATGCGCGCCGGCAAAATAATCGCCCTGCTGCTCGCCGTCGCCTGCCTTACCGGCTGCGAAAGCGCCCGGCAGGTGGAAAGCATCGCCTTTGCGGTCGTACTGGGCGCGGATTTGACAGAGGATGAGAACATCGAACTGACCGTGCAAATTCCAAAAAGCGGCGCCCAAAGCGACGGCGATGAGGGTGAAGGCAATTCCGATTATCTGATCGCAAGCGCGCGCGGAAGTACATTTACCGACGCGCTGATGGGGCTTGACATCACTGTGCCGCGCGATCTTTCCCTGACGCAGGTCAAGCTGCTGGTCGTCTCCGAGGCTCTCGCCCGCCACGAAAAGTTCTTCAACCTGGCAGAATCGCTGGCAAAACAGCAGCAAACCTGCTCTTCCGCGTATTTTGCCGTTTGCCGCGGCGAAGCGTCCGCGATCGTGCGCGAACAAAAGCCCGTCATTGGCATGCGGGTGTCGTCCGGGATAATCGCCATGTTTGAGCATCATCGCACGCGCGGCTACATCACCGGGGCGAACTTTGCCGATTTTTACTATCAAGGCGTTTCCGTCTTTTCCGATCCCGTGGCCATTCTCTGCGCCGCCACAAAAACCGGACCGGAAGAACCCTCCGAAGAGCACGCGCTGGATGGCATGACGCCCGAAACCGTCGCCGCCGAATCCGAGAATTACAACGAGTATGTAGGCGCGGCGCTGTTCCGAGACGGGCTGATGGTCGGCATACTGGATGGGCAGGAGACCTGCCTTCTCAACGCCGTGCGCGGCGCGCCGGTTTTTTTCAACTACAGTCTCGAAGGCATGCCCGTCAGCCTGCAATCCCAGGGGGTACGCGATATGCGCATCGGCGAGGATGAAAACGGCGAAACGCGCGTCGCTTTCTCGCTGCAATTCACCGTCGTCGCCGATCTCAAGGCACCGCCAGTCGAAACGCTGCGCGAAACACTTCGGGAAGATCTGCTGGAGCTTCTGCGCCTCTGCCAGCGTCTGCAGGTGGAGCCGTTTGGCTTTGCCGAACATCGCGCCGCAGATTTCGCCTCCCTGGCGCAGTGGCAGCGGTACGACTGGAAAGAGCGCTTTGTCCGCTCGTCATTTGATGTGGAGGTAAACATTACCGTGACGGATGCTTGACAGGCGCCGCCTGCATCATATACAATGGTTGAGGAATACCAAAGCGAACGGGTGACTGCGATGTATGCGCTGATCGTCAATCCTGTATCTGGAAACGGCCGTGGCCGGCGCGAACTTCCGCGTGTGGAAGCGCTTCTGCGCGAAGAGCGCGTTCCCTACCGTCTTTTTTTGGCTGAGCGCCTCGGCCAGACGCGCGCCTATGCACGGCAGGCGGTCGAAGAGAATATGGAAGGCGTCATCGCTGTCGGCGGGGATGGCTCGTTGTTTGAAATCGTCAACGGCATGGCGGGCAGCGCGCTTTCGCTCCTGTTCGCCTGTTGCGGAACGGGCAATGATTTTATCAAGACGCTGCGCCTGCCCAAAGACCCTGTAGAGGCCCTACGCGCGCAGTTGCACGCCTCGCCCGCGCGCATAGATATCGGGCGCATGAACGATATGTATTTTCTCAACGTCTCCGGCACCGGCTTTGACGTGGACGTGCTACGCGCGGCGGACAAGTACAAACAGGAACACCGGGGGCTTGGCGTTTATCTGCGCGGCGTGCGCGACGCTATTCGCAATTTTCATCCCGTGCAGGCGCTCGTCGGCTTTGACGGGGAAGCGCCAACGCCGCAGAAATTTACGATCATTTCCATCGGCAACGGTCGCTACATCGGCGGCGGCATGCGCTCCGTGCCCACGGCTGAGGTCGGCGACGGGCTGTTCGACGTAGTCGTCACCCGCCCCATCCCCCGTTGGTCCATCGCTGCGCTGATGGCGCTTTATGTGCCGGGCTGGTATGCGTATACGCCCTTTGTTGTGCGCAGGCGCTGCAGAAGGTTGCGCCTTGTCTGCCCCGGCATGACCGTCAATCTCGACGGGGAACTGTTTCAGTGCGACGACGCGCGTTTTGAGATTCTCCCCGCAGCGTTGCGCGTGCGCATTCCCGCCCTGCCGGCGCGCCCCTGACGCCACGACAAAACGCCCCCATATGGGGGCGTTTTTGTGTCAGGTTTATTCCATCGACGCGCCTTCTCTGCGGGCACGGCGATTGGCGATGGCGACGACAATGGCGATCGCCGCGTAGGCGACGGTGAAGCTGATGAGCATATCGACATAGGCAACGTCGGCGTTTTTCTGCAAAAGCCCCGCCAGGTAAATCAGCAGCCACGCGCAGCCAAGGGAAATAAGATAATGCGCCGCAAGCATCAAAATTCCCTTGGAGCGCTTGCGCTGCGTACCGAAACCAAACGCGTAATAGGCGGCGATGGGCACAAGGCAAGCCGCCGCACGCGCCAGGATGTTGATATTTGTATCCGTTCCCATGCCGTTGCATAGCTGCGCAATGCTGCTGACCACCGTAAGAACGGCATAGCCCGCCGCCCAGAGTTGAAAAGCGGCAAGGAACCTGTTGCGCTTCATCCTGCCGAGCCTCCTTCTTCAGAATCGAGACGCAGTTGCGCTCCGGCGCGCATCAGCGAGATTTCATCCGCGTCGTGGCTGACCAGCACCACCGTCGCCTGCGCGCAACTGACGCGAAGAAACGCGGCGGTGCGCTCGCGCGCCTCCTCGTCCAGCCCTTTGAACGGCTCGTCCAAAAACAGGATCTGCGGCCGGTAAAGCGCCGCGCGGGCAACGGCCACGCGCCTGCGCATGCCGCCGCTGAATTGGGAAACGCGCTTCTCTCCCACATCGCCAAGCCCCAATTCGGCAAGAGCGTCGGCAATCTGCGCGTCTGTCACATCCGCAGGCGCGGCAAGGCGCACGTTTCGCGCCGCGGAAAAGTGTTCAATAAGCCTGTCCTCCTGAAATACCGCCGCCATACGCGCGTTTGCAGGCAGCAGCACTTCCCCCGCGTCCGGCTTGACGAGGCCGAGCATGATGTTGACAAGCGTTGTCTTTCCGCAACCTGAAGGGCCGCGCAGCGCCGTTACCGCCGCCTCCGGAAAATCAAAGGATACGTCCCGCAGCACGCTTTTGCCGCCGAAGGATTTGTAGATATGCCTCAGTGCGAGCACGGCAGTCCCTCCATCTTGCGCCGCAGCGCCGTGATCCCCAGCACCACCAGCTTTTCCAGAGCTACGCTGAGCAAAATGATGGCCAGCGTCCATGCAAACATCTCCGGCGTGGCAAAAAACAGCTTCGCCTGCAAAAGCGCGGAGCCGATGGAATTGCGCGGCTGCGCAATGACCTCCGCAGCGATGCCGGCTTTCCAGCACATCCCCAGGGAAAGACGCACAGCCGCAAGCAGCATCGGGAAGGCGGCCGGCGCGAATATGGCGCGCGCGCGCGCATAAAAGGGCAGACGGAATACGCGCGCCATCTCCAGCAATTTGGGGTCGGCGCTGTCGAATCCCTCCAGGACGTTTTCATAGGTGATGGGCAACACCATCAAAAAGGAAATGAAGATCGACAGGTTCGTGGAACGTATCCAGATCAGCGCCAGAATGACGATCGAAGCCACGGGCGTAGCCTTGATGGTGGACAGAAGCGGCCGAAGCAGAATGCGCGCCGGAGCGCAGGCCCGCGCCAGCGCCGCCAGCAGGACGCCAAGGATCGTGCTCAAGACAAAGCCCGCCAGGATGCGCCCAAAGGAGCCGAACACGGCGCGATAAAAATCAGCCTCCCCCATCAGGCGAAACAGGGTGGCGCAAGCCGAAACAGGAGATACGAGAAGTATCTCCTGATTCAGCAGCATGCTTCCGACCTGCCACAAAAGCAGCCAGAACACCACAGCGCCGAGGCGCAGCAGTTTATCCTTCGCTTTCGGCGATGTAGAAGTACGTTTCATTCGCCATCTGGCCTCCGACCGCTTCAGGGTTCTGTTCGTAGAGCGCGTCGATATAACCGCTGGCCTTGGTGATCATTTCCTCGCCGGTGATGCAAACGATGTTGCAGGCGGGAATGGCGGCCTCAGCGATCGCGGCGTTGCCGACAATCTCCAACTCGGCGATCCACTCCGCCGCCTCCGCAGGATTGGCGTTGACGTACTCGGTCGAGGCGGCGTATTCCTCAAGGAACGCATTCACCGCCTCCGGATGCTCTTCTGCAAAGGCCTTGCGCACCACGCAAACGCCGGTGATCATGGCGCTGCCGTCGCCCACCTTGTCCCACTCATCGGTGAGGCTGAGGGCCACGCGCACATTTTCGTTCTGCATAAGTACGGAGGTGACGAACGGCTGGGGCAGCACGGCGATGGAAGCCGCGTCGTTGAGCATTGCCGAAGCCACTTCCGTGGATTCGGAACGGAACTCCACCGTCACATCCGCGTCAGGATCAATGCCGTTCTTGGAAAGCACATAATCCAGCGCGTATTCGGGCGTCGTGCCCTGGCCAGTGGAAAAAATGGTCTTGCCGCGCAGATCCCCGACGGACTGAATGGTATCGCCATTTTCCAGAACATACAGCACGCCCAGGGTGTTGATGGCGGCGATTTCCAGCGCGCCCTCGGTGCGGCCGATCAGCACTGCCGCAAGGTTGCAGGGAATCATGGCCGCATCCAACTCGCCCTGGATGAGCAGCGGCGAAATGGCGTCCGCCGTGCCTTCCATGGCGAAGGTATAATCGTTGGCGGTCAGGCCCGCTTCGGCGTCCTGCATCAGCTTCACAAGGCCCATGGTCGTCGGGCCCTTCAAAGAAGCCACACGCATGGTCACGCCGGTTTTTTCCGGCGCTTCCTCTGCCAGCGCCGGGGCAAGGCACAAAAGCGCCAGGCACAGGGCCGTCAGCAGGGCAAACATACGTTTCATAAGCAATCACTCCTTTATTGTCTTTATACCCATCCCGATCAGCGCGCAAACAGCGCCCAAAGGACGAATATGATCTCCGCCGCGCTCAGAAGCGGCAGGCCGACGGCAAAGCGCCGGTGCAGCGTCTTATGGCGAAAGACCATCATCCCCGCGTAGGCGCCCGGCGCGCCCAGGAGAAAGGCCAGAGCAAACAGCGATTTTTCGGGAATGCGCCACGCGCCCCTGCGGGCTTTGAACTTATCCAGGCCCATCGCGCAAAAAGCGATCAAGCTCATCACCGCCATTGCGCCAAGCAAAAGCATCGTCACCACTCCCCAACATCGTCTCAAATGCGAAATACGCCTATAAAGGATTAATTCCCCGGCGAATCAGAAAATCCTGCAATGCAAATTGACAAATTCGGCAAATTCGTCGATAATAAAGGCATAGACAGGAAAGCGGAGGAATCGACATGCCCAACAACGTTCGTTCGACCCTCTCCGGCGGTCGCCTTGCCGCGCTGCGCTGGCTGTGTCTGGCCTATGCGCTGTGGAACGTATTGCTCCAGCTGCTCGCCCCGCAGGCAGACTCATACCTTCCCTTCATCGGCGGCGCGCTGTTTGAGACTGTATTTTGGCTGAGCGCGTGCAAGCTTGCCGCGGAGGCGCGTGCGGGAAGAACGCCGCGCCTGCTGGACGCTTTGCGATTGCTGCGCGAAAAAAGCGCGCCGCGCAATCTGATCGTCGTCCTGGCGACGCTTTTGCCGCTGTGGGCGCTGTCGTTCTCCACCCTGGCGGAGAACCACGGCGCGCCCGCGCTGCTGGTATACGCATTGCAGGCGCTTGCGCTTCTGGGCATGTTGAACTGGTTTTTCCCCTACGTCGCCCTGGCGGAGCCGCAGGCGCCGGCTCGGGAGACATGGAAGAGCATCTGGCGTTGCCTGCGCGCAGATTTTGGCGAAATACTTTCGCTGCGCCTGCGCATGCTTCTTAAATTTCTGATGCCACTTGTGCTGTTTTGCGCGCTCCTTCTGGCCCTGGATCGTCAGGGCATGCTTGGAAACGTTCTTCCCGAGCCCCGAAATCTGCTGGCATACATATACGCCGCGTTTGTCTGTGTGGCTGGGCCCTACTTTTTGCAAACCGAGGCAGGCTGCGCGGAGAAGGTTTTGCGCGAAAGCCGGCGCGTCAAGCGCGCAAAACGCTGAAATGGAGGCGGCGCATGGATATGTTTGACCGAACGCGGCGTCTGATCGGCGCAGAGGCGCTGGAGCGGTTGCGCAAGGCGCGCGTGATCATCTTTGGCCTGGGCGGCGTGGGCGGCAGCGCGGCCGAAGCGCTCGTGCGCGCGGGCGTTGGTCGTTTGACCTTCGTGGACGCAGACTGCGTGGACGCAACCAACCTCAACCGTCAGATCGTCGCCACGCAGGATACCGTAGGCATGCCCAAAGCGGAGGCAATGCGCGCACGGGCGCTGGCGATCTTCCCCGAAGCGCAGATCGAGGCGGTGCGCGCCTTTTACGACGCCCACACCGCCGATCGCTTCGACCTGCGCGCCTATGATTATGTAGCCGACGCCATCGACTCGGTATCTGCCAAGCTCCTGCTGATCGAGCGTGCGACCGCGGCGGGAACGCCCATCATCAGCGCCATGGGCGCCGGCAACAAGCTCGATCCTTCGCGCTTTCGCGTGGCTGATATTTACGCAACGAGCATCTGTCCGCTGGCTCGAGTGATGCGCCGGGAACTGAAAAAGCGCGGCATCGCGCGTTTGAAAACCGTCTATTCCGATGAAGAGCCCCTTCCGCCCCAGGACGGCGAGCGTTCCCCGGCTTCCATCTCCTTTGTGCCGCCGGCGGCGGGCCTGGTTCTGGCCGGAGCCATCGTGCGCGACCTGATCGGGGCCGCCGCCCCGTGACGGCAGCCCCCGAAAGCTTACTTGCAGCGATAGCTTGCGCACATGCTTTCGTCGGCGGCGTTGCCCGTGCCGCCATTTTGGCAGGGCTCGACCTGGATTGCGTGCAGCGAACAATAATCGCAGTCTCCACAGTGGTACGAGCAGCTTGAAACGCGGCAACGGATGCCCGTATTCGGCTCTTTGCGCTGGTTCATGGTATTGCCTCCTTGCATGGAAATTTGTCGTTTCGACGCGCTCAGTTTGCCCGTTTTCGCCTCGCGCGATTCCGCAACAAATTTTTCACACAATTTGGGGTTGACAAATGCGTGCAAACGCGGTATTATATATGAGCGTTGAGCGAGCACCCTTAGCTCAGTTGGTAGAGCACCTGACTCTTAATCAGGGTGTCCAGGGTTCGAGCCCCTGAGGGTGTACCAGTCGTGCTTGTTGGTTCGCACGGTATTTTGCCTGTCGGTTGTGGTGACCGGCAGGCATTTTACATTCTGCGCAGGTAGGTGACCGGCAGGCATTTTACATTCTGCGCAGGTAGGTGTGGGCGCTACTTCAGCGCTTTTACAAGCGCTTCAGTCGCGGCGCGCACGACTTCAGAGACGGTCGAACCGGTTTCCTCGGCGATTGCGGTTAGTTCAGCCTTCAGTTCTTTTGTTACGCGCACGCATATCAGGGGGTTTCCGCGTTTCTTGTGCATTCGCATCACCTCAGCCATATCTTAGCATGTGTATTACACAGTTGTCAACAGAACATTTGTTCTGTATAATACAGTTTAGGTGGTGGAGGGGTGGAAAATGACACGAAAGCGACAGATTTTTGTTGCGCAACTGGCGGCGGGTTCTATGCCCGAGGACGCGGCGCGCGCAGCGGGATATACGCCGGCATATGCAGCGGCGCTGGCGGCCCGAGACGACGTGCAGGAGGTCGTCAAGAGGCGGCGGGCGTATATTGATGCAATGCGCGAGCGTCGCAATGCAGAAGGGGCCCTGGAGGGGCCTAGAGAGCCCGGCCAAGTTCTGGAGGAATTGGCCTACGATGAATTGCAGGACCCGCGAGTGAGAATAGCAGCGGTTCGGGCCCTGTCGCAGCTGCACCGAAATGATGAGAGCGGCGAGCCTAGAACGGTGATTATCCTGGATGATGTTCTTTGCCAAGGATGCGACAAAAGGCCAATTTAGGCCAATTTGGGCATTTTTGTGTTTTTTTGACTTTTTTTTCGTGCGGCGCAGTACGAAAGCGCGTCAAGGGGCGCAGCGCGCCCGCCGCAGGCGGCTTGCCCTTGACGCGCGGGCGGGGTCTTGCCCAAAATGAGCGCGGGGGGAATGGCCACAAGTGGCCATTCCCCCTTGTTTGCCTTTTGGGTTTTTGAGGGGCATTGAGAATCCGCGCGTAGGGGTAAATTTGTTAAAATTTAGCCCCGGAGCGCGGATGTCGCAAGCCCGCAGGCGCGCGAGCACCCCGGGCGGCGCGCAGCGCACCGAAAAGGCCCAACGAAGGCCCACGGCGGGAGTGGCGCGAGCCGCCCCGACTTTGGGGGCCGCGCTGCCCCGCAGGGCTAGGAGCGGCCCCCACGGAGGGGCGAGCGAGCGACGGGACGCCGCGGGCCGTCGAGCGGCGCGACACCTCGGCTTAGTCGATAGGGACGCAAGGCCGCAGGGCGGGCGCACCTACCCACCGCCAGCGGGGCGGCAGGCGCTGATTGCGCCGACCCGAGGCCGCCGAGCGCAGGCGAGGAGGCCGCAGGGGGCCGGCAAGCCCCCTTGCCCCCCGCTCTAATCAATTTCCGCTTGGCGAGCGAAGCGAGAAGAGGGAAAGGGGGGTAGCGCGCTATGCGCGCGGGCGGGGGGAAAGGGGGCGACCCCGCGCAACGCAACCTTGCGCGGGTGGGCCGCGGAGGGATTGCGGAAGATACAACACAAAACACATCTCAATAGGGCAAATCATCGATGTTGAAGCCGTATCGTTCCGCATCGCGGGCGCGGCGCTGTCTCCAAATGCAGCTTTCGCGGCGTTCCTGTTCTTCAACGCGTTGAATTTCGGTCAGTATCCCGCAATGGATCCAGCGCGAGAGGACGGCCACCATATAACGGGGCGATGGGTATGGCGCAAGCATGGTTTCGTCGATCGCCATTAGAAAGAGTGACGTTTCCATGCCGTTCTGGCGGTATCGCCGCCATAGGGCTATGACGTTTGGTGGCGCGACGCGATGGAATGCCTGAAAGTAGGCGTCGTTGAGAGCGTCAAGGTCTTGTTCGGTAAGGGCGTTCTCTTGTGCGATTCTCGCGCGCACGCGCGCGCGCGCGTTACCACCACCACTACTACTGGTGGTAATTGTATTTGTCGTGCTTTTGGGATTGGAAGTGGTGGTGGTGTCACACACTTGCCCAGATGTTGTCGGTTCGCAAGTATTGAACATTGGTGTTGCCTCCTGTATCATGGAATTGGTGATGCGCATGACACTCGAAGGGTGGATTACACACTGGGTTGCGATGCGTTCGGCCGGGCTCCGCCCGCGAACCATTGAAGGCTATTTGTGTTTGTTGCGGCGACACATTGCGCCATCGATCGGGGGAATTGCCCTATCTGATCTCACGCCTGACGACGTTATGGCTATGCTGTCCCCGCTTTGCGCCGCGGGTAAGACGCGAACTGCCGAATTGTGCTTTGTGTTGTTGCGGGCGGCGCTGAGGGACGCACTGCGTTTGCGTCAAATCCCCATGAATCCAATGGACGCGATATTGCGGCCAAAACATCGCCAGAAGCGACCCGAGCCTTGGGCCCCGGAGGACATTCAGCGGTATTTGTTTGGAATTCGCACGGACAAATACCGGATTGCCTGGCTTTTGGCGATTTTATGCGGCCTTCGGCGCGGTGAAATTTGTGGCTTGCGCTGGTCGGACATCGACCTGCGCGCGCGTGTATTGCACATTCGCCGCCAGCGCGTGGCCATGGAATCCAGCCGCGTTATTGAAGGGCCGCCCAAAAGCGCCTCGGGCATACGCGACGTACCTTTGCCGGACGGGCTTGTAAGCGTATTGCGAGAGGCCTTTCGGCTGGGTGATGGGTATGTCGTGCCGATAACGCCCAAAGGGCTGGGCAATGCGCACCGGACCGTGATTCGGCGGTTGGGCCTCCCCTACCTCCCCTTGCACGGCTTGCGGCACACCATGGCCACAAACGCGCTGCGCAACGGCGCTAGCATGAAGGGGCTGCAGGGTGTGCTGGGGCATGCAGATTTTGGCACAACCGCGAACATTTACACGCATGTTGACCCGACATTACTCCGCGGCGCGGTTGACGCAGCAGGAGTCGGTGTAGTATACTGAGACAGAGAAGCACCCCCTTTCCTTCCTTGATGGGTTGAGCAACGTTTGCCGTTTGCCCTGACTCTTAATCAGGGTGTCCAGGGTTCGAGCCCCTGAGGGTGTACCAGCAAAACTCCTGAAACGGTATGTTTCAGGAGTTTTTTGTATGGCATGTCCCCTGTCGGTGCGCGGCGGAAAGCTGAACCGGTCGCGAATTTTCACCGTCGTTCGCCGCGTTTGTCTCCCGCGTCCGCTCTCTGCGGCATGCCATCCGGAATCGGACGCTCCACAATTCAAAATGCGCATCCCAACCCTGTTTTCAGCCGCGCAAAGGCCTTTGGCAGCGCTTTGAACGCCGGCCGCCGGCTTCTTTCCAGGCGTTCGCCCCGTGTTTGCATTGTTCGCCAGCGCATCGTCCCCCACGCGCGCGCAAAGCGTCCGATCTCTCGGACGCTTTGCGAAAATCGCCGCTCCATGACGGGGAATTCAGGCGTCGTACAAATGACAGGCGACCAGACGCCCGTCCGCCATGGCTCGCGGCTGCGGCACAACCTCGGCGCAGATCGGCTTGCAGCGCGCGCAACGATCGTGAAAAGCGCAACCCTTGGGCGGATTGGAGGGGCTTGGCACGTCGCCCTCGAGGTGAACGCGCGTCTTTTGATCCGACGGGTCGCGCCGGGGAATGGCGGAAAGCAGCGCCAGGGTGTAAGGGTGCATGGGATGACAGTATATCTCCTCCGTATCGCCAGTTTCGACGATGCGCCCCAGATACATCACCGCCACGCGTGTGCTGATATGGCGCACGACGTTGAGATCGTGCGAAATGAACAGATACGAGAGCTTCATTTCCTCCTGCAGCTTCATCAGCAGATTGAGCACCTGCGCCTGGATGGAGACGTCCAGCGCCGATACAGGTTCGTCGGCGACCACAAAGCGCGGGTTTGTGATCAAGGCGCGGGCGATGCTGATGCGCTGGCGCTGGCCGCCGGAAAACTGGTGAGGATAGCGGCCCAACTGGTCGCGCGAAAAGCCCACCGCGTCGGCAATCCAGTGGATCCTTTCGTCCATTTCTTTCTGGTTCAGGGCAAAATGCGTGCGCAGCGGCTCCTCAAGCAGCTTGCGCATCGTCATGCGCGGATTGAGCGACGAATACGGGTCCTGAAAAATCAGCTGCATATCGCGCCGCTTTTTGCGCATGGCTTCCGCATCGAGCGCGCACAGATCCTGGCCGTCGAAGCGCACCTGTCCCGCTGTGGGCTCGATCAGGCGCAAAATGGAGCGACCGGTGGTGGATTTTCCGCATCCGGATTCCCCCACCAGCGCGAAGGTTTCCTGTTCGCCGATGGAGAAGGACACATCCTCCACAGCGTGCACATAACCGACCGTCTTGCGAATAACGCCGCCCTTGATGGGAAAATAGGTCTTGAGGCCCTGCACGTCCAAAAGCACGTTGCTCATGCCAGTCCCTCCTTTTGCGCCGGATGCAGAAGGCAGCGGCACAGATGCCCGGGCGCGATTTCCACCAACGGCGGCGCCTGTACGCGACAACGCTCCTCGCAAAAATCGCAGCGATCGGCAAAGCGACAGCCGGAACTGAAATTGCCCGCCGTAGGCACGGTGCCGCGAATGGCGTAAAGCTGTTTCTGCGCCCCTCCCAGCGACGTGACCGAGCGAAGCAGGCCCGCGGTGTATGGATGCGCCGCTTCGTGGAAGATGGCTTCGACGGAAGCCTGTTCAATGACCTGGCCAGCGTAAAATACCGCCACTTCCTCGCACGTTTCTGCAATGACGCCCAGATCGTGCGTAATCATGATCACGGAGGTATCATAGCTTTCGCGCAGGTCGTTCATCAGGTCGAGAATCTGCGCCTGAATGGTCACATCCAATGCTGTGGTCGGTTCGTCGGCAATGAGCAAACGCGGGTTGTTGATCAGCGCAATGGCGATCATGACCCTTTGCAGCATGCCGCCGGAGAGATGGTGCGGATAATCTTTGAGCACTTCCTCCGCGCGGGGGATCTTCACTTTTTGCAGCATTTCCAGCGCGGCCGCGTGCATCTGAGCGCGATTCATATCCGTGTGAAAGCGCAGCGTTTCTTCAATCTGCGCCTCGATGGTATACATCGGATCCAGCGCGGTCATCGGCTCCTGAAAGATCATGGAGATTTCCCGGCCGCGAATCTTGCGCATTTCCGTTTTGGAAACGCTCGTCAGTTCCGTTTCCGAGCCGTCGGCGCGCTGAAAGCGGATGGAACTGCCGCTCCCTACCGAAAGCGGGAAGGACAAAAGCCCCATCAGCGTCGAGCAGGTGATGCTCTTGCCGCAGCCGGATTCCCCGACAATGCCGAAAGTCTGCCGTTTGCGAATGTTCAGATCGACGCCCTCTACCAACTTCACCGGCGGCTGTTTTTTGCCTCTGAACAGGTCGATGGAGAGGTTTCGCATTTCCAAGAGATGTTCCAATTTTGCCCCTCCTCACACTTTGAGTTTGGGATCGAGCACGTCGCGCAACGAATCGCCGAGGATATTGAACACCAGAATCGTCACGACGATAAACAAAAGCGGAAACAGCGCCACCCAGGGCGCGCGCGCCATGTCGGCGCGGGCCTCGGAGAGCATCGAACCCCACGATGGGCTGGGCGGCTGAATGCCCATGCCCAAAAAGCTCAACGTCGCCTCCGTAAGAATGGCGCCGGAGAGCGCCAACGTCACCTGCACAGTAAATGGCGCGACCACGTTCGGGGAAATGTGATGCAGAAGAATCGGCCAGGTCTTTACGCCTACGCTCTTGGCGTTCTGCACATATTCAAGGCCCTTGGCCGAAATCACCGCCGCGCGCACCGTGCGGCAAAACACGGGGATATTGACAATACCGATGGCCACCATCGTCGGCCCGATGCCCTTGCCCAGCACTGCGGAAATAAAAATGGCAAGCAGAATGGACGGGAAAGCGAAAAGCACGTCCATCACGCACATGATGACGCGATCCACAACGCCTTCGAAATATCCCGCCACCAGGCCGAGCAGATAGCCGCACACAGCGCCGATGCCCACAGCGATCACGCCCACCTGAATGGACACCTGCGCGCCGTAGAGCACGCGGCTGAAAATGTCGCGGCCAAATTTATCCGTTCCGAAAATATGCTCGCCAGAGGGCGGCTGGAAGCGCATGCCGATCTGATCATAGGGGTACGGCGCCAAAACCGGCGCGCAGATCGCCATTGCAATCAGCAGAAACACGCCGATCATGCCGATCTTGCCCATGGGATCCGCCCACAGTTTGCGCATCGTTTCCAAAAAGCTCTTCATACGGCGCGCACCTCCGTCAGTCGTAGGATATTCTCGGGTCGATATAGGCGTAGAGCAGGTCCACGACAAGATTGACCAGCACATAAACAAAGGCGATGAACAGCACGCATCCCTGCACCACCGGATAATCGCGGTTGTTGATGCCCGTAAGCGTCATCTGTCCGAGCCCCGGCAGGGAAAAAATCTGCTCCACCACCACGGCGCCGCCCAACAGGGAGCCCATTTGCAAGCCGATCAGCGTAACGATGGGGATCATGGCGTTGCGCAGCGCATGCTTGAAAATGGCCACGCGTTCGCTGGCGCCCTTGGCGCGAACCGTCTTGATAAAATCCTGGCGGAGAACCTCCAGGACCGAAGAGCGCGTCATGCGCATCACCGAGCCCGCCATGCTTGTGCCCAGGATCAGCGCAGGCAGGAACATGATTTCCAAATTGCGCAACGGATCTTCAAACAGGCCGACGTAGTTGAGCGGCGGATAGTAGTTAAACGCGAGCGAAAGCACCAGAATGATGAGAATGGAAAGCGCGAATCCCGGCACCGACACGCCCAGAAGCGCCACCACGCGCACCACGCGGTCCACCAGCTTGTTGCGCTTGACCGCAGCGAGAATGCCCAGCGGCAGAGCGATCACCCAGGAGATGACCGCGGCGAGGATCGTCAGTTCCAGCGTCACCTGAAAGCGCGTGAGAATCTCCGGCAGGATTTCCGCGCCCGAGCGGAAGGACTGGCCAAAGTCGCCGCGCAAAACGCCGCCGATCCACTGAAAATACTGGGTAACGGCGGGCTGATCCAGCCCGTAGCGGGCGTTGACCTGCGCGATCAGTTCAGGCGTGGCGTCGATGCCCAGCATGCCCGAGGCAAAGCCGCCCGGAATCATCCGGAGCACCGCGAAAATGGCAATGCTGATGCCCAGCAGAACAGGGATCAGCTGCAAAATGCGGCGAATGATGTAGTTCTTCATGCAATCACGCTCCCATCGGCCCGAGGAACGGGCCTTGAAACCGTCGCGCGTGGCGCGGCGGCTGCAACGTCCGTCCCAAAATGAGGAGGATGGCGGCGGAAACGCCGCCATCCCGGATCACGCTCAGCGCACGAAATACGCTTCGGTAAAGATGCTGGCATCGGCCGCATACGGCTCATAGCCGCGCAGCGCGCTGCTGGCGAAGAGGTACTCCATGGGGCTGGCGAAGAAGAGGTTCGGGCTTTCGTCGATGATGATCTGCTGCGCTTCCATGTAATAGGCTTCGCGCTCGGCCTCGTCAGTGGTGCTCACGGCGAGCTGGCACAATTCGTCCACACGCTCGTTGGAGTAGCCCCACACATTGGCGCCGCCCGTGGTGGAGAAGAAGAAGCTGACCGCGCGGTTCGGGTCCGTACCGGAACCGTTCTGGCCGCACATCATGTCAAAGCCGGCCTCGGGCGTGTCCATGATGCCCCAGATGTCCACATATTCGCCGGATTCAAGGTTGGTGATCTCCACATCGATGTAGATCTCCTTGAGCTGCTGTTGCAAAACCACGGCGGTATCGCGAATGGTGTCAAGCAGACCGGCGGCCATGGTCAGGCTCAGGCGGTTGTCCTCGCCGTATCCGGCCTCTTCCATCAGGGCGCGGGCGGCTTCGACGTCATAGGTGTACAGCGGAGACTCGTTCACCGCGTCCCATACCCAGTGACCAAGGTTCGGGGCCACGAAGGTGGATACGGAGGCTTCGCCGTTGTGAACGTAGTCGATGATCATATTGCGGTCCACGGCCATGCTCATGGCCTGGCGCACGCGCACGTCCTGCAGCGCTTCGTTGGAGAGATTGAAGCCCAGGTAGGTATAGTTGTTGGACTGGTAGGAGATCACCTGAATGTTTGCGTCGCCCTCGACGTCGGCAAGATTCATTGCCGACAGGGAGCACAGATCGATGTCGCCGGTGCGCAGGGCGGCCAGGCGGGCGCTCTCATCGGCCAGCAGGTAGTAGGTGATGCCATCGAGGATGGGCGCGCCCTCCTGCCAATAGTCCTCGTTCTTGACCAGCGTGATGTGGTTGTCCACCACGGATTCAGAGTACTTGAACGGGCCGGTGCCGCACATGGTATCCACGGCGGAGAGGCTGCCGTCGTTTTCCTCAACCACCTCGCGGCAAACAATGGCGCCGTAGGTGGAGGTCAGGTTGGACATGAAGGCCGCGTTGGGGGCCTTGAGGACGATCTGCACTGTGTAATCGTCCAGCGCTTCGATGGTGTCGATGCCGCCGTAGTAGCTCTCGCTGGAGCCAAGCGCGCCGATGTCGCCGGCTTCAGTCTGGCCGAGGATGCGCTGGAAGCTGTACACCACGTCGTCCGCGGTCATTTCGCGGCCATTGTGGAACTTGACGCCCTGGCGCAGATGGAAGATGTAGGTCACGTCGTCGGGCGTCTCCCAGCTTTCGGCGAGAATGCCGCGGTAGGTCATATCGCGGTTGAAGCCGATCAACGTCTCATACACCTGGTTGAACACGCGCGTGGCGGCGATGGCGGAAATGGTATGCGGATCGTAGCCGGCCGGCCAGGTATCGGTGCCGTAGCGCAGCACCTGAGAACCGGAGGGCTCTTCCTCGGCAAATGCGCCGCCAAAGAGCGCCAGGCAGAGCGTCAGAGCCATGAAGACAGCCAGGAACTTGCGTAAGCTTTTCATGTAACGACCTCTTTTCTATAAATTTGTATTGTACAGGGAGCCTCCCTGTCTATACCATTTGTGGCGTCTCGCGATCCAGAAGCGCATTGTGGAGCGCGCGGCGCGCATCCTGCATATTGGCCGGAGCGCTCGACGTGCGGCAGAGGCGGTTGGTCAGCAGCACGGCGCCAATATTGTGGGCGCGGCTGAAATAAATGCTGGTGCCGGTAAACCCGCTGTGCCCGCAGCCATCCGGAAATACGTCTCCCTTGGCGAAGGCCAGGCCGCGGCCGCAGACGTTCTCTTCCATGGCGCGCACAAAGGCCGGTTTTTCGGTGTTCATGTAAAACTGGCACAGCCTGGTCAGCGCGTCCGCCGTGGCAAACACGCCTGCGTGCCCGCTGGCGCCATGCCAGTAATAGAAGGCGTTGCCATCGTTGCACGTTCCCCGCACGGGAACGCCGTCCTCCCGCCAGCCGTCGAAGCGCATCCCCCGCTCGCGGCACATTTCCTTTTCGATCTGATTTCCAAAGCACGAGGGCACGCACAGCGAGGCCTCCACCGGCCCGTAGGCCATTTCACAGACGCCCAAATCGCGCCTGAGATAGCGTTCCAGCCCTTCGCGCAGGGAAAGTCCGCTCACGCGGGAGAAAATCAGCCCCAGCAGCATGAAGTTCAAATCGCTATAGGCCATGCCCTTTTCAACCGGCGTAGTGGCAAGAACGTGTTCCAGAGATGCAAAAAACGGCCGTCCGTCGGCGTAAAAGGGATACCATGGCACAATGCCGGAAGTGTGCGTGAGCAGGCTGCGCAGCGTCACGCCGGCAAGGCGCGCGCGCGTTGCCTCCCCCGCCCCCTCCAGATATGGCAGCGCCTCGTCCTCGGGCGAAAGCCGCCCCTCGTCCATCAGGGAAAAGAGCATTGTGGCGCAGACGATCTTGCTTACAGAAGCCAGATCAAACCAGGAATCCTCCCGCGCTTCGCCCACCGCAAAGCGACACAGCGTTTCCCGCGCGTTGAACACCTGGCACACCGCCGATGGGTAATACCCGCGCGCGTGAAAATCACGCACGACGGCCTCGGCCCTGGAAATGCTCACGACCATTCCTCCAATCCCGGAACGACGCCATATCTAAGTAATATCATAGCAAATTCGCAACAGAAAGTCCAGTTTTTTTGCAAAACTTGCCGACCTTGCGCGCAGCGCCGCCGCTATTTGCGCGGCGGCAACGAAATTTTGCCCATCACGCTGGGCGCCGAAGCGCCGGTAACGCTGGGAAGCGCGTTCGCCTCGCCCAGCGCGCAGCAATCGGCCAGCAGCGCGAAGGCGACCGCCTCCTTTGCGTCGCTGTTGAGGCCGAGATCCTCCTGCGTGCGAACGACGACGCCGTAGGGACGGAACACCTCGGCAAGATCCCGCAAAAGCGTGCGATTGTAGCTGCCGCCGCCGCCGACAATCAATTCCGAAGCCGCGCATACCGGCAGCACGAAGCGCCTGTATGCATCGGCGATCGACCAGGCGGTCAGACGCGTCACCGTCGCCAGCAGGTCTTCATCGGAAACGGGATGCGCCGCGCGCGTTTCAAGGATACGCCGCGCATACTGCACGCCAAAGCGCTCGCGCCCGGTGCTCTTGGGCGGTTTCTGGGCGTAATATTCATCCTTTTGCAGTTGGGCGAGCAGTTCGGCGTCCACCTGACCGCGGGCGGCGATGTCGCCGTTGAGATCGCACTTGAGTTTTCCGCCGGAAATGGCCGAGGCCACCGCGTCGATGATCATATTGCCGGGGCCGGTATCAAAGGCGAACACATCCTGCGGCGACGCGCCGGCCGGAAGCACGGTCATATTGCCGATGCCGCCGATATTCTGCAGAAGGATGCTCTCGCTTTCGCGGCGATAGAGCAGATATTCTGAAAACGGCACCAGCGGCGCGCCCTGTCCGCCCATGGCCATATCGGCGACGCGAAAATCGGACACAGTAGGGATGCCGGTGCGTGCGGCGATGACCGCGCCTTCGCCGATCTGTACGGTAAAGCGAATCGGCATTCCGTCCTGCGTCTGCGCCTCCGGCTCGTGCCAGATCGTCTGCCCATGAGAGCCGATCAGGTCCACATCCGCAGGAGCGAGGCCCGCTTTCCGGATCACATGGATGGCTGCGCGGGCATAGATCTCGCCCAACAGGAAATTCATATAGCCGATCTTGTCCACCGTCGCCGTCTCGGGGCGGAACAGTTCAAAGATGCGTTCGCGCACATCCTGCGCAAAAGGCGTGTTCTCAAAGGCGAGCAGCTTCGCGCGAGGCGCGCCGCTTGCGCGGTCAATCTCCACCAGCGCCGCGTCTACCCCGTCCACGGATGTGCCGGAAATCATGCCAAGCACGCGGTGCGTCTTTCTGGCGGCAAGCGCTTCAAACATGGCCGTCCTCCCCCTTTGCAGTTTCGATGGCCTGGCGCAGCCGGCCCTCGCAGGCGTCGAGCAAACGGCGGGCCTGCGCGGCGTCCCGGCCGGTTTTGAGCATGAGTATCGCCAGTTTCGTATGGCCGTCTGCGGCAGCCAGCGCCTGCGCCGCCGCAGACGGCGAAGCACCCGTGGCGTGGATGATGAGGCGTTTGGAGCGATCCACGAGTTTTTTGTTGCTGGCGCGCAGATCGACCATCAGATTTCCGTAGACCTTCCCCAATTTGATCATGGCGCAGGTGGTGAACATATTCAGAACCATTTTCTGCGCCGTGCCGGACTTGAGGCGCGTAGAGCCGGTGATGACCTCCGGCCCGACGACGGGGGCGACGGTGACGTCGCACACTTCCTCCAGGCGCGTATGCGCGTTGGTGCACAGGCCGATGGCCGTGCCGCCGCGCGCCTTGACGCGCTTCATGGCCCCAAGAACATAGGCTGCGCCGCCGCTTGCGGTGATGCCGACCACGGCGTCGTTCTCCCCCACGTTCAATCCGTCGATCAGCCGTTCGCCGTCCTCAGCGCTGTCCTCGCAGCCCTCCACGGCGTGGCGCAGAGCGACGTCGCCGCCGGCGATAAACCCCTGCACCATCGACGGGTCCACCCCGAAGGTCGGCGGGCATTCGGAGGCGTCGAGCACGCCCAGACGGCCCGAGGTGCCCGCGCCCAAATAGATCAGCCGGCCCCCGCGCCGCAAGCAGGCGTAAATGCGATCGACGGCCTCGGCGATATGGCCGCATTCGGCGTGCACGGCCCTGGCTACGCGTTCGTCCTCGCGGTTCATCATTTCCACCATTTCCAGCGTGGAACACAGGTCGATATCGCGCGTCGCCTCGCTGACGCTTTCGGTGGCCAGACCGGCCAGATAGCTATCCATCCGCTTTCCTCTCCTGTCGCATGATATGACGGACGGTATAAGCGTAACGCAAATGTCACAATTTGTCAACCGCTTTGTCCGCAATCGCGAAAAAATTGCGCGCGCGTCGGCGCATGCTTGACAACGAAACGCCATCGCGCGATAATTAAGAAGTTATCAAGCGGCGTTTCAGGAGGGATCGACATGGCGCAGAGCGTGCGCGCGGGAAAGTTTGACGTTCCGCTGCTTTACGAGGACAATCACCTCCTGGTCGCAATTAAGCCGCCGAATCTGCCTACGCAGGCGGATCGCTCGGGCGATAAAGACCTTCTATGCATTCTCAAGGACTATATCGGGCAAAAATATGCCAAGCCCGGCAACGTTTACCTGGGCCTTGTGCATCGTCTCGACCGCCCAGTGGGCGGCGTGATGGTTTTCGCGCGCACCTCGAAGGCGGCCTCGCGGCTTTCGCAGGCTTTTGCGCGCCACGCGCAGGATCGCCGCTATCTGGCGGTGCTTCAGGGACGTCTGGAGGCGGAGCGGCGCCTGGAGGACTGGCTGCGAAAGGATGCGGACGGCATGGTGCGCGTCGTTTCCCCGGATGCGCCCGGCGCAAAGCGCGCGCTGCTGGTAACGCGCCCGCTGGCCTGCCGCGGCGGACGGACGCTGGCGGAGGTTGCGCTGGAAACCGGGCGTTCGCACCAGATACGCGTGCAACACGCCCATGCTGGTTTGCCTCTGTGGGGCGACGCGCGCTATGGCGGAGGCCGTCCTGGCGAGCAGATCGCGCTGTGGGCCTATCGCCTCGGCTTTGAACACCCAACGCGGCGCGAGGCGCTGCTGTTCACCGCTCCGCCGCCTCGCGCGGGCGTCTGGAGCGATTTTGAAGAGGAGATCGGCAAACTTCTATGAGCAGAACGACCCGCTATGGTTTCATTTTCCTCTGCTGCGTGCTGGCCATTCCGACCTGCGTATATGGTTTTGGCATCCTTTATGCGCAGGAACCGTATTTTGCGGTGGCGGCGGGTACGCTACTGGGCTGCGCGCATCTGGTGCTGCGGCCGCTGTTGCGCTTTGTCACCCGGCCCATCGGCTGTCTGACGTTTGGGCTTTCCACATTCGCCATCGACGTTGGTCTGATCTATGGGTGCGATTATCTGCTGGACGGCTTCGCCGTGCCGGCGCTGATGGACGCGGTGATCGCCGCGGCGCTGGTCAACGCCGTTTGCTGGATCGTCGGCGGCCGGCGCTGAGGAGGAAAGGCATGGGGCTTGTGCACATCTATTTCGGCGATGGCAAGGGCAAAACTTCCGCCGCGCTGGGGCTGGTTTTGCGCGCCCTGGGCGACGGCCTTTGCGCGTGCGTGTGTCAATTTCTCAAAACTGCGCCCACAGGCGAAGTGGCGGCGCTTGCGCGCTTTGAAGGCGCCGTGGTATTGCGTGCGAACGTTGATTCTGGCTTGTTCCTCTGGCAAATGGGCGCCGCTGAGCGCGCGTCATGCCTCAGGCGCCAGCGCGAACTGCTGCAAATAGCGACCGCGCGCACAGACGAGGTTATCGTTCTGGACGAGGCGCTTTCCGCCTGCGCGGCGGGCGCGTTTTCGCAGGAGGAACTGATTGAAGCGGTCGAAAGGCTGCGCGGGCGCGCCGAAGTCGTCCTCACCGGGCGCGAAGCCCCGCCGGCGCTGCTTTTGCGGGCGGATTACATAACGCATATGCAAAAGATCCGCCACCCATGCGACGCTGGCGTTCGCGCCCGCCGCGGCATAGAGTATTGAGCGGAGGGATCCTGCATGATTCGTTTTCTGGCGAAAATCGTCCTCAACAAACCCGGGGAATACGACGACCCCGCCGTGCGCAGAGGCTACGGCATGCTCTGCGGCGCGGTGGGCGTTGCTCTGAACATCTTCCTGTTTGCGGCAAAGTATCTGGCGGGGCTGATCTCGCATTCCATCGCCATTACCGCCGACGCCTTCAACAACCTTTCGGACGCAGGCTCGTCGGTGATCACCCTGCTGGGGTTCAAGATCGCCGGCCGCAAAGCCGACAGCGAGCATCCGTTTGGGCACGGACAGGCGGAATATGTGGCGGGGCTGATCGTAGCCATCGTCATCATCTTCATGGGCTTTGATCTGGCCAAGACCTCCGTTCAAAAGATTTTCGCGCCCGAAGCGGTGGAATTCAGCCTTGTTTCCACCTGTATCCTCGCCGCGTCGATCCTGGTCAAGCTCTATATGTGGTTCTACAACCGCAGCATCAGCAAAAAGATTGATTCCGCCGCCATGGGCGCGACGGCCACGGATAGCCTGAGCGACGCCTGCGCCACGCTGGCGGTGCTCGTCTCCACGCTCATCGCCCGCTTCACCGGCTTCAACATCGACGCCTATGCCGGCGCGCTGGTCGCGCTTCTGATCCTCTGGGGCGGCTACAACGCCGCAAAAGACACCATTACCCCGCTGCTCGGCCGCGCGCCGGATCCACAACTGGTGCGCCGCATCCGCAGCATTGTGCATGAATACAAAGAGGTCATCGGCATACACGACCTGATTGTCCACGAATACGGCGCCGGCAACCTCATGGTCTCCCTGCACGCCGAGGTGCCTGCCGACGGCGACATGAACGAATTGCACGATGTCATCGACGTCATCGAACAGCGCCTCAAGCGCGAACTGAACTGCCACGCAGTCATTCACATGGACCCGCTGGACACCAACGATTCCCTTGTCGGCGAAACGCGCCAGAAGGTCCAGGACGCCATCCGCGCGGCGCTGGACGCGCCCGTCAGCATCCATGATTTCCGCATGGTGACCGGGCCGACGCACACCAACGTCATCTTCGACGCCGTGATCCCCAACGAGATTTCCATTTCCGACGAACAGGCGCGCAAGGAGATCGTTCAGGCCGTCTCAAGGCTTCCGGGGCACTACAACGCCGTGGTCACCATCGACAAGCCCTATCTGGGCGAGGAGATGCCCGGATGAAGCCTTTGGAAGCGCTGTCATATGCGGAACGGATGGCGCTGTTCCCCATCGTTCTTGTACCGCATCGCTATGAATGGCGACAGCAGTTTGCGCGGGAACGCGCGCGCTTGCTGTCGCTTCTGCCCGACAATGCCGTCCTCCGGCTTTCGCATGTAGGCAGCACGGCCATCAACGGCATCTGGGCCAAGCCCACGGTAGACATGGTGCTCGAAGCGGTCGATGCGGAGGCGTTTGAGCGCCTTGACGCTGCCTTCCCCGGTTGCGGTTACATCCGCATGCGAAGCGCGGAACGGCGCGTTTCCTTCAACCGCGGCTATACGCCGCAGGGGTTTGCCCGGGAGGTGTTCCATCTTCATCTCAGGTTGTCGGGCGACGCCGACGAGGTATTCTTTCGCGATTGCCTCAACCTTCGTCCCGATCCGGCCGCCGCGTACGAACACCTCAGGCGTTCGCTGTGGAAGCTCTATGAGCGCGACCGCGACGGCTATACCGCCGCCAAGGGCGATTTCGTGCGGCGCGTGACGGCGGAAGCAAAGCGGCATTTCGCAACGAAAAAATGACCGGCGCAGTTTGAACGCTGCGCCGGTCACGCTTTTGGGAAAGCGCTACCGCTCCTCGCGGTCGTAATTCACGCCGCAGCCCTTGGGCTGCACCTTTTCGCGCGACATGCGGATGGAGGTAATGACCAGCACGATGGCCGTCACCAGGAAGGGAAGCATGGAGAAAATGGGCGCGCTCACGTCGCGCAGGAAATCCGGCTTGTAGAACTGCAATACGCTCAGGGCGCCAAAAACCAGCGAACCAATGATGGCTCTGTAAGGGCTCCAACAGGCGAAAATGACCAGCGCTACGGCGATCCAGCCGAGGCCGTTGACACAGTTCTGCACCCAGGCGCCATTGCAGGTGACAAAGCAGACGTAACCGCCGCCCAGGCCGCAAATGCCGCCGCCCAGAAGGATGTGCACATACTTGTACAGCGTCACGTTCACGCCCGCGGCGTCCGCAGCGCCGGGATTCTCGCCCACGGCGCGCAGATTGAGGCCGCGGCGGGTGTGGTTGAGGTAAAGCCCCATGGCCACGGCGCAGATCACGCCGATGATGACGAAGATGTTGTTGGAAAACAGCAGCGGCCCGACATAGGGAATCTCCGACAGCACCGGAATGCGCAGGCTGCCGAAAGCCGCCTTCAGTTCGTCTGAAAAGGCCACCGAAACGCTGCCCCCGGCCAGCAGATTTTCGCCAATGAGCGCGGCAAGGCCAGTGCCGAAAATGGTCAGCGTCAGGCCGGTCACGTTCTGATTGGCCTTGAGGGTAACGGTCAAAAAGGCATAAATGAGCGCGCCGAGCAGACCGCCGCCAAAGGCCATGAGCAGGGCGACGACGGCGCTGTTCGTATAAAAGCCGCCGAGAAAGCCGAAAATGGCCCCCATGTACATCATGCCCTCGACGCCAAGGTTGAGGTTGCCGGCCTTTTCGGTAAGGATCTCGCCCAGCGTTCCCAGAAGCAACGGCATGCCTGCGGGGATCGCCGCCAGAATAAAATTGAACCAAATGCCCTCAGCCACGTTCAACGCCCCCTTCCAATTTGCTCGCCCGGCAGACGCGGTGCGTCAGAAAGAACTCGCTGCCAAGCACAAAAAAGAGGATGATGCCCTGCAAAACCTCGGCGGTCGCCGCCGAAAGGTTGTAAACCGACTGCACCGAGGCGCAACCCTTTTCAAGAATGCAGAACAGCGCCGAGACGATCAGCATGCCCACGGGGTTGAGCCGCGCCAGCCACGCGACGGTGATGGCCGTAAAGCCCACGCCGCCGGCCACGGTGTCGTTGAGCGTCCTGTCCGCGCCAGAAGCCTGCAGCATACCCGCCAGGCCGCACACGCCGGCGGAGAGAAACATGGTGCGAATGATAACGCGCTTGACCGGCATGCCGGCGTAGCGGGCCGTGGCCTCGTTTTCGCCGACAACGGTCAGTTCGTAGCCCTGCTTGGAGTGGCGCAGGTAAACATAGAACAGCGCCACAAGAACGAGCGCCACAATCCACCCCGCATGCACGCCCAGAACCTCCGGCACGCGCGCCGCAGAAGAGAAGCGGGCGATCTTGAAAAAGCCGAGTTGCGAAGGATCGCGCCACGGCCCCTGTTGCAGCGCCTGAATGGCGTAAAGCGCGACATAATTGAGCATCAGGGTCAAAAGCGTTTCGTTGGTGCCAAAGCGGCACTTGAAATAGGCCGGGATCATGCCGTAAAGGCCGCCGGCCAGTATGCCCGCCAGCGCCATGACGATGAGCAGTATCCACTGCGGCCAATCGTCATGGAAAAGGGCGAAATAGGTCGCCGCGATGGCGCCGACGCAAATCTGTCCCTCGGCGCCGATGTTCCAAAAACGCATTTTGAACGCCAGCGTCACGCCCAGAGAGGTGATTAGCAGCGGAATGACCAGGCGAACCGTCAATTCAATGCTCATGCGCGAACCGAGCGAGCCGGCGATCATCTCCTGGTAGACGGCCAACGGGTCGTAGCCCAAAACCGCCACGAACACGCCGCCGGTGATCAGCGCCAGCGCAATGGCGCACAAGCGCACCAGCCACGCCTTGCCCTGAGAAATATCGTCGCGCCGCACAACGCGGATGCCGTCAGACATTTTCCATCGCCTCCTCCATGGATGAACCCGTCATCATCAGCCCGATCTGCTCTTTGGTAACCAGGTTCGCATCGACGATGCCGGTCACCCTGCCGCCGCAAAGCACCATAATGCGGTCGCACAATTCCAAAAGCACGTCCAGATCCTCGCCGATGTAAAGAATGGCGACGCCTTTCTGCTTTTGTTCGTTGAGCATGCGGTAGATGGTCATGGACGAATTGATGTCCAGGCCGCGCACCGGGTAGGCGGTAATGAGAATGCGCGGGTTGGAAGCGATCTCGCGCCCGAGCAGCACCTTCTGCACATTGCCGCCGGAAAGTTTGCGAACGGGCGTGTAAACGCCGGGCGTGGAGATGTTCAGTTCTTTCACCAGGCGGTTGGCCAGATCGCGCGCGGGCGCGCGATCCACCAGCGCGCCGGGCTGGTTCTGGTATTCCTTGAGAAGCATGTTGTCCACCATGCCCATGGAGGCGACCAGGCCCATACCCAGCCGGTCCTCGGGGATGAAGGACATCGACACGCCGCGGCGGATGATCTCCCGCGGGGAAAGGCCCTCCAGCGATATGTGTTCGCAGAGGATCGCGCCCCCGGCGATGGGCTGCAGCCCGGCGATGGCCTCGCAAAGCTCCTTCTGGCCGCTGCCGGCTACGCCCGCCACGCCGAGGATTTCCCCGGCGGCAATGGAGAAGTTGACGTCGTCAAGCGCCTTGACGCCATCCTGATTGACGACGGTGAGGTGATGCACGTCCAGCATCGGCGCGTTGCGCAGCGGCTCGGGGCGATGAATCGACAAATCCACCGCCGCGCCGACCATGCGCTCGGTCAATTCCCGGGCGCTGGTTTCGCGGGTGTTCACCGTGCCGATGCACCTGCCGCGGCGCAGAATGGTGACGCGATCCGAAATTTCCAGAACTTCGTTGAGTTTATGGGTGATGATGATAATGGCGCAGCCCTCGTCGCGCATCTTGCGCAAAATTGCAAACAGGCGTTCGATCTCCTGCGGGGTAAGCACCGCCGTAGGCTCGTCCAGCACCAGCGTGCGCGCGCCGCGGTAAAGCACCTTGAGGATTTCCACAGTCTGCTTTTCGCTGACGGAAAGCGTGTAGACCTTGCGCGAAGGATCGATGTGCAGGCCGAAGCGATCGCACAGGTTTCGAATCTCGCGGGCGAGTTGCCTGCGGTTGGCATAGTGGCCTGTGGTGCCCAGCACAATGTTGTCCTGCACGGAAAGCACGTCCACCAGCTTGAAGTGCTGATGGATCATGCCGATGCCCAGAGCGATGGCGTCGTGCGGAGAACGGATGTTTACTTCCCTGCCGTTTACGAGGATTTTGCCCGCGTCTGGCTTGTAGATGCCGGAAAGCATGTTCATCAACGTCGTCTTGCCGGAGCCGTTTTCGCCCAGCAGCGCCAGTATCTCGCCGTTGTAGACCGTCAGATCAATATCCTGATTGGCAACAATCGAACCGAACGTCTTGGTCAGTCCCAACAGTTCGATCGCCGGATGCGCGCTTGACATGGCCTTCACTCCTTGAAGAGGATGACACTATTATACCGTGTTTTCCCGGTTCTGGATAGCGGTTTTCGGCAAATTTCGGCAAAAAAGCGGAGATTTTACGTTTTTTTCGAGAAAACATTCGCCCCATGAGCCGCTTGACAAGCCGCTTTGCTGCCCCTATAATGAAATTTGGAATTGGAAAATGAGGTGCGTTTGCATGAAGGAACTGTGCGCGGTCATCGAAGCCATCCTGTTTGTTTCCGGCGATCCGGTCCGCGTGGAGGACCTGGCGCATTCGATGAACCTGACGTCTATGGAGATGGAAGCGGCGCTGAGCGAGCTTGCCGACCATCTTTCTCTGGAGAGCCATGGCCTGCAACTCAACCGCTCCGGCGGCGAGGCGTTTTTGTCCATCCGCCCGGAGTATGCGCCGCAGGTGGAGGCGTTTTTGCAGCCTCTGGAAAAGCGGCCGCTCTCGCAGGCCGTTCTGGAAACGCTTTCCATCATCGCCTATCGCCAACCGGTGACAAAGGCGGACATCGAACAGGTGCGCGGCGTAAAATGCGACTATTCCGTACAGGCGCTGCTTTCCAAAGGGCTGATCGAGGAAGCCGGACGCCGCGAAGCGCTGGGGCGGCCGATCCTCTACCGCACGACAGACGCGTTTTTGCGCCATTTCGGCATTTCCACGCTGGAAGAGTTGCCCCAGGTGGACTTCTCTGCGCCCGCGCGCGAGATGGAGACCTGAGGCGGCAAAAACAGGGCGCGCCATTGTCCCTGCCGCGCCGGTGGGGATATTGACAAAACAGCAGACAGGCGAAGCGTTGAGAAAACCTGCAGGCAAAGCGTGCGAGCTTTCAGCCGGGGAGTCTGCACAGACATAAGCGACCGCCGGTTGCCCGTGCGGCTTGCATGAAAATTTTGCCGCCGCCAGCGTTTGTCGCAAGGTCGAACCCTGCGAGCGGATTCGGCGCTCTCGCGGATCCTGGCAAATTCATCGCCGGGAAGCAAAAATCGCTACTGATTTTTTACATCAGAGCGATTTTTTTGCGATTGCAGGCGGCGTTCCGAGCGGCTTCGCAAACCGCGCAGTGCCGGTCGTTTGGATGGAGCGATCGTCCCGCGTCAACGCTTCGCCCGCAGGGACGACCGTAGCGGGAGACCGCCCGCCTTGCTTTTCCCTTGCGCGGTCGCCCTTTGCAGCCCCAGGCGCGGTACGCGCGCCCCTGACCTGAGCAGGCAAGGATTTGAACGCGGACGCCGCGATGCGCCGGGGCGGCCGATCCCCTATCGCGGCGTGAAGCCGTTTGCGGCGTTTTGCCAACCGCGGCGCAGCTTAGGGCATGGCCGCAATGTTGTCGCGCAGTGCCTCCGCTTCCGCGCGGGAAACGGGACAGATAGAGGAAAAACTCCCCTTCATCGCCGCGCCGATAAACTGTTCTGCGCGCTCTTTCTGCCCGTCCTCATAGAGCATTTTCGCCAGATAATACAGCGTTGTGACCTGCCGCGGCCTGATCTTGTGGGCGCGGGTAAAAAAGTCGTAGGCCTGTTTGCGCTCGGCCCTGGACTTCTCCGCATCGCCGTCCGCGCGCGCCTTTTCCGCCATGGACATATGCAGATAGCCAATATTGTCCAAAATGGCGGCGTCCTCATCGTCATAATCGTATGCTTCGGCGTTGAAGGCGACGGCTTCGGCAAAATCGCCGCTCTCACGGGCCTTGAGGATGAGGAACAGCCCCAGCGTCGTATAGACCAGCGTCGTCTTGTTGTCCGCCGCGGCGCGCTTGATGGTGGCGATGGCCTCGTCCAGTTTGCCCAGCCTCCACAGGCAGATGGAGTAATTGTTGCGCAAATCAAAGCGGTCCTCCTTGGAAAGACCCGACTTATAGTGCACGCGCAGATAGACCTCCCTGGCTTTCTCGTATTCCCCGTCCCGCATGAGCAGAACGCCGTAAGACATAAGCATGCCGACGCGGTCCAGCCCCGCCTCGTAGGCCTCTGCGTAATATTTAAGCGCCTCGTCGTGCTTTGCGCGCGCTTCGGCAAATTTGCCCGCCTCCAGCAACTTGTTGCCGTCCACATGGCAGCGATAGGCATGATTGGCCGCTTTCAGCGCTTTGTTGCCTGCGAATCCTCCAAAGATGCTCACGATTGTTTTCCTCCTCCGGTCTGTTTGCGTTCCAGACGCGCAAGGCGGCGCTCAAGGGCCGCTTTATCGCGTTCGTCGCACATCGCCAGGGCGATCTTCGTATACAACGCGGCCCGGCGGTAATTGTGTTCGCGATGTTCATAGATTTTCGCCAGTTCAACGTGCGGCAGATATCCCATCTGATTTTTGCGCACCATGGCCTCCAGCACGGCGCGGGCCCTGTCCCACTCGCCGGCGCGCCGGTAAAGCGTATAGAGGCGAAAGCTCCCCTCCGGCACGTCGCGCGAAAGGGCGTACAATTCCGTCGCCTGCGCGTCTCCCTGCTTTTCCAGGACGCGGCCGATGCTGTAAAGATCGCGGCTGTCGCGCGCGGTCATGGGTTGATCCAGAAGGCGCGCAAGCCGCGTCAACAGCGTTGATAGCGTCAATACGTCCTGCAGGTTGTGGGCAATCACGTCCTCCAGCAGGGAAAAATCGCCGCTTTGCAGGTAGCGGAAAAAGCGCTCGGGCGCTTCGCTGCCCGGCAGGTCGTTTTCGCGGCGCACGCCCAGCACGCGCTCTTCAAGGTTTGCCAACCGGCAGGACTGCAGACGCAGTTTCCATACGCGCCGGGCGGGATAAAGCAGATCTAGTTGCTCCAGTTCCCGCCAGTGGCCACGCAACCGGCAGAGCGTATAGCGCGATTCCAACAGCGGCATATCGAACGTCTTGCCGTTGAAGGTCACCGCCGTATCAAAGCGCGCCAGAAGCGCGCCCAGGCGCAAGAGCATCTCCGGTTCGTCGCCGTAATCGCGCAGCACATACTGCTCTGTGACCAGGTCCTCGCCATCGACATAAGCCGCGCCCACCAAAAAAGCCAGCGTGCCTGCGCCGCCGGAGAGGCCTGTGGTCTCCGTATCCAGGAACAGACACCTGCGCACATCGAACGCCTCTCCCGCGCCCAGGCGCGCAAGCCCGCGCCGCGGCAGGGCGAGCAGGCCCGGCGGCGCTTTGCGACGGTCTGTGCGCACAACAAGACCGCCCTCCGCCAACCGCATCCGCGCAGCCGGCCCGGGGGCGATCGCTTGCAGTTTTGCGCGCAGGCCCGAAGCCATATATACCACCTTGAAACCATTTTAGACGCATCGCGCGCACTTGTCAAGCCCGGCGGCGATGGACCCCGGCCCGCCCGGTCGCGCCCACGCGGCTGCGCGCTTTGAAGGCATGGACGCGCATCCGGAGGCGTCCGGACGCCCGGGCGGGCCTACTCGCTGAAACAGGCGAACCAACCGGCTGAGGGGCAGGCGGCCGGCCGCGATATCCTTCAATGTATCGCAGAGCGCAAAAAGGCGCTTAGGGCCGCACTCGACAAAGTGACCTAAGCGCCAAGGCCCCGGAAGCGGGGGACGGTTGTTTTCCTGCCTTTACCCGTCCCCTACATCATACCACAAGGCGGCGCGGAAATCAAGCGCGCGGCGCGAAAGGGACAGACCTTGCGGGCGGTATTTTAATGATCCTCCCGCCCATTCGAACTCTGGCTGGGCGCATGCGCCCGGCGAAGCTCAATCGCCCGGACGCCGACCGCACCTCGCGCCCGCGCGGAGGGGGCGAATTGCTGCTTGCGGGCTGCGTGGTAAGCAACCGCCGCACCCGCGCTCGCGCGGGGGAGACGCGACGGCGTGCGCCTCAACCAGGTGCTGCTCAACGCCGCACCCGCGCTCGCGCGGGGGAGACGAAACCGTCCAGCGGCTACACGGCCTCGCCGACCGCCGCACCCGCGCTCGCGCGGGGGAGACAGGCGCGATGGAGTACACGACCTGCCTGCTGGGCAGCCGCACCCGCGCTCGCGCGGGGGAGACGGACAGACTGGCTCGGCAGCTTAGATAATGCTATGCCCCCACCCCAGCGCGGAGGGGGCCCGATCTACCGTCAGACGCTCATGTTCCCGCCGCCCCACCGTTTTGTTCGTTGGTGCGTGGCTCCCCACCCCCTGCGCTCGCGCGGAGGGGGCCAGCGCCGGCAGCAGGTAAGCGTCCTCATAGATTCCCACCCCCGCGCCCACGCGGAGGGGGCGAAGTATTTGCGGTTGCCGCCCTGCGTGTAGCTCCCATCCCCGCACCCGCGCGGAGGGGGCCTACATCAGAGTTGCTGTATTCGGTCGCCATAAACCCCACCCCCGCGCCCACGCGGAGAGGGGCTGGGCAACTGACTTCCGGGTTTTCGGCGGATCACCCCCACCATGCATCCGCGCGGAGGAGCGTCTGAGTATATTTACCGTCATGCAGTGTCCGCCGCCGCACCCGCGCCCGCGCGGAGGAGGCGTGTCATGCGCGTCACCAATTCCATGATACATAAGCGTACCCCTATGCCCGCGCGGAGGACGCGTTGGCTATATTGCTCATCAGCGCGGTTCCTTCCGCACCCCACGCCCGCGGGGCGCGCTTCCGGCGTTTGCCGCAATGCACATTTTCAGTTTCATTTTTGGTAAATTCGCCGAATATCGCCCCGCACATGCTTGCTTTTCGCGGGAATATTGCTATAATAAGGATAGGTCTTAAGGAAAAGGAGTGTGTCTTATGGCGATCGTTACCACTACCGAGATGTTTAAGAAGGCCTACGACGGCGGCTACGCCATCGGCGCTTTCAACGTCAACAACATGGAGATCATCCAGGGCATCACCGAGGCTGCCATCGAGGAGAAGGCTCCCCTCATCCTGCAGGTTTCCTCCGGCGCGCGCAAGTATGCCAAGCACGTCTATCTGATGAAGCTGATCGAAGCCGCCATCGAGGACGCCGAGCAGAGCGCGGGTTTCGACCTGCCCATCGCGGTGCACCTGGATCATGGCGATAGCTTTGAACTGTGCAAAAGCTGCATTGACGGCGGTTTCTCTTCCGTCATGATCGACGGCAGCCATCTGCCCTTTGAAGAGAACATCAAATTGACCCGTCAGGTCGTCGAGTATGCGCACGATCACGGCGTTGTGGTCGAGGGCGAACTGGGCCGTCTGGCCGGCATTGAGGATAAAGTGAACGTCTCCGCCGAGGACGCCTCCTACACCCGTCCCGAAGAGGTCGAAGAGTTCGTGACCAAGACGGGCGTCGATTCCCTGGCCATTGCCATCGGCACTTCGCACGGCGCTTACAAGTTCACCGCCGCGCAGTGCACCCGCAACGAAAAGGGCATCCTCGTGCCCCCGCCGCTGCGCTTCGACATCCTTGAGGAAGTTTCCAAGCGCCTGCCCGGTTTCCCGATCGTGCTGCACGGTTCTTCCTCCGTGCCGCAGGAGTTTGTGAAGATGATCAACGAAAACGGCGGCAAGATGCCCGACGCCGTCGGCATCCCCGAGGAACAGCTGCGCAAGGCCGCCAGCATGTCCGTTTGCAAGATCAACATCGACTCTGACCTGCGCCTGGCCATGACCGGCACCATCCGCCAGTACTTCAACGAGCACCCGGATCACTTCGACCCGCGCCAGTACCTCAAGCCCGCGCGCGCCAACATCAAGAAGCTGGTCCAGCACAAGATCGTGGATGTGCTCGGCTGCAACGGCAAAGCCTGAGCCAAGACGGTTCGCGCCGCCTCACGCAACGTGGGGCGGCGTTTTTGTGCGCATACGCGGCCGCATGCCGGATATGGTTTGAAGCGAACGCCTTTGCAGCGTGTAAAGTCAATTCTTCAACGGCTTTGCGCATGCGTTGAGCAAACCGACTGCGGATGACAGACGTCCGCATTCTCGCATCCCACCGTCCGCCAGGCGCCGGCGGCTTGGCGCCTGCGTCAACGACGGGCTGGCGGATACACTCCTTCAAGTGCGCTATGGCGACTGTTCGAATCGCACCTGCCGCAACCATTTTTCGCGGATATGCGAACCTGCCGGCAAGGCGTCCGGGCGTGGGCGCGCCGCTGTCTGGGCGCGCTCACGCCTCCACCAGTTTCAGCGCCGCCATCGCCTTGCGCAGCGCAGCGCGTTTTCTGTCCTCCAGTGGCGCCAGGGGCAGGCGCAGTTCTTCTTCGATCTTGCCCATCATGGAAAGCGCCGCTTTTACGGGAATGGGGCTGACCTCGCAAAAGAGCGCGTCGGCAATGTCCAGCAGCGCGAACTGCATCTCGCGGCTCAGGTCGATATCGCCGCGCAGATAGCTGGCGGCCATCTCGTGCACGGCCATGGGCAGTATATTGGCCACGACAGAGATCACGCCGCGAGCGCCCAGGGCCATCATTGTATAGGTCTGATCGTCGTTGCCGGCGTAGAGCGCGGCGCCCGGGCAGAGCGCCGCCAGGCGGTTCATCTGGCGGATGTCCCCGGAAGCCTCCTTCACGCCGCGGATCATCGGATGCTTGAGAAGCTCCCCCGCCACCTCCGGCGGCAGGTTCAGCCCCGTGCGGGAAGGCACGTTGTAGGCGATGACGGGAATCTCCACGCGGTCGGCGATCGCATAGAAATGCTCGATCAGGCCGGTGCGGCTGGCCTTGTTGTAGTATGGCGTTACCACCAGCAGCCCGTCCGCGCCCAGGGCCTGCGCCTCTGCGGCGTAGGCAACCGCCGTGCGCGTGTCGTTTGCGCCCGCGCCCACAATCAGCGGCACGCGGCCCGCTACGGTGGAAACGGCGCACTCGATCAGCGCCGCGCGTTCCGCAGGGGCGATGGTACACGGTTCGCCCGTGGTGCCCAGAACGACGATCGCGTCGGTCAGGCTTTCGATCTGCCAGTCGATCAGGCTTTCGAAGGCGCGTATGTCGATTCTGCCGCCGCGAAACGGCGTAACCAGCGCCACGCCGCTGCCGTAAAAGAGCGCGTTCCGCATGAAAAATCCTCTCCCTTCCGAAACAATCTATGCCGGAAAGGGAGAGGAATACGCGCGCGCCGTTCAGCCGATGTCCTCGCCCGGATAGCGCATCAAAAGGCTGGTCTGGCAAAAGCCGGCCGATTCCAACGTGCGCAAAAGCAGCGGAATGCGCGCCCGCGCGTCGGCCACGACTACGCCGATGCCCGCGTCCTCAAAATACTCGCCCGCCAACCGCAGCAGATGCCGCGCCACGCCCATGTTGCGCCATCGGCGCGCCGTATGGACGTAGCCCACGCGGCCGACGCCGCCATCTTCGCGCCAGCAGGTAAGTTCTCCGGCCAGCCCCGTCGGCGCCACGCAAAGGATGCGCCGGAAGGCGTCGGCGGAGGTGTAAGCGTCCAGCCAGGCGGCGTCGCGCTCTGCCTGGAAAAGCTGATTGTAGCGCTCCAGAAAAAACCGGCGCTCTTCGGGATCGGTCAATTCGTCCTCCACCAGCACGCAGCCGGCGGGCATGCGCGTTTCCGGCATGCGTTCAAAGTCCAGTTCCATGCGCACCAAGCCGTCGTTGTCCTCAAAGCCATACTGCTCAAGCGCCGCCAGGAGCAGATCGTCCTCCGGCGGGCAGGCGGCGTAGATGCGCGCCGGCTTTTTTTCCTGCGCCGCAAGCGCGCGCGAAAGCGCCATCGCCGCGCCCAGCGTCTTGCCAAACGCAGAAAATTCGCCGGCGAATTCCAGGCGGAAGTTGTTCGGGCGCGCAGGAAACAGAACCGGATTCGGCTCGGGATGCACCACGCAGCAGCCCAATTGTTCTCCGGTTCGTTCATCGATGGCCTCAAAGCCGTTTTCCACCGGCTCGCCAAAGAGCGGCTCTCTTGGATTGCGAAGGATCATCTTTCGTACCTCTGTTGTTACTCCCATTCGATGGACGAGGACGCCCTCCCCGTCACGTCGTACAAAACGCGGTTAACGCCCACGACCTCCCGGGTGACGCGTTGGGTGACGCGTTCGAGCAGATCGTAGGGCATGCGGTAGGCGTTGAAAGACAGCGCGTCCTGCGAACTGACCGCGCGCAGCGCCACGGCGTATTCCTGACAGGCGACGCCGTCGCGCAGCGTAAGCGTGCGGATGTCGGTCAGCACGGCAAAATACTGCCAGATACGGCGGTCAAGGCCGGCGTCGGCAACCTCTTCGCGGAAAATCGCATCCGCCTGGCGCAGCATATCCAGCTTTTCGCGCGTCACCTCGCCCACAATGCGCACCGCAAGGCCGGGTTCCGGGAAGGGCTGGCGCTGCGTCAGTTCCCTGGGCATGCCCAAAACTTCGCCAAGCTGGCGCACCTCATCTTTAAACAGCAGGCGCAACGGCTCGACACAGCGGTCAAACCCCGGAGCGCAGCGCGTCGCGCCGGAAAGCACGTCCGGATAAATGGTGCCCTGGCACAGGCAGTCCACATGCCCAAGGGCGCGCGCTTCTTCCTCGAACACGCGCATTACTTCCTGCTCTACCACCTCGCGCTTGGCCGATGGCGCGATGACGCCCTCCAGCCGCTTCAAAACGCGTTCGCCCGCGTCCACGCAGATCAATTCCATGCCCAGCGCGTCGCGGAAGGTGGAAGTCACCAGGGCCGTTTCGCCCTTGCGCATCAGGCCGGTGTTGATGTACAGGCATTTGAGTCGATCGCCGATGGCGCGGTGCATCAGCGCCGCGCACACCGCAGAATCCACGCCGCCGGAAATGGCGATCAGGGCGCTGCCGTCGCCCACCTGGGCGCAGATATCCGCCTGCGCGCGTTCAAGAAACGCCTCCATCGACCACCATGGCTCGCAGCCGCAAATGCCGCCGGCGAAATTGGCGAGAATCTGCAGGCCGTCCGGGTCGTTGTTTTCCGCGTAGAACTGCAGCGCGTAGAGGCGCTTTTCCTCGCTGGCGAAGGCCGGCACCAGCCCGCCGCCGGCATAGGCGACGGCGCAGAACCCCTCGGGCAGTTCGATGGAATCCACGCGCGAGAAAAAGCGCTCCGACTCGCCCAGCCCCTCGAACAGCGGCGACTGGGAAAAAGAGATTTGGGCGCTGCGGCCGCTGATCTGCGTATCGAGCAATTTGCCGCCCAACGCCAGGGCCATTTCGCGCGCTCCGTAGCCCATGGCAAGCACGGGTATGCCCAGCGCGAACACTTGCGCGTCCGCGTGGCGCGCGCCGGCGTCGTCCGGATCGCCCGCGCCGCCCGCCAGCACCAGGCCGCGCGGCGCGCGCGCAGCAACGCAGGCCGCCGCCGTTTCGCAGGGCAGTATTTCGCAGAAAAAGCGCTCGCCGCGCAATTTGCGCGCCATCAGTTGCGCCTGCTGGCCGCCGAAATCCAGAATGAGAATCTGATCGTTGTCCATAACCGTCTCCTTGAGTCGAAGGATGTCCCTAGCGCCTGGGCTCGTTTGGCTTCGGCTGACGCCGATCCACAATGTCGATCTTGCGCAGAATCTGCTGCGTTACGTCTATATTCAGGGCGTCGGCCAGTTGCAGGCCGTACATCATCACATCCGCGAATTCCTCGCCGATCAGCGCCACGCGCTGCGGATCGCCGCCGTTCAGCAGCGCGCGCACATCCTCCGGCCCCAGCCACTGAAAGTGTTCGAGCAGTTCGCTCATTTCCACCGTCATGGCCATGGCCACATGTTGCGGATCCTGAACGCCGTTTTCATCGCCCCAGCCCTTGCGTCTGCACATGGCCAGCACCTGTCGCTTCAGTTCGGCGATGGGCGTATTGCTGTCGTCCGGCAAGCCCTGCACCCCCACGTTAACAGTTTATGCCTGAAATTATACCATATAACCGTTTTTTATGCAAATCCGTTTTTGGCCCCGTTCCCGGAGGGGAGCGGGGCCACGCGAAGTTACTGCTCGATCATACGCGTCAAAAGCGCGTTGCTGCGCCTGAGAAACTCCACCATGCGGTCGGCCACCAGGGGCTGACGGGCCATTTCCGCCAGATCGAACACCTGGGCGCACATCTGCTGCGCGCGCTCGTCCTCTCCCTGTTTTTCCAGCCACTGCACCACAGGATGCTTGCTGTTGAGCACCAGCGTGCGTTTTTCGGGCAGGTTCAGATCGCGCCCCCACTGGCGCGACATATCGCTGAAGCGGCGGGTCTGCTCATCGACGGTGATCATGGCGATAAGGTCGTCGGCCTTGAAGGGCTTGACCTCTACGGCAAGCTCGGCATCGCCCGTCGCCTTCTGGAACATCCCGGCCAGGCGCTTGAGATCGTCCTCCGACAGAGCTTCGCCCTCGTCGGTCAGGCCGTCGGCGGCCGCGTCCACGCGCAGGAACTTGATCTTCTGCTCGCGCTCGGTGAATTCGAGGAAGCTGATGAAGTTGGCGTCGATCAGCGTATCCAGCAGCGCCACATCCTTGCCCTGATCGGTATAGAGGCGGATCATCTGCGCCTGACGTTTCTCGTCGTTGGCGTAGTAGACGATCGTTTCCTCGCCCGGGCAGTTTTTGTTTTTGTACTCCTCCAGCGTCATATACTCGCCTGCGGAGGTCTTGTAAAGCAGCGCCGGCTTGACGCGTTCATAGAATTTCTCGTCGCGGATGCAGCCGTATTTGACGAAGGGATGGATGTCGTCCCAGTACTTCTGATAGTCCTCGCGGCGGGTGTTGAATTCCGTAAGCAGGCGGTCGGCGACCTTGCGGGTGATGTACGCGGCCATTTTTTTGACGTAGCCGTCGTTCTGCAAAAACGAGCGGGAGACGTTCAAGGGCAGATCCGGGCAGTCGATCGCGCCCTTGAGCAACATGAGGAACTCGGGAATAACTTCCTTGATGTTGTCGGCCACGAACACCTGGTTGTTGTACAGCTTGATGACGCCCTCGTTGGCCGTAAACTCGTTTTTGAGCTTCGGAAAATAGAGAATGCCCTTGAGATTGAAGGGGTATTCTGCGTTCAGGTGTATCCAGAACAGCGGCTCGTCAAAATCGTGGAATACCTTGTGGTAAAATTCGCGGTATTCCTCGTCGGTAACATCCGCAGGACGCTTGAGCCAGAGGGGCTGCGTGTCGTTGATCTGTTCAGGCTTGGGCGGTTCTTTCTCCGCTTCACCTTCCTTGGGCGCCTTCACTTCCGAAACATAGATGGGCACCGGCATGAACTGGCAGTGTTTTTCCAGCGTCTGCCGCAGCGTCCACAGGTTGGAAAACTCCTTGTCCTCGTCGTTCAAATACAGCGTAATGGACGTACCGCGCGCGGCGCGATCGGAATCCTCCAGGTCGTACTGCATGCCGTCCTCGCTGGTCCAGCGCACGGCCGGCGCGCTTTCCAGGTAGCTCTTTGTGTCGATCACGACCTTTTTGGAAACCATGAACGCCGAATAAAAGCCCAGGCCGAAATGGCCGATGATGCCGCTTTCGCCATCCTCGGGCTTGTACTTTTTCAGAAACTCCTCCGCGCCGGAAAACGCCACCTGCGCGATGTATTTTTTGACCTCTTCGGCGGTCATGCCGATGCCGTTGTCGGTAAAGGTCAGCGTATTGGCGGCTTCGTCGGCCACCACGTCGATGCGCCACGGCGCCTCGCCCTCGTCCTTGGCGAGATTGGCCTCGCCCACACTGACCAGGCGCTTGATTTTGCTCACTGCGTCGCAGCCGTTGGAAACCAGTTCGCGTACAAATATATCCTTGTCGGAATACAGCCATTTTTTGATGACCGGCATGATATTTTCCGCATTGATGGAAATCGTGCCTTTTTCAGCCATGCTAATCGCCTCCATGTTTTTGATCGCATAAATATTTTAGTACGGGACAGGGCGCTTGTCAACGATTTTTTAGCACTCTTTTGCCTTGAGTGCTAAAATTAACACTTGGCGAAGGAGAAAAAACATGGTATAATACCCCTGCGCGCCGAAGCGAACCATCTCGCGGCGCGACGGCGAATGTTTTTTGCAAAGGAGGGAAACGATGCGCGCAAAGCTCGCAGGCATCGTCCTGCTCGCGGCGGGCGCGGCGCTGATCTGCGCCGGGCTTGCGGAGGGGCAGGAAATGCGCGTCTTTCAAAAGGCAATCTTCACCTGCATGGAGTGCATCGGCATCGGATGATGGCGCGTCTGCGCGCCCTGGGCGCGGAGGGCAGGCGGCGTATCGTCCAGGTGCTGGCGGCGGTGCTTTACAACGCCAACGTCGGCGGTTTTCTCAAGGGAAACATCTACCGGGGAAACAGCAAAAAATTCTGCGTGCCGGGGCTGAATTGCTACAGTTGCCCCGGGGCGATCGCGGCCTGTCCGTTGGGATCGCTGCAGGCGTCGCTGAGCAGTTTTCCCACGGCGTTGCCGCTGTACATGCTGGGAATACTGCTGCTTTTCGGCGCGCTCCTGGGACGTGCCGTATGCGCCTTTTTGTGCCCGTTCGGGCTCATTCAGGAACTGTTGCATAAAATTCCCACGAAGAAACTCAAAAAAAGCGCTTGGACGAGGCGTTTAACGGTTATAAAATACATAGTGCTGGTGGTGATGGTGATCGCTTTGCCGCTGTACTTCCTCGCGGTCGATGGCGTGCTCACCCCGGCCTTCTGCAAGTGGCTTTGTCCCGTAGGCACGCTTGAGGGCGGCGTCCCCCTGATGATCGCCGACGAACACCTGCGCGCGCAGGCCGGTTGGCTGTTTTCCTGGAAGGCGCTGGTAACGGCGGCGGTGCTCGTCGCCTCCGTGTTCATCTACCGGCCTTTCTGCCGCTTTCTCTGTCCGCTGGGGGCGATTTATTCGCTGTTCAACCGCGTGGCGATCCTGGGCGTGCGGCTGGACAGAAAGAAGTGTACGCATTGCGGCGCCTGCGCCCGTGCCTGCAAGATGGACGTGCGCATTGTCAACGACCGCGAATGCCTACGCTGCGGCGAATGCGTTTCCCGCTGCCCGACGGGGGCGATCACCTGCAAATTCATCGCATCCAAAGGAGGAAAGACCCATGAAGAAACTGTTCGCACTCGCGCTGGTGCTGGCGCTTCTCACATCTGCGGCGCTGGCGACGCAACTCAGCCCAGTCGCAGAGGGCCAGGAAGCCTCTGATTTCGAAGTGACCCTCTCCGACGGCGCGACCTTCCGTCTCTCTGAACAGCGCGGCAAGGTGGTGCTGGTCAACCTGTGGGCCACCTGGTGCCCGCCCTGTGTGGCGGAGATGCCCGACCTGCAGAAGCTCAGTGAGGACTACGCCGACACGCTGGTCGTTCTGGGCGTCAACGTCGGCGACACTGCCGAGGACGCCGCCGCGTTTATGGAGGAGAACGGCTACACCTACCCCATGTATGTGGACGCGGACTATTCGCTGGCTCTCGGCATGTTCCCCTCGCCCTACATCCCCTTTACGGCGATCATCGACCCGAACGGCGTGGTGACGGCCATCCACAGCGGCCTGGCCACCTATGAGCAGTTCCAGGAATACGTTGACGCCGCGCTATCCAACGCCCCGGAGCAAACCGAGGCGGAGCCCGCGCAAGACGCCTGATTTGGATATCCCAAACGCCCAAAAGAGCCCCTCGGCCAGAGAGGCTCTTTTGCTTTGGAAAACCAACGGCCCGGAGGCGGAGAAGGCAGCCGCGAACCGACTGGGCGCTCCCGCGCGCACGGGGAGTTCTGGAGCATAAATCAGCAGATAAAACAGGCTGAGGCGCGGCGCTCCCGCGCGCACGGGGCGTTCTGGTTTTTTCAACGTTCTCCCTGTGGGATCTTTCGGGCACTCCCGCGCGCATGCGGAGTTCAGCGGGTTCATCAGGGTCACGATCATGTTCGTCAGCGGCGCTTCCGCACGCACAAGGAATTCTGCGACGTAGGGCGGCTATTACCCCATCTATGTGTGCGGATACTCCCGTGCATACGGGAAGTTCTGGCGTGAAAACCGTCTTTCGAGCCCGTCAGGCATTCGGCACTCCCGCGCACGGGGCGTTCTGTGTTGAGCCTGACGAGAACTTTGACACCGACACGGCGCCCCGCGCACGGAAATTCCAGGCGAAGGATTTCGCCTCGCGCATCGTGCGCACCCGGCGCTCCCGCGCACGGGGCGTTCGTTTTGATTGACGCAATAGGCCTAATTTAATGTACGGTGCTCCCCCGCGCACGGTGAGTTCTGGCGCAGGCGGCGGTGGATGAGATCGCCGCCGAACGGCGCTCCCGCGCACGAGACGTTCTACTGCCGCATGCCAGGACGCAGGAAACGAAAATTGTCCCGCGTTTGCCGTCAGGACAATTCTCGCATCCAAGGGCATAAAATTTTGGAGCCTCTCCAATCGAGAGGCTCCCTTTTTTGCGTCTGCATCATTCCGGCTGCAGAAGGCCATAGCTTCCGTCAGAGCGCAGGTAGAGGACGCACATGCTGTCCGTTTCCTCGTTCAGGAACAGGAAGAACGTATGCCCCAACAATTCCATCTGTGCGATGGCGTCGTCCACATGCATGGGTTTGACGGGGAATTTCTTGACGCGCACGAGGTTGTAGGAGGCGACTTCTTCCTCCTCGGCCTCTGGCTGCTCCTCGGCGACCGGCTCGAACGCGCCCGCGCGCAGGCGTTTTTCCAGCTTCGTGCGATGGCGGCGGATCTGGCGGTTGAGCTTGTCCACAGCGCGGTCGATGGACATATACATGTCGTTGGAAACTTCCTCGGCGCGCAGAATGACGCTGCCGACGCTGATGGTGATTTCAACGATGTTGCGATTGCCGCGCTCCTGGGAAAGGCGAACCTGGGCCTCGACGTCGTCCTGGAAGTAGCGTTCAAGCTTGGCGAGCTTTTTCTCCACGCGCGCCTTGAGGCTGTCGGTGACTTCCATGCCCTTGCCGATATATACAAATTTCATCCGGCTCTCTCCTTTGTCGGTTACTTGACGGTATCCCGTCTTACATTCTATTCTGCACGCAACACGGATTTTCCTGCCGCGTTTTTTAAAAAATTTCACATATTTTCCAAAAAACCGAAACGCTTCTCTTCGTTCGCGCCCTGCGCGCATATTTTCCGTGGGGCGGCGGAAGCTATATGCCTGGACGCGCGCAAATCTATTTCCAGGAGGACGGCATGACGCTGATTTTAACGATTTTGCAGGTTCTGCTCAGTCTTGTGGTTGGGCTGTATTTTTTCCGGCAGTTGCGCAAAGACCGCGCTGCGCGGCCGGGCGGCGGCCGCCAGGCCGATATTGAAGGCGAGCATGTGCGCCGCTTGCGTTCCATATGTCTTTCGCAGCCGCTCAACGAAGCTGTGCGGCCGCGCGCGCTGCACGAAATCGTCGGCCAGGAGGAGGGCGTGCGCGCGCTCAAGGCCGTGCTATGCGGGGAAAACCCGCAGCACGTCATCATTTACGGTCCGCCGGGCGTCGGCAAAACCTGCGCCGCCCGCCTGGCGCTGGAGGCCGCGAAGCGCTCGGAGGGAACGCCGTTTCGCATGGACGCGCCCTTTGTGGAAATGGACGCCACCTGTCTGCGCTTTGACGAGCGCGCCATCGCCGATCCTCTCTTTGGCAGCGTGCACGATCCCATTTATCAGGGCGCGGGCCCGCTGGGACAGAACGGCGTGCCCCAGCCCAGAGAGGGCGCCGTCACGCGCGCCCATGGCGGCGTGCTGTTTCTCGATGAAATCGGCGAAATGCACCCCGTGCAGATGAACAAGCTGCTCAAGGTGCTCGAGGATCGTCTGGTGCGCTTTGACAGCGCTTATTACGACCCCGCGGACGCCCGCACGCCCGCCTATATCCACGATATTTTTCAAAACGGCCTGCCCGCCGATTTCAGGCTTGTAGGGGCGACGACGCGCAGCCCAGCCGATCTTCCCCCTGCCCTGCGCTCGCGTTGCATGGAAATCTTCTTTCGTCCCCTGGAGCGCGAGGAACTTGCAGTGGTGGCCGAAAATGCCGCGCGACGCGCCGGCTTTTCCCTCTCCCGCGAGGATGCGGCTCTGACGGCCGCCTATGCCGACAGCGCGCGCACCGCCGTCAATCTCGTGCAGCTTGCGGCGGCCGCGGCGCGTCAGGAAAAGCGCTCCGCCATCACCCGCGCGGATGTAGAATATGTAGCCGCCTGTTCGCGCCGCACGCTTTTGCGCGAAGAGAGGCCTGTACAGGCCGGCGTGCCGGGCCAGGTGAACGCCCTGGCCGTCGGCGGCGCGGACACAGGCAGCATCCTGCGCGCCGAGGCCGCGGCCAGAGCCGGCGCGGGGCGCCTTCGCGTCACGGGCATCGTGGACCAGGAGGAGGTTTGCGACGGACGCGGTCGCACGCTGCGGCGCACAGGCTCGGCGCGCGATTCCGCCGAAGCGGCGCGCACGGCGCTGGCGGCGTTGGGCGTACCCGTGGAACGCTTTGACCTGCACGTCCATTTCCCCGGCGGCGCGATTGTAGACGGGCCTTCGGCGGGACTGGCCATGGCCGCGGCAATGGAATCGGCCATCTCCGGCGCGCCCGTCGCCGCCGACGCCGCCATGACCGGCGAAATTTCCGTACACGGCGACATTCTGCCCGTAGGCGGCGTTCGCGCCAAAGTACGCGCCGCCAGACGCGCCGGGCTGCGGCGCGTACTGGTTCCCTGGGACAACCGCGCTGAAGCCGAGTGCGCGGGCATCGAGATCGTTCCCGTGCGCACGCTTCGGGAAGCGCTGGCGCATTTGAACGCTGAGACGGCGCGCCCCCTTCCCGCCGCCTGCGGCGATGGCTTGCTCGCCGCCGCGCCGGAGCGCGGGAGCGCGAATCTGACGAACAACGCCTGAAGGCGGTCTCCCAGCCGTCTGACCGGCGCGCTTTCCGCGCTGGAGCGTCCCTCGCCCTTCCTTGTCGCGGCGCGTCGCCAAAAACAAGGCCGGCCCGGCGGATATCTCCGCGGGCCGGCGCGGCGCGTTTCCGCGCGCTAGCGGCTGCTCCTCCAGCGCTCCTTCGCCCGGCGTTTCAGACGTGCGCGGGGCTTTGGGGCATCGTTTTTGTTTGCGTCCAGCGCCGGCAGCGCGCCTGTGCATTCGTTGGCGGAGGCCATGGCGTCCAAATCAGGCATGCTCCGGGGCGTTTGTTTGCGCATATGCGTCCCTCCTGTCTTTTCGCCTATTCTGCCCCGAAAAGGGAGAGTCATTCCCGCAAAAAACCCTCGTTGGATGCAGCCTGCGCAAACGCTGCGGGCGCGCATTGCAGGCGCGAAGGCAAACACTTCCACGTCGCACGGGCGATCGCCCCTTAAAACAGCGAAAGCTGCTCCACTTTCGGCGGACGCGCGCGAGACGGAACGCGCTCGGCGCGCAGCCCCTCGCCCATCTCCGCCACAAAACGCGACGGCGCGCCCGGACAGGAAACGATCAGTTCTTCCCTTGCCCGGGTCAGCCCCACGAAAAAGAGGCGGCGCTCTTCTTCGATATCCGCATCCTTCCCGGGGCGGATCAGCGGCAAAAGGCCCTCCCCTGCGCCTACGAGGAACACAACGGGAAACTCCAGGCCCTTGGCGCCATGCAGGGTCATCAGCGTCACCGCGCCCGCGGCGCGCGCCTTGCCGTTGCGGCGGCGCAGGTCGGCCTCTTCGCCCACATCCAGCGTTGCGAGAAACGCGCGCATCGTATCCTGAAAGGACGCGGCGCTGGCCAGGCGTTCCAACGCCTCGCTCGTTCCGCGCAGGCCGATCCAGCGGCGCAGCAGCCGTTCGGGCTTCTCCTTTTCAAGCCTGGGCGCGATCAGTTCCATGGCGCGGACGCATTCCTCCGCGCCCGGCATATCGCGCAGAATTTCAACGCGCCCGGCGGCGTCTTTGGCGGCGACGCGCCGCGAAACATCGGCGGGAAGATCCCAGTTGAGGCGCAGCGCTGCTTGCAGCGCGGACGTATCCCCGGGCACGCACAGAGCGCGGAAAAAGGCGATCGCGCCGCGCGCGTCCCTGTCCTCCAGATAGTCCTCGCGCCCGGCGACCATGCACGGAATGCCGTCGTGCGCAAGGCATTCTTCGATCAGATCCAGTTGCCGATGCGTGCGCGCGAGCACCGCCATTTCCGAAAAGGCGCGCATACAGCCCTCGGTCGCCGTCGCATGCAGCATGTCCACGCCGCCGGCAAGGCGGGAAATTTCCTTTGCGATCCACACCGCTTCGGAAAACGGCGTATCCGCGCGCGCAAGGCGCACCGGCGCTCCAGACGCCGCCGCTGCGCGCAGCCTTCGCGCCGGGCCCGGGTTGTGGGAAATGCAGGCGGAGGCGCGGCGCAGTATATCCGGCGCGGAGCGATAGTTGACCCGCATTTCGACCGTTTCCAGTTCCGGAAGCTCCGCGCGCAGGCGCTCGAAACACGCAGCGTCCGCGCCGCGGAAACCATAGATGGACTGATCCGGATCGCCGATGACGAATAGGCTCTCGCCCCCGGCGCTCCAATGGCGCACAAGGGCGCGCTGCGCGGCGTTGATGTCCTGAAATTCATCTACCAGCAAATGGTCGAATCTCCCGTCTGAGGGCGGCTCCACGCGAAGGGCGTCGAGCAACAAATCGTCAAGGTCGCGCGCCCCCAACGCCCTCAGGCGCGCCTGATAAGCGGCGACCAGCGCCTCGTCAACGCCCACCTCCAGACAGCTTTTGCCGTTTTTGACCTCGGAAATGGCGCGCAGCGCGGCGCGCGGCGGCCGGCCCGCCAACTCCGGCAAACCGCGCAGCGCTTCCAGCGCGCTTTCCTCGCCCAAAAGCGGGCGATCGTCCAGCATCTCCAGGCAAAGCGCATGAAAAGTGCCGATGTGCAATTTCTTCGCCACGCGCGCGCCAAGGCGCTTTTCCAGGCGCTCGCGCAGTTCCCGCGCCGCCTGATTGGTAAACGTCGCCGCCGTGATGCGCGCGGGACGGACGCCTCGTTTAATCAGCTGCACAATGCGCTCCACCAGCGTAAAAGTCTTGCCTGTGCCCGGCCCGGCGACAACTGCCAAAGAGCGCGCGGCGGACTCCACGGCGCGCCTCTGGTCGTCGTTGAGGCCGGGCGCAGCGGGAACGGCCGTTTGCGGCGCGGGCGTTTCGGCCTGGCGGATCGCCTCCGGCGCAGGCGTCGCCCTGGCCGGCGCGCTGGTCATGTCGAACATCGCCGTTTGGCCGCCGAGCACTTCCATCTCGCCCGGCGCAAACAGGGAAATGACGCCATATTCGCCATCGTAACCGCTTTTGCGCAGCACCTTCCCCGCCCGCAGGCGGCGGATCGCCTCCTCCAGCGCCCAGCCGCCCGCCGCCCGCACGTCGCCAAGCGGCGCTTCGCGCAGGATATACATTTCGTTCCCAAGTTCCGAAAGCAGGTGGAAATAGCGCTCCGCGACCCGTTTTGACGCGGCGGATACGCCCATGCAGGAAGCGAGCACCTCGCAAAGCGGCATCAGGCTTTCAAACGGCCTGCCGCTTGCGGGCATCGCGCAGCCCTCGGGCCGGTCGGCCAACGCCTCGACGCGGTGCTTGACGCCGATGGTCAATTTGCGTCCGCAGACCGGGCACCTTCCCTGCAACTGCGCTGTCTGCGAAGGCTCCAGACAGACCTCGCAGGCGCGGTGCCCGTCGAGGTGATACTTGCCCTCCTCGGGAAAGAATTCGATGGTGCCCTCAAACCCCTCGCCGCTCTCAACAGCGCGCCGGAGCGCAGGGTAATTCGCCTGCGTGGAAAGCAGGTTTGCTTCGCGCGCCAGTTTTGCCGGCGAGTGCGCGTCTGAATTGGAGAGCAGAATACGCCCGTCAAGATTGGAAACGCGCCAGTTCATGGGCGGATCTGAAGAAAGGCCTGTTTCCAGCGCGCGGATGTGCCCGGAAAGATCGTCGAAGCATTCCTCGATGGAATCAAAGCCGGAAAAAGCGCCCAACAGAGAAAAGTGCGGCGTCCAGATATGCGCCGGGATAAAGACGGCCTCGGGGCAGGCCTCAAGCGTCATTTCCAGAAGATCGCGGCAGTCCAGGCCGAGGATGGGACGGCCGTCGGAATGAAGATTGCCGACGCGCTCCAGGCGCGCGCAGAGGCGCTCCGCCGCCTGAAACGAGGGCATGAGGATAACGTTGTGCACCTTGCGCGTCCGGCCGTCTTTTTTGTAAATGGAACTGATTTCGGCGCTGAGGACAAACCGCGGCTCGCCTGCGACCTCGCAGGGCAGACGCAGCGCGTCCTTCAGCGCGAACACGCCCTGATCCGCTTCTTCCAGCGCCTCGCCAAGCTCCGCGCGCCATACAGGGTGGGTAAAATCACCCGTGCCCAGAAGGCCGACGCCCTTGCGCCTTGCCCACAGGTCCAGGTGCGGCGCGTCGCATTCACGGCTGGTGGCCCTGGAAAATCGGGAATGGATGTGCAGATCGGCGATCAACATTCGTACCTCGCTGAAACCGGCAAAGCGCGGTCGCTTTGCGGAAATCCGGCCGTTGAAAACGCGCCATATACAAAAATTGCCCTCTGTTTGCAAAGGCAATTTTTGTATGCGCGGAACGTACCGCAATGAAACTTTGTCAAACCGGGGCGTAACTGCGCGAGGAAACGCGCTCCACACAGGCGCCCAGTGCGCGCAGTTTTTCATCGAAACGCTCGTAGCCGCGCAGTATATACTCCACGCCGCCGATCTCCGTTTCGCCCTCGGCCATCAACGCGGCGATGACCATGGCCGCGCCGGCGCGCAGGTCCGTGGCGTTTACGCGCGCGCTGACCAGATTGTCCACGCCGGAAATGATCGCAGAGCTTTCAATAACGCGCACATTCGCGCCCATCTTGCGCAATTCGTCAAGAAACCGGAAGCGGTTTTCAAAAATCGTTTCCGTGACGATGCTCGTGCCCCGCGCCACGGTCAAAAGCGCGGAAAGCGGCTGCTGCAGGTCCGTCGGGTAGCCGGGATACCCCTGCGTTTTGACGTTCACGGCGCGGAAAACGCCATTGGAACGCACATGGATCCAGTCGTCCTCGCTTTCAACGCGCACGCCCATTTCCAGCAGTTTTGCCGAAAGCGCTTCCATATGCGCGGGAATGGCGCCGGTGATGACCACATCGCCCGCCGTGGCGGCGGCGGCGATCATCAGGGTTCCGGTTTCGATCTGATCGGGAATGATGGTGTAGTTCGCGCCGTGCAGATGGCGACCGCCGCGCACGCGGATAACGTCCGTCCCGGCCCCCTTGACCCACGCGCCCATGGCGGAAAGGAAGTTGGCCAGATCGACGATGTGCGGCTCCTTTGCGGCATTGTGGATGCAGGTAGTGCCGCTGGCGCTGACGGCGGTGAGCATGCTGTTCACCGTCGCGCCCACCGAGGGCATGTCCAGGAAAATGTCGTTGCCGATCAGTTCCTCGGCGCTGACTTCAAGATTGCCGCCCAGCGTATCGGCGCGCGCGCCCAGGGTGCGCATGGCCTTCAGCGTCTGGTCGATCGGGCGGGCGCCGATATCGCAGCCGCCGGGCAGCGGCACCTGCGCGTGGCCAAATACGCCCATCAAAACAGGCGCGAGATAATAAGAAGCGCGCATGCGGCTGGTCAGTTCGTAAGGAGGATTGCACTTGTTTACCGGCCGCGGATCGACGCGCAGGACGTTGTCCTGAAACGATACCTCCGCGCCCAGCCAGCGCATCATTTCCAGCAGCACATGAATGTCGTTGATGTCAGGCAGATTTTCAATGACCGACGGCGAATCCGCCAGCAGCGCCGCGGGCACGACCGCAAGCGCGGCATTCTTTCCGCCGCTGACCATGACCTCCCCTTCGAGACGGCGACCGCCCCGAATCACCAGCTTTTCACCCATATCGTATGAAACCCGGCAGCAGCCGGCTCCTTTCAATGATGACAACCGGAGCAGCAGCCGCAATTTCCGCTGCAGCCCCCGCCGCCCGCGCGCTTCGAACCGAAGGCGCAGGAACCCGTATAATCGCGCACAGCCTTGGCGCCGCATTTTTCGCACACGGCCTCTGCGCGCTTGTCCATGGAGGCAAGCACCTCAAAACGATGGCCGCACTGAGGGCATTTCCACGCGTACAACGGCACAAACGTCGCCTCCGAATCATTTCGATTTGATAAACATTTCCTGCCGCATCTTTTATTATACATGACAATTCCGTTTCAATCAAGCCCGTTACGGAAGATTATCACAAATATTACCGCCAATTTCTCCCAAATATGCCAAAAACGGGCAAATGTCTCTGCCAAACGCGATTGCCAAACGCCCGCGGGTATGCTAAAATTTTCTGCGTGCGCAAACTGCGCGCGAAATCTGACCGCGGAGGGGAACGATGTCCCGCGAAAACCGCGCGTTGACCTTTCGGGGCCAGCGCGTCAACTTCAGCATTGAGTGGCCCGAGGCGCACCTGCGCCATCGGCTGCTTTTGCTGTGTTCTCCGTTGCTGAGCGGTTTTCACTGGCGAAAACTCCTGCCGGAACTCTCCGAGCTTGGTTGCCTGTGCGTGCTTGCGGAACTGCCGGGCTTTGGGGCGGGCGTTTCGCCTGTCGCGCCGCCGCGGGAAAGCGGCGTGCGCGCGCAAATGCTGTGGGGCGTGCTGGACGAGGTAGACGCGCGCCTGGGCGGCGACAGCGCTCTGTGGCATTTGTCGGCGCACGGCGCGGCCTGGACGACGGTATTGGCCATGCGCGCTGCGCAGCCAAATTCGGTGCGCTCCCTCATTGGCATTTCCCCATTGAATCCGCCGCGCGCCCGGCGCCGTTTCTTTGGCGGCCACGGCGGCGAAGCAGAGCGCTTTGTGGAACGCACGCTGTCCACGCCGGCGGCGTTTACGCAGTTCGTGGCCCGCGCCGCGCGGCGCCCGCTGCCCGATTATGTCGTCGAGCGCATGTGGGCCGGTCTTGACCGCCCCGGCGCGCGCGGCGCGCTCCTTGCCCTGCTCGAGGGCGCCGACGAGCCGACCCCGCCGGCAGACTTTTGCCCCTCCATCGCCATCTGGGGCGGCAGCGACCCGCTCATGCCGGCGGATACGCGCGAGCGCCTCGCCGCGCAGGCGCCTGACCTTGAAGCGCACATTATACGGCCTGCCGGGCACTTCCCCATGGAGACCCACAGCCGCGCCCTGCGCGATTATTTGCGCGGCTGGCTTAAATACGTCGGTTGACCTTTCGCCTCAGGGCGTCCTTCCTTCCTGTGAAAAGCGATTTGTCCTTGTCCGATTTTCTGAACCGTGCTATAATAGCAGCAGAGCAAGGGTTTTGAGGGCGCAGGAGCCATCCGCCTCTTGTTCCGGACGACGACGCAAAGACCTGCAAGGGCCGAAATCCCCAAATGCAGCAAGAGCGTCGCGTCAACAGCGCATCCTATCCTCTACTCTGAAGAAAGTGGAGATTTGAAATGCCGCGGGTTTTCAGGCGCGGTTCGCGTTGCGCGTATCCGCAGCGGTTTTGCGGTCGAACGGCCTGAAGGTCACGGCGCTTGCCCTGATGCGTTCGATTCTCCGGGCGCTCCCGTCAGAACGCATGAAAATCACGGCAAAACCGTCCATGCGGCGCGCCGGCGGTGTTTTTGCAAGGATTCCGGTTGTCAGGCGGTTTCCGGCGCGCAAACGCTTTGTTCCGCGATTGCCCAAATCGAACCCGGCGGAGGCGTTCCCGAAAACAATTGCGCATTCGCCGGCGCCCATGAACCGGACAGACCGCATCGACGCGGTATAGATTTTCAAAGCGATCCGAGGTGAAAACATGCCCAAATTGGAACCATACGCGCGCGCGCTGCCGTACAGCTACGCGCTGGGCCTGTTCCCTTCGCTGACGCTGATCGACGCCCGGCCGGAACTGGCCATGCGTCTGCTTGTACACCCGGATGGAATGGGCGGCGAAGGCGTGGAAAAACTGCGCGCGCGTTGCCGCGATCTCGGCGTGCGCGAAGAGGAGGCCGCGCGCGTCCTGCGCCGCGAATCGAAAAAGGACAACTGCTATGCCGGCATCGTCTTTGAAAAACGGGAGGGCGAGCTGAACGGGAACAGAAATCACGCCGTGCTCTGCCAGATTTCCGACGGCGGCAACCTGGGAACGGCGCTGCGCTCGCTTTTGGGCTTCGGCTACGAGGATGTGGCGCTTGTCCGCCCCTGCGTGGACGCTTTCGATCCGCATGTCGTCCGCGCCTCCATGGGCGCGTTCTTCCGCCTGCGGCTGCGCACGTTCGATACCTTTGAAGATTATCGCGCCCTCTATCCCGAGCGCCCGCTCTATCCCTTTATGCTCGACGGGGCCTTGCCGCTGGACGAGGTGGCCGCCGCGGCGCGCACGCCGTTTTCCCTGGTGTTTGGCAACGAGCAGAGCGGTTTGCCCGCTGTGTTTCAAACGTATGGACAAAGCGTATTCATTCCCCAGAGCGACAAGATCGACTCTCTCAACCTTTCCGTCGCCGTTTCCATCGGCGCGTATGCCTTTCGGCAAAAGGAGGAAACACTATGATCTATGATGACGCGCGCGAATTGATCTGCGAACTTGTGCGTCTGCAGCGGCCATTTTTCCGCCCTGTGAAGCTCTTGGCGATCGGCTGTTCTTCCAGCGAGATCGCCGGCGGAACCATCGGCCATGCTTCGACCTATGAACTGGGCGAGCAGGTATGCCGCGCGGCGCTGGATTGCGCGAGCGAGTTGGGCTTCGCCTGCGCCTTTCAGTGCTGCGAGCATTTGAACCGCGCGCTGGTAATCGAACGCGAGGAGGCCGACCGGCGCGGTTTGCAGATCGTCTGCGCCGTGCCGCGGCCCAAGGCTGGCGGTTCGCTGGCCACGGCCGCCTACCGCGCCATGCGCGACCCCGTTCTGGTGGAGAGCGTCGCGGCGGACGCGGGCATCGACATCGGCCAGACGCTGATTGGCATGCACCTGCGCCGCGTGGCGGTGCCGGTGCGCCTTGCGCGCAAAACAGTCGGCGAGGCGCTGGTCACCGCGGCGCGCACGCGCCCCCCGCTCATCGGCGGCGAGCGCGCACGCTATACGCCGGAGGACTGACCGACCTGTGGAGGGAAGCCGCCATGTTCAGCCAGCATCTCAACGCCATTGTGCGCACGTTCGACGCCCGCCGCGTGCCGGTTCCCCGCATACCCGCGGCGCTGAAGGCAGCCTTTGCCCATGAAGCGCGGCGCGCGCTTTCGCATACGTTGCGCGTCCCGCCCCTCTCCGAGCGGCGCGAAAATCCCAGCGCTTATCAGGCGCTTGTGCGCGAACGGCGCCGCGATCTCGAAGCGCTGCTGCTTTCCGACGCGGCCGACGGCGGACGCGCGCTCGATCTTGTCTGCGCCATCTGCGAAGAATCGCGCTGGGCCGCGGGGGCGGGCGCAGTTTTTGAGGACGAAGCGCATCCTGAAATCGACCTGCAGGCGGCGGATACGGCGGCGCTGCTGGCCTGGGCCTGGCTGCTTCGGAGCGAAGCGTTTGGAGCCGACGCGCCCCGCGTGCGCGCGCGGATGCAGTTTGAAATCCGGCGGCGGATCCTTCGCCCGCTTCTTGCGTGCGAGGACTATCTTTGCACAACGGCGACGCTGTGCGCGGCGGCGACCGCGCTTTTGCTTATTGAGGACGACCGCGAAGCGCTTGCCGTTTCTCTGCGCCCGCTTTTGCGCCTTCTGGACGCCGCCTATGCCTGCGCCGAGCGCGCGCGCGTGCCGCTTGAAGATCGCCTCTGCGACGCCTGCGCGGTGGCGGACCTGGCATTTCTGGTGCGAAAGGCGACCGTCGGCGCCGTGGACCTTCTGCGCGAAGCGCCCTTCCCCGCCTGGCTGGACGAACTGCTCTTCGGGCATATTCAGGACGACTGGTTTTTTACCTGCACGCGCGGCGCGGACCGGCCGGCGCTCTCCGGTGCGGCGTTGTACCGCCTTGGCTGCCTGTGCGGCGACGGCGCGCTGCGTTGCCTGGGCGCGGCGCTGCATCGCGGACGCGCCCAGGCCTCTCCCACGGCCACGGGCCGCCTGCTGGACGCCTCGCTGCGCGAGGAACTTGACGCGGAGTTCTCTCCCGCGCCCCGGCTCAAGCACGCCGCGCTGGAGGACGGGCGCCTCATGGTCGCGCGCGGCGCGGGATTCTTCTGCGGCGTTACCAGCGGCGGCGATCGCGGCAATGTCGGCGATCTGTGCGTGTTCCTGGAGCGCGCCTGCGTCCTCAGCGGCGGTAACCTTCCCCTGGAGCAGCTGCCGCGCCCGGAAAGCGAGCCTCTGCCCGATTGGAACTTTTCCGACGAAACGCGCGCCATCATGAGCGTAGACGTTACGCCCGCATACGCGCCGGAGGCAATGGTGCGCGCCCATCAGCGCACGTTGATGCTCTCGCGCGAGGAATACGGCGCGCAGCTGGTGGACGTATTTGATCTGGCCGCGCCGCGGGCGTTGCGCTACGTCTTTCACACGCCCTTTGCGCCCGAGTTTTTCCGCGGCGGCGCGCGGCTTGGCGCGATGCGCCTGGCATGGGACGGCGCGCCGGAGACGGACGCCCGTCGCCTTCCCGGCGACGCCGTCTTTTCCGACGGGCTCTGGGAACTGACGCTGACCTATCCCGAGGCGGCGCAGCGCGCCATGTTCACGTTCTTTATGCGCCACGCCTGACTGCGGGAGGTCGCTTTTCGCCGCGCCCCGGCTCTGTTTGAAAACGAGCTTTTCAAAGCGCGGTCTGGTTTGGGAGAGTGTCATGGAGATACGCGCCTATGAACGCGGCGACCTGGACGCGCTGCTGAATTTGTTTTACGACACGGTGCACACCGTCAACCTTGGCGATTACACGCAGGCGCAGGTGGACGCCTGGGCGGACGGCCGCCCCGACCGCTCGGCGTGGGCGAAATCGCTGGCGGCGCATTGCACGCTTGTCGCGGTGATCGACGGCGACATCGTCGGTTTCGGCGATATCGACGAGGACGGCTACCTCGACCGCCTCTATGTACATCACGCGTTTCAGGGACGCGGCGTCGCCACGGCGCTGTGCGACCGCCTGGAAGCGCATGTCCCGGCAAAGGCGGTGACAACGCACGCCTCCATTACGGCGCTGCCGTTCTTTCTGCGGCGCGGCTATCGGCTTACGCGGCCGCAAACCGTGCTGCGAAACGGCGTCGCGCTGACAAACTTTGCGCTTGTCAAGCCGCCCGCCGCTATCGAGCACACTTATCTGTTTCGCCCTCTGCGCTGGATGATGCAGGGAACGTACTTCGACGCGGAGGGCGCGCCGTCCCCCCTGCGCGGCGAAGCAACGGTAACGCGCGAGGGACAAACCTGGCGTCTGCGCAGTTGTTTCCAGGCCTGCGGCAAAGCGCCGCGGCGCTCTTGCTGCGACGCCGCCATTGAAAAAGGCGACGCGCCAGGCCGCTTGCGCTGGGCCGGCGTTGACCCCGCGCTCGGCGCGCTTTGCGGAACGTTTGAGATGGCCGGACCGGCGATCTTTTCCAGTTGTATTTCACAAGATGAAGTATATAGCGGCCGGGAAACGCTGTTTTTCCGCGACGCGCGCAGGTACGATAGCGCCGGCGTCGTCTTTTGCCGCGGCGCGCGCCTGTTTGGCTGGACGGCGCGTTTGCGCGCGTGCGATGATTGATGCAAGCGGGCCTCCCCGGTGCTGAAAAACCCCGCCCGCAGGCGCAGGTTTCTTTTTGGCGTCTTTTGCAGAAAAACCTTGCCGCCTTCCGCCGCAGGGCGACGCCTGCGCGGGCGACCCCGCGACGCGCTTTGCCGTTCCCCGGCGCGCGGGTTTGCCCTGCCCCACGCAAAGCCGCAGAGCAAAAATGAACGAAAAAGGCCGGCAAATACGCCGGCCACAAACAACAAAGATGAATTTTGCCTGCAGCGCGAAAACGCGCGCATCCCGTTGCAATTGCGCGTTTACGGTATGTTGGGCAGATCGTGTTCGCGCAGCACGTTGACGATATCGTTGAGAATCGCGCGATTGTGTTCAGACAGATACGCCTCCGTGGGGAACGGCCCGCGCGTGACCACCAGCGAATCCTGCAAAATTGCGTCCATGGACACGCCCAGCGCGTTGGCGATGCTCACCAGCGTTTCCAGGCTCGCCTTGCGCGAACCGCGCTCGATGTGGCCGTAAAACGGCAGCGAAATGCCCGATTTTTCCGCCGCGGCCTTCTGCGTCAAGCCCATCAGTTTCCGCTGTTTGCGGATTCTCTGCCCCATTCTTACATAATCCATTGCAAATTCCTTTCCGCGCCCTTAGGGCAGCGATCCGTAGTTTTGTGAAGCTGCTTCTGGCAAACACGCGCTCCACTATTATAGGTTATTATACACCATTCAGCCGGATTTTGCAAGAACAAGGACAGACCAAAAACTTGTCAATTTCGCCCAAAATTGCGCGTGACATCTGTGTTTTTTCCCACTTTCCGGCAAAAAACGCGCCTTTCGCCAGTTCTGTGCAGGGAAGCAAGAAAACACCATGGCTCCGCCTCTTGATTCTTAACGGTATGTCTGTATAATAATTGTATCAACACCGCAAAGGACGTGCACCGTGAGCAAACGCATTGATCAACAGGCCCATCCGGGCGTTTTGCCGCTTCTGCCCCTGCGTGGGCTGCTCGCTTTTCCCAATACCGTAATGACGCTCGATCTGGGGCGCAGCCGCTCGGTCGCGGCGCTGGAAAGCGCTCTGGAGGGCGACAAACGCCTTTTTGTCGTAGCGCAGCGCGACGCGGGCGTGGAATCCCCGCACCTGGAGGACATGCACACCGTAGGCACGGTGGTGGATGTCAAGCAGGTGCTGCGCCTGCCCGACGACAGCGTGCGCATTCTGGTAGAGGGTCAGTGTCGCGCCATTCTCCTGGGCGTGGAGGAGCGCGGGGATATGCAGCGCGCCGAGGTCATGGTGCTTGATTCGCGCGCGGAAGAGCCCTCTGACAGCGAAGCGCTTGAGCGCGAAGCCATGATGCGCGCCATCCGCGAAGCGGCCTTCCGCCTCGAAACGGCGCGCGGCGAGCATATGTCCGCCGAGTTGCGCCAGCAGATCCGCGGAGAAAAGCGCGCCGACGCCCTGTGCGACGTGACGGCGGCAAATCTGCTGGGCAGCGTTGAGGACAAGCAGGCCGTGCTGGAATGCATGGACGTGCGTCGCCGCATGGAAACGCTGCTGGTCATGCTCGGAAACGAAGCGGAAATCGCGCGCCTGCAGGAAAAAATCCAGGCACAGGTGCGCGAAAACATCGACAAGGCAAATCACGAATACTATTTGCGCGAGCAAATACACGTCATCCAGGAAGAACTCGGCGAGGACGAGGACGAGGAACTGCGCGCGCTGCGAAAGCGGCTGCAAGCCTCCAAAATCTCCGGCGAAGCGCGCGAGCGCACTGAAAAGGAACTTGCGCGCCTGGCGCGCACGTCCATCCACGCCCCCGAGAGCGCCGTTCTGGAAACGTATATCGAAACCATGCTCGATCTGCCCTGGGGCGTCAAAACCGGCGGGAAGATCGACCTCAAGCGCGCCCGCCGCGTGCTGGACAAGGATCACTATGGCATGCGCGATATCAAGGATCGGCTGTTGGAGTACCTGGCCGTGGCGCAGCGGCGCGGCGATTTGAAAAGCCCCATTCTCTGCCTGGTCGGCCCTCCGGGCGTGGGCAAGACCTCCATCGCCCGTTCCGTAGCGCGCGCTTTGGGGCGGAAATTTGCGCAGATGTCGCTTGGCGGCGTACACGACGAAGCGGAAATTCGCGGCCACCGGCGCACCTATGTCGGCGCCATGCCGGGGCGTCTGCTTTCCGCCATCCGCTATTGCGGCGCCATGGATCCCGTGTTCCTGCTCGACGAGGTGGATAAGGTGTCGCGAGATACGCGCTCTGACCCCGCCTCGGCGCTGTTGGAGGCGCTCGACCCGGCGCAAAACGCCGCGTTCCGCGACCATTATGTCGAAGCTCCATTCGACCTTTCGGGCGTTTTGTTCATCACCACGGCGAATACCACCGACACCATCGACCGCGCCCTGCTCGACCGCATGGAGGTTATCGAGGTGCCCAGCTACACGCTGGAGGAAAAAACGGCGATCGCCAGAAAATACCTGGTTCCCAAACAACGCGAGGCGCACGGGCTGGACAGCGCTTCCCTCAAAATCAGCGATCGGGCGCTGCGCGCGGTGGTGGAAAATTACACGCGCGAAGCCGGCGTGCGCGAACTGGAGCGCGCCATCGCCCGCATCTGTCGCCGTGCGGTGCTCTCCCTGCAGCAGGACGCCTCCCTTTCCTGCGTGCGCGTGGGGCCGGAAGATCTGCACGCGCTTCTGGGCGCGCCGCGCGTCCCGCATCGCGGCGGCGCGGGCGCGGCGCGCGTGGGGCGCGTCAACGGCCTTGCCTGGACGAGCGTGGGCGGCGAGGTCATGCCCGTGGAGGCGCTGGCGCTGGAGGGCAAGGGTGAAATCAAGCTGACCGGCAAGCTGGGCGAGGTCATGCGCGAATCGGCGCAGATCGCCCTGAGCGTTGTGCGCGCCCGCCTGCGCGACTATGGCCTGGCGCCGGATTTCCTCGAAAAGCACGACCTGCATGTACACGTTCCCGAAGGCGCCGTGCCCAAGGACGGCCCATCGGCCGGCGTGGCGCTGGCCTGCGCCATGCTGTCGGCGGCGACGGGCGTTCCCGCCCGCGCAGACGTGGCCATGACCGGCGAGATTACGCTGCTGGGCGACGTTCTGCCCATTGGCGGCGTGCGCGAAAAGCTCCTGGCCGCCTATCGCGCCGGGATCACGGATATCCTCCTGCCGCGCGAAAACGAGCGCGACCTGGAGAAAATTGACGCCGCCATTCTGCAAAAGCTGCGCCTGACCTTCCTGGAGAACGTAGACGAGGCGCTCGCCCTGGTTTTGCCAAAGCGGCGGGAAATGAAGGTGGCCGTATGATGACCATCCGCAGCGCGCGCTTTGTGGTTTCTCTGGATCGCCTGCGCCCCTTTCCCGGTCAGGGACTGCCCGAAGTGGCCATGGCCGGCAAATCCAACGTGGGCAAATCCTCCATGATCAACAGTTTGCTGGGCAATTCCAAATTGGCGCGCATCTCTTCGGAGCCGGGAAAAACGCGCCTGGTGAACTTCTTTTCCGTCAACGAACGGCTTTTGCTGGTCGATTTGCCCGGCTACGGCTTCGCCAAGGCGCCAAAGGCCGAGCGCGAGCGCTGGGCGGGCATGATCGAGGGCTATCTGGAGAATTCCAGGCATCTGCGGCGCGTTTTGCACCTGGTGGATATCCGCCACGCGCCAACGCGCGACGACCAGACGATGGTGGAATACCTGCGCCACTACGATATCCCCTTCACCGTGGTGGCCACCAAGGCCGACAAGGTCTCCCGCGCGGCGCGGGGGCGGCTGATCCCCGTCATCTGCCGCGCGCTGGCCGTGCAGCCCTGGGAAATCGTGCCCTATTCCTCTGTAGACGGCTCCGGGCGCGAGAAAATTCTTGAGATTCTTGAAAACGAAATGACCGCTGAGGATGATCGACATGAATAAATCGTTTCGCGGCGCGCTCTGCCTCGCCTTTGCCGCGCTGATCTGGGGCATGGCCTTTTCCGCGCAAAGCGAAGCCGCCAAATCCATGGGGCCGTTCGCCTTCACGGCGGCGCGCTCGCTGATTACCTTTGCCGCGCTGGGGCTTTTTGTGCTCCTGCGCCGCGGACGCGAGGCGCGGCGCGGCGCGCCGGCGCGCGCATACATAAAAGTGGGCGTTCCCCTGGGCGTTTTGATGTTTCTGGCCACGGCGCTGCAGCAGATCGGCCTCGGGCATACGACGGTGGCCAAGAGCGGCTTTATCACGGCGCTGTATATCGTACTGGTCCCGCTTCTCGGGCTTGTGTGTTTCCGCCGCCGGGTCGCGCCGATGGTATGGGCGGGCGTGGCGCTCTCCGTCGTGGGGCTGGCGCTTCTATGCCTGAAAGACGACTTCAGCGTCGGTTATGGCGACCTGATCACGCTGGCCTGCGCGCTGATGTTTGCGGTGCACATCGTGGCTGTGGACCGCTTTGCCGGCGATTTGGGCGCGCCGCAGTTGTGTTGCGCGCAGTTTGGCGTGGCGGGCGTATTGTCGCTTTGCGTCGCGCTTTGTACTGAAACGGTGCGCCCTGCGGATATGCTCGCCTGCTGGCCGAGCCTTCTATATGTCGGGCTGTGTTCCGGCGCGCTGGGCTATACGCTGCAGATCGCCGGACAGAAGTATACCGAGCCGACCGTCGCCTCGCTGATCCTCTGCCTGGAAAGCGTGTTCGCCGCCCTGGGCGGCTGGCTGCTATTGGGGCAGACGCTGATGCCGCGCGAAGTTGCCGGCTGCGCGGTGATGCTCGCCGCCTGCGTGCTTGCCCAGCTTCCCGAACGCCGGCAAGGCCTGGCCTGAGGGCGAAAGTTCATCTTGCGCGTTTTTCCAAAATGCGCTATAATATTTTTTGATTCATGCTGAGTTAAAGGGGCGCGACCATGAAAAAATTCCGACCGCACAACGCCGGGTATATCGTCGTTTATGTAGTGGTTTTGTTCGCCATCGCCGAATCCATATGGACGATTCTCTCCACGATCCGGCAAATGCAGAACCCGCAAACAAGTTCCATGGCGGATGGCTTCTTCCTATGGACGCTGTTGATCCTGCCCGTGGCCATCCTTTACGGCAATCGCTACCGCCAAAGCGTGGTGGAAATCTCCTCCACCCATATGCGCATCGTCCGCCCGGCGCTGATCACGCCCCGGCCCGGCGAGGCGCGCGCCTCCTTCCTGTTCCGGCAGGGCGAAAACGACAACGTGCTGATCCGGCGCTCGTTCGAACTTGCGCAGCTTGCCAAGTACGGCTATATCGAAGCTTTTAACCTTCGCAGCGAGGACAAAAGCGGCGCGAAAGAGGAGGCCAAGCTCTTTCCGGTTCACGAAGTGGCTTTCATCATGAAGGACGGACGCAACTGCCGCATGAACGCCGCCATCTACAACGCAAAACAGCTGCACGAAATCGTCTGCGCCATCCGCGACGCCACAAATATTGAGCCCACCGGCAAGCTGGCGGAGGCCCTCGAAGCGCCCGCGAATGCGTCCAAAACGACGAAGTAGAAAAAGCCGCGGAAATCCCGCGGTTTCAGGTGTTGACAAAATCAACAGACTGGCAGAGCGTTGAGAAAGTCTGCAAGCCAAAAAAGCGAGAATTGCATCCGATTTTTATTTTAGTGGGGCGATTTTTGCGTTTATGGGCTTTGTCAGCGTTTTTAAACCGCGGAAATCCCGCGGTTTTTTTGTTGCCAATGGAAGGCATGACGGCGCAGAGCGCTGTGGAAAAAAGCGCAGCGAAGGGACAAACCAACGGCGGAAGCCAGGACAAAACCGCTCCAGCTCGACGCCTACCGCAAGCGCAACAGGCAAAGGCCCCAACAGGCATGCGTGTTTTGCGCCGCGAAACGCGTCCGCCCCCGCGCCGCGGCGTGCAATGGACGGCGCTTCGCTTGCCCCCGCGGGCGCCGTTTTCATGCGCCGGGGCGTTCAGCCATATGCGGGCGGCGGCGAGCGCTTCGGCGCCTGCTTTGGCGCGCAGGGAGTTTTCCTGACAAAGAAGGAGCCACGCCCCTCCCGTGCGGCGCGCAGCCGACTGCTTTCGCCGGCTCTGCCGGGCTTTTCCGGCGCGAAGATCGTCTCCTTTTGCGTATAGCGGTTTTCGCGGCAAACGGCGCGGCGCGCCTGCGTATCTGCGCGCGTCCTATGCGCACGGCCCCTGCCGCAGCCCTTCGACGATGCCGGCAAGATAATCCAGGCTCTGCTGGCCGGACATGACGTTGTTGCGCAGCAGGCCGTCCTCAAAGCATTCCAGAAATAGGGAGACCAGCCCCGGGTGGCGGATCATCGAGGCCTGAATGTCGATGTCCAGGGCTCCGCTTTCGCCCGATGGAGAGGCGAATATGCCCAGGTCATGAAAGCAGGTCACTTCAAAGACGATTTCCTTCTCTTCCCGCCACAAGTACAGCGAATAATCCCGAGCGTCCTGCGCGGCATGGATCAAATTTTCCAGAATGCGGATGCGCTCGCGCACCGTGAATGGGCGGATGGCCGGAAAGGGCGTGCTGAATTTCCCCGTGAGCGCAAAAACGCGCACAACCCTGGGCGACATAACCAGGCGCCTTGTCTTTGCGCCGGAGAATTCCGCCTCGAAACGGCGTTGCTGGAAGTAGAGGAACTCCTCCAGCAGGGCCCGCACGCGCTTTTCATCCCATCCGGCGAAGCCTCCGAGCACGCCGCCCTCCAGCAGCGCCGCGCGCAAAAACGACGGTTCGACGGCGTTGATGCACAAATCCGGCTTGGCTGCGCTGATATTGGCGTTTCGCTCCAATTCCGTGCAGAAGCGCATGGAATTGACCAGGCCGGAAGGGCCGGCCAGGGGCGCGTATGCGGAAACGATCGGGACAAAATCCTGACGCTCGATGGCGCGCTCGAAAAAGTCAAACAGGCCGCGTTCGGCCGGCAGCGTGATTGCGGCGCCATGGTCTCGCCGTGAAAAGAAAACAAGCGCATCCCAGCGCGCGCCATCGCGGTCCTGCGCGGTAAAGCATACCGCGTTTACGCCGGAGACGCCGGATGAATCGCCGCCGTCGCGCCACGCGAAACACGCATACCCCGGAAGATAGGCGCTGCGCAAAAGCGTACACAAAACCGGCATCATTTGCAGCGGCGTATTGCCAATTGTCACAAAGTGCTCCAACGCGTGCGATGGGCGCGCCTCCAGAATCCCCCGCAGGGCGCACAAAACGCCCGGCCAGCAGCAGTTGAGAACAAGCACACGCGCCGAACGCGCTGAGCGCAACGCATTCAGCGCCTCCTCTACTTCCGGCGCAAGCGGCACAGCGCCGTCCTTGCCCGTCAGCGCGTCAAACAGCATGCTGCGCGCCAAAGCGTTCTCCCGGCCGACGCGGTTGACCTCGATCCCGCTTTGCAGCGCGCGCTTCTCTTCGGCGGTAAGCAGGCCAAGCGCGTCCATGCAGCGCAGCAGGCGCTCGCGCCCGGCATGGGCGCTTTCGTCGCGCAGCATGCGCGCAATACTGGTCTTGCTTTTGTAGCCGGTGATCTGCGCAAGCCGTTGAGCGGACAAGCCCTTGGCATGCATCAGTTCTTCCAGGCATTCTCCAAAAGTCCTGATGGACTCCTTCATTTGTCATCACCCTCAGCCCTTTTGCTTAATTTTACAGTATGACGCCCGTTTTTTCAATACCTACTTATGAAAATTCAAACCTGAAGTCCGCACAATCGCAGGTTTAGAAAACGTTTTCTATCTAATTTCCACTGATCGTCCGTATATGCCGTGTGTTTTTTCAGCATAGCGTAAAAAATTTTGCGTTTTTTGTGATTTGGGTATTGACAAATGCGCCGACGCATGCTATAATACAACCAGATCAAGGGAAGAGATCCTCCCAGGGACCGAGTGGTGACGGAGGAATACGCAAGAATATTCGGCAAGAGGAGGAACGCCGGAAGCGAAAAAGGCGTTAAGGAGGCGATACCGTTGTACTACACGGAAATTGGAACAGAAAACATCGCTTGCCTCGTCCGTTTTATAGATGCATAACGAGCACAGAAGTTGAACGTTTTCACCCGGAGATTATCCATTCAGGACGACCAACAGTATGCTCCTTCCAAGAGTGGAAAGTGGTCTTTTCCGGGCGCGGCAAGCGAACCTTCGGTGAAATCTGAATATTGTACAAAGGGGCCCGTCAGATATGGCGGGCCTTAAAGTTTTGTACGTCTCTCCTCCAACGCGAGAATTGTCATGCGCGCCCATCGCCTGCGCCTGTTGGCGCGCCTTCCCCGCAGTGCGATTGTATCGGCGCGCCGCGCGATATAAGCGCGGTGAGATAAGAAAACAAGCAAAAATCCTTAAATCATCGCGTTTTAAGGACAGCGGGCAAACAGGTTACAACTGAATAACCGAGCAAAAGGGGCGTTATCGCAAGATAGCGCCCCTTTCTGCATATTGCCACGCCACAGATCAAAAGTCTGTGGCGTTTTTTATGCCCGCAGGAAAGGAGGCGCAGCCGGAATGTATTTCACAAACGGCGAAAAACGAGCGTTTGAACTGCTCATGCAGCAGAAGCCGGGATTTGACCGCTTTCAATCCGGCTGTACGGCAGAGCCGGAACGGAAAGGAACGGAAGCGAAAACCAATAGCGCAGTAGAGATTTATCGGGAAATTATCAAGGACAATACCGTCCCTTGCTTCAATGTTTTCTTAATTCACCGCCCCTATATGGTGCTGGCCTTTTCGGTTTGCGCGCCTCTCCCCAATGCGAAGATGTTGGGCGCGCCCATCCCTTACGCCTGTTGGCGTGCCTCCCCCGCAGTGCGATTGCATCAGCGCGCCGCGCGATATATGGTGCTGGCCTTTTCGGTTTGCGCGCCTCTCCCCAATGTAAAGATGTTGGGCGTGCCCATCCCTTACGCCTGTCGGCGCGCCTTCCGCACGGCGCGACCGTATCATGCGCTGCACGATATATGCTGCGCCGCGTTGTTATGCGACGAAAAACCTCCGAATTGCCTTATCACTGCATGGCAAAAGTGGCTTTGACGCACACCATCCCTCATACCGTCGCCTCTTTTTCCCTTGTGCATGGCGCGGCCTTTTGATGAGAACAAACGGCGCTCTCCTGGCCCACCTTTTCTCATGTGCGCGGCGCGGCCCTCTGCGCCTCTCCTCCGCGCATTTTGGCCGCAACGGCCCTTCGGCACGCCAATGCATCTCTTTTCGGCATCGCCATGCGCCCGCTAAGTTGCGCCGCATGGATATCGCTGACAGAACAGACAAGCCGCGCGCGTTCCCGCCCGCGTCAAGCCTTGCCTGCATCCGCTCCCGCGAACATTGCTCTTTCGAGCGGGCACGCTGGTGCAGAGGGCTGCCGATCTGCTTGCCGGCGGGGCGCTGGCCTCGGCCTCGGGCACGCCGCGCCGTCAAGTCGCCGCCGCATGGGGATCGTTGACAGAACAGACAAGCCGCGCTCGTTCCCGCTCGCGTCAAGCCTTGCCCGCATCCGGCCGAACGCTTCACCGCGAAATGGCTCCCTCTGCACGGGGCGCGTCGGTGCAGCGCCGGCTTCGCGTATCGGAGTACCGACGGATGACTTTGCGCTGTGGAGTACTTTGGATGGCTTTGCGCCGCGGGCAGCGTTCCTCTGCGCGCCAATCCGCATTGCGCGGCTGCGGCGGCGCGCCATGCGACCGGCGGCATGCGCCCGTCTCCTGCAGGCCTTTCCGTTTTCTCTCCTGGAGATCGAACGCCGTCATGTCATGCGGCGGCGATATGGCGCTTCGAAAATCCTCCATATTGTTCGCGCTTTTAGCCCCTCGGCGAACCCTCTGCCGCGCTGAAAGCGCAAAAAAGTCCCCTTCCCCGCTTCGTTTCTTCGGGAAAGGGGAGCTAATTAGCCGCGAGGCGAGGGTTTGATCGGGTTCTTCAACGTCTCAATCGAATCCACTTCGCCGCGCCAGCGAACCGGCGGCGTATTGACCGGTTTGACATAGCGAATGATGTTTGCCAGCAAAAGCTGGATTTCCGGAATGTAATACACGGGGAATTCCTCATGTCCCGGCGCCAGATAGAACACCTTGCCGGCCCCCTTGTGCCAACCGCATACGCTGCGCAGCACTTCTCCGCCTTCAAACCAGCTGATAAACACCAGTTCGTCCGGCTTGGGAATGCAGCCGGGTTCGCCGTACATCTCGCTGCACGGAACCTCGATGTATTCCTTTTCCATGCCCGCCAGAATGGGATGGCTCCGATCGACCACCCACATGCGTTCCATCTCGCCCAACTCGCGGTATTTGCCGATCGGCGACGGCCAGCCCAGCAACTTGCGCGCGGGTTTGCCATGGAAACCGGCGTGCAGCAGGACAAGCCCCATGCCGTTCAAAACCGCGTTCATGACCCTGTCGGCGATCTCGTCCGGCACCTGATCGTCGTAAAGGTGGCTCCACCACACTAGAACGTCCGTATCGTCGATCGTCTGTTGCGAAAGGCCGCATTCGGGGTCTGAGAGGCTGGCCGTGCGAATCTGAAGGTCGGCGTTCGTGCCCAGCGCCTCCGCCAGATAGGCGTTGATGTCGTTGGGATACAGGGCGATCGCGCGGGGTTCAAGCTGCGGATCAATGCCCTCGCTCCAAATGGTGACGCGAATTTTGCTCATATTCTACCTCCTAGAAAGAATCCTTTCGTTCAGCCCTTGACCGCGCCGGAGGTCATGCCGGCGATGATGTATTTCTGCATTGCGATGTACACAATCAAAATCGGGATGAGCGTAAGCACAATCACGGCGCATATCTTGCCCCATTCCTGCTGCATAACGCCCCAGTAATTGTATACCATCAGCACCATGGTCCACTTGGAAGAACTGTTGAGCAGGTAAAGCGGAGCAACGAAATCGTTCCAGGCGCTGATGAACGTAAGCGTCGCGACGGTAACGGTAACGGGCTTGAGCAGCGGGAAGATGACCTGGAAAAACAACTGGGAAATGTTCGCGCCGTCGATGATCGCGGCCTCGTCGATCTCCTTGGGAATGGTGCCAATAAAGTTATAATACATAAACGCCGCAAAGGGGACGCCCAACGCCGCATACGTCAAAATGGTTCCAAAATAGGTGCCGTTCAGATGGAAGAACTTCAAAATCTGCAGCGTCGTGATATAGTTTACCGGGGCGATCAGGCCCGCGAAGAACATGTAGAAAATAAACCGGTGCAGCTTCGCTTTTCTGCGCTTGATGACGAACATCGCCATGGACGTCACGATCACGCAGACGATCACGCAGCCCGAGGCAATGAGCAGGCTGTTGAAAAAGGAGCGCAGAATCTGCCCGCCGTCGAGGACTTCAGCATAATTGGAAAGCACCCAGCCATCCCGCGGCCATTCCAGGTTCATCATGGCCGAATCGCGGGTCGTTTTGAAGGAATTGACCACGATCACCGCGAACGGCACCAATATAATCAGACTGAGCGTCCAACCGATGACCGCGGAAAGAATGGCGTTTCTTTTGCGTTTTTGTGCCATGGTCAACATACGTCATGCCTCCTTTGGCGCGATCAATTTCAATGCCGCCAGCGCGATCAACATGGTCAGAATGAATATAAAGGTCGAAAGCGCGTTGCTCAGGCCGTAGGCGCCCATTCCGTATGTTTTGAACACAAACGTACTGATCACCTGTGTGGTGTTTCCCGGCCCGCCGTTTGTAAGGGACATGACGATGTCGAAAACCTTCAGGCCGTGGATAATGTTCAGGATCACGTTCGTTGTGATCGAGGGGCGCAAAAAGGGCCACGTTATATAGCGAAACTGCGCGATTGCGTTTGCGCCGTCCAACTGCGCGGCTTCGTAGTATTCCTTGTCGATCATCTGAAGGCCTGCAAGGAAAATCACCATGTTCAGGCCGACCGATTTCCAAATCTCCACCGCAATGACCCCGCCGAGCGCCGTGCTGCGGTTGGTGAGCCAGCTTTTGGTAATGGCGTCCAGGCCGATCGCCCGCAGACCCGTATTGAGAATGCCATCCGGGTCCAGAATGGAGGTGAAGATCATACCAATGATCAACGATGAAATCGCAAACGGCATAAAGTACACGCCGCGCATGAGGTTCTGCGTTCTGAACTTGCGGTTGAAAAACAGCGCCAGCGCCAAACCAATGGCGATCTTTCCCACGGAAGCGCAAATTGTAAATGTCAATGTGTTTTTAATCGCCAACAGATACGCGTTGTCGGGATTGAAGATCTCCAGGTAGTTGCGCAGCCCCACAAATTTGATCTCGGAACTCATGGCGTTCCAGTTTGTGAGGGAATAGCCGATACCGAAAATGACGGGAATGATGAACAGTACAAAGTACAGTATAAACGCCGGCATGGTGAACCATGAACGGTATATGCGTTTTTTGTACATGCGGCACGCACCCTTTCAAAACATGTTCTCTGGCATAAAGGAAGCCGACGGGATGTTGCACCCGTCGGCTTGCCGCGGTTTATTCTACCGCACCGAACATGATTGCACGATCCTTGTCAATCTGCTGAACCGCTTCCAGCGGGGTCTTGTCGCCGATCCACATTTCGATGTAGGCGCGGCCGATCGCGTCGGCGGTATAGAAGGGGATGCGCGTGGTGTAATCGGGGCCTAAGACGTTATTGCAGCTTTCCATCAGCGTTTCGTACTGATACGGCAAATCCAGTTCGACGTTTTTGAAGGTGATGAGGGGCATGTTGCTCTCATCGTAGATGTACTGCACATTTTCCGGACGGGCGAGGAACTCAAAGTAGGCCAGGGCCTCGGGGATCATGTCCGATTCCTTGTTCAGCACCATGCCCATGGAGCCGCCGCTGTTGCTGAAGGTGCTGTTGCCCGCCAGCGGGATGATGGTCAGCGGCCAGTCCTCCGCGCCGGACTCGGGGTACTGCTCCCAGATCTCGGCCGCGGCGGACATGTGGCAGACCATCATGCCGAATTCACCGGAGGCCATCGCCTCGGCGCGGTCGTTCCACTTCTGGCTGAGCCAGTCTTCCTCCTCGCCGAAATAGCCGCGCTCGACCAGTTCCATCATCTGCTCGGAGAAGGTGATCACCTCGGGATAGTCCTCAAACTTGCCGGAGGGATCGCACAGCGTCTCGTACATATCGCCATACTTGCGGTTCAGCCAGTCGCCGGTTTCAAGCAGCCACACGCAGGCGTGCCAGATGTCCGCGCCAGGCTCGAAGATGGGCGTGACGCCAAGCTCCATCAGGGCGTCGCAGATCTCCAGAAGTTCTTCGTAGGTGGTGGCGGGCTCCATGCCGATCTGCTCGAGCAGGTCCGCATTGTAAAGGATGCCGTAGCCGTCCAGGCTGCCCGTGGTGAAGAATACGACATTGCCGTCGTACGTCGCGCTTTCCAGCGCCCAGTCGGTATATTCGCTGATCCAGGGCTGATCGGAAAGATCATAGGCGTACTTTTCCGGAGAGTATTCCGCCAGGCCGAGGCCGGGGTTGGAGAAGAAGATGTCCACACCGTCGCCGGAGGCCAGCTTCGCCTTGACGACGTTGCCGTACTGGTCGTTGGGGATCAATTGAAAATCGATGTTAATGCCGGTTTCCGCCGTGAAATCTTCCGCGAGCTTGCGGTTGTAGTCCTTAATCCAGTCCTGGGAAGCGCAGACAACCAGCGTGGATCCAGCCCTCAACTCCGTTTCCTCCGCCAATGCCGCCGCAGCCGTGAGGAGCATGCTCAGGCAGAGCAACACCGCCAACAATCTCTTCATTCCTTACTTCCTCCTTGTCGATTTTTTGGGATGAGCCTTTCAACGCGCAGGTCTCATCGTTGAAAATATTATAGCACCGACAAAGTTTTTAAATGAATGCAAAAAACAAACCTGATCGCTTGGATATTCCCGACCACCCTCCTATCGGATTTTCCCCCCGATCGTTACGCAGGAACCCTCGCCCACCCTGCTGTCGATCCAGAAAATCATATCGTCGCCATAGGCCAGCATCAGCCGCAGGAAGATGTTCATAATGCCCATGCCGTGCAGCTTCAACTGCGGAATGCGCCCGCCGGATTTCAAAATGCGCATTTTTTCCCGCAGCGCCCGCAGGTTTTCCGGATCGAAGCCGTTTCCATTGTCCCAGACCATGACCTTCCAGAAACCGTCGTCGATGCAGATGCGAATGCCCACCTTCCAGGTCGGGTCCTTTTCCGCAACATGTTTGATGGCGTTCTCGACCAGCGGCTGAATGACGAGCTTGGGGGCCATGACGTTCATGGCCGCTTCCTCGACCGACACGGTAAAGTCGATCTCGCCCTGGTAGCGCATTTGCATAAGATCCATGTAATTCTGCGCGTGTTGCAGTTCCTGGCGCAGCGGCACCCAGGCCAGTTCCTTGGAGGAAATGTATTCCAGCATATCGGACAAATTGCGGCATGCCGTCTGCACGGCCTGCGTTTTGCCATCTTCGACCATGATGTTGATCACCGCCAGCGTATTGTAGAGAAAATGCGGATTCATCTGCGCCTGCAGGGCCAGCATTTTTGCGTGGATCTCCGCGTTTTTTAGCTCCACAACCTGATTCAGCGAGCGCTTGAGCCGATCGGTCATTTGATTGAAGGCGCTGCCCAACTGGTCGATCTCCGAAACGCCCGAAGGCTTGTGGCGCTGCAGGTTCGCGTCCAGATGATCCAGATCGCACGAATCCACGCAGGCGCACAGGCGCAGCAGCGGCACGGAAAAGCGATGGCTGAGCAGCATGCTGATGATGGCCGCCACCGCGATCATCAAAAGCATTTCGCCGATCATGGAGGCGATCAGCTGCGTAAACAGGTAATTGAGCACCTCGGTTCTCGGCGCCACCACGACGCTCCAATTCGCATATTCCGCATCGCTGCAAAAGAAGAATTCATCTTCTCCGGTGCGGGGGTTATGGGTAACTTCGCCGTCTTTCGCGTTGCCGATCAGTTGGAAATAGCGCTGCGCATCGTTGCCGATATACTCGGAGGAAAACACGACGTTGCCGTTCCCATCCAGCACATAGACGTCGTCGCGCCCGGAATTTCCCTCGGAATAGGAAACGGCGCGGGAGACGATCTCCGCCAGGCTGTCGTAATCGAGCATCACTTCGACAACGGCGCGCGCCGAAGAGCCCACCAGCAAGCCGAAACCGCGGCAAACGGAAACGACCTCCACTTCCCTGTCGCCGATTTGCCGCGTGTGCAGCGGCACGACCAGGGCCTTGCCGTCCAGGCGGATGGCTTCTGCATACCAGTCGTACTCCTGCGGCCGTTCTTCCAGGCGCGTATAGCCGAATTCCTGGCCGAAGGCGTACTGGTAGCCGTCGTCTGTAATGATGTTCATGTGGAAAAAGGTCGGTTCCGGGCCGCAGATCGAATACGCCAAATCGTTCAAATCCGTCTCCAGTCTGTACAATTCCGCCCCTGTGCTTCCCGGCATGGTTTCCAGAATGGATTCCCGCAACTGGGCGGAGAACGTCAGCCTCTGGCTCAAAAGCGCCAACTGGTAGATCTCTTCGTCCAGTTCCCAGGCAACGTTCGAAGCGATCAATTCCATCGAAGTAAAAATATCTTTTTTCAGCGCGTTGTAGCGCAGAATGGTGTTGACGATGCTGAAAACCGCAATCACCAGCAGCAAAATCGAGGTGATCCCCGTGAAGATACGCGAACGCATCGTATGCGTCGATCTGGCCATATTCCTGCACCTCCGGCTTGGTTTTCGACAACGGAACATTATCAGCATAAAATGCGACGCATGCCTTTGTCAAGTTGAAAATTTCTCCGCATTTGCCCAAACGCGAAATCTGTGCTAGAATAGGGCTGAAAGGAGGATGCTTCATGGTCGAACCTTTCCGCACACTCGTCGTGGAGGATGAACCCTATATTCTTGCCCATCTTGCCCGGAAAATCGAGAGCCTTGACAGCCGTTTTCAGGTCGTCGCCAAGGCGCGGCACGGCCTGGACGCGCTGAAAATTGCAACGCAACTCGAACCAGACGTGGTTTTTTCAGACGTTTATATGCCCCGCATGGACGGCATTGCCCTTTCCAAAGAACTGCGCGCCTTGCCAAAGCCCCCCATCGTCGTCATCGTCAGCGGTTTCCGCGATTTTGATTATGCCCGCGAGGCGATGCGCAACGGGGTGCAGAACTATCTGCTCAAGCCGATATCCGATGAAGAATTGCGCGGCGTCCTGCAGGAAATCGCCGCGAAACTTGCGCTTTCCCAGGCGACGTCTGATTCTGAAGCCGTGCGTCGCGCCGCCATGGTCAACCTCGAGGCCGACGAGGTTCCCGCGCGCTTTGCCAATTCCACATTTCATCTCTTTTTGCTCAATTTGGGCGCGCTGGCGACGTCTGTACCCGATGTCGAATATGAACGCTCGCTGTGCGAACAGTTGGAGCGCCTGAATGCGGCTGATCTGGCCGCCCGCTGCGCGCTGAATGCGCAAAAAGTCTGGATCTGCCGCGCCAACACCTATGCGCAGCGGCTGATCGTCGTGGAGGCGGACGCAACCCCGCCGGATGCAGAGGCGATTTTCACCTGTCTGAAGGACTGTATGAGCGCCTTCCCATGCACGCTCTGCGCCGACGCGTCGGTCTGCAGTCTCGAACAGTTGCACGCGCGCCAGTTGGAATTGAACGCGTTTTTGAACCGGCGCGTATCGCCCGGCAACAGCGCGCTGGTTCGAATGGGCGACCCGTTGCCCGCGGTCAATACGGTGCTCACCCGCGAAGGCATCAACACATTTTGCGGCTTCCTGCGCATCGGCAAAGGCGGCCAGGCCCGCGCGCTTCTTGCCCAGACGCTGGAACAGTGGCAGAAAAAGCGCTGCCCGCAGTACCAGATTCACAGCGAACTTTCAGCGCTGATCCAGGCCTGCGCAGGGCTTGCCAACGTTGTGGAAAGCGAAAATATCTATCTGGCGGAACACTATGCCTCGGCGGCGATCTGCACTGCGGCCCGCCCGCCCGAGGCGCTGGAGGAAATCTGGAAGGCGTTTGACGCCATCCTCTTCCACCACAGCGCGCACAGCGACTATTCGAAGAAAACCGCGGACGCCATTGTGGACTACCTGAACGTGCATTATGTGGACGAGATCACCGTGGAGTCGATTGCGGACGTATTGGGCTTCAACGTCATTTACCTCAACCGCATTTTCAAAAAGCACCATCAGGTCCCTATTTTGCAATATCTGATCAACCTGCGCATTGAAAAGGCGAAACAGATGATGCTGGAGCATCCCGATCTCCCCGTCGCCATCGTCGGCAGAAACGTCGGTTACAACGATCCGCACTATTTCAGCCGCGCCTTTAAAAAGATCACCGGCCTTCCGCCCACCGAATGGCGAACGGAGCATGGCATTTGAGCGATCTGCAGAATTGTCCACACTTCAGGGTTTGTTTTTTGCATGTACTTTCCCCGCCTCACCCGATACAATCGTGGTGAGGTGATTTTATGAACGTACAACGCGGCGATACAACCATCATTCAAGGCGCCAACTATACGCTTATCCACGACGCGGCCGATCCCCACTATGTCCGTCTTTGCTTCGACAGCGGCATCGGCGCGCGCCTGTTGCTGCCCTCCGGTTGCGACCGCGACGAACGCATCGACGAATTCGTGCGCCAGAAATCGCTGTCCGTCCGGGAAACCGGCTCCGCCGTTGAACTGACGGCGGAATACGAAACGACGCTGTGGTCGCGTGCCGTATACACGTTCCGCTGCGAAGAAGAGCGCGTTTTGTACGGCTATACAGTCTATGGAGACGGGAAAATCGACTCCATTCGCTTCTTTGAGGGCTTCCTGCAAAACGATCCCGATCGCGACAGGTATTTTTATCCCTACTTTTGCGGCCCCAATCGCCAGCTTTCCTACCACCGCAGTTACAAGGAGTTCGCGCATTCCTCAACGCCGGAGTTCACCGACGTATTTACCTTTGCCATCAACTCTTCTGACAGGCGTTGGTTTAAGTATTACCAGGAGGCAAAAATCCGCATCAACAGCGATCGCCATTACGACGGCGGAGACTGGCTGGCCACGCCGCCGCCCTACCTGTATCTTTTGTCGGACGCGGCGCACAGCGCCTGCGTCACCATGGGCCTGGTCGTGCGCCCGGGCGAAAACAGTTTCCTCGAATACACTTACCTGGGCGGCGAAGGGTTCGGCCTGAGCCTGGATTACGACGGGTATACCCGCTGCGAGGGCGCGTGGTCCTCGCCCCGCATCCTCTTTGGCCAATATGCAGCCGACGAATATGCCGCTTTGGACGGCTACTGCGAATATCTGCGCGCCGTGGGCGTCTGCCCGGATGTGGATCGGTCGAACACGCCCGATTGGTGGCGCCGGCCCATTTTCGGCGGCTGGGGCGAACAGGTGTATCACTCCAACCGCTGGCCCGAGTTTTTCGGGCAAAAGGCGCAAAACTGGGACAATGACAACGTGCACCTCTTCTGCACGCAGTCCGCGTATGAAACCATGTTGGCCACGCTTGAGCGCAACGGCGTGGACCCCACCATACTGATCGTTGACAACCGCTGGTTCCAGGCGGACTATCAGTTTGATGTAGACGAAACGCTTTGGCCGGATATGAAGGGCTTCATCCAGCGTCAGCACGCCAAGGGCCGCAAGGTGATCCTCTGGGCCTCTCCCTGGCATTACTGCCATTCCGGAACGGGGCTGGATGTGCCGGTCACCGCGCAGATGATCTACGACGAGCGCAACGCCTATACGCTGCGTCTGGATACGGACGTATTTTACAAGGCCTGCAAACTGGACATGGTCAAAAAGCGCGAACCCGTCGTCATTCCGCCCTCTACGCTCACCGAGCCGACCTTCCGCTTTTTCGCCGACCCGCAAAATCCCGCCTACGAGGCGCTGCTGCGTTCCAAGATTGAATACCTGCTTTCTCCCGACGGTTTGGATGCGGACGGTTTCGAATTTGACTACACGCATTTCCTGCCCATGCATCGCGGCCTGATGCCTACGGTCGAACGCGACCGGCAGTTGTACGGCGCCGAACTTCTGCATGCGCTGATGGAAATCTACTACTCCGCCGCCAAACAGGCCAAGCCGGACGCGCTGATCATTGCGCACACCTTCAACCCCTACTTCAACGACGTGGTGGATATGCTTCGCTTGCAGGACATCTATACCGACCGCGCGAGCGTCGTGCCGCAGATGAACCATCGCGCGCAGATCGCCAAGCGCGTGATGCCGGGCTGCGCCATCCACACCGACCAGCATCCCATGCCGTCCCGCGCGGCCTGGCGGGAATACGCCCGCTTCCAGCCCAGCATTGGCAATCCCTGCCTTTACTATGTCACCGGCATCGAGACCACGCGCGAGCTTCTCGAGGAAAGCGATTTTGCAATGCTGCGCGAAACATGGTCCGAGTATAACAAATCTCTGGATGAAGGAGGCAACAGAACATGAAGCGGTTTATTCAGGTGGGTACAGGCGGGTTTGGCGAGTACTGGTGCAGCACGGTGCTTCCGCGCGTCGCCTCGTTCGCTACGCCCGTTGCGGCGGTAGACGTGCGGCCGGAGGCGCTGCAAAACGCCCGTCACTACCTCGGCCTTCCGCAGGAGCGCTGCTACACGGACCTCGAAACGGCGCTGCGCGAAGTGGAGGCGGACTTTGTCAACATCGTCGTTCCGCCGCAGATACACGAAAGCGTCATTGACGCGGCCATTGCGCACAATCTGGATATCGTCTGCGAAAAGCCCCTGGGCGGCGACATGGACGCCTGTGTGCGCATCTATCGCAAGGTGAAGGCCGCGGGCAGAAAACTGGCCGTGACCATGAGCCATCGGCTGGAGGTCGAAAAACAGACCGTTCAGTCCATGGTCGAATCCGGAAAATATGGCAAGCTGCAGTACATCGTTTCCCGCCTTGCCCTGCGGCGCGGCGACGTCGCCCGCCGGGAGCCGATGACCGCGGAGAACCTCGTCGCCTCGCTGGTCAACAACGGCCTGATTCATAACCTGGACACGATGCGCGGCGTGAGCGGCAGCAACGCCAAGTCCGTCTATCTCAACGGCTGGACTTCCTCGCTCGACGGCTATGCCGACGCAGCCTCTTCCCTGGCGATCCTGGAAATGGAAAACGGCGTGCGCGCGAGCCTGGAATTCAGCTCTGGCAACGCCAGCGCAATGGACGGCTGGAGCGACGAGTATCTGCGCGCCGAATGCGCCTATGGCACCATCGTTGCCGACCATCGCAAGGTGACCGTCCGCAGCGACTTCGGCTTCCCCTACCCCGAAACCGCCGCCGTTCCCCTGCGCCGCGCCCCCTATTGGGACCATGCCCTGGTTTTGCACGACTTTGTCCGCTGGCTGGACGGCGGCGAAGCGCCGACGACAAACCTGGAGGAAAACCTCAATTGTTGCGCGCTGACGTACGCCGCCGTAGAAAGCGCCATGACGGGAACGGTCGTCGATGTCGCTCAATTTCTGGAAAGGCATCTGAACGCGCATGGTTGAGCGCAGACTGAAGCTGACAACGGCCTATCTATTCGCGTTTATGGCCTCCTTTGCCTTGAGCAGTACCATGTTTTCCACGGTGCTGCCCAAGATGATCGAGGAGTTCCATCTCTCGCTGTCCAGCGCCGGCCTGTTGCCAATGTGCACAAGCATCGGCAACCTGATTTCCATGATGCTGACGGGCGTCGTGGGCGATCGCACGCGAAAATCCGTATTCGTGGGGCTGATCGCCCTGGCGATGGGCGTGATGCTGTTGGTGATCGCCCCATCCGCCTCCTTTGCGATGCTTTTGATCGCCATGATGCTTCTTGGGGTGTGCACAAGTTCCCTCAACCTCATGATCACCGCCTATGTATCGGATATCTATGGGGAGAAGCGCTCAAGGTACATCAACCTGCTGCACGTCTGCTATGGCATCGGTTCTTTGGTCGGCCCGATGTATCCTTCGCTTCTCAACGCTGCGGGATTGTCCTGGAGGGCCGCGTACTTGGCGCTGGGCGCCGTGGTGTTGCTCCTGGGCGGCGCCTATTTCCTGACGCTGCGCCGCCTGGGCGCGCCCGCCTCGCTTGCCGGTTCCGAAACCCCGGCGGCGAAGGAGCCGGCAGGGCTTGCCAGGCTGCTACGCTCGCCGAGCGTATGGCTTTTGTGCATCCTGAGCTTTTTGTACATGGGCGGCCATCAAAACGCCTTCAGCACATGGTTTCAAACGCACCTGCAGCAGGCGGACGCAGCGACCTATTCCGAAGGCCTTACCTCCGCGTGCATGACCATCTACTGGATCGGCATGGTGATCAGCCGCCTGATCGGCTCGATGCTGCCCAGCAAAATTTCCTCCCGCAGCGTCATCATGGTCGGTTCCATCATGGGCGTATGCGCGCTCAGCGGCGGCCTGGCGCTGGATTCCCCTGTGAGTTGGATTGTCTGCGTGGCGCTGCTGGGCGTAGCGACGGGCGTGATCTATCCGCTGACGTTCGCCATCTCCTGCGCGTGGTTCCCCGACAACTCTGCGCTGATCAGCAGCGTCGTCGGCGTGTTTTCCTCGGCGGGCAGCATGCTCTTTGGCTATCTGATGGGCGTTCTGGAAGATCAAAGCCCCGAGGTCGCCCTGTGGCTCCCGGTCGCCGCGCTGGCATGCGTCTTTGTCGTGGTAACATTTTGTATGCGACGCCCCGAAAAAACGTAATTTGGCCCCAAAACAGACAGAGCGCCGTGCGTTTTTGCAACGCACGGCGCTTAATATGCCCCGTAAATCTCCGAGATACGGAACCGCAGGATGCGCGCATGATTTGCCAGGCGGCGGGGCGAAATTTCCACACCTGCTGTATCCGCGCGCAGGCCATAGCAGACGCGGAGGGTGCGGAACCGTTCCCCTCGAAGGGCTGCATCCGCATGCGCAGGGCGACGCGGGAGCCTCGGAGAAGGGGACGCCCGCGCCGTTTTTGCGCTGTATCCGCGCGGGATGACGTAGGACGATGGACTTCAATTCCGTCAGGTCGTCCGCGCTGCATCCGCGCGCGCGGGGCGACGCGGTATTCGCTGCTTTTTTGCACGCGGACGCCGCTACATTGTACCCGCGCGCGCGGGGCGACGCAGCGCTTATGTTGCCGATCCTGGCGCCGTATAGATGCGATCTACCCGCGCACACAGGGCATATGGCGCTGCGCGTCGCGCCCTCGGCGGCGCGGGCGAGTTGTACCTGCGTGCACGGAGCGACGCGCAGCAAGAAAATCCATAAACACCGAGGCGGAACCGTTGTATCCTCGCGCGCGGGGCGACGTAGTGCTTATGACGCCGATCCAGGCGCCGTATAGATGCGCTCTACCCGCGCACACAGGGCATATGGCGCTGCGCGTCGCGCCCTCGGCGGCGCGGGCGAGTTGTACCTGCGTGCGTGGGACATGCGTGCTGCTCGTCCCGCCGCTGACCGGGGTGGACAGGTTGTACCCGCGTGCGCAGGGCATGCCGGCGGCTTCAGGATGCGCGACAATGAATCGCTCGACCGCATTGCATCCGCGCGCAGGGCAACGGCCCCTGCCCTCCTGAAACGAGGAGGCAGGGGCCGTTCGACAGGGCGCTCATCTCTAACGCTTGAATGCTTCTTCCAGAAACGCTGCGACGATTTCGAGTTTTTCATCCTGATAGAAACTCGCATCGCCGTGCCCCGCGCCGTCTACGACGTAGTAATCGGCGCGAACGCCAGCCTTTTGCAGCGCATCGTAGAGGCGTTCGCTCTGCGCAATGGGCACGCGAATGTCCCGATTCCCATGGAAGATCAGAAACGGCGGCGTATCGGCGCTGACAAAGGAAATCGGGCTGAGGCGCCTGGCTTCCTCCTGCGTGTAGCCCAGCCCAAGGAAGTCCTCCAGCAGGAAAGGCGGGACATCCCGGCCGTCGGTCAGAAACGGATCGCGTGCGTAGTCTACGATGCCGTAGAAATCGACGACTGCCTGCACGTCGCTGCCGTATTCCAGAAAATCGCCGCGGTCGAATTCGCTGAAGGCCGGGCATGCGCCGGCGAAGGTGGCGAGCGTGCCGCCGCCGGATTCGCCCGCGACCGCAATGCGGCCAGGGTCGATGCAGTATTCGGCGGCATGCGCCTTGAGATAGCGAATCGCGGCCTTCACGTCGCAATAGGCGTCCCGCACGTCGCCCTCTCCCACCGTCCGATACTCGATGCCGGCGATCACATAGCCGCGCCTGGCCAGCGGCAGAAACTGCGGCAGCCATACGGCGCGATCGACGCAGCGGTATGCGCCGCCGCAGATCCACACGATCAGCGGCATGGGCGCATGCCCTTCCCGTTCTTTGGGCGCGATCACGTCCATTTTCAAATCGCGCCGCGTCGCGCCATACCAGGCGGGTACGTTGGCGAACGCGACGCCTTCGATCAGGGAGAGCATCTCTCGATCCACAAAATTGTTGAGTGTCCTTTTCACCTAAATGCCTCCAAATACCCCATGCATAAAGCGAAGGATTTTTTCCTTGATTGCATCCTGATAGAACGCATCGTCTCCATGGCCGGCGCCCTGCAGGCGATAGTAGGTAACGGGAACGCCAAGGGCGCGCAGGCGCTCGTAAAAGGCGTCGCTCTGCGTGCGTATATCTACCAGCGCGTCCTCTGTGCCGTGCAGGATGAGGAACGGCGGCGCCCCGGCGGTTGCCTGCGCCATGGCGCTGGCCGCGCGCGCCGTTTCGGGCGTGTAGCCCGCGCCAAGAAAGGCTGGCAGCGTCCAGTTGTGCACGTCGCCATCTTCCTCCGGGCGCGCCATATGCTCCAGATCGACGGGACCGTAAAAATCCACGACTGCAGCGACAGAACTGTCATGGTCAAGATGGTCCCCCTGCTCGTAGGCGCTCTGCGCGGCGGTGGTTCCCACCAGGGCGCTGAGCGTGCCGCCCGCGGATTCTCCCGCAATGACGATGCGCCTGGGATCAATGCAGAACGCCTGCGCATGCGCCTTGAGAAAACGCACGGCGGCCTTGACGTCGATCAACGCCGCGGGAAAGCACGCCTGGTTGGAGGTGCGATATTCAATCGTCGCCACCGTAAACCCGCGGCGCGCGAAATAGAGCATTTCCGGCATCCATACGGCGGCGTTGACAACGCTGTAAGCGCCGCCGCACACGAACAGCAGGCACGGCTGCGGCGCATGACCTTCGCGCACCTTGGGAAAGATCAGGTTCATCTTCAGGCTGCGGCAACCGCTGCCATACCAGTCCGGCACGACGCTGTAGGCAATGTCGGTTGCCAGCGCCAGCACCTCGCGCTCGCGCCGAGCGCACAGTTCCTCTTTCATCGGCTCATCTCCCAACCTCACACGGCCGCCAGGGCCATGATCTTCTCCTGCGAAAACTCGTCCCTGTTCAGCGTTCCGGAAATGCGGTTGTTGGCAATGACCATGATGCGATCGGCCATGGAAAGCAATTCCGGAAGCTCCGAGGAGATCATGATGATGCCCATTCCCTGCCTGGCCAGATCGACCATGATTTTGTAGATCTCGTATTTGGCGGAAACGTCGATGCCGCGCGTCGGCTCGTCGAGAATCAGGATCAGCGGATTTTGCGCGATCCACTTGGCAAACACGACCTTCTGCTGGTTGCCGCCGGAGAGCTGCTGCATCAGCGTCTCCAGCGAAGGCGCCTTGATGTGCAGGGCGTCGAAGTACTTCTGGGAAAAGCCGCGCTCCTTTTTCAGGTTCATGATGCCGTGGCGGGAAACCTGGTTGAGGTTGGGAAGCGTAATGTTCTGCGCAATGGACATGCCCATGAGAATGCCGTCCACCTTGCGTTCCTCGGTAACCAGGCCGATGCCGTCGCGCATGGCGTCGCGCGGGCTGTGAATCTCCTTCTTTTCACCGCGGATATAGACCTCGCCGGAGAGCTTTGCCGCCTTTCCAAAGATGGCGTTCACCAGTTCGCTGCGGCCAGCGCCAACCAGCCCGGCAATGCCGAGAATCTCGCCGGCGTGAAGTGTGAAGGAGGCCTCCTCAATGATCTTTCGGCGCGGCACGGTGGGATGCGGCACGGAAAAGTTGCGCACTTCCAGAATCGCCTCGCCGATGGGTACCTCCTCTTTCGGGTAGAGGTTGGTAATCTCGCGCCCGACCATGTCTTTGATGATCTGGTTGCTGTCCGTTTCCGACAGGGGCCGCGTGGAGATGGACTTGCCGTCGCGAATCACGGTAACGCGGTCTGCATGCGCGAACACCTCGTCCATTTTGTGGGTGATCAGAATGCAGGCGATGCCGCGATTGCGCAGGGAATAGAGAATATCGAACAACTTGTCCGCCTCGCGGCTGGTAAGGGGCGAGGTCGGCTCGTCCAGCACGAGAATCTGCGGGTCTTTGCTCAGGGCGCGGGCGATGGAAACAAGCTGCTGCTGGCTCGCGCCGAGCTGACGGAGAATGGCGCTCGGTTCCACATCGGTAAGGCCGACCATTTCCATGTATTTGCGCGCGTCCGCGTCCAGCTTTTTCCAGTCTACGAAGCGGCCCTTTTTCGGCCAGCGGCCCAGAAAGAGGTTTTCGGCGATGCTCATATCCAGATGCATGCTGATCTCCTGATAGATCATGCCAATGCCAGCCGCTTCCGAATCCGCGGGGCCTTTGAAGTGCTGTTGCTTGCCGCCGATCCAGATCTCGCCCTCGTAGGAGCCTTCTTCGTAGGAACCGCTCAGCACCTTCATCAGCGTGGATTTTCCCGCGCCGTTTTCGCCGCAAAGGGCGTGAATCTCGCCCTTGTAGGCGGTGATGCTCACCTTATCCAGCGCCAGAACGCCGGGAAATTTCTTGGTGATGTTGCGCATTTCCAGAATCGCTTCGTTTGCCATGCCGGTCACCTGCCTCCGGAAAGGCTCTTGCGCCTGTATGTATCAATGCCCACGGCGAAGATGATGACGATGCCGATGGCCACGCGCTGCCAGTACGCGCTGACGCGCAGCATGGTCATGGAAACCGTGAGCGTCTCCATCAGACACACGCCGATGAAAGCGCCGAAGATGGTCACATAGCCGCCGAACATACTCACGCCGCCGATGATCGCCGCCGCAATGCAGGTCATTTCCCAACCCGTGCCCGCGGAGGCCTGCGCCGTGCCCAGGCGCGCGGTGGAAAGTATGCCCGCAAGCGCTGCAAACACGCCGGAAATGATGAACGAACCGTTGCACACGCGCTTGACCGGTATGCCGCAAACGCGCGCGGTTTCGCGATTGCCGCCCACCGCCAGCAACGAACGGCCGAAGGTGGTGTACTTAAACACGAGATAGACCAGAATCGCCAGGATCAGCGCCACATAGACGCTCCAGGGAATGCGGAAAAAGCCAAAGCTGCCAACGGCATTGAAATCGCTGGGGAAGCCGGTGATGGATTCGCCCTGCGTCACAACGTTGCAGAAACCGCGGGCGATGTACTGGGTGCCCATGGTGGCGATGAACGCCGGCAGGCCGAAGCGGTTGACGATGAAGCCGTTGAGCAGGCCCACCGCCAGCCCGACGCACAGGCCAAGCAGAATGGCAACGGGCGTGGGCAGGCCCAGGAATTCAAACGACACGCCCACGATCATGCCCGCCAGGCCGTATACGGAGCCCGCGGAAAGGTCCATCATGCCGCAGGCAAAAATGAACGTTTCGCCCAGCGTGCCCAACAGCGTGATGGAGACCGTGCGGAACAACGCCGTCATGTTCATGCGCGAGAAGAAGGAATTGTTGACCGCAAACGTCACGATCCACAACAACAGAAGAGGAATCAGAACGCCCGTTTCGCGCATCCTGGTGAGTTTTTTCAAGCGACCCATTGAGACACCTCCATACATTCTGACAAGATCGGAAAACCGTCGGAAGCGCGCCGCGCGGCGCCCATTGCCGTCCCGGCGGCCGCACCGCAGGCAGCCGCCGGGAGAAGTGCTTTTTAGCGATAGCTGTCCACGTTGTCGATCGTCACGGTGATGGTGCCGGTGTCAACATGCTCGTTTTCCACAGAGCCGGTGGTCAGATAATCATAGAGGTTCTTCACGCCGAGATAGCCCATCGTGTAGGGATCCTGCACGATAATGGCGTCGATAATGCCCTCGCGGATATAGCGCAGCGTCTCCTCCTGATCGTCGTAGCCGATCAGCTTGAGGCCGTCCAGGCCGTATTCATACTTCACGCGCGCGGCGGCCTGCACATCGTAGGCGGAGGTGCCCAGAACAGCCGTCAGGTCCGGATAGGTCTGCACAATGGCTTCCATCTTCGTCACGCCCGTGGCCAGGTCGGCGTTGGTTTCCTCGGTGACCACCACTTCCAGGTTGGTGTCGGCGATGGCGTCCATGAAGGCCGCGATCTCTTCCTGTTCCTTCTCGGAGCCCAGGCTGGAGGTGAGGATGGCGACGGTGCCTTCGCCGCCGGTAGCCGCGATCATGGCCTCGCCGCTGGCGTAACCGGCGTTATAGGGATCGGTGCCGGCATAGGCGATGCGGTTGGTGGGATCCGAGCAGTCGGAGTCGATCGTCACCACGGGGATGCCCGCATCGGCGGCTTCCTGCAGCAGCCGCGGCATGGACTCCAGGCCCGCATAGCAGAAAATGCCGTCCGGCTGGGTGGCAATGGCGGATTCCATGTAGGTCACGACTTCCGTCACAAAGTTCGAAGAGTCGGTCGGACCGACGATCTGCGTGGAAGTGCCAAATTCCGCGTCCGCGGCGGCGATGCCGTCGGCGCACAGGTTCCAATACTCCAGGCCAACGATCGGGCAGACAAAGATGAATTCATAGTTCTTGTCCGTCTCTGCGGCGGCAAAACCGGAGAAGAGGGACAGCGTGAGCACCAGGACGGTCAGCAGGGCAACGAGTTTTTTGTTCATGTTTATACCTCCCGTGTATTTTCTACGGATTGCTCCGTAAGATTCGCGTTGGGCTGCCGCCGCGCGGCAAAGGGAAGCCGTCCACTACAGCGGCGAACGCCGTGCAAGGCGCGAAGTGGCGCCCCGCAAAAGCGCCGCGACGCCCACTTCGATCAAAGCGCGGGGCTGCGTCGGCGCCGCAGGGCCAGAACAAAGCCCCACCCCGTGTATGCGCCCGCGAAAACTGACCGAAACGCGCGCTCGCGCGATTGTCGCGTTCTTCTCGCCAAAGCAAAGGCGCATATCGCCCCGAAAGCAGGGGCGCACCCGCAGGCGGCAAACAAACACCCTGCGATCCTCGCGCTGCACACCTGTCGCGCACGATTTGCGGGGGCGCACCCGCAAGTGCTAAAATATCGCCCTTCCCCCAGGTCGATTCCCCATCTGCAATGCGTCCCATGCGTCTGCGCCAGTGGGGGCGCACCCGCTTTTCCTTACAATAACACTCAGGAAAACGCGACGTTTTCGGAAACAACAATGCCGATGCGCGTATGATAATCTTCCATTTCTTCCCCGGCCAACAATTTGCGACAAATTTTCTGTACAGAGAGATAGCCCTGATTTTCCGGTTCCTGACTGATGGTAACGTCGATATCTCCGCTATGCAGGTAGTGCACGATCGACGGCGTCAAATCGTGTCCAACGATGCGGATACCCGCCCCGATGCCGTTTTCTGCGACGGCCCTGCCGACCACGGCGACGCAGCCGTTGGTGGCGTAAATGGCGTTGATGCCCAATTTGGGCACCTCTTCGAGCACAAAACGGTACACCTTGTCAAAATCTTCTTCAAAAACAAAGCTGCCAAGACAGACCATGTCCGGCCGCTGCACGCCGAGCACTTCCTGAAAGCCAATGGCGCGCTGGTCGATATTGCGCATGCGGCTTCCATGCGCGGAAATGATGATGTAACGGCTCCTGGGCGCGGCGATCATGCTCATCAGCCGGCCGGCCGTTCGCCCGCTCTGCAGGCCGTCCAGACCGATGTAGCAGGCATGGACGTCCTCTTCATGGTTGTTGAAGGTGGTCACCTGCACGCCGCGCGCAATCGCGTCGTTCAGCGCGTCGCTGACTTCCTTGGCGCAATACGGAACAATGGCAAGGCCGTCGTACTTTTCCTCCACCACATGGCGGATTACGGCAAGCTCGCTGTCCACGTCGATCTGCGGCAGAATAAACGGTTCAACCTGAACGCCCATGGGTTCAAATTCCTCTGCCGCCCTGTCAACGCCTTCCCTGACCTGATCCCAAAATTCGTGTTCCAGTTCGTGAAAACACACTGCGATGCGGTAAGAACGCTTCTGCGCCAGCATGCGCGCGGCCACATTGGGCCTGTACTTCATTTCCTCAACGCAGGCAAGCACCCTCTGGCGCGTCTTTTCCGCTACGCGCCCACGGTTGTGCAGGACGCGATCCACTGTCCCCTTGCCGACGCCCGCCGCCTTCGCCACATCCTCCAGCGTGACTGTCCTATCCATGCGGGTGCGCCCCCTCTCAGATACAATTATACATATTTGCCGCAATCTGTCAAGCGCGGAAAGAAAATTTGGTCAATATGCTTAATTTGCTTCGAAATTTTGTGCATTTCTCTTGTCATTTTCTTTGACATGCGCGTGCAAAGCATGTATACTAATCGTGTATCCGATTGTTTTTAAGACGCGCTTTGCAGAACCGGAAAGGAAGGCATACATGAACATCCTTGTGTGCATCAAGCAGGTGCCGGCCAGCAACAACGTCCAGGTGGACGAAAAAACCGGCGTTTTGCGCCGCGAAGGCGCGCTGTGTAAAATGAATCCATACGATTTATACGCGCTGGAAACGGCTTTGCGTCTTCGTAAAGAGCATGGCGGGCGCGTAACGGCGGCCACAATGGGGCCGCCGCAGGCGCAAAGCGTGATCCGCGAGGCCTACTGGATGGGCGCTGACGACGGCTATGTGATCTCCGACCGTCGCCTGAGCGGCGCCGATGTGCTCGCCACCAGTTACGCCCTCAGCCAGGCCATTCGCTACCTTGGGGATTTTGACCTCATCCTCTGCGGCCGCCAGACCACCGACGGAGACACCGCGCAGGTCGGGCCAGCGCTCGCCGAACAACTGGGCATTCCTCACGCCGCCTGGGTATCGAATCTGCGCGTGCGTGACGGCGGCGTCGAGGCTGAACAACAGTTGCAGGACGTGATCGAAACCGTCTACATGCCCTTCCCCTGCCTTATCACGGTGGAGCAGGACATATACGTTCCCCGACTGCCTTCGCTGAAGATCGCCCGCGAGATTGGCGATCGGCCGGTGCGCGTCCTGTCGTTGGAGGATTTCCCGGACGCCGACCCTGAGCACTACGGGCTTGCCGGCAGTCCTACGCAGGTGGAACGCATTTTCCCGCCCGAAAACGACGTCCTGCAGGAACGTTGGACGGGTGAAGATTGCGCGGAGCGGCTCTTTGCGCGTCTGCAGGAATGGAGATTTGTGTAAGGAGGGCGGACCATGACACAGATAGCGATTTTAGAGCGCAAATGCACGCGCTGTGGCCTTTGCGCGCAGGCGTGCCCCTTTGGCGGCGTCGATCTGCTCATGGACGGCCGCCCGGTTCTCAACGCCGCCTGCCGCGTCTGCGGAGCCTGCGTGCGCGCCTGTCCCCAGGGGGCAATTCTCCGCCTGGAAACGCGCGCGCAAAGCGTCGATAAATCCCTCTGGCGGGATATTCTCGTCTATGCTGAGGTCAGCGGCGGCCGGTTGCATCCGGTTGCGCTTGAACTGATCGGCAAGGCGCTCGAATTGGCGGCGCCGCTGGGCTACGCGGTTCGCGTCGTCATGGTGGGCAGCGATCTGGAGCCGTTTGCCCGGGAACTGCTCCACTACGGCCCCGCAGAAGTCGCCGTCTACGACAATCCGGCGCTCGCAGGCTTTCGCGCCGACGCTTACGCAGCCTGTGTGGAGGATTATATTCGCGCCATACGCCCGTGCGTCGTGCTGGTGGGCGCGACCTCGCTGGGCCGCAGCCTCGCGCCCCGCCTGGCCACGCGTTTCCGCACGGGGTTGACGGCCGACTGTACGCGCCTGCTTTTGCGCGACAACAGCGACCTTGTGCAGATTCGTCCTGCATTCGGCGGCAACATTATGGCCCAAATTGTTACCACGCACACGCGCCCGCAGTTCGCCACGGTGCGCTACAAGGTCATGGATGCTCCCCCACGCCTGGAAACCTGCGGCGGCGCGATCGTACACCGCGATATTCCCGCTGCGGCCGCAGCCTCCAGGGCGATCTGTCTGCGCTCAGAGCTCCTTCCGCCAAAACGGGGCATCTCTGAGGCGGAAATCCTGGTCGTCGGCGGTCGCGGCCTACGCCGTGAGGCCGACCTGAACCTGATTCGCGCCCTGGCTGGCGCTCTGGGCGGCGACTGGGCGGTGACCCGTCCGCTGGTAGAAAAGGGCTGGGCGACGAACGATCGCCAGATCGGCCTGAGCGGGCGCACAGTGCGGCCAAAACTCATCATCACCTGCGGCGTCAGCGGCGCAATACAGTTTACCAGTTGTATGCGCGCCAGCGAGCGCATCGTGGCCATCAACACAGACCCGTCCGCACCGATTTTCGACGTCGCCCACATCGCCGTTACCGGCGATCTTTACCAAATTGTACCCCGGTTGACCGGTCTTGTGAAGGAGGCGAAGGCGTGATGGCTTTGCAGCGTTTGAATGCGGAAGACCTGGCTTTTTTCGAGCAAAGGATGCCGGGGCGCGTTTTCAGCGGCGCAGCGATCTCTACCGACCACATGCACGACGAAATGACGGAATACGGCTCCTTCGCCCCGGATGCGGTGCTGCTGGCCGAAAGCGCGGAGGAAATCTGCGCGGTGCTGCGCTACTGCAACGAACGGCGCATTGCCGTTACGCCGCGCGGCGCGGGCACGGGGCTTTGCGGCGGCTGCGTAGCCGTGCAGGGCGGCGTTGTTCTGGGAACCGAGCGAATGAAGCGCGTGCTGGAAGTGGACGTGCGCAACATGACCGCCACGCTGGAGCCTGGCGTCCTATTGATGGAATTCCCCAAATCCCTGGAGGGCACAGGTCTGTTTTATCCGCCTGATCCCGGCGAAAAGACCGCCACCATGGGCGGCAATGTCATGACCAATGCCGGCGGCATGCGCGCAGTGCGTTACGGAGTAACGCGCGACTATGTGTTGGGCATGGATGTGGCGTTGGCCGACGGCACGCTTCTCTCCCTTGGAGGCAAAAATGTCAAAAACTCCAGCGGATACAGTCTGCTCGACCTGATGATCGGCTCGGAAGGCACGCTGGGAGTGCTAACCCGGCTGACGGTCAAATTGATTCCCGAGCCGAAGGCCAACGTCTCCCTGCTTTTGCCTTTCGACGATCTGGACGCCTGCATCAGCGCCGTTCCGGAGATTCTCGCCTGCGGTTGCGAACCGACGGCGGTAGAATTCATGGAACGCGAGGTCATCGCCTGCGCAGAGCGCTATCTGGGCAAACGCTTTCCCGACGCCAGCGCAGACGCATATCTGCTGGTGCGCCTAGACGGTTCCAGCCTGCAAGCGTTGGAACCGTCGATGGCCGCGCTGACCGATCTGGCGCTGCGTCTTGGCGCGCGCGATGTATTGCTTGCTGACACCGACGAGCGCAAGGAAAGCATCTGGAACGCGCGCGGCGCCTTTTTGGAGGCAATCAAGGGCAGTTGCGCGACCATGGACGAATGCGACGTTGTCGTGCCGCGCGACCGCATTGCCGATTTTGTGCGGCGCAGCGCGGAGATCGGCCGCGCTGAGAGCGTGCGCGTCTGCTCGTTTGGACATGCAGGCGACGGCAATCTGCACATCTATGTTTGCCGCGATGCGATGGACGACGCCGCTTGGAAACGCGCTGTCCGCGCGGTCATGGATGCCCTTTACGACGCGGCGCATGCAATGGGCGGCGCCGTCAGCGGAGAACATGGCATTGGGCACGCCAAGCGCGGTTACCTCCGGCAAAGTCTTGGCGATCGCCAACTCGACCTGATGCGCGGCATTAAGCGCGTTTTCGATCCAAACGGCATTCTCAACCCGGGAAAGGTGATTTGAGGCCGTTTCCACAGGCCGGTTCCCCGCCATATTTGATTTGTGCGCAATGCGGCATATTTTCGACTTCCTTAAAAGCCCAGTCGTCGTTTATGCCCCTGGTTTCGAGAAAGGCCGCAATGCCGTCTGACGCGAAAGCTGCAATGCGAGCCTGGCGCAGAGACTGCGCCGCCACCCTGGACACGAAGTCCGCGATGCCAACGAAGGCGCAAAGGCCGCGACATCAACCAGGACGCGAAGGTTGCGACGCTGGTCTTGCATAAAGGCTGCGGTGTAGTCCAGATGTGCAGGCTGCAACGCCAATCTGTCGCAAGAGTTGCCGCGGCAGTCCAAGCGCGAAGGCATGATGACAATCTGTCGCGAAAGTCACAATGGCATCAAAGCGCGAAAGCGCGATGACAAGCAGAATGTGAGGCCGCAATGCTGGTCTTGCATAAAGCTTGACTGGTTCCGATGCAAAGGCTGCAATGTGGTCTAGATGCGAAGGCTACAACGCCAATCTGACGCAAAATCCGCAGCGGCAGTCCAAGCGCGAAAGCGCGATGACGATCTGTCACAAAAGTCGCAATGGCATCAAAACGCGAAGGCGCGATGCCAACGAAGGCGCAAAGGCTGCGACATCAACCAGGACGCGAAGGTTGCGATGCCAGCCAAGGTGCAAAGCCGGCGCTTCCATCAAAGCGGGAGCGTCGGCTGTTTTCATCGTTCGAAAAGTCGCGTTTTTGCACATCCCCCTGGCAGCAAATTCCCCTTGAAATCGTATATTTTTCGCACCCTCGCACGCGGCTTTTTCAACTGGTCAGGGGCGGCGCAGGGGCGTATCCAGCACTCGCATTTTTCTTCAGGGCGCGCGCCTGCATCGTGCTGACCAATTGTTCAAGCATGCCGCCCCTTCAGCGGCAAAGGCGAAACAGGCGTCCACACTCCTACAAAAGCGTAACAATGCCGCTTTCGCCGTCGGTCATGTGGCGCAACCCGCAGCGCCTGCAAAGCCTTTCCCACAGAATCCGCGCGCTTCTTCACAGATTTCATGTGTTTACAGCAGTAAATGCCCGGATGCGCAAAAACGGGAGCCCCGCATGTAAACGCGGGGCTCTGTTTTGTCGATGTTGCATGTTGTCTCAAGCTTCCAGATGCGCCTGCACCTCGATGTGAGTGGGAACGGACGGCAACTGCAAGTTGACGACGCCTTCCGCATCGGTTTCCACTTCCAGCGTTTCCTCTGCGCCGTTTGCCATCGTTACCACAATCGTCACCGGAATGCTTTCGTAGCGATAGGGATAATCGCTATCCTCATCCAACGCATCGGGCGCGAGCGGATCCTGCCAGAGGCGCAGGAGGACTTCACACTCGCCATCAATCTGCGCCTGCGAAACAACCGGAACGCCGTCCACGATGTCGGTTCGCGTCAGGCGCAAATCAACCTGCGCGGGCAGTTCCCAGGCAAGGGGCTCTTCGTCCGTCGTTTCCTCAATTTCCGGCGTCATTTCTTCCGCCTCCAGGGGGCGCTGCGCCTCCAGGCGCAGGGTGCGAACCAGGTTTGCATCCATCTCGGCATCTTTGCTCATGGTAAGTTCAATGCCGAAATCTGCATTGAGCAGATATACCTGCTCCGGCAGATCGGGATACTCGCTGCTGGCGCGCATTTCCTCGGCAAGCTGTTCGCGGTAAGCCGCGTAGGCGGCTTCGAGAATGCGCAGCGCCTCATCGGAGACGATGATACGTTCATGCAGCGCGTAGTTGAACGTGCCGTGAATCAGGGCGAATACGTCTTCGTACAGTGTCGGATCGAGCACCACAAAGTCGCCAAGCTGCTCGCTTTCAAAGGTGAGCATGCCATCCTCGACGATATCGCCGTAGAGCGCCACATCTCCGCTCGGGAAGAAGCCAAGCACCAGAAGCGGCAAGCCTTCGTAACGTTCGTCCACGGGGATGCTCACATCCACCGAACCCAGCCATGCCGGCACGCCGCTGGCAACGCGCAGGGCGACGCGGTAGGCGGCGACCATTGCCTTGCTCTCCAGCGCGGTGCGGGTTTCTTCACGCAACGTCTCCAGCGCTTCCTCCAGCCACATGGTCAGATCGCTTACCTCCAGCCATGCGTCGCGATGGATCAGCATACCGTGTACCGTTACGTTCGTTTCCGCATCCTTCAGCGTGCGCTCGATGTAGATCGGTTCGCCACGGCCCGCGCGGCGGTAACCGTTCACCCAGTAGACCCAACCGTATTCAGAGTTGATATCCACCTTGCCGGGCACGATGATCTCCAGCGGATCGTCCTCCTTGCCGACATCGCCACCGGCGTCGATGATCAGGTCGTCCGCCTCAATCGGGCCGCCCGTCACGCTGCCGTCGGTTTCAATCTCTACATGATCGCCGTCGATGTGGCCAATGTCGAGATTGCCGGAATCGTTATCAAGGTAGATATCTTCGCCTTCGGCGTCGATATGGTCGACGTCGGTGTGCAGCGGATCATCCTGCGAGCCGATATCGCCTTCAGCGTCGATGGTAAGGTCATCCGCAACGATGTTGGGATTATCGCCGTTGTCACCGGAGATCACATCGCCATCCACGTCAAGGTTCACATCGCCGCCGATCACGCTGTCGATGATCAGATCCTTGTCGTTTTCAATGTGCACTTCTTCGCCCATGGCCGTCAGTTCGTCCACCGAAACGCGGATCGGGCGCTCCTCGGAACCAACGTCGCCGCCGGGCGTGCTGATGTTCAATTCGCCCGCCACGATGTCGCGTTCGCCATCGTCGCCGCTTGCCTGGATATCGCCAAGCGCGTCGATGGAGACATGCTCGCCTTCAATGGGTTCGAAGTTCACATCGCCTGTGCTCTCAATGTCTACGCCGTCCTCCGTAGGATCGCCGACCGTGATGTCGATCACGCCGCCAACATCCATGCCGAGGGCATTGTCCTCCTCGCCGATCGCGCCGCCCGCGTCGATGGTAAGATCGCCGCCGGTGGTAATGGTGTCGCCCGCATTCTGCGCTTCTTCCAGCGCCTCCAGCGCGGCTTTTTCCAGTTCCTCCGCGATCTGGGAAAGCCGATCCGCTTCCTTCTGCGCCTCGTCGGCATTGTGCTTGGCATCATTGATCGCATCCTCGATCTTATCAAGCGCTTCCTCTCGGTCGGTTACCGCGTCGGTCAGTTCGTCAACCTTCTCCTGCTGCTGATCAATCTGATCCTGCACGGCGTCAATCTGTTCCTGTGTAGCTTCAGGATCGTTCTTAAGCTCCTCAAGCTGATCCTCAAGCGCGTCGAGCGTTTCTTCGGCCTTGGCGAGTTCATCCTGCGCGGCTTTCAGCGCTTCTTCGGCCGCTTCCTTGTTCAGGTCGTGCTCCAACCTGCCGCCTTCACTGGCGTAATCCTTGAGGATATCCGCCTGGGCCTGCATGTTGTCGGCCTCGCTGCGCGCCTCTTCGGCATCCTTCACGGCGTCTACCGCATCGACGACCTTCTGTTCGTCGTCCACATCGGTAACATTGCCCGGAGAGACAAGCGTCATATCGCCGCCCGTCGTCACTTCGTCCAGAATGACGTCGCCGTCCAGTTCGGTCACATAGCCGTCGCCGGCTGCGTCAACGCTAAGGGTGCCGCCGTTTTCAGAATCGGTATCCACGAGGATCGGCGTTTCTTCCGTGCCAACGTCTCCGCCCTGGGCGTTCAGACCGATGTTCTCACCGGTCACCTGCGCGTCGTGGCCAAGCGGATCGCCCGCCACCAGCGAGCCGGTCGCCGTAATTTCCGCATCGCCGCCGGCGTTGATCGGGCCGATGACGAGGTCGGTATTCGGGTCGGAATTGCTCAGGTCGATATCGCCAACAGCGTCTGCATTGACCTGTCCCTCGGCGGTGTCGGCCACCAGATCAAGGTCGGCGCGGTCGCTGATGTTGATGTCGCCCTCGGCGCGCGCGGTGGTCGTGCCGTCCACGTCGATGTCGAGGTACTCGTCGTTTGTGCCAATCGTTCCAGTTTCAGAGGTCAGGTTTGCGTCGCCGCCGGCAGTCAGGTTGCCCTGCGTTTCGTCGTCCGCGCGCACATCGAGGATCGAACCAGGCGCGCTTATCTCGGCGTCGCCGCCAGCGGAGACATTGCCGAGCCCGAGATCGCCCGTGGTTTCCGCAATGTGGATATCCTCTCCAGCCGTTGCGTCAAGGCGGGTAGCTTCTTGCGGATAATCCACGCGCAGCCATTCGTAGGTGATCTCAATCTGCGCCACCCACTCGGTGACGGGGTTGCCTTCCGCATCCAATACAGGCTTTTCGACTTCCTGCATTATCGGCTGGCCATCGGCGTCCAGCATCGGCTGGCCGTCGGCATCCAGGACCGGTTCGAGAACCGTTTCGGTCACTTCGCGTTCGACGAGTTCGATCTTGTAATTTCCGTCGTTGTCCTTCACAGGCTCGGTGATGTTGCCCACCAGCGTCGGACGGTTGGCCTGCTGCTCGGTGGTCAGCGGCTGTTCTTCGCTGCCGATGGAGCCGGAAGCCTTCAAATCGATCTCGCGCCCGTAGACGTTGGGCGTATCGCTCTGCGCGCCAAGGATGTCGCCATTCTTGGTTTCAATGCTCACATCTCCGCGCTCGGAATGCACATCCGCGGCGGTGAAATCGCCCTGGTCCTGGGTGATATGGATATCGCCCTCGTTCCACATGTGCGTTTCGCCGGTAGATTCGCCGATGGAGACATTGAGTTCGCGCGCCGGCGGATCCTCGGGCTCAGGTTCGGCCACGTCCTCGTAACCCGCCTGCTCCCAGGCCTGTTCGATCAGATCGAGGATCTCTTCCTGCGTCATCAGCCCGCCGAGCACTTCGGCCAGGTTGTCCACCTGCTTGCCGGCGATGGCTTCCTGCAGCCAGGCGGTTGCCAATTCGTCGGAAACGATCTGGACTTCCTGCTGCGTCACGGGGTCGATCTGCGTCTTGGGAAGCGTATCGGCAAGCATCTGGCCAAGGCCGTCGTAGTCCTTATCCAGCAGCATCTGCCATACGTCTTGGTAAGTGACGTCCACGCCGTCCACCAGCAGAGCTTCCAGGGTCGCCTGGGCGATCGTTCCCTGCTCGATCTGGCTTGCCAGCGCCTCGACGCTGATGAGCGTCTGCCACTCTTCACGCGCCATGTCTGCAGTGATCCAATCGGTCAGTTCTTCCGCAGTCTGGTTTTCGAGGAGGAAGTCGAGTTTCTCGCTGCCGCCGTCGGCGAGGAAGTCGCCCGAAAGCGTCTCGCCGTTTTCACCGCGGCCGTCGTGGATATCGGGAACCGGACGCTTGCCCTCAAAGGCGCCGCCTTCGAGCACAACGCCGTCCATGTAGATGTTTTCAGCCGTTTCAATGCGCACCGTCAGCGTTTCGGGCACATCCACGATCACACGGCTTTCGTCCTTGCCGATATCCAGACCGGCCGAGAAGGTCAGGGAACTGTCGTCGCCGCCAAGGCGGATGTAGCTTTCCGCGTCCACGCCGAATACGTTGCCTTCTTCGCTGCGCAGGAGCACATCGGAATTCGCGCCCTCGATGATATCGAAGGTGACGTCCTTGCCGGCAAGGAAGTCGAGGGTAGAATCGTTCAGGTCGGTTTCCGGCACTGTGATGGCCGCGCCGGCGTCGAAGTCGATCGTCGAGCCGTTGTCTGCGTCGATGCGATCGGTGGTCACGCTGCCCTCAGCGTCGTAGGTCACGCTCGAAGCGTTCGCGTCGATGGTGTCGGTGTCGATGTCCGTACCGGCAATGAGGTCCACATCCGCGCCGTTTTCGGCGGTGACCTCGTCGGCAGTGATGCCGCCTTCGGCGTCGTAGGTCACGCTCGAAGCGTTCGCGTCGATGGTGTCGGTGTCGATGTCCGTACCGGCAATGAGGTCCACATCCGCGCCGTTTTCGGCGGTGACCTCGTCGGCAGTGATGCCGCCTT
>DVIA01000066.1 GCA_018711655.1 Candidatus Pullichristensenella avicola
CACATGGAATTGTCAGAGACAGCCATCGAAGAAAAAATTCGCATGTGCGTGGGAATGCCGCTTCAGCACATCTCGCGCCGGATAACACAAAACCGCTCGCAAAACGTTCCAATGGCCGGCGCGGGTCTCGCCTCCTTTCACAGGAAAACTCGCATGCATGGAACCGCCGCACATGGAATTGTCAGAGACAGCCATCGAAGAAAAAATTCGCATGTGCGTGGGAATGCCGCTTCAGCACATCTCGCGCCGGACAACACAAAACCGCTCGCAAAACGTTCCAATGGCCGGCGCGGGCTTCGCCGCCTTTCGCGGGAAAACTCGCGTGCATGGAGCCGCCGCACATGGGAATTGTCAGAGACAGCCATCGAAGAAAAATTCGCGTGCGCACGGAAGCGCCGCTTCAGCACATCTCGCGCCGAACAACAGAAAGCCGCGCGCTAATGCCCCGATGGCCGGCGCGGACGGAATTGCCCGGTTCCCTCTCGCCAGGGCGAACGTCTCCGGCGCACGGCATGCGGAAGCGCCGACGGGCGGCAAGCCCTCGAAGCGCGGCTCCGTCCTCCAGCGCGCGGAAGCGCCGCCTCCCCACCGCCCTATGCAGGGCCGCCCTGCCGCGCTCCTCTTGCCGCGCGCGGCGTTTCTTCCCCAATTCGGGCCTCGGCGCCGCCGTCCCCGCTCCGGCGGCAATCCGCGCTTGACAAGGGCCTGGAGAATCCGTATAATGAGTATTGCGTTTCGGGGGTGCAACGCGTTTGCGCGCATCCCGTTTGCCCCGGTACCTCAGTTGGATAGAGGGTCCGCCTCCTAAGCGGAACGCCGCTGGTTCGAGCCCAGTCCGGGGTGCCATTCTTCCGCGCGGGCCGTGTTGGACGGTTCGCGCGTTTGTTGTTTGGAAAACTGTGCCAATTTCACAAAACAGCGCGGTTTTTGCGCGGAAATATTGCGGCGCGAGCGTTTTTGTTGTATACTAAAATATAACAATCCTGTTTCGGGGAGAGGGTCGCCATGCGGTCGCTTTTCGCATTTTTGCGCGATGCGTTGGGGGCGCGCAAAAAATATCACCATGAGGCCGGGCGCGATATCGCCTATGGCAACTTGCGCACGCTGCGAACCGCCGCGCTTCTCACGCTTCTGTTGCTGACGCTGTTTTTGCTGATCGCACCGCTGATGATCCCCGGCTGGGCGCCGTCGCCCGTGCACCTGGCTTTCTGGCCGGTTTCCGCAGCCGTGCTGGCGGCAGTGACGTTTTACGCGCGCCGGCCCACGCCCAGCAGCCGCGCCGTCACCCTTCTATGCACGCTGTTTGAATCCGTGCTTTTGTGCTTTTGTCTCCTGATTGACACGGTGGGCGCGGCGGGGGCGCCCGCCGCGTTCCTGCCGCTGCTGGTGGTCATTCTGCCGCTGCTGTTCATTTTTCCCTTCACGCTTTCCTTTGGGCTGGTCACCTTCTTTACGGCGGTGTTCATCGCCCTGGTAATCGTCTGCAAGCCCCGGGAAATCGGGCAATACGATATTTTCGGCGCGGTGGTGGCGCTGCTGTTTTCTCTGGCCTCGGACCATCTGGTTACCGCCATGCGCGTGCGCGAACACGATGGGCGCATGCGCTATCAGCTTCTCAGCACGCGCGATTCGCTTTCCAGCCTCTACAACAAACAGGCCTGCACCGACGCCATCCAGCGCTATCTGCGCGCCTGCAACCCCACGGCGCGCTGCGCCTTCGCCGTGATCGACCTGGACGATTTCAAAGCCGTCAACGATACGGCCGGACATCTTGCCGGCGACGTCGTGCTTCAGAAAATGGGCGAACTTTTGCAGGAAGTTTTCCGCTCTTCGGACATCATCGGCCGCTTCGGCGGCGACGAATTTGTGGTGCTGGCCAAGGACGTGGCTTCGCGCGCGGTCATGGAGGAAAAGTGCCGCCTCATTCGCGAGCGGCTGCGGCAGTTGTCCGAGCGAACGTCCACGCCCGTCACCTGCAGCCAGGGCGTCGTGCTGGTCAACGGCTGCAACGCCGATTACGACAGCCTCTTCAAACAGGCGGACGGCGCCCTCTACGCCGCGAAAAAGCAGGGCAAGAACCGCCACGTCATCCGTCCCTATACGCAGGCATAAGCCCGCGCGCCACGGCCTTTCCGCCCCTGCGACACCGGCCGGAGCCCTGCCGGTCCGTAAGCCCGCGCCCATGACCCCTTCCGTTCCCGTGGCGCCGGATCTGTGCGCCCGCGCGCTCGCAGCCCCGCAAGGGGCTTTTGGTTTGCCCGGCATCTCCGCGCGGCAGGCGCGCCGAAGCGCCCTTTGCCCGCGGCGGAGGCGGGCGAAACCCCGGGGATTTTGCCGCAAAAGCGTCGCGCTTTGCGGCGTCTGTTGGCGGAGGCGGGCGAAAAACGGGGATCTACGTCCCGCCGCAAGCCGCCCGCGCCCCGTTCCTGCCCGGCCGCAAAGCGCGCACGGCCAAGGAAAGCCGGGGGGATTTGCGGCAGCCGCCAAGCGGTCGAATCACCGCCCTGCAAGCAAAAACGGACGCTATTCGCGTCCGTTCGGTTTTATTCGTTCGCCGCGCCCGGCGTGGGCGGCAGGTCGGTGGTATAACTGCCGTCGGCGCGTCGGGAACAGGCCTGGTTCTCTACGAGGATATCGTAATCCACGACGCTGAGCACCTGCCCCAACCGGTTGGAAAGCACCGCCTCCTCGCCTTCAGAAGCAAGGCGGAAGTTGGTGTGCATGCCCTCGTTGCGCCCGGAGGCGTAAAAGAGCATATAGCCGTTGGCGGGGATCACCATGCCATCGGGGATGCGCCAGGCCGCGCTGTCAGAAGCGCTGTCGGAGAGGTAGAAGCCGCTTATGTCCACCTCCTGCGAAGAGAGGTTGACAAGCTCGATATAGTCGTAAAACATGCCGTCGTCGGCCGCCGCGGCGTTGACGTTCGCGGCCATGACCTCGCTGATCACCACATCCGAAGGCGTCATGGCCTTGAACATGCTCTGGTGGTTTTCCCGGGTATTGGCAAGGCCGGGAGTGTATTCGCCGGAAACCTCCCAGACGTCGCCCACGCGGCGGTAGACGGTGTTTTTCGCCAGCGCCGGAATGTTGATGGCCTCCACCGCCACGCCGGCAGGGTTGAACAGCATCAGCGTATCGCCCGCGGCGCGCAAAGAGAAGGGCGCATGGTAATCGCCATCGGCCTGGGTATAGGCGGAATCGGCGTAGATCAGAACGCACTCGCCCGGCGAGAGCGTGCGCGCGGGAAAGACGAAGGCGTGGCTCTCGTCCGCGCCGCGCGAAAGCGTCCACCCCGCCAGTTCGACCGGCGCGTCGGAGGCGTTGCGCACCTCCACCCAGTCCGGCGTATCGCCGCGCACATCGCGCAGCAGGCGGCTGTTGGAGGTCATCACCTCGTTGATCTGCACGGTATCGGAGGCATGGATCTCGGCCACGGGGGCCGTCTCGCCGCCCCCGGCCCCGGCGCCGAGGAAGAACCCGTTGGGCAAGAGCGCCTGCAACGCCACGCCCAGCGCCAGCGCGCAGGCGCAGAGGACGACAAACGTCGCATAGGGGCTTTTGCGGCGCGGGGCGCGGGCCGGCGTTTTTTGCGTTTGCGGGCGATCGGCCCGCGGCCGGGACGCGACCGGCGTCGGCGCGTTTGGCGCAGTCATTTACGCGCCCTCGCCGGTGTAGGCCACCAGCGTGGCGTCCTGCATGCCGGGAATCTCGTGAAGGCGCTTGAGCACGGGCTCGGTCTTGTCCAGGCGCACTTCATAGGTGGCCTCGACCGCGCCCTGCGAGACGCTCTTGGTGCGCAGCCGCTGGTAGCGGATGGCGCCGACCACCTGCGCGGCCTGCTTTTCCGCGCTCTGGCTCATGCGCAGGACGAGCAGGTAGCAGTTCTGGTTTTTCACGCGCCACTTGCACACCAGCGTGATCAAAACGGCGATTGCCACGCCCGCCACGGCGGTGAGCAGGAACTGGCCCGCGCCCAGAAGGATGCCCATGGTCAGCGCCCAGAACATGTAGGCGGTATCCAGCGGGTCCTTTACCGCAGTGCGGAAGCGGACGATGGACAGCGCGCCCACCATGCCCATGGAAAGCTGGATGGATTCGCGAATGCACATGACCACCGGCGTGGTAATGAGCGTCATCAAAACCAGGGTCAGCGTGAAATTGGACGAATACATCACGCCGCGGAAATTGAAGCGGTACACCGCGGCGATGCCCAGCCCCACGGCAAAGGCCAGCACCACGGAAAACAGCACCAGCGGAATGGAGGCCGTGCCGATGGTCTGAGACGAAAACAGCATTCTTACAACGTCGGAACCGTTCATGGAAAGCCCTCCTCTTATGTTTGCCTGGCCCCGCGGGGCCGCGGCCCTGAGCAACTTGCGTTTTAAAGCCGCGCCTACAGGTTTTCGAAGCGGCGGCACATCACATACTTGGAAATCGCGCAGCGCTGCGCGGTCATGCCGGCCAGCAGGGCGCGTATGTGCGCCGGAAAGCAGGAATCGAACTTGATTTCGAGAATCTCCGTCGCCTCGTCGGCCGGGCGGAGCATTACGCCGGGGGAAAAGAGGTCCAGCCCGGTCACGGCGGCGCGCAGGCGCATATCGAAGGTGACGCGCGTGGTTTCAGCCGGGTGGACGAAGGCCAGGCGATCGTACTCCACCAACGCCGCGGGGCGCAGCGCGCCCAGGCGCATGGCCGCGTACATTTCGCGCAGAAGCGGGGCCTCGGCGCGCTGCAGGCCGCGCGGGTCGCCGGAAATGAGGCGGTCGGCCAGGCGGCGGGTGACGCGCAGCGAATGCTTTTCGATCAGGTCGCCCAATTTGCGCTTGCGCTCCAGGAAAATGACCTCGCCGTCGCCATTGTAGATGCGCAGGCGATACTTATCGCGCGCGGCGACGCCGTCCACCTTGTCAAAATAGGCGCTGTCAAAGGCGTCGTCGAAGTAAAGCGAGCGCACGTTGTAGGGGCGCCCGCCGCGGCAGTGGGCGTCCAGGCGCATCGTCGCAAGCAGGCGGCGCTTGAGCGCCTCCAGTTCGGCGGGGTTTATGTAGTATTTCAGTTCGTGGCGGGCGGGAAGCCGCGCGCGGTCTATGCCCATGCCGCTTCCTCCTCCTCGATGCGCCGCATGGCGTCGCCGAAATAGTGTTCCATCTGCTCGGGCGAAAGCGAGAGCGTTTCCTGGAAGTAGCCCAGCAGTTTGCGCGGACGCGTTCCGGCGTATTCGACCAGTTCGGCCACGCGGGCGTCAAAGCTGCTCTGGCTCTGGCCCCAGCGCTCGAACTGCATGGGCATTTCGGGCAGCAGCTGCTGGTAGCGCGTTTCGATTTTTTCGACGATCTTGCTGGTGACCCACTCGGTGGCGAGCATATCCCCCATATAGGTAAGGAAGCGATCGTAGAACGTGGGGTTGTTCATCAGGGCGATGAACAGCGCGTTGTCCGTGCGCTTGCCCGCGCCCATGCCCTCGGGATCGAGCCAGCGGCGAATGGAATTGGTATCCACATAAAAGCCCCAGTCCAGGTCGTAGATCACCCATCGCCACTTGCCGTCGGCGTTGGGGTTGCGGTAGCGCTTGACGTTGAGGGTATCGGCGTTGCCCACGAAAATCTGCAGCGCGTGGTAGGCGATGTAATTGTCCAGGTCGATCACCTCGCCAACGCGCGCGAGGGTTTCGTCGTCGGGAATGCCGTACTGCTTGACGTAGGCAAGCATGGCCTGATAGCTGTCGTCGCTGCCGCGCATGACGGTGGTGTTGCCCTTGACCAGGTCGATGTCGTCCTCCTGGCCCTCCCAGCCCTCAAACTGGCAGATGGAGGCGGCGCACACGCGCTCGCGCATGTTGTACTGGCCCCAGTACTGGCCGTTGATATAAACCACGCACAATTCGGTTTTCTGATAGAACACGCCCGTGCCCTCGGCAAGCGAGGTGAGGATGGAATCGCGCATGCGGGTCATGGGGCCGTCCTCGCTGGAGCAGCGCAGGATGAAGGACTGATACTGGTCGTAGTCGCGCTCGGAAAAAAGGCGGGCGTGGAAGCGGTTGGTTCCGTACTGGCTTCGGGCGATGACCTTGAAGTTCTTCTGGTCGAGCTTGCGGCTGTCGGCGCCGTGCAGTTTCAAACCGCAGTTTTCGGAAAGAAGCTGCGCGCCCTCGGCGGTGTAGACCTCGACATGGCCCTCGCGCTCAATGTCGTCCAGATAGCGGGTGTGGATGCCGTTTTCGCCGAAGATGTTTTCCGGGTCCGCCACCAGGGAGACCACGCGCATGGTGTGTTCCACGCCGAAGAAATAGGTCTGCGAAGCCGTGTAGGAGGGCAGCAGATCCTCGCCATGGGCGCGGGCGCGCACAATGGTGTTCTCCGTTACGGCGATGGGGCCGGTGTAGAGGGTGGACGTCTCGTCCGGGTCGGTGCAGTCCAGGGTGTAATAAACGCGCATGCCGGGCGCGGCGCTCAGTTCCACGGTCAGGCTCTCACCCGCGCCGTAGAGGCCACCGGCCACGGAGAATTCGGGTTTGTCGGCGCGGCCCTCGTAGCCCGCGGCGGCGTTCTGGGCGTTGGGCGTGGGCTGATCGACGTAGAGGAAGCCGCCGTTCTCCATGCGCGCGTAGGCAACGCCCGCATACTGCTCGGGCACGAACACGCGGTCCACAAGCGCGCCCGCCGCATCCGAAAGCATGAGGCTATAGCCGCCCGCCGAGGCGAGGCGGAACGAGGCGCTGAGGGTGCCGGAAGCGTCGCGGCCATCCATACCGCTGACAAAGACGGCCATATACTGACCGGGCTGCAATACCGTTCCCTCGGGGAAGCGCCATTTGCGCGGGCTGCCGCCGTCGTCGGAAAGGCCCCAGCCGGAGATGTCCACCGCCTGCGTCGAGGCGTTGTGAACCTCCAACCAGTCGTAGGGCGCGCTCTCGCCGGCGGAGGCGACGATCTCGCTGATACAGACGCCGCTGGCGTTTCCCTGTTCGAGCAGGGCCCGCAGCGTGCGCTCGCCCTCGGCGGTGTTGGGAAAGCCGGGCGTGGGCGCGAGGTTCGCGGTGTACTGGCCGTCCCCGCCCAGGGACCAGGCCTGATCGCCCAGAAGCGCGGGCGGCGTCACCTCGGCCAGAACGCGGCCCTGCGCGTCGCTGAGCAGCACCGGTTCGCCCTCGGAGGAAAGCTTGAACGAAGCGTGCAGCGCGCCCGCGGCCGTCTGGCTCAGGCCCGAGGCGTACACAAGAAGATACCCGCCGCCGGCGATGGACGCGCCCTCGGGAAACGCCCATTTGCGCAGGGTGTTTTCATCGTCGGTGAGAAAATACCCCGTCAGGTCGATCGTCGCGTCGGAGGCGTTGTACAGTTCGATATAGTCGTAGCAGTTCCCGTCCGCGTCGGGCAGATAGGTGCGGTTGGCGGACATGACCTCGGAAATGACCAGCGGGCTTTCGACGGTTTCCACCTCGAAGCCGGCGTGGTTTTCCGGCGTGTTGGCCAGGCCGGGGGTGTACAGGCCGCTGGCCGTCCAGCCGTCCTCGCCGCGCTGGTAGACCTGGTTGCGGTCCAAGGCGGGCACGTCCACGCTGTCGGCCAGGGCGCCGGTCGCGTCGCGCAGTTGCAGGGTCACGCCGTCGGCGCTGAGGCGGAAGGCCGCGTGCAGGGGCTGGCCCGCCACGGCGCGATCCAGGCCGTCGCAGTAGATCAGAAGATATTCGCCCGGCGCAAGCGTCACATCCGGGAAGGTAAACAGCGCCAGGTCGTCGCCGCGCCCGAGCGTATAGCCGCCCAGCCGCGCCTCCTGCGCGCCGGTATTGACGATCTCCACCCAATCCTCGTACGCGCCCAGGTCGTTTTTGTAGGCCGAGGCGTTGGAAGTCATCACCTCATTGATGCGCACCGGCGAGGCCGAAACCTCCTCGCCGCTGGCGGCGGGATCAAGGCCGGGCATAAAGGCGTCCAGCAAAAAGCCGGCCGCCAGCGCCAAAACGCAGACGACGGCCAGCGCGGCGACGCCCCTTCTGGAGGAAGCGGACGCGCGTTGCGCCGGCGCGGCGCGGTGAGATCGTTTTCCGGAAGCGGGCTTTTGTGCGGCCAACGCCTTCACCTCCAAGCGCCGGCGTGCCGCCGGCGGCATGCGCAGGCCGCGCGCCGCCCCTGGCGAGGCCGCGCGGCCTGTATACATTCATCTTCTATCATACACGGCATCCGCCAAAAAACAAGGCGTTACGGAGAAATTTCACGCATTTTTCCAAAACCCGTGCGCCCCAGTTCCTCGCCCTCGCGGGTGAACTGCCCCACGCAGACCTCGCTGTCCCCGGTTACGCCGTTGGCGCGGGCGATGAGGCGCGTCTCGTCGGCGAATACGGCGTTTTTGCGCTCGCCGTCCACCAGGATATCGCTGTAGGTGGTAAAGTTCTCGCCGTAAACGCTGATGGTGGCCGTGGCCGGGTCGTAAGTGTAATATTCGCACACAATCGGCGCGCTGCCCAGGCGCAAATCGGTGGGCGCATAGGGGGATTCGCCCTCGTAGATGACGTGCTCGCCATAGAGCATATCGTATTCCAGGACGCGCAAGAAGGCGATGTATTCCTCCTCCTCGCAGTCCGGCCCGAAGTGTTGATGGAAGCGGTTGAGCACGCCGTTTTCAATGCCCAGCTGGCCCAGCACATGCGAAGAAAGCTGGAAGGCCTGCAGATCTCCGCCCTCCATGGACAGGCCGAAGTTGTTCCAGAGCACATACGAGGTCTGATAGATATCGTCGGTTTGCAGGTCCCCGTCCTCGATGCCCAGGGCCGGCAGGTGGTCGCCGTAGAGCACGAGCACCACTGGCTCGTCCCACGCCTCCAGATGCGCGATCAGTTCGCCCAGAAAGGCGTCCACTTCGCTCAGTTCGTTGACGAAGTTTTTCAGCATGCCGGGGTCCACCGTTTCCGGGCAGGAGAGCACGTCGATGCCGTCCAGCCCCTCCACCGGCTCGGCGGGATACTTGCCGTGCGACTGCACGGTGACGGTGAAAACAAAGTCCCGCCCCTCGGTGGCCTCCATGGCCTTGAAAATCTCGCCGGTGAGCACGCCGTCGCGCGCCCAGCCCAGGGCGTTGTAGGTCAGGCCGTTCATGTACTCCTGGGGCACGAAGCAATCGAACCCCAGCTGCGCGTAAACGGTGTTGCGGCCATAGAAGGTGCCGGTGTAGTTGTGAATGGCGGTGGCCGTGTAGCCCAGGGGCTTGAGATTGAAGCAGATCGTTTCGCAGGCGGTGTCCTTGAGGATAGTATTGTAGGGAAATTCGCCGGCGCCAAAGTAATCCAGGTTCATCCCCGAAAGCACTTCAAATTCGGTATTGGCCGTGCCGCCGCCCACCGAAGGCACCTTGACGTGGCCGCCGGGCCAGGTCCGCGCCAGTTCGGAAAACACGGGAATGGGGTCCTGCGAGTATTCCGCCGCAAGTTCGTTGACGTTGAAAAAGGACTCCAACTGCACAAAGATCACATTCGGGGTCAGCACCGCCGTCTCCTCCGGTTCGGCGGTCGCCTCCGGCTCGACCACCAGGGGCGCGTCCGCATCGGAGATATCCTCGGCGATCTCCTCGACCATTTTTTCGGAATAGTCGCTGGGGCGGTTGATGCCAAAATCGGCGAAGGTATAGGTAAAACCATAGGCGAAGCCATAGCTCTGATAGGCGTCCACCAGGCTGGTCTTTTCCCAATCGACGGGGCCGAATTCCTCCGTGGCCTTGCATCCCGCCAGCGTCAGCGCCGTAACCAGGCAAAACACGCTCAAACTGGCCATGCGGTTGAACGGCCCGCGCGGGCGGCTTTTCAGCACCAGCAGAATCAGCCCCGCGATCAGCAGCGCCCCGCCGCCGAAGATGCCGACGATCTCGTACCAGGTGAAATAGACGGTGATCATTCGCATGCCGTCGGGGATGAGCAGCACGTCGCGCGTGGTCAGGGGCAGAACGCGCGTGCGCTGCACGATGTGGTTGACCACGCCCAGCGCTATCCACAAAATGCCGATCGCCCAACGCGCGCCGCGGCGGCGGCGGAAAAGCTCGGCAAACAGGAACGTATTGAAAATGATCCACACATTGAGCAGGAACATCCACGGGTGCTGCGTCAAAAACGCTCCCAGCTTTGCAAGGGAGCGGTGGTTGAGCGCCTCGACCGCCAGCGAAACCGCCAGCGAAACCGCCAGCATATACCAGTTTTCCCGGACGATACGCCCGAGCGATTTTGTGCGGTTGGAAGCCATGGTGCCCTCCTTACATCTCTGCGGCGGCCGGCTGCGGCGCCGCGTCGCGCCGCAGGGTCTCCCGCTGGGGATAGCCGCTCGCGCCGGGCACGACGCGCTTCATCGATTCGATGGCGCATTCGATCATGCCGTCGTCCGGTTCGCGCGTGGTGATGTGCTGAATGGCCACGCCGGGCGCGGAAATGACGCGCGTAAGGCGGTTGTCGTGCCGGCCGGCGTACTGGATCAGTTCATAGCCGATGGAAATGAGGATGGGGAAGGTGAGTATTTTCAGCCCCGTGCGCAGGAAAGGATTGTCCACGCGGATGAACATCGAAACCACGATGCCCACCAGCAGCATCAGCACCAGAAACGAAGTGCCGCAACGGGGGTGGAAACGCTTTTGCACGCGCACGTTCTCCACCGTCAGCGGCAGGCCCTTTTCATAGCAGAAAATGGTCTTGTGTTCCGCGCCATGGTACTGATAGGTGCGGCGGATGTCCTTCATCAGCGCCGTGGCCATGACGTAGGCAAGGAAAATGACGATGCGGATGACGCCTTCAAACACGCTGCGCAGAAGGTAGTTCTGCGCAATGGCGGGAAACGCCTGCGCAAGCCAGGTATACAGCTGCACCGGCAGGTACATAAACAGAAGCACCGCCAGGGCCACCGCCAGCACCGTGGCGATGGGCATCATGAATTTTTCCAGCGCGTCCTCCAGTTTCAGGCTCCACTTGGATTTTTTGGCGCGCCGCGCCTGTTTTTCGGCCTCTTCCTCCTCGGCCATGCCGGAAAGATCCGCCGAGCGCATCAGGCATTTGTAGCCGATGGCCAGGGAATCGATCAGCCCGAATATACCGCGGATGAAGGGCTTTTTGCAGATGGCCGGGCGCTGCGAGCGCACGGTGGGGAAAATTTCGATTTCGATATCTCCAGCCGTATTGCGCACGGCCATGGCCGTATGCTCGGTTCCGCGCATCATCACGCCTTCGAGCAGCGCCTGGCCGCCGATGTTGGTATATTTGCTCTTTGCCATGCTTCTTTCCTTTCGCGCGCCAAGGCGCACATTCCATGCTTCTATAATTATACACCATCGCGCGCGCATGTCAAACGCCCGTTTCGTACATATGTGTGGCAAATGCATGGCGGACGTTTGCGGAAAAACCATGAACAAACCGTGAACTTCCGTGGGAAAACGTTGAGTCGCCGCGCGGTTTGTGCTATAATCGTTCACAAAGCGCCGGCGCACGCCGGCAAAACCGCAAGGAGGAGCATTTTTATGAGCCTGAAGCGCATACTCTGCGCGCTGCTGTGCGCGCTGCTGGTCGTAAGCGGCCTGGCCCTGGCCGAAGAGGACAAGGACGCCCGCATCGCCGAACTGGAAGCGCAGGTGGCCGACCTGCAGGCGCAGGTGGACGCCTACCACCTCAAGGAGATCGTCGCCTCGTTCGACGGCGGCGAAGTCTCTCTGGAGGACGCCGAATCGCTCTACGAAACCTATGTGACCATGTACGCCCAGTACGGCATCGACATCGCCGCCTACGGCATGGAGGACATGCTGCGCGAACAGGTCGTTTCCCAGCTTGCCGAAGAAGCCATCGTGCAGTACATGGCCGGACAGCTTGGCCTGGGCCTGACCGAGGAACAGCAGGCCGCCTTCGCCGAGCAGGCCACCCTCACCTACGAGGACACGGTGGATATGTACTACCAGAGCTACTTCGCCGAGCAGTATGAAACCGAGGACGAGGGCCTTGCCGCCGCCGCAACCTACCTCAACGAGGGCGGTTATACCTACGAAGGCGTGCTGGAAAGCCTGGAAAAGACGCAGTTGAGCACCAATGTATACGATTATGTGACCGCCGACGTCACCGTTTCCGAGGACGAGATCCAGCAGACTTACGACGAACTGGTCGCCGCCGACGAGGAAGCTTATTCGCAGAGCGCCTACCAGTTCGAAACCGCCTATTCCGGCGGCACCACCATCTACTATACCCCCGAAGGCTACCGCAACGTAAAGCACATCCTCTTCCAGTTTGACGACGACCAGGCCGCCCGCTACGACGAACTGGCGACCCGCCTGGAAGAACTCGAAGCCGAGGAAAACGCCGCCATCGAGGCCGAAGAAGCCGCCGCTGCCGCCGAGGAGGCCGAAGAAGCCGCCGAGAGCGAAACTGCCCAGAGCGAAGCCACCGCCGCACCCGCCACCACCGAGGACGCCACCGCGGCCCTGGGCGAAACGGAACATCGCCCGCTGGAGGACATCGCCGCCGACATCGCTACGGTTGAAGCGCAGATCGAGGAAATCTACCTGGAGATCCTGCCCGACGCCGAAGCGGCCATCGAGCGCTTTAACAACGGCGAGGATATCGAAACCCTCATCGCCGAACTCAACGACGATACCGGCATGCCCGAAACCGGCTACGCCATCTCCGAAACCGCCGAAATCTCCAGCCAGCCCTGGGATCCCGCCTTCACCGAAGGCGCGCTCTCCATTGAGGAGATCGGCGGCCTGTCCGAGCCGGTGCGCGGCGTTTACGGCATCCACCTGATCTACTACGCCGGCGACCTCGCCTCCGGCGCTACGCCGCTGGAGGATGTGCGCGACGCGGTGGAAAGCACCGCCCTGCAGAGCAAGATCGCCCAGACCTACGCCGATCAGATCGCCGCCTGGAAAGAAGAACTGCACCTGCAGACCTATCCGGAGCACCTCGCCTGAGATGGCGCTTTCGCCCGTCTCCACCCTGTGGAGGCGGGCGTTTTTTCTAACCCCCGCGCCCTGGGCGTTGAGGCGCGACAAGCTGGCAAGGCCGTTGTGTTTTCCTTCCCACCGTCAAGGTCGGGGAGTATTTGCTTTGCAAATCTCCACCCTTCCCCTGACTGTTCTCGCTCGGTTCCGTGTTGCCTATGTTTGGCGCTCGTACACACAGTTTTCCACCCCCCGCGCCATGGGCGCGTTGCAGAGTTTACACAGGCATGCTATAATAATGGTTCCGGTATTTTCCGGAAAATCTCGTTTGCGGAGGTCCGCCCTTCATGGCATCGAAAAACAACGACCGGCAGTGGGACGCGGTCATCCGCCCGCGCAGCGGCTGGTTCGACATCGACCTGCGCGAGCTTGCGCACTATCGCGACCTGATTCTCCTTCTGGTCAAGCGCAACGTCACGGTGCTTTACAAGCAGACCGTCCTCGGCCCGGCCTGGATGGTCATTCAGCCCGTGCTCAGCTCGCTGATGTTCACGGTGGTGTTCGGCGGCATCGCCGCGCTGCCCACCGACGGCATGCCGGATTTTCTGTTCTACATGGCCGGCAACATCGTCTGGGCCTACTTTTCCAACGCCCTGAAGCAGTGCTCTACCGTGTTTGTGGACAACCACAACCTGTTTGGCAAGGTGTATTTCCCGCGCATGGTCATGCCCATCAGCCTGGTGATGTCCAAACTGATCAACTTTTTCGTGCAGTTCGCGCTGTTTGCGGTGTTTCTTGTCTATTACGCCGTAATGCCCAATTCGCCGGTGCAGCCGAACTGGCGGATGATCGTCTTTGTGCCGCTGGTGCTTTTGCAAACGGGCATGCTGGCCATGGGGCTGGGCAGCATCATTTCCTCGCTGACCACGCGCTACCGCGACCTGACGCTGCTGGTGAACCTGGGCATCACGCTGTGGATGTACGCCACGCCCATCGCCTACCCCGCCTCCATGGTGATGGAGAACTATCCCGCCCTGGTGGGGCTTTACATGCTCAACCCGGTCACGCCCATCGTGGAATTTTTCCGCGCCGCCTTCCTGGGGGTGGAGACCTTCAGTTTGGCCTACATGCCCCTGTCTGTAGGCATGACGCTGGCGCTGTTCGCGCTGGGCATCCTCATGTTTTCGCGCATTGAAAAGACGTTCATGGACACCGTGTAAAGGAAAGGGAAGCTGTCAATGTCTGAACGCACGCTGGAGATCGACCATGTCAGCAAGGAATACCGCCTGGGCATGATCGGCGCAGGCACGCTCCAGGCCGATTTGCGCGCCTGGTTCGCGCGCATTCGCGGCAAGGAGGACCCCAACCGCATCATCGGCGAGGCCTCGCAGGCGCGGGGGCACGAGTATTTTCTTGCCCTGAACGATATCTGCCTCAACGCCGACCGCGGGGACGCCCTGGCGGTGGTCGGCCGCAACGGCGCGGGCAAAAGCACGCTGCTCAAACTCATTTCGCGCATCACCGCGCCCACAAAGGGCGAAATCCGCCTGCGCGGGCGCGTATCCACGCTTCTGGAGGTGGGCACGGGCTTTCACGCCGACCTCACCGGCCGGGAAAACATCTACCTCAACGGCGCCATTCAGGGCATGCGCCGCGCCGAGATCGACCGCAAGCTCAAGGAAATCATTGACTTTTCCGAAATCGAGCAGTTCATCGACACGCCGGTAAAGCGCTACAGTTCCGGCATGTACATCAAGCTGGCCTTCGCCGTGGCCGCGCACCTGGACCCGGATATCCTCATCTGCGACGAGGTGCTGGCCGTGGGCGACCTTACCTTCCAGCAGAAATGCCTGGGCAAGATGGCCGACGTCTCCCGCGGCGGGCGCACGGTGCTCTACGTCAGCCACAACATGCGCACCATCAACCAGCTGTGCACGCGGGGCATTTATCTGGAAAAGGGCCGGCTGGTTTACGACGGCGAGGTCTCCCGCGCCATCGACCTGTATTCCGGCAGCGGCATCCGCTCGGTAGAGCGCGACCTGGACGCACTGCCGCGCGGCCAGCTGCTGGGCATGCGCATGCGCATGACGTTCATGCGCGTGGAAAACTCTGAAACCATGGAATACCAGATGGACGACGTTATGGAATTTTCCATCCGCTTCCGCTCCGAGGCGCGCGAGCGGCGCTGCCGGCTGCGCATGGTGCTGATGAACAACGCCTCCGCGCCCGTGGCCATGAGCCAGACGCCGGAATTTGAAGTTTCCCCCGGCGATGAAAAGACGCTGCGCGTGCGCGCGCCGCTGGAAAGCGTCGCCCCGGGCGAGTTCAGCATCAAGCTCTCGCTGGTCGGCGGCGACCCGCGCGGCGGGACCATCGAATACGATACCATCGACGACGTCGGCCACTTCATCGTCGTGGACGATCCCTCGCGCACGGCGGGCTTTATCTGGTCTGAACCGCTGTGGGGCAACATGCGCCTGCGCGATATGGAGCTGGTGAGCGTATGATCCGCCCCGCGAAAACCGTCGCCGCCATTCACGACCTGAGCGGCCTGGGCCGCTGCGCCCTGACGGTGGTGTTGCCGGTGCTCAGCGCCATGGGCGCGCAGGCCTGCCCCGTGCCTACGGCGGTGCTTTCGGCGCACACGGCTTTTTCCGGCATCGCCGTGCGCGACCTGACGGAATTTCTGCCCGCCTATCTCGCCCACTGGCAGACGCTGGGGCTGCGCTTTGACGCGGTCTACGCCGGCTATCTGGCCGACCCCAGGCAGGTGGAGATCATCAAGGGCTTTCTGGAAACGCAAGAAAGCGCCCTGAAGGTGATCGACCCGGCCATGGGCGACGACGGCCGGCTCTACGCGGGCATGTCCGCGCAGATGCCCGCCAGGTGGCGCGAATTGTGCGCCCGGGCCGATGTGGCCACGCCCAACATGACCGAATACGCGCTTCTGACCGGCGAGGCCTATTCCCTGGCCCCGCGCAGCGCGGCGCAGGCGGCGCGCATGCTCGGCGCGCTGCTGGATATGGGCGCGCAAAGCGCCGTCATCACCTCCCTGCCGCTTGAGCGCGGCCCGGCCAACGTCTATATGCGCAGATCCGATGGAAAGCTGGGCGTCTGTCCCTTTACGCGGCTGGACGCGCACTATCCGGGTACGGGCGATCTCTTCGCCAGCGTGCTCACCGGCGCGCTTTTGCAGGGCGACGATCTCGAAAACGCCGTTTTGCGCGCCACCGCCTTCACCCGCCGCGCCGTGGCGCGCACCATGCGCCTGCCCACGCCGGTCAATTTCGGCGTGGACCTGGAGCCGCTGCTCCCCCTGCTGTGGGGCGGCGCCGCGCCGGAGGAGAGCGACGGTTGAACCGCACGGCTCCCTCGCCGCCCGCCTGGGCGGCGTCTGTTTTTCTGCGCGGGGCGCTTTTCCATCCAACGCTTTGCTGAAAGGGCGCGCGGGAAATTCGGCCAACCTCCGTTCCGCACGCGCGATCGCCGGCGATTTCAGGGCGTATGGCCGGCTTCAGACACCGCCCCGTTTCCATTCGATCTGAACGGGCGCGCCCTTTGCCGTGCAAGGCGACGCCGGATCTCCGTCCGCCTCGTTTCGACGACGACTGGCGACAGCGCCGCCGGCGAACGGATTCCGTTCCATTCCTCCTGCGAAAACGCGAACCGGGAGCGCCGCCCCGCATGGCGGCCGCCGGAAGGGGCCTTCCTGCGCAGGGCCCCGCAATCCTCCCGCCGCTTCGCGCCGGCAAGCGGGTTCCGTTCCATTCCTCCTGCGAAAACGCGAACCGGGAGCGTTGTCCCCGCATGGCGGCCGCCGGAAGGGGCCTCCCTGCGCAGGGCCCCGCATCCTCCGCCGCTTCGCGCCGGCAAGCGGGTTCCGTTCCTTTCCTCTTGCGAAAATGCGAACCGGGGGGGCGTTGTCCCCGCATTGTTCGCCATTCTGCCGGGAAGCAGGCGCGCCGCTTCGAAGCGCGCCTTGGTTCGATCGCCTCTGGAAACGGCCGCGCCCCGGTCTGCGGGGCTGCGGCCTGTTTGTCTTTCCCGGAAAACGCCGCCTTTACGGGCCTTCTTTCGCGGCTGTATCCGCGCCGATCTTTTCAAAACGCACCGGATGCGTCCGTTTTCCCGGAAGCCGTTCCACGGTTCTGGCTGCGCCGGAGCGCCGCCTCAGGGCGCGCGCGCCCTGCCGACGCCGATGCACACAATCGTCATGTCGTCCCGGCGGCCGGTCTGCGTCAGCGCCTCCGCCGTGCGCAGCATCTCTTCGCTGAGCCTGTCCGGCGCGAGGGCCCGGTTTTTGCAAAGCGCCTCCTCCATCGCGCCGTCGCCGACCTCCATCGCGCCGTCCGAGCCCATGACGATCACGTCTCCCGGCCGCAGTTCCACCTCCTTTACCACCGGCGATACGCCCTCGAGCACCCCCAGGGGCAGCCGCCCGCCCTCGATTACGAGCACTTCGCCCTCCCGCGCGATCAACGAGCGGCTTGCCGCCTGTTTCCAAAACTGCGCCTTGCCGGCGCGATCGTCGAGCAGGCACATGTCTACCGTGGCAAACATATCGCCCGCGCCGCGCGCCACCAGCAGGGCGTTGGCCGCCGCCAGCGCCGCCTCCGGCTCTACGCGCGCCGAAAGGAATTTCCACAACAGCCGCGCGGCGCGCTCGCTCTCCTGCCGCGCGGCCTCGCCCGAGCCCATGCCGTCGCACACCAGCGCCAGCGTGCGGCCGTCGGGCAGGCGGCGAAGCAGGTGCGCGTCGCCGCTTGGCTGGCCGCTGCGCATGGAGCGCGCGCTCGCGCCCCAGGCAAGGCGAAAGCGCGGCGGCGAATCGCGCGGACGCAGGCGCGTTCGCGCCATGTCCCCGAGGATGCGCTCGGCCTGCCGGAACATCGCGCCGGCCTGCGTCTGGCTGCCGCGCGCGCCCAGGGCGATCGCCTCCTCCCGCGCCAACGCGCGCAGCCGATCCCCCCGGCGGCAGACGCGCATCAGGTCCGGAGGCGTTTCGTCCTCGTCTGTTTCGCCCTGCGCGGCGGCGTCGGCGATCGAGCGGCACATCGCGCGCACGGCGCGGCCGTCCTCTCCCGCCCAGCAGCGCTCGTAGAGCGAACATTGCGCGCACAGGCGCCTGCGCATATCCGACAAAACCGCGCCTTCCTCCGGCAGATTGGCCACCCCCGCCGCCAGTTCGCCGAAGGCCGCGCTCAGCGCGCTGAGCGCGCGCGAGGCTTCCTCCCGCGCAGCGCGCTCGCGGCCGGCGGCGCACAACAGCGTCGCGCACATCTCCCGCAGCCACGCTTCCGGCACAGCCACATAGCACAGCGCCGCCAGCGCGGGCGCCACAGGCCCCGCGTAACGCTCCGGCGCATACAGGCCGACAAGCCCCGCCGCCAGCACGAAGGCCGGGGCGGCGAACAGCCGTCCGCGCGGGCGCAGCGCTCCCGCCGCCGTCGCGCCCAGGCACACCGACGCCGCCGTTACCATCTCTCCCCCGCCGGAGAGCAGCGCGCACATCAGAAGCGCCCCCATCGCCGCGCCCGCGCCTACGGAGGCGTGCGCCGCCGCCAACGACGCCAGGCAGGCCAGAAAATACGCCCCGGGCGGCCACAGCGCGCAGGCGCCCATCAAAAGCGCATACAGCGCCAGGGCCGCGCAGGCGCGTTCGTCCATGCCCGCGCGCACGCCCGGCCGCCACGCAAGAAGCGTGGAAAACGCCGGCGCGCACGCCACCGCCGCCGAGGCCGCCAGCAACGCCAGCAGCGCGCCATACGCCTCCGGGCCCGAGGCCGCCAGCCCCGGCAGCAGCGTTCCCAGCCCGGCCAGCAGCGCCGAAAGCGGCCCCTCCCGCAGCGGCGCGCGCGCCGGGAAGCGATCCGCCAGCAACGCGCCCAGAAGGATCAGCGCGCACCCGGAGGGCAGCAGCAGATCGCTCTGCGCCAATGGAAACCGCAGCGCCCCCAGAACGGCCCCCGCCAGCAGCGCGGCGGGGCTGATTTGCGCATACAGGCCCGCGGCGAAAAGCGCCAGCGCGAACGGCGCCAAATTCAGCATCACCCGCGCGTGCGAAAGCAGCGCCATCGCCGCCAGCGCCAGCGCCCCGCGCGCCAGGCGCGAAAAATCCATACGGCCGGTGCATTGGATCTTCAGCATCCTCCCGTCCCCCTCTCGACGCGAATTTATTATGCGCCCGGCGCGCGGGACATGCCCCCTTGCGCCGGGCGTTTCCATCTTTTCACGATTCAGTCATGTTTTCTTCGCTTCTCTTTCGCGCCAGGATGTGGTAAGATGTATTTGTAGAATTTTGCCGTCGTGGCAAGAGAGGTGTTTGAACTTGCAGGAGACCATGATCGCAATCATGAGCGCCTACGGTTATCTGGGCGTATTCTTTCTGATTTTTGTGGAAAACGTCTTTCCGCCCATCCCCTCGGAAGTCGTGCTGCTCTTCGGCGGGGCGATGACCGCGCATCCGGACCTGAACCTGAGCGTTCCGGTCGTCATCTTCGCGGCCACCTGCGGCTCGGTAGCGGGGGCGATCGTGCTGTATCTGCTGGGGCGCATCCTCAAGGCCGAGCGCCTGCGCAAGCTGTTCGAGGGCCGTTTCGGGCGCATCCTTCGCCTCAAGCCGGAGGATGTGGACAAGGCGACGGCCTGGTTTGTCAAATATGAAAAAAAGGCCGTGCTCATCTGCCGCTGCGTGCCCATTGTGCGCAGCCTGATCTCCATCCCGGCGGGCATCGCCGAAATGAACGTGCCGCTGTTTCTGCTTCTGACCACGCTGGGCAGCGCCGTGTGGAACACCATCCTGGTGTGCGTGGGCGCTTTCCTGGGCGAGCGCTGGAGCGCGGCTCTGCCGTTTTTTGAGAAGTATTCCGACGTCATTCTCGTCATCGCCATCATCGCCGTAGCGGTCTTCCTGGTGTGGTGGTTCGGCTTTCGCAACCGCCGCAAAAAAACCGGCGCCGAGGCGCAGAAGTAGCCATGCTGCGCCTGGTGGCGGGCCGCAACCGCCTGTTGAGCGCCGCGCTGCTGCGCGACATCGCCGCCGCCCTGCAAAGCGGGGAGGATACGCTCAGCGTGGTCGTGCCCAAACAGCTGACCCTGGAAACGGAGCTGGCGCTGCTGGACGGCCTTGCCCTGCAGGGCTCCTTTCGTTTGCGCGTTCTGAGCCCGGAGCGCCTCTGCGGCCTGATCTTTGACGCCGCCGGCCGCCCCGAGGGCGCGCGCGTGGACGAGCGCGGCCGCGTCATGCTCATCTCCCGCGCCATGAAGCGCCTGGAGGGCGAACTGAGCCTCTATCGCGGCGCGCAGGGCCGCCGCGGCTTCGTCGGCCGCGCCGCCAAACAGATCGAGACCTTCCGCCAGGCGGGGCTGACGCCGGAGGACGTGCGCGGCCTCGCCGCCGCCGAAACGGGCACGCTGCGCCGCAAGCTGGAGGACGTCGCCGCGATCCTCGCCGCCTATGAGGAGGAAATCGCCGGCCGGTACGAGGACGGCGAGGGCGAATTGCGCCTGGCCGCCGAGCGCGCCGGCGACGCCGCCTTTCTGCGCGGCGCGCGGCTGTGGTTCTACGGCTTTGACCTGATGCCGCCTACGCTGCACGGCCTCATCGCCGCCGTGAGCGCAATTGCCGAAACGACGATCCTTTTGCCCCTGGACGGCGATGAAACCGCCCCCGACGAGGAGCTTTTCCGGCCCCTGCGCGCCTCGGCGCGGCGGCTGGTGCGCATGGCGCGCGAGGGCAACGCCCGCATCGTTTTCGAGCGCGCGCCGGGCGAGCCGCCGCGGCGGGAGGATCTGCGCCTGCTCTCGGAGGGGCTGTTTGCCTACCCCGCCCCCGCGCAAAGAGGCGTTCCGGCGGGCGTGCAGCTTTTCGAGGCCCGCTCCCTGCGCGAAGAGGCGCGCTTCGCCGCGGCGCTGGCGCGGCGCCTGGTTCGCACGCGCGGTTGGCGCTACCGCGATATACGCGTGCTGGTGCCCTCTCTGGAGGCCTATCGCCAGCCCCTGCGCGAAGCCTTCGCCGCCTGCGACGCGCCCGCCTTTCTGGCCGAAAGCCGCCCCTGCGCGCGGCATCCCCTGTGCGAATGCCTGCTCACGGCGCTGTCCATGATCGGGCGCGGCGCGCGCGACGCCGATCTGCACGCCTGCCTGGCTTCGCTCTGCCTGCCGGTTTCGGCGCGCGACACCGACCGGCTGCGCAACTACGCCGTTTCCTACGGCGTGCGCGCCGGCGAGTTCTTCCGCCCCCTGCGGCGCGGCCCGGCGGCGCTGACTGAAGCGCTGGAGGGCGCGCGCGCCCAGGCCATGGCCCCGCTTTTGGCCCTGCGCGACCGCCTGCGCGCCGCACGGACGTTGCGCGGCCAGTTGGAGGCGGTCTTTCGCTTTCTGGAGGACGTCCGCGCCGGCGAGAAAAGCGCCGAACGCCAGCGGGCGCTGTGCGAAGCCGGCCTGTTCGAGGAGGCGGGGGAGGACGCGCAGGTCTGGAACCGCCTTATCGGCGCGCTGGATCAGATGGCGGAGCTTCTGGGCGAGGACAGGCTTCCCCTTTCCGAGTTGACCGAGCGCCTTGCCGAGGCCCTGGACGCGGCCGTGGTCAAACCCCTGCCCCAGTCCGGAGACGCGGTGCTTATCCAGGAGGAGAACAAACTGAGCATGCGCCCGGCCCGGGCGGTGCTGCTGCTGGGGCAGGTGGAGCGCGCCGCCGGCATCCAAAACGCGCTGCTGACCGACCGCCAGCTCGAAGCCGTGTCCGCGCGCGCCGGGAGGTATGTGGGCCTGACGCCCTCCGAGGCGGCCCGCGCGCGGCTGTTTTACCTCAAAGCGGGGCTGGAAATGGCCACGGACTATGTATGCGTATCCTATCCGCTGGCGGGCGCGGACGGCGCGGCGGAGCGCAGCGGGCCGCTGGTCGCCCATCTGCGGCGCATCTTTCCCGACCTGCGCTCGCGCGGCGGCGTGATGGGCGATGAACGCGCCGAACAAATGCTGCTCGAAGCGCCGCGCGCAGCGCTGGAGCGCGTCGCTTCCTCGCTTTCCCAGGCGGCCTCTCCCGCCGAAGCCGGGGCGCTGCGGGCGCTGGCGCGCCTGCCCGAAACGCGCCGGCAACTGAGCCGCCTTCTGGAGGCGCTGGATTTGCGCGCCGCCGCGGATCGTCTGCAGACGCAGACCGCCCGCCGCATTTACGGCGAACTGCGCGCGGCCAGCGTTTCCCGCCTGGAAACGTTCGCCGCCTGCCCGTTTTCGCACTTTATGCGCTACGGGCTCAAGCCGGAGGTGGTGCGGCCCTACGCGCTTACGCCGCGCGACGAGGGCCTGTTTTTCCACGACGCCGTGCGCGGCTTCCTCGCGGGCGCGATGGCCGACGGCGGCGTCGATCCCGAGCGCGCCGCCCAGCGCATGGAACAGGTCGCCGAAACGCTGCTCGCCCCTCTGCGCGAAGGGCCGCTGGGGCAGACGGCGCTCAGCCGCGCCGAGGAACGTCGGCTGCGCGGCGTGGCGCGCACGGCGGCGAGGCTGATTGCAGATCAACTCGCCGACAGCCGTTTCCGCCCCGTGGGGCTGGAGGTGCGCTTTGGCGAGGACGGCGCGTCTTTGCGCGTGGGCGCGGAGGGGTCCTGCACGCTTTACGGCGCCATCGACCGCATCGACGAATGGGCCGGCGAGGGCGAAACATATGTGCGCGTGATGGACTACAAACGCGGCTCGAAGCCCTTCAGCCTCATCGAAGCCTGCGCCGGGCTGCAGTTGCAGTTGCTTGTCTATCTGGCGGCGGCGGCGCGTCTGCGCGGGGCGCGGCCGGCGGGCGCGTTCTATTTCCGCATGGACGAAGGCTATGTGCTCACGCCTGAAACCGACCCCGAAGAAGTCGAGGCCCTGCGCCGCAAGGCCCTGCGCATGGACGGCCCCGCGCTCGGCGAGGAAAGCGCCCGCGCCGCGCTCTCCGCGCAGCCGGCCCTGTTTTACCGCGCCGGCGCGCCGCTGAGCCGCGCGGCGCTCGATCGCCTGCTCCAGCGCGCGCTCGAAATGGCTTCGCGCCATGTGGACGGCATTCGCGCCGGCGAAGCCGCTCCGTCCCCGGCGCGCGTGGGCAAAAACAGCCCCTGCCGCTTCTGCGATTGGAAGCGCGCCTGTCTGCTGGATGAAAGCGTAGACCGGCGCCGCGTGCGCCGCCTGGACGCCGAAGGCCAGTCCGCGCTCGAAGCCCTGCAAACGCCTTCGGATTCGGCGGAATCGCAGCGCATGGCGGGCCCGCCGGACGAAGGCGGAACATCCGCCTCGCAAGCGTCCTTCGGCAATCGCCAGTGATCGCCCCGCGCGCGGGCAGGCACCGCGTGGAGCGAGGCGCTGGAGGAATACCGCGCAGGCGATCGCCCCGCGCGCGGGCAGGCACCGCCGATTGTTCATACGCCGTTCGCGCCTGCGCAATGGATCGCCCCGCGCGCGGGCAGACGCCGCGCCCTGCGCCGTATGGTGTCGATCCTGTTGTGCCCGATCGCCCTGCGCGCGGGCAGACGCCGCCGCTGTGCCGCCACCCGGTCGTTCGGCCTTCGGCCGATCGCCCTGCGCGCGGGCAGACGCCGCCGGGGCGGTTGTTTCAGCGGCCGCCGCGCGGGCCAAATCTCTGTCGGGCGCTCCGTTTGGCGGGCAACTCGCGCCGAAGCCGGAAATTCTTGCGCCGGCGGCGCTTGCAAAATCGGCCGGTTTCCGGTCGGGCGTTTTCGGCCGTTCCCGCGCCGGCGTTTCGCGCGCTTTTCACCGGGCTTCGTCACCCCCGCCATATCCGCGCGGTTTTTCGGGCCGGCGCCGCGAACCGCGGGCGACTTTACAGATCACAAGGAGGCAGCCATGCGGCCCATTGACGAAATGCTTTGCGCGGCGCAGGGAAGAACGCGTTTCCATATGCCCGGCCACAAGGGGCGGCTGGGCGAGCTACCCTCCGGCCTGGACATGACCGAGCTTGCAAATACGGACGATCTCTACGCCCCCTGCTCCGGCGTCGCCGCGGCAGAGCGCCTGCTGGCCCGGTCGGCGGGGGCGGGCGCGTCCATCCTCGTGCCCGGCGGTTCGACGGCGGGCATGCTGGCGATGGTGCTGGCCTTCGTGCGGCCGGGGGGCCGGTTGCTGATGCGGCGCGACGCCCACCACAGCGCCCTGTCGGCCTGCGTGCTGGCGGGCGTGGAGCCGGTGCTGTTGCCGCCGGGGGCGGATCTTGCCCTCGCCGCGCGGACAACGCCCTGCGACGCGGTGCTGGTCACGCGCCCCGACTACTTTGGCCGCGTGGAGCCCCTGCCCCGCGTGGCGGCGCCCGTGCTCGTGGACGCGGCCCACGGCGCGCACTTTTCCTGGTGGGACGACCCCGCAGGCGCCATGCGCGCGGGCGCGGACTGCGCCGTGGAAAGCGCGCACAAGACGCTGGGCGCGCTGACCGGCGGCGCCTGGCTGCATGTGCGCGACGCCGCCATGGGGCCGCGTCTGCGGCGCGCGCTGCGCATGGTCATGACCTCCAGCCCCTCGTTTCTCATCCTGCGCTCGCTGGACGACGCCCGCGCGTTCATGGATGCGCACGGTCGCGAGGCGCTTGCCCGCCTGGTCGGCCTATGCGATGCGACGCGCGGACGCCTGCGGGCGTTGGGCTTCCCCTGCCCCAGTCTCGGCGATCCTACGCGGCTCTATATCCGCACCGACGGCCTGGGCCTGAGCGGCTGGGCGGCGCTTCGGCAGCTTTCCAGCCTGGGCGTGGAGATGGAGATGGCCGACGCGCGCGGCGTGGTGGCCATCTGCACGGTGTACGATCGCGCGGAGGACTTCGACCGCCTTGTTGCGGCGTTTGCGCGCCTGCAGCCGGGCGAGGGCGTTCCCTCCTTTCCCGCTCCCGCGTATGGGGAGCGCGCCATGTCCGCGCGCGAGGCGGCGCTGGGGGCGGCGCGCGCCATGCCCCTGGAACGGGCTGCGGGCGCGATCGCCGCGCGCAGCGTGGGCGCCTATCCGCCCGGCTGCGCCATCGTCGCCCCCGGAGAGCGCTTCACTCCCGCCTGCGTGGATTTCCTGCTCGCCTCCCGCGCCCTGGGCGCAACGCTGTTCGGCGTAGAAAACGGCCGGGTAGAAGCGGTAGACAAAGGAGAATAGAGAAGATGTTTGATTATGTGCTCTTTGACCTGGACGGAACGCTGACGCGCTCGGGCGACGGCATCAAAAAAAGCGCCGCGCACGCCATTGCGCAGCTGGGCTATCCGCCCCTGACGGACGAACAACTCGACGTCTTTGTGGGGCCGCCGCTGCTGGAGGTCTTTATGGACCTGTGCGGCATGGACGAGCCTACGGCGCTGCGGGCGGTGGCCATTTACCGCGAACGCTACCAGGCGATCGGCTGGCGCGAAAACGCCGTATATGCCGGCATCGCCCCGCTGCTCAAGGCGCTGCGCGCCGCGGGCAAATTCGTGGCCATGGCCACGGCCAAGCCGGAAACGCTGGCGCTGCGCATCGTCGAACACTTCGGCCTGGCGCCGTATCTGAACGCGGCGGTGGGCATCTCCATGACCAACCACCACGCCGACAAGGCCGAGATCATTCAAAAGGCTCTGCCCGCGGGCGCGGACAGGCGGCGCGCCGTGATGGTGGGCGACCGCAAATTTGACGTGTTGGGCGCAAAGCAGGCGGGCGTAACGGCGTTGGCCGTGGGCTACGGCTACGGCTCGCGGCAGGAACTGGAAGCCTGCGCGCCGGATCTGTTCGCCCCGGATGTGGCCGCTCTTTTCCCGCTGCTGGGCGTTTCCCGGCCGCGGGGGGCGTTTGTCACCTTCGAGGGCACCGACGGCTGCGGCAAGTCCACGCAGATGGCCCTGACGGCCGACTGGCTGGAGGCGCGCGGCTGGGAGGTCGTGCGCACGCGCGAGCCGGGCGGCTGTCCGCTTGCGGAGCGCATCCGCGATCTGGTGCTCGCCGACGCCCGCGACGAGGGCGCGCGCGGCATGACCGCCGAGTGCGAGGCGCTCCTGTTCGCCGCCAGCCGCGCCCAGCATGTGCACGACGTCGTCCTGCCCGCGCTGCAGGCGGGGAAAATTGTGCTCTGCGACCGATTTTTGGATTCCTCCATCGTCTATCAGGGCTATGGGCGTGAACTTGGAGAGGACTTTATACGTCAAATAAACGCACCCGTACGCAAGGCGCGCCCCGATTTGACGCTTTTATACGAAATTGACGAACGCGAGGCGCTCGGCCGCGCCACCCGCGAAGGGCGGCCCGACCGCATCGAGGCCGAACAGGCCGCCTACTTTGCGCGCGTGCGCCGCGCTTACGAAAAACTGGCCTCCGCCGAACCGCAGCGCGTGCGCGCGCTGGACGCGGCGGGAAGCATTGAGGACGTTTTCACCAGGACGCGACGCGCCGTCGCCGACTTCCTGACTACGAAGGAGTGAACCCCATGGCGTACGAAAACAAATGCATGTACTGCTTCGAGGACCTCAACGGCCAGCACGTCTGCCCGCACTGTGGGCGCGACGCGCGCGCCGCTGTGCCGCAGATTCAGCTTTTGCCCGGCACGCTCCTGTACCACGATCGCTTTCTCGTGGGCAGGGCCATCGGGCAGGACGCCAGCGGCATCGTCTACATGGCCTTTGACACCAAGCGCGAGGCGACGCTGCGCATCCGCGAATACCTGCCGCGCGACAGCGCCCGGCGTTTGAACGACGGCTCGGTCGTGCCCGCGGCGGGGCAGGAGGACGCCTTCGAACGCGGCATGCAGCGCCTCCACGCCAGCGTCGAAGCCGTGGAGGACCCCAAAAAGCGCCATTTTTACTTCGAGGAAAACGGCACAGCCTACATCGCCCAGCGCAAATCCGCCTCGCGCGCCGCGGCGCGGGAGGAGGAAGAGCGCGAGGGCCGCTCCGCACGCCAGTGGGCGCTGATCATCGGCGGCGCGGCCGTGGGCGTGCTGGTGGTGGCGTTTTTGCTGATCCGCCTCATTTCCGGCGCCTTCGACGCCCCGCAGGACGTGGTGCCCAACCCGACCCTGGCTTCGGACGCTCTCTGGGAGCCGGAGGAAACGCCCACGCCCACGCCCTATGTGAAGGCCACCTATGCCCCGATCACCGATCCGGAGCTTTCGTGGATGGACTATATCTACGGCGGCGACGCCAACCAGGAATACAACAACCAGGCCGGCAACGTGCGCACGCCCACGCCCGCGCCGAACGCCACGCCGCGGCCGACCAGCCAGATCATCAGCGGCAACTCCTCGCGCGAGGAGATCACCAGCCTGCAATGGCAATTGATCGCCCTGGGCTGGCTGGACGCCACGCAGCCCACCGGCGTATACGACAACGCCACCCGCCAGGCCGTGCGCGATTTCCAAAGCTATATGAACAGCGCCTACGCCATCGAACCGAAGCTCTCCGTGGACGGCATCGCCGGCCCGGCCACGCTCTACTGGCTCGATCAGGCCTCCATCGCCGCCCGGCCGACGCAAAGCCCGGCCACGCTGCCGCCGGTGGTCACCCAGCCGCCCGAGAGCGGCCCGGTCATCAACGAAAATTCCTCCGCCGCCGAGGTTCGCCGCGTGCAGCAACTGCTCATCGCCCTGGGCCAGTTGCCCGCCGGCACGGACGACGGCGTCTACGGCGCAGCCACGCGCGGCGCGGTGTGGGAGTTCCAGTCCTTTGTCAACGGCTACTTTGGCTACCAGGTGCTGGAGGTGACCGGCGAGGTGGACGCTTCCACCTACAACTACATGGTCATCGTCGCCGACTGGTGGCAGAACACGCAGCCGAACACGCCCGCGCCCACCACCGCCGCCCCCACCCCGACCCCGACGGTCGCGCCCACGCCGGAAAGCGGCATAAGCGCCAATTCGCCGGCCGAACGCATCCGCTATATGCAGACCATGCTGCGCGACCTGGGCTTCCTCAACGGCGTGGACGGCGTATACGGTTCGGCGACCACCATCGCCGTGCGCGATTTCCAGGTATGGGTCAACCAGACGCTGGGCTACAACGCCCTGCCCGTCAACGGCAGTTGCGATGAAAACACCCTGCGCTACCTTGAATACTACATCGACAACCCGGTCACGCCCGCGCCGACCACCGTCGCGCCCACGCAGCCGCCCGTTACCGCGCCGCCCGTCACCGAGGATCCCGGCGCCGGCGACGAGGACGACGTAGTCATCGTCGGCCCGGATTCCGATCCCACCTCCATCCGTTATATGCAGGAAATGCTGGTGGCGCTGGGCTACCTGGACGTGGCCGACGGCGTCTACGGTTCCGCCACCACGCAGGCCATTATCGACTTCCAGCATCGCGTCAACGCCGATCTGGGCTATGAGGCCATCACCCCCAACGGCGTATTCAACGGCCGCACCCAGGGCTATCTGGAGGATTACTACAGCAACGCCTCGCTTGATCCCACCGACGCGCCGGCCACCGCGACGCCCACGCCGCCGCCCGCCGCGCAGGTGGGCGAGCCGCAGATCTCCTTCTCGGGCGCTTCCGGCTCCAGCGAGGGCATCACCGTGGTGCAGAACGACTTCACCATTTCCTGGACGGCCTCGGGCTCGGTCGGCGCTTACCGCGTGACGGTTACGGACGAATCCGGCTCGGTGATCTACGACCAGACCGGCGCGCCGCAGTCGGATGGCGGCGCGAGCCTGGGCGTGGCCATCAACCAGCTTGCCGCCAATATGGTCTACGAACTGTCGGTCACTGCCATTCCCGTGGGCGGCACGGAGGCCGACGGCGTCACGGCGCTGACCTGGTTCATGCGCGCGGGCGGCACGCCGGTCCTCGATCCGACCACCCCCGTTCCCACCCCCACCGCTACGCCCACGGAGGCTCCCACCGCGCCGCCCGTTTCCGCGCCGCAGATTTCCGCCAGCGCCAGCAACGAAAACGGCGTCTATGTCTTTGACGGCGACGTCTCCTTTTCCTGGAGCGCAGAAAACGCCGTCGGCTACTACCTGACCATTCGCGATTCCCAGGGCGGCGTCGTCAACGAGGGCGGCTTCAACACCGGCAG
>DVIA01000067.1 GCA_018711655.1 Candidatus Pullichristensenella avicola
GAGAACGAGAAGTTGATGATGAGGATGAACACGAACAGCACCGCCGCGGTGGCGATGAGCGCTTCGCGGTGCATGCCGGAGGCGTAGCCCATCTCCATGACGATGTTGGTCGTCAGCGTGCGCACGCCTTCGAGGATGCCCTTGGGCATGCGCGGCTGGTTGCCCGCGACCATGATCACGGCCATCGTTTCGCCGATGGCGCGGCCCACGCCCAAGATGACGCCGGCCATGACGCCGGACTTGGCCGCCGGAAAGACCACGAAAAACACGCTGCGCTCGTGGCTGGCGCCGAGGGCCAGACTGCCCTCATAGTAGGATTCCGGCACGGCGCGAATGGAAGAAAGCGCCACGCCGATGATGGTGGGCAAAATCATCATGCCCAGCAAAAGCGACGCCGTGAGCATGGAGTTGCCGTTGCCGCCCAGGTGCTCGCGCACCATCGGCACCATCACCGTAAGGCCGAAGAAGCCGTAGACCACGCTGGGAATGCCCGCCAGCAGGTTGACCGCCGCCGTCAGCGGCCGCAAAATATGCCTGGGGCAGAAGCGGGCCATGAAGATGGAGGTAAGCAGCGCGATCGGCACGCCCACGACCAGCGCGCCGGCGGTGACGTAGATGGAGCCGAGGATCATCGGCAAAATGCCGTAGATGTCGTTGCCGGGCCGCCAGGTGGTGCCGCTGACGAACTTGAACAGGCCGATCTCGCGCAAGGTCGGTATGGCGTTGCCAAAGAGGAACACGCAGATCAGGATGACGCAGATGATCGACACGCAGGCCGCCACGGCGAACACGCCGTGCATCAGCCCCTCGCGCCGCCGGGCGAGAAAGCCCTTCAGGCCGCCGGTGACGTCCGTTTCATGGGTGTTTTTGCTCATATACATGCTCCTTGCGCGGGGCGGAAAGCCGCCCCGCGCTTTGATGCGTACTTATGCCGTTGTTGCAAGCGCCGCTTACGCGATTTCGCTCCAATCGGTCACAGCGCCGGTGTAGATGTTCATGATCTGCTCGGTGGTGAGGTTCTCGGTGTCGTTCTCAAGGTTGACGATCACGGCGATGCCGTCCATGGCGATGGTGGTGCCGACGACGCCCTGCTCTTCTTCCTCAGCCTTGAGGGCGCGGGAGGCCATGCCCAGGTCCACGGTGCCCTCGATGGTGCCGGTGACGCCGGTGGTGGAGTCAGACTGCTGCACGATGACGGTCACGTCGGGGTTGAGGGCCATGTAACCTTCAGCCAGCTTCTCCATGGCGGGAGTCACGGAAGAGGAGCCGCCCACGGTGATCTCGCCGGACACGCCAGCGGCGGCATAGGCCGCGGCCGCGTCGTCGATGGCGATGTAGCCCGCCTCATTGATGATGGCCTGGCCTTCCGCGGACATGATGTAGTTGAGGAAATCCTGGGCGATCTCGCCGACCTCGCCGAAGGTGGTCACGACGAAGGGACGGGCCAGGGTGTAGGAGCCGTCCTTGATGCCTTCCACGGTGGCGGCGTTGCCATCGACGGAGACGGCCTTGACGGTCTCATTCAGGGAACCCATGGAAACATAGCCGATGGCGGCGGGGTCGCCGGCCACGGAGGTGAGCATGACGGCGGTGGAGTTGGTGATGACCGCGTCCACGGTGGTCATGTCAACGTCGTCCTGCTCGACGCCGGTCAGTTCGACGAACGCGCCGCGCGTGCCGGAACCGTCCTCGCGGGACATGACGGTGATGGGGCCTTCAGCCGCGAACGCAACCGCGCAGGTGAGCACGAGAGCCAGGACGATGGCAAACAGCTTCTTCATTACAATTCACCAAACCTTTCTTTGTTGGGGCAATTTGTACTTTTCTTGCCACGGCGAAAGGATAGCACGCCAACGTTGGAAGGTTGTCGGCGAATTGTCTTGAACAGGTTAAATCTGTTGAAATCCGGGCCCTGCGCGCGAAAGTTTACCTTGGCAAAACCCGGCGGACACAGCGGCAACCCGCAGGCGGGACTCAGGCTGAAACCGGCAGCGCCCAGCGTTTGAAAAGGCGTTTGAGGGCGCTGAAAAGGTCGCGCTTTTCCACATCCTCCTCCGCCAGCAGCGGCGTTTCGGCCACGGCCTCGTTTCCAATATAGAGCGTGGCCGTGCCGATGGCCTCGCCCCGTTCGATGGGCGCGCGCACGCCGCCGGGAAAATCGTAGTCCACGCGCCATCTCTCCCCCTCCCGCACGGCGGCGGCGAGGTCGCGCGCGGCCACGGCGCGCACCGCGTCCGCCATGCCGCCCCGCACGGCGGCCTCGCAGGCCGCGTCTCCGGCCCGCAGCGGCGTTTCCAGGCGGAAATTGGCAAAGCCGTAATCGAGCAGGCGCTCGGCTTCGTCAAACCAGTCCGGACAGGAGAGCACCACGCCGATCAGTTCCATGCCGTCCCGCTCGGCGGAAAAGACCAGGCAGCGCCCCGCGTCCGAGGTATAGCCCGTTTTTCCGCCCGTAGCGCCCTCATAGGCGGTCAGCAGGCGGTTTTTGCTTACCAGCACGCGGGCAAAATCGTTGCCTACCCAGGGAATGGTGGCCTTCGCCGTGCCGGTGATGCGGCGAAAATCCCCGTTTTGCATCGCCTGGCGGAAAATGCGGGCGAGCGCGAGGGCGCTGGCCTCGTGGCCGGCGGCGTCGAGCCCGTGCGGGTTTTTAAAGCGCGCGTCGGCGTCCAGCTGCGCGGCGCGCGCGTTCATCATGGCGGCGAAGTCCTCTACGCTGCCGGCCACATGCTCGGCGATGGCGGTGGCGGCGTCGTTGCCGCTGCGAAGAAGCAGGCCGTAGAGCATCTCCTCCATGGTCAGGGTCTCGCCCACGCCCAGATAGATGGACGTGCCCGGCACGCCGCTGGCGTTTTCCGAGGCCGTCACCCGTTCGTCGAGGGCGCAGTTTTCCAGCGCCAGCAGCGCCGTCATGATCTTGGTGGTGGAGGCCATGGGAAAGCGCGCGTTCTCGTTCTGGCCAAAGAGCACGCGGCCGCTCGCCGCGTCGATGAGCACCGCGCCCCTGGCGGCGATATGCATTTCCTCCGCGGCGCAACTGCCCGCGCCGGAAAGCGACAAAAGCAAAACAAGCAATGTGCACACAAGCCTTTTCACGGCGCGTCCCTCCCCCGGTCGGCATGGGAAAAGCATATGCGCCATCTGCGCGCGGATTGACCGGATTTTGGCCGAAAATCTTCGCCGCGCCGCCGCGCGCGGGCGTTGACATCAACGCGGCCGTGCGTTAAAATGTTATCTGGATAGGCTTCGCAAGGCCGCGCAAAGGCGGCGCTTTGCAAAATTCCAGACACGGGAGGCGTGCACCATGCGCATCGAAACCCAGTGCGTGCAGGCGGGCTATCAGCCGGAAAACGGCCAGCCGCGCATTTTGCCCATTTACCAGAGCACGACCTATAAATACGATTCCGCCGAGCATTTGGGCAAGCTCTTTGACCTGTCCGTGCCCGGCCACATGTATACGCGCATCTCCAACCCCACCGTGGAGATGGTGGAAAACAAGATCGCCGCGCTGGAGGGCGGCGTGGGCGCGATGCTCACCTCCTCCGGCCAGGCGGCGAACCTGCTGGCGGTGCTCAACCTCGCCTCGGCGGGGGACAACATCGTCTGTTCCTCGGCCATTTACGGCGGCACCATCAACCTTTTCGCCTTCACGCTCAAGCGCCTGGGCATCGAAACGCGCTTTTTCACCCCCGAGGCCACGGACGAAGAAATATCCGCCCTCATCGACGGCCGCACGCGGCTGCTGTTTGGCGAAACCGTGGCCAACCCGGCGCTGATCGTCTGCGACATCGAGCGATTGGCGAACATCGCCCACGCCCACAACGTGCCCCTCGTCATCGACAACACCTTCCCCACGCCGGTGCTCTGCCGGCCCATCGAGTTCGGTTGCGACATCGTCGTCCACTCCACCACCAAGTACATGGACGGCCATGCCAGCGTGGTGGGCGGCTGCATCGTGGACAGCGGCAATTTCGACTGGGAAAGGGCCGGCAAATACCCGGAGCTTACCGAGCCGGACGAGAGTTACCACGGCGTCGTCTACACAAAGAGCTTCGGCCGCGCCGCTTATATAGGCAAGGCCCGCGCCCAGCTGATGCGCGATTTTGGCTGCACGCCGCAGCCCATCGCCGCCTTCATCCTCAACCTGGGCCTGGAATCGCTGGCCGTGCGCATGGAGCGGCACTGCCAAAACGCCCAGGCCGTGGCCGAATATCTGGAAAAGCACCCCAAGGTTTCCTGGGTCAACTTCCCCGGCCTTGCCTCCTCGCCCCAGCACGCGCTGGCGCAGAAGTACCTGCCCAACGGCGTGTGCGGCGTGGTGTCCTTTGGCGTCCGGGGCGGGCGCGCGGCGGCCATGAAGTTCATGGACAGCCTGCGCCTTGCGCAGATCGTCGTCCATGTGGCCGACGCGCGCACCAGCGTTCTGCACCCGGCCAGCACCACCCACCGCCAGCTTACCGACGAACAGCTCGTGGACGCGGGCATCAGCGCCGACCTTGTGCGCCTTTCGGTGGGCATTGAAAACATCGAGGACATCCTCGAGGACCTTGCACAGGCATTTGATCAAATCTGAGGAGGCCGCCCATGCCCATCAAAATACCCAACGCATTGCCGGCGACGGAGACGCTGCTGGGAGAAAACATCTTCGTCATTACCGAGACGCGGGCGTTGACGCAGGACATCCGCCCCTTGCAGATCGCGCTTCTCAACCTCATGCCCACAAAGATCGTCACCGAAACGCAGTTTGCGCGCCTCTTGGGCAACACGCCTTTGCAGGTGGAGCTTACCCTTCTGCACACCAGCACCCACGAGGCGAAAAACGTCAGCCCCGAGCACCTGCTTTCCTTTTATAAGACTTTCGAGGACGTCAAGGACGAGCGCTTCGACGGCCTTATCATCACCGGCGCGCCGGTGGAGCACCTCGAATTTGAGGAAGTGGAATACTGGGACGAACTGTGCAAAATCATGGAATGGTCGAAAACGCACGTTCACTCCACCTTCCACGTCTGCTGGGGCGCGCAGGCGGGGCTTTACTACCACTTTGGCGTCGGCAAGCACCCGCTTGCCCAAAAGCTCTTCGGCGTCTTTCCCCACCGGCGGGACTATGCGCGCTCCATCCTTCTGCGCGGGTTTGACGATACCTTCATGGTGCCACATTCGCGCCACACCACCGTTTTGCGCGAAGAGATCGAACAGGTGGAGGCCCTGCGCATCCTCGCCTCGTCGGACGAGGCCGGCGTTTACGCCGTTTCCACCCGCCATGGCCGGCAGATTTTCATCACCGGCCACCCGGAATACGACGCCGATACCCTGCGGCGCGAATACCTGCGCGACCGCGACGCGGGCAAAAGCATCACGCTGCCCCAAAACTATTTCCCCGGCGACGACCCCCGCCGGGAACCGCTGGTGTCCTGGCGGGCGCACGCGCATCTGCTGTACTCGAACTGGTTAAACTACTTCGTGTACCAGACCACGCCCTACGACATCAGCACCATCCAGTGATGCGCCGCGTTCTGGCCGCGCTTGCGGCGTTTCTGCTGCTTCTGCCCTGCGCGGCGCGGGCGGAGGAGCCGCTCTGGTGGCTGCACGGCGATTTCGACCGCGTGGAAATTGACGGCTACAGCCGCGCCGGCAGCGTGTTGGAATACCAGAAGATCGCCTACGCGGGCGAAGTCGCCCTCTACGCGGCGGGCTATCCCGCCCAGAGCGGCGTGGCGCTGCTCACACCCGAGGAGGCCGGCGGCGGCCTGGCCTACGAGCGCATGGACGACGTTTCCCTGGGCCGGTTCCAGGCCGAGCGCTGGCGCTATGTGGACGCCGGCAGCCAGTGGGATTTTCTGGCCCTGGACGCCGATGGTTTTCTGCTCAGCGTCATGATCGCCGTGCCCGAACAGGGCGCGGAAGCGCTGGAGGCGGCGGTGGAGGCGCTGATCGCCTCGCTTTCCCTTCAGCCGGCAGCGCAGGACGAGGCGCCCATGCTCACGGCGGACCTGACCGGCTTTGTGACGGTAATGGACCGCGTGGAGGGCCACGGGCGCATGCTGGCCTGCGCGCTGGGCGACGGCTCGGCCGTTTCGGCGGCATTCGTGCGCGGCGCGGCGGACGAGGTGGACTTTGCCTCCATGGAGGCCATGCGCCAGGCCTTCCTGCTGGTGGAAACGGGCGAGGCGGAGCGCCTGGCGGATGTGGAAATTTCCGGCGAAACGGCCGAGCGCTGGCGGTTTTCCTTCACTTTGGAGGACGGCAGCCCCTGCCGCACCGACGCGGTGCTTCTGCGCACGCAGACGCACGGCTACGCCGCCCTGGTCGGCCTGATGGGCGAGGCCGGGGAAGAAAACGAAGCAATTGTCGAGCGCCTGGTTTCCTCGCTGGCGCTTGAAGGCAAGGAGGGTTGAACATGCACATCGACAGCGTCAGCGTCTGGGGCGATTCCATCGGCAAGTGCGTCGTCTTTGACGAGTCGCGCGGCCGCTACGCCATCTGCCGGGACAACTACGCCACGCGCCTCAAAGCCGGCGGCGTGGCCGTGGAAAACCATTCGGTGATGGGCTACACCGTCTGCCAGGCGCAACTGGCGGAAAAGGATATGCGGCCCGGCGGCGTCGCCGCCATCGAGTTCGGCGGCAACGACTGCGACCTGGATTGGAAGGCCGTCAGCGAAAACCCCGATATCTACCACGAGGCGCGTACGCCCATGGGCGTGTTCAAAGACAAGCTATCGGAAATGGTGAAAAGAGCGCGTTCGTTCGACATGCGCGCGGTGCTGGTGGTGCCGCCGCCCATCGACGCGGAAAAGTACTTTGCCTGGGTCTCCAAAAACCTCAACCCCAAGGCGATCCTCAAATACCTCGGCGACGTGCAGCACATCTACCGCTGGCAGGAGCGCTACGCGCTGGCTGTGGCGGAGATCGGCAGCAAGCTGAACTGCACGGTGCTCAATCTGCGCGACGCCTTTCTGGTGGCGCGGGATTTCAAGAGCCTTTTGTGCGTGGACGGCATCCATCCGACGCCGGAGGGTCACCAGCTTATCTGGGGCGCGGTCAACCGCCTGATGGCTGGGGCGCAGGCATGAGATACCGTTGCGCCGCCTTTGATATCGACGGCACGCTGCTCGATTCCGCGCCGGCCGACGCCGCCGGCCTGCACAGGGCGCTTGCGCAGGAGTTGGGGCGCGATGTGCCCATGGACGTCATTTTCGGCACGTTCGGCCTGCCGGGGCGCGACATCCTGCGCGCGCTGGAAATCCCGGAAGCGGACGCGGAACGCGTCATGCGCGTCTGGCAGGCGGAAAAGCGCGCCCGCGCCGGCTGGATGCGCCTGTTCCCCGGCGTCGAAGGCGCGCTGCGCGCCCTGCGCGCGCGGGGCGTGCACCTCGGCGTGGTCACCTCCAAGCGCCCGAAAACCTACGCGCTGGACTTTGTGCCCTTTGGGCTGGACGACTATTTCGATATTCGCATCACCTGCGCCGATACCGTTCTGCACAAGCCGCACCCCGAGCCGCTTTTGAAGTTTCTGGAACGCGCCGGGGCCGAGCCCTCCCAGGCCGTCTATATCGGCGACAGCGTCTACGACCGCGACTGCGCCCGCGCCGCCAATGTCGATTTTGCTCTCGCCACCTGGGGCAGCGCCCACCCGGACATGGACGGCGCGACCTGGCGACTGCGGCGGCCGGAGGATCTGCTGGAAATCTTCGATACATAACAAAACCCGCGGGGAGAGCACATCTCTTCCCGCGGTTTCACGCGGCAAGCCCGCCCACGAAAACACACGCCCCGCGGAAACCCTTCCCGCGGGGCGTATATGCCGACAGCGGTTTGCGCTC
>DVIA01000068.1 GCA_018711655.1 Candidatus Pullichristensenella avicola
GCCGGCAGGGCACGGCGCAGCGTGAACATAAACCCGCCCCGCGACGCGCAAAAGCGGCCGTCCTTGCCCTCCAAAACGCCTACGCACCGCCCCGGGCGATAAAAGCGAAGCGCGGCGCGCCCCGCCGGCAGGGCACGGCGCAGCGTGAACATAAACCCGGCCCCGCGGCGCGCAAAAGCGGCCGCCCTTGCCCTCCAAAACGCCTACGCACCGCCCCGGGCGATAAAAGCGAAGCGCGGCGCGCCCCGCCGGCAGGATATGGCGAGGTGCGAACATAAACCCGTCGTACACAGCGGAAATTTCTTCTCGTGAGCGCTTGCAAAGCGTCTGAAAAGCAGTTCTCCATCTACGCCGTATCCCGTCCGCGCACGGCCCTTCTCCTCCAAGCCCGTTGCGATCCCCGCTTTCTGCCCCGCCGCGCGCAAAGGGGCGCGGCGTTCCTGCCCGCGCCCCTCCTTTTCAAGCCACAGGGCAATCCCCGTCCCGTTTGGACGCCGGACGGCGCCCTTCCTCTCCATCCCCGGTCGGTTTCGCCATGCCGCCCGGCGCGCCTCCCCTCGTTGCGCGTCTCCCGGTTGCAAGCCACGGCGGCGGCGCCTTCCCACCCGCAGCGTTTCGACGGCCTGGCAAACAAACGCCCCGACCCGCGATACCCAGCGAGCCAGAGCGATCCAAAAACATGGGGTTCTATACCTCCGCGCAGCCAAGAAACGTCGCCAGTTCCTCCACAGTATCGAAGGCATAGTCCGCCTGCGGGCGCACGCGCGCGCCCACCGCGGGAGAAGTGTGCGACCAGCCCGCGTAGGCGGAGGGCACGCCGCAGGCCGCGGCCATGGAAAAGCCGGGGGCAAGGTCGTCTACCAGCAGAATCTCTTCCGGGCGCAGGTTCAGGCGTCGCATCGTTTCCTGCAGCGGATAGGGATGGGGCTTGCGCCGCTGCTCAGGCTCGTCCCAGCCAAAAATGAGGTCGGGCAAAAAGCCGAACAGTTCGCGGTAATGCCGCTCAATGACGTCGCGCTCGGAATGGGAGATCACGCACACGCGCCCGCCTTGCGCCCGAAAGCGCGCAAACAGCGCCGCGAAGCCTTCATAGGCGTCCGGCGTGCGCGCAAGCGTGTATTTGCGCCATATCTCCTGTTCCACGCGCATCTCCCGAGCGTCCAGGGCCAGAACTTCGCTCAGAAAGGCGTGCATTCCCGGCGCGCAGCTGTAGGAGATAAACTCGTCAAACGGCATATCGGCGCGCTCGGGGCGCAAAACGCGCATTGCCTCCACAAAGGACGGATAGTGTATCTCCGGCGAGGACATGACCACGGTATCGTCATGATCCAGCGCCAGGCAGGCAAAGCGCATCAGGCGATGCCCTTTTCGTACATCCGTCCGGCGACGTGATAGGCGCTCAGCGCGGTGGTGATCAGGGCGACGCCCTCTTCCTCGGCCTTTTCGATCACGGCGGGTTCGAACTGCACGCCCTCGGCGGCAATCACGCAGCTCATGTCGGCAAGCACCGCCACGGCTACCACGTTCATATGCGCCTGCACCGTGGCCCAGGCCATGCCCTCTTTCCCCTTGGCCATCACCCAGCTCAACAAATCGCAGGCAAAGCCGCAGGTGACTTCGCGCGAGGTATCCACCGTCTTGGTCTGCACGACGCCGTCGATGAGGGCGGCGAGTTCCTGAATGGTCATAGACGCTTCCTCCATATACTATTCTCTTGTCGCATCGGCCATTTCCACCATCTGGGAGGCCATGAGGCTGAGGCGTTCCTTGAGCAGATGAATGCAGTTCAGTTCCGTGGCGAAGCCCTGCACGATATCTTCGGCCAGGGCCTGACAGGTCGGCGAGCCGCAGCTGCCGCAGTCCAGCCCGGGAAGCTGCTTGCGCAGTTCGCCAATGCGGGCCATTTTTTCCATCGCCACTTTGAAATCATCGTCCAGGCGGGTGTTTTCAAAGGGCGCGAGGGGCGTTTCAAAGCCGATGGCGTCGCGCAGCGAATCCAGTTCCTCATCGCGGATCTTCTGTTCAGGGCGCGTTTTGGGCAGCATTTGGGCAAGCAGGCGGATGCGGTTTCTGGCGATGAACATATTTTCAAACGTCAGCGGGCCGCCCACGCAGCCGCCCAGACAGGCCAGGCCCTCAAAGTAGCGCACCTCGGGCAGACGGTTGTTTTCGATTTCTTCCAAAACGCGGATGACGTTGTCGATGCCGTCCACGGCCAGGGCCTCATTTTCGCCGATGGCCAGCGCCTCGCCGCCGGTGCGCGCCCAGTTGACGCCAAAGGAGGTCGCGGAAAAATGCGCCAGATCCGGCTTGATGTTGCCCTTGCGCAGAAGCTCGGAAAGCACGCCATAGACCTCGAGGAAGGAAATGGCGCCATTGACCGCGCTGGTGGCGTGGCCCAGAGGGTTGCGAATGGCGGTCATCTTCGCCGCGCAGGGCGTGATGAAAAAGCAGCCCACGTCCTCGTTTGCCACGCCCCGTTCGGCGCAGAAGCGGCGACGCGCCTCAATGGCGGCCACCTCCATGGGGCTTTTGACGTCCACAATGTTGTCGATCAGTTCGGGAAAGCGCGTCTGGATCAGCCGCACCACCGCGGGGCAGCTGGAGGAAATCAGCGGCCGCGGCACGCCCGGTTCCCGCATTTTTTCCATGATCGCGCGGCTGACGATATCCGCGCCGTGGGCGACCTCGCATACATAGTCGAACCCCATCATTTTCAGCGCCGCCGGAATGCCCGCCGCGGCGCGCAGGTCCTTGAACTGGCCGTAGAGCGCGGGCGCGGGCAGGGCGATCTTGTACGGAAAGCGGTTGATGGCCGAAAGGGGGTTGGTGGTGGCGACCTTGGCGTGGTGCTCGCAGATGCGGATGCACTCGCCGCAGTCAATGCAGCGCTCGTCAATGATGCGGGCGCGGCGTTCGCGAATGCGGATGGCCTCGGTAGGGCAGCGCTTCAGGCAAGCCGTGCAGCCCACGCACTTGGTCACATCCAGCGTCACGGAATGGAATTTGTTCATCGCTTCTCGTCCCTTCAGACGCAGAGGAATTTCATGTGTATGTCGGTGCCGACGCCCACCTGCGAGCGGATGTCGAACGCGTCGGCGTTGCGCTTCATGTTGGGCAGGCCCATGCCCGCGCCAAAGCCGAGCGTGCGCACCTCATCCGAGGCGGTGGACCAGCCCTCCTGCATGGCCAGGTCCAGATCGGGGATGCCGGGCCCGCGGTCGGATACGTCCAGGGTAACGCTTTCAGGTTCTATGGTCAGTTCCATCTGCCCGCCCAGGGAATGGATGACCAGGTTCAATTCTACTTCGTAGGCGGCCACGGCCACGCGGCGAATGACGGAACTGGGCACGCCCAATTTGCGCAGGATGCGCTTGATGGTGCCGGAAACCTCGCCGGCGGTCTCGAAGGCGCCCTTCTCGACGGGATAAACCTCGTGAATGACTTCGCTCATTGTTTTTTGCGCCCCGTTCCGCCGGGAAGACCGGCCGCGTAGAGCCGTCCGCAGGCGTCGTAGAGCGTGTACTCCGTCATGAGCACCGCGATGCCCGCGTCTTCCGCCATATTCAGTACCTCTTCGCTGGGCAGCTTGCCGCGCACGAATATGATCATCAAAACATCCAGCAGTTCCGCCGTCCGCACGGTGTGGGGGTTGGTCAGGCCGGTGAGCAGCACCATCTTGTCCTTGGGAAAGGCCAGCACGTCGCTCATCATATCCGAGCCGCAGGCGGTCATGATCTCTTCCTGCGGCAGCGGGCCGGTGAGCACGGTTGCCTTGAGCAGTTCCTGGATATCGGTGGCTTTCAAACAACCAACTCCTTTGTTAAAGGGCGTTCAGTTCGCGCAGGCAGCGCATGTGCTCCAGCGCGGCCTCTATGCTATTATACTTGATTTTTCCCGAAAGCGAAAGAGAGGTTTTTGAATTTTCGCCCGATAGCACAAAAAGCGACGCCTGAAATTGTTCCACCAGCGCGATCAAGCGCGCGCAGACTTCGTTTTCCATTGCGCCGGGAATGGCGCGCAGGCCGCCGAGCAGATCGTCCAGGCGTCCGGAGGCCATGTTGAGCAGCGTGCGCGCCGCTTCGGGGTCGATCTCGGCGCGGTCAAGCTGCGCGGCGATATCGGCCGTTTCCCCGGCTATGGCGCGCAGGGCGGCCTCGGCCTCGCAGACCAGGGCGATGTGCTCCTCTGTTGCGGTCACGCGCAGGCGCACGCGTTCGGCGCTCTGGGCGTAGACGGTGCAGGAGAGGCCCTCGGTCTCGGAGAGGTTTTCTGCCACGCGCCGGGCGTCGGCCTCGCTTGTATACTTTGCCCCCAGCAGCATAAAGCCGTCGTCCGTTTCCAGCACATACCCGCCCGCCCCGCGCGGGGCGTAACGGGCGGCCTCGATGCGCGCCTCTTCGGCGCTCGCGTATGTACCCAGTGAAACGAAATAGGCCTGCGCCGGTTCAAAGACGATTTCCTCGGTAACGCGCGGGGCGTCGGCGTCCGTGCCGATCACCGCTTCGGGCGGCGCGGCGGAGGTGCCCAGCGTAGCCAGATATACGCACAGCATGGTCAGCATCAGCGCCAGGGCGCGGGAAAGCGCGCTGGGGCGTTCCCGCCGCACGCGCACGCGTTCGCCCATTTTGCATCCCTCCCCGGGGCAATATATGCCGCCGCAGGTGTGCGCAGGACGGGGCGCTTTGCGAAAAAGTGGGAGGAAAACACCATATTGTAGATAGAATCAGCGCAAATGTGGGAGGAACGCACGAAAAACCGGCCGAATTTTCAAAGAGCGTGGGCGAGCCGTTTTCATGCCCTCGGTGCGGGCGGACGGGCGCAGGACGGGCGTGGCACGGGAAGTGGAACGAGCGTACCGTGGATTGGCGAAAAATAGCCGGAAAGTGGCGCGGGCGCGCAATGGTCTGCCGGAAATGCGCGCGAAAGTGGGGCGCGTCGAAACCTCTTCGGCATGAAGGCAAAACGGCGACGGACAGAGGGGGGGGGGGGGCAAAGCCCTGCCCGCCGGCGTTTGTCCGGCGTCCGCGGTCCGCGCCTCTGCACGGCGGCCGTGCGCAATGCGCCTTGTGTATAGCAGAAGCGCTATGGCGTTCATCTGTTGCTTATGGTGCATTTATGCCGCATCCCGAAGGGATATTCAAAATCTCTATCTGCGGCGAAAAAACCGCGCAGCTTCCAATCCGGCTCCAGGCGCGGTGTTTTTGTCAGTTTTCAGCCTGCATGCATCCGAAGATATTTCCTGACAGCAACAGGATCCGCCTGCGGCGGAGCTTCCAATCGTATGTTTGTATGTTTTTTCTTAGTAACAGCAGGATACGGGCATCTCTGTTCACGGCGTATTGCCATGTATTTTTTATTGCGTGCCCTGTTTTGCCTCTTTTCCTGATAATATGGGGATTTTGCAGGGCTTTATCTGCGTTGGGAGTGACGGCGAACAGCGCTGTTTGCGTCGTAGAGCAAAGCGACGCTGCTTGCCTGCGGCAAGAGCGCTTCGAAGGGCGCGTCCGGGTTCGTGCGCAGAAAGGTTTGGCCCGGGCGCGTCTTTTTGCATGCAAGTAACCGTTGACCAGACGCGCGGAACCGCTCGATCCGGCTGCGCGCCTTCCCCTCCGGGCTTCTCCCCCCATCGGCGGGGCTACGGCGGGCCCTGCCCGCACCCGCTCAAGGGCCATCAGCCCTTGAGAATCCCCTCCGCTGCCGCGCTTATCTCGCAACGCTCCACCCACGCCCCCTCCGGGCTTCTCCCCCCGTCGGCGGGACACGGCGGGCCCTGCCCGCACCCGCTCA